>JANYLJ010000005.1 GCA_025357945.1 Gemmatimonadota bacterium
GAGAGACGAGAGACGAGAGACGAGAGACGAGAGACGAGAGACGAGAGACGAGAGACGAGAGACGAGAGACGAGAGACGAGAGACGAGAGACGAGAGACGAGAGACGAGAGACGAGAGACGAGAGACGTTAAATCTACTCACGTCGACGACGTCAGGGCGCAGGCTTTTCTCGTCTCCCGTCTCTCGTCTCTCGTCCCTCCCCTGTTACGAGCTACAACTCACCGCAATCTCCTGCGCCCACTCCGGCGGCTTGGCGGCATAGCGATCGTCGTCCGGATGTTCGTCAAAAGGCGTTTTCAGCAGCACCCGCAGTTTCTCGATCCGCTCGTAGTTTCCTGTCTCGGCGTCGGCGATCGCTTCCTGTGCCAGCCAGTTTCGCAGCACAAACTTGGGGTTCGCGCGCAGCATGCGCTCGTGGCGTGACGCGTCAATGGATCCTTCGCGAAGCAGCCGCTGGTCGTAGCGCGCGAGCCACCCGTTCAGGCGGTCGGCGTCGGCGACCTGCGCGTGGAGGGCGATGGCGTTGTTCGTGGCATACCGGGACAACGACCGAAAAAATCGGGTGTAGTCCACCCGGCCGTCATGCAGCACGCCCAAAAGCTCAGCCACGAGTGCCCCGTCGGTCGGTTCGGCAGTGGCGAGCCCGAGCTTCGCGCGCATCAACCGGTCCATCTCGAGCTCGAACGTGGCGCGGTACGATGCCAGCGCCGCGACCGCATCGTCCTCGCTGACGAGCGAATGCAGTGCTTCGCCCAAGCGGGCGCAATTCCACAACCCGACCTGCGGCTGTTGGTCGAAGGCGTACCGCCCGCTGGCGTCGGAGTGATTCGGGATGAAGCCGCGGTCGTAGGCGTCCATCCAGCCGTACGGCCCATAGTCGAGCGTGAGCCCGAGGATCGACATGTTGTCGGTATTCATCACGCCGTGGGCAAACCCGGTCGCCGTCCACGCGGCCATCAGGCGTGCGGTCCGGTCGATCACCTCGCGATACCACGCGGCGTAACGCGCTGGTGCGGCGAGCGTCAGCAGGTGGGCGAAATGCATGTCGATCACGTAATCGGCGAGCTGGGTGACGGCATCGGTCATGCCACGTGATGCGAAGAGTTCGAAGCTGCCGAACCGGACGTGTGTCGGGGCCAAGCGCACGAGCAATGCAGCGGTTTCGGCCTGCTCGCGGTACACCGGCGCGTCGCTGCCCACGATCGCCAGCGCCCGCGTGGTCGGGATGCCCAGGCCGTGCATCGCCTCGCCGGCGAGGTATTCGCGAATGGTCGAGCGGAGTACCGCGCGGCCGTCACCCATGCGCGAGAATCGCGTCGGTCCGCCACCCTTGAGCTGAACGTCCCAGCGTTGGTGCTGGCGGCCGATCACCTCGCCAAGAAGGATCGCCCGGCCGTCGCCCAGCTCGGGCACCCAGACCCCGAACTGGTGCCCGGCGTAGATCGTCGCCAATGGCTGGCTCCCCGGGATGACCAGATCGCCGTTCAAGGCGGCCAGAAAGTCCGGGCGCGCGCCGTCGGCGGGGTCCAGATCCAACAGGGCGGCCGCATCAGGGTTGAACGCTACCAGCGAGAGATTGGGGAGCGGCGTGGGGCCGACCCGCTGGTAAAAGGTCTCCGGCAGGCGGGCGAACGAGTTGTCCCAACGCAGGTCTTTCAGCGGTCTCGGCACCCCGGAAAGTTATCCCGGGAGCCTGAAACCTTTGGGTCGTATCGTACGTTTACTATTGAAACAGTCCGCCGTGCACCACTTGTTCGATCCGGCCAGGCAGTTCAATCAGGACACTCAGTCAGGAGCACGACCATGACACCGAGATACTGGGCCCGGATCTTCGTCGTGATGTTGGCGATTTTTGCGGTGGGGATGCTGGTCGCCCGCGGCGTCAAGCGGGGAACGATGTTCGTCGAAAACAACTTCCCCGCCTCGCTCGGGTTGATCCACGCCAACTTCCGCGTCGACGGCGAGCAGGTCGGCGACATCCAGCGACTGCAGTTCATGCGCGCGACGCCGGGCCGGGTCGATTCAACAGTATTGACGGTCAAGCTCACCGGCGATGCGGCGGCGCTGCAGGCGCCAGGATGCGCCCTCCGGGTCGTGAACGCCGAGCCGTTTGGCCGGCGGACGCGGTTTCTCTGCACCTCGGCCAAGGACTCTGCGCGGCTTCGCCTGGTGCGGTTCGGTCACGTCGCGCTGTTGCCCGACGGCAAGCAGGTCACCTTGTACGTGTCCGGCGATCGCGAATCGGATCTGCAGCTGCACGCCTACCGTGGCACCGGCGGGAACGACTCGGGTGACGTTGATATCCAGGCGGCGGATGGCAACTTTTCGATTTCCGTGAATGGCAGGGAAATCGTGCGCATATCGGACGACTCCAGCGGTGGATCGTTGGTGATTCGCGATTCGAACGGCCGGCCGATCGTCCAGATCAGCGGTGACAGCGATGGCGGGTCGATCAAGGTCACCGACGCGAATGGCAAGACCCGGGTGAACATCCATGGATCGGCTCCCAAAAGGGACACGATCAGCAGCCACTAGTCGATGGCCATGATCGGCGATGGGTTAGCTTTGTCGCCCTCATGGCCTTGATCTCGTGCAGCGAACTCGCCGTCATCTTCGGCGCCGACACCCTCTTCTCCGGCATCTCCTTCCAGATCGAACGCGGTGAACGCTGGGGCGTGATCGGTAGGAACGGCACCGGCAAGACCACCCTGATGCAGCTGATCACGGGCGATCGGCAACCGGATCGCGGCGTCATCGCGCGCGCGTCGGGGATGCGGGTCGCCGTGATGGACCAGTATCGCGACCTGGGTGGCGCGGTCACCGTGTGGGACGCCGCCGCGCGCGGGTTCGCCGAGTTGCTGCAGCTGGAGCACGACCTGGCGGCCCAGGCCCACGCCATCGGCGACGCCGGCGATCAGGCGACGCCAGAAATGCTCGATCGTTATTCCCACGACCTCGAGCGATTCGAACATGCCGGCGGCTATGCAGCGTCGGCGCGCGTCGACGCGGTGCTCGCCGGCCTGGGGTTCGATCCGGTCGAGGCACGCACGCGCGAGGCGATCACCTTGTCGGGCGGCGAGCGGGGCCGGCTCGCGCTTGCCGGTCAGCTCGCGGCGCCCGCCGATCTCCTGATCCTCGACGAACCCACCAATCACCTCGATCTGGCCACCGCCCGCTGGCTCGAGGGCTATCTCCACGATCTCGATGAGGCGGTGCTGCTGATCTCGCATGATCGCGCTTTCCTCGACGCGGTAGTCGATCACGTCCTGCATTTTGAAGCGGGCACCGCCAATGCGTACGAAGGGAACTACCAGCGCTTCATCGCGCAGCGCGCTGAGCGACGGATGGCGCAGGCTCGTGCGGCGAAGAAGGCCGATGCGAAGTACGCTGCCGAAGAGGACTTCGTCCGCCGCAACATTGCCGGACAGAAATCCACCCAGGCCCGCGGGCGGCGGCGGCGGCTGGAGCGGATGCCCCGGCTGTCACCGCCGCCGGGTGCGGACGGGGCGATGGCAGTGGCATTCTCCGCGGGCGAGCGCGGCGGCGACCAGGTGCTGGTGACCGAGAAGCTCGAAGTGCACATCGGGGCGCGCCAGTTGCTCAAGCCGTGGTCCGGCGTGGTCCGTCGCGAAGACATTGTCGGATTGATCGGACCGAACGGGACCGGCAAATCGACGTTGCTCAAGACGCTGATCGGCGAGCGCGCCCCGGATGGTGGCCAGCTCCGCCTGATGCCTTCGATCACCGTTGCCTACTACCGCCAGGATCTCGGTGACGTGGATCCGACCGCGACGCTCTACGACCTGATCGCAGTTCGGCGGCCGATGTGGAATCGCGGCCAGATTCAGGGGCATCTCGGCCGGTTCGATTTCTCTGGCAGCGAGGTGCAGCGTCGCGCCGGCTCGCTGTCCGGCGGCGAACGCGCGCGCGTCGCACTCGCGCTGATGATGCTGACCGACGCGAACCTGCTGGTGTTCGACGAGCCGACCAACCACCTCGACGTGGAATCGATCGAGGCGCTGGAAGACGCCCTGGAGAACTATGAGGGAACCGTCGTGCTGGTGACCCACGACCGGGCGCTACTCACCACGTTGGCCACCCGGATCTGGTCGCTGGAGCACGCCAAGCTGACCGACTATCCCGGTGGATTCGCCGACTGGGAGCTTGATGTCGCCGGCAAGCGCGAGGTGCACGCGGCGGCCCGCGCGGCCGCGCGCGCGGCCGAAAAGCCGGATCGTGCCAAGGGTCGGTCGGATGCGTCACTGCGGCGCACTGCCGAGCGGGCGCGCGACGAGGCCGAACGCGAGGTGGCGCGTCGCGACGCCGCGTTGGCGCGACTGGAGCAGGAGCTGGCCGATCCCGCCCGCTACCTGCAACCCGATGCGAAGCACGCCGCCCGTGTGGCGACCGCGGCGCGCGACGCCGCGCGGCGTGCCCGCGATGCCGCATTCACGGCATGGGAAGCGGCCGAGGCGGCGCTGGAGAAGGACTGATTCGCTAGATTCCCGGACGCCCAGGAGCCACCGATGACGAGTATTCCCACGGACACCGGCGTCACCGCGCCGACGCCGGCCGTCGAGCCCGGGGCAGCCGTGTTGCGCCATCGCCCGCTCGTCCGCATTACCCATTGGCTCAACGCGGTCTTCCTCGCGGGCATGATCGCAAGCGGCCTGCAGATCTACGCCGCGTACGCCCATATCGGATACCACGGCGACACGTTCAACGTGCCCAATCCGTTCGACGGGAGCCGGCTGGCGATCCCGGGCCCGGTCAAGCTGGGCGGCTGGCTCGCCGGCGGTTTGCGCTGGCACTTCACCCTCGCCTGGCCGTTCGTCCTGACCGGCGTCGCCTACGTGCTCTTCCTGCTCTTCTCCGGCGAGTGGCGCGCGTTGCTCTTTCGTCCGCGTGATATTCCCGGCGCATGGCAGATGACGCGATACTACTTGCGGCTGCGCCCCGATCACCCGCCGCAGGGGAAGCACAATCCGCTGCAGAGGAGCGCCTACACCTTCGCCCTCGTGCTCGCAGTGATTGCTATCCTGACGGGCTTCGCCATCGCGAAGCCGATTCAACTCTCGTTCCTCACCACGCTGTTCGGCGGCTACGAGTGGGCGAGATACTGGCACTTCGTCACCGTGTGGACCTTCACGGCATTCATCGTGGCGCACGTGGTGATGGTGTTTGTCGCCGATCCGGCTTCGCTCCGCGCCATCATCACCGGGCGCTATCGGGGGAGGTTTGCCAGCCATGAGTGATTCGCCCCGCATCATCGCGCGTCGGGATTTCCTGCGGATCGCCGCACCGGCGCTGCCGATCGCCCTCGCGGCGTGTGGCTGGGATGGCGGCAAGCACCTGCAGCCGGTGTTCGACAAGGTGATCGCGGCCAACAACAAGCTCGGCGAAGGTTTGCTGTCGCTGCGACACGGCCGCGCGTACGAGCAACAGATCGCCCGCGGTGAGATGCCATCCTACTTCATCTCCAAGCCGGCGATGCCGATCCTCGCCGATCCCTCGGCCTGGCACCTCGAGGTGGGCGGCATGGTGCAGAAGCCGACGCAGTTCACCCCGCCGATGCTCGCCGCACTCCCGCACCTGGGTTACACGGTGACCCATCACTGCGTCGAGGGGTGGTCGGTGGTGAAGTCGTGGCACGGTGTCCCGTTCACCACGATCGCGGCACTGGTGGAACCGCTCCCCGCCGCGCAGTACGTGCAGTTCGACTCCTTCGATGATGGCTACATGAATGGCTGGGACATCGCGAGTGCCATGCATCCGCAGACGATGCTCGCCGACGCGTTCGAGGGAAAGCCGATCACCGCCGAGCACGGCGCGCCGCTGCGCCTCTACTCACCGATCAAGCTGGGCTACAAGCTGACGAAGTACCTGACCCGGGTGACGTTCACCGACAAGAAGCCGGGCGGCTACTGGGAGGATCAGGGATATCCGTGGTTTGGCGGGCTTTGACGAGAGACGAGAGAGGAGAGACGAGAGACGAGAGACGAGAGAGGAGAGAGAGCATCATCCTGAGCGGAGGCGCGCAGCGCCGGAGTCGAAGGACCTCGGCGTGGCACGTTGGCGCATCGCCGGCCCATGGAGTTGCTGGCGTTTGTCATCCTGAGCGAACGCGCGCTGGCGTTTGTCATCCTGAGCGAAGGCGCGTAGCGCCGGAGTCGAAGGACCTCGGCATGGCACGTTGGCGCATCGCCGGCCCATGGAGTTGCTGGCGTTTGTCATCCTGAGCGAAGGCGCGTAGCGCCGGAGTCGAAGGACCTCGGCGTGGCACGTTGGCGCATCGCCGGTCCATGGAGTTGCTGGCGTTTGTCATTCTGAGCGAAGGCGCGTAGCGCCGGAGTCGAAGGACCTCGGCATGACACGCCGATGATCGCTCGGCACGCAGTCGCAAGGTTGCCCTGCCTCACCCACGCAGCGCGAGCACCTCGATCGAATCCCACAGGTCCGCCCACGTCCGGTTGGAACCCTCAATCAGCGCGACTTTTTTCGATCGCCGCCAGCCTTTCAACTGCTTTTCGCGCGCGATTGCCGCCTGGGCGCTAGGCGCCAGCTCGTAGTAGACGAGGCGGCGCACGCGATACTTCCGCGAAAATCCCGGGAATTCCCCCCTTCGATGGCTATCGATGCGCCGCACCAAGTCGTTGGTAACGCCGACGTACAGAACCCGTGTCTGACTCGCGATGATATAGATCCAATACGATCTTGACGCCATCGGACGTCCTCGGTAAGGCGTATCTGCACGGCACCTTACCGCTGATCCCGCTCGTCGCCGGTGCCACGCCGATGCGGCACGGCGCATCTTGCTGCGCAGGTCCGAGGTCCTTCGACTGCGCGACGGCGTTGCCGTCGCTCCGCTCAGGATGACACCGGGCTCAGCGTTTCCCCCGGAACTTCTCAAATGCGCGCCGGTCCTTTTTTGTCGGCTTCCCGGCAGTGAACTCCAGGTTGGGCGCCAGCCGCAATTGCTCGTGCAGCCGTTCGCGCGCGGCACGCGAAGCAGCCGTCTCCTGGTACAACCCGGCCGCTATCGCGGCGGAACCACGGCGGTCGGCCAGGCCGGTCACCACGACGATGTATTCGTAGGGCGCGAGCCGGATCCGGATCGTGTCGCCCGGCTGCACCGGTCGCGCCGGCTTGGCGCCCTCACCGTTGACGTCGACCTTGCCGCCGTGGACGGCGTCGGTGGCGGCGGAGCGGGTCTTGAAGAAACGCGCCGCCCAGAGCCACTTGTCGAGCCGGACTTTCTGATTGGTCATCGTCGTTTGAATGCTCTCCTTCCACGGGAAAATAGTCCGCCGCTCGTCTCTCGTCTCTCTTCTCTCGTCTCTCCTCGTAGGCCATATTTCAGGTCTTGACTCTCACGCCACTCCCTCTCGATCCAAGCGACCCTCGCAGCGGCGAGTTCCCGGTCGATGCGGTAGCGTCGCCGGCGATGCCGAAGGGGCTTGCACGGCTCGCCGTTCCGGGGCCGCGGGCACTCCTGGCCGGGATTCTCGTCGCCCGCGTGTTTCTGGTGGCACTCGTGCTCGGTCGGGAACTGGGCCACCGGCAGGGCGACGTCGACGCGGCGGCCGGATCGATGGCGGCGGTGGCCCTCGCGGCGCTGATCGCGACGGCGTGGCTGGTGTGGCGCATTCGCCAGCCGACCGGCGTGCCGGGGCCGAGCGCACTGCTGTTGCAGGCGGCCGTGGACGTCGTCGTGGTCACGACGTTGGTGGCCTTCCAGACCGCGACGGCTGCCACGCCGGTCGCCGCACTCTACGTCCTGTTGGTCACCATCTACGCGCTCCTGTTGCCGGTTGGCCGCGGGCTGCTCGTCGTTGCCCTGGCCTGTTCCTGCTACATGGCGATTACGCTGCTTTCGTCGTCGGCGACGCCCGACGCGCGATTCTGGTACCAGGTGGGCGTGATCGCGTTTGTCGGCGCGCTGATCGCGGTCCTCGGTAACCGGCTCACCGATGCGTCCCGCGAACAGAGCGTCCTGGCGGCCGCACTCTTTCAGGCACGGCTGGAGGCGGACGAGATCCTCGGCAGCATCCAGTCGGGTGTTCTGAGCGTCGACGGCGATGGTCGCCTCGGCTACATCAATCCGTGTGGTCGTCTGATCCTTGGTGCCGACGCCGCGTCTTTCGTCCCGGGCCAGCCGGTGCTCGAGTCGTTGCGGGCGAGATCGCGCGAACTCTACGACGCGATTACCCGTGGCATTGCCGACGGTGCCCGGGTGGCCCGCGCCGAGGCGCAGGTGCGCCGTGCCGATGGATCGCTCTTTCCCGTCGGCCTGAGCACGACGACGTTCAAGCGTCCGGGGAGCGATCGGCGGCTCGTCACGGCAATATTTACCGACATCTCCGACCTGAAGCGATTGCAGGAGTTTCGGCTGCGGGCCGAGCGACTGGAGGCGGTGGCGGCGCTGAGCGCGTCGCTGGCGCACGAGATTCGCAACCCGCTGGCCGCCATTCGGAGCGCGGTCGAGCAGCTGGCGCGATCGGTCGGCGAGGACGAAGACGACCAGACACTTGCCCGGCTGGTCATGCGGGAGAGTGAACGGCTCAACCGCCTGCTGAGCGAGTTCCTCGACTTCTCCCGCGTGCGAGCCACCAAGTTCGAGCGGCTCGACCTCGCGGCGCTGGTGCGCGATGCCGTCCGGATTGTGGCCGAGCACCCGGCGGCACATGCCGTCGAAATTTCGGTGGTGGGCGAGTCGATCGCGCTTGATGCCGATAGCGACCTGATGAATCGTCTGGTCAGCAACCTGCTGCTCAACGCGGCGCAGGCGCTCGATGGCTGCGGCCGGATTGATGTCACCGTCGGGCTCGCGGCCCCGGGTGAAGGGCCCGGGGGCACGGTCGAGCGGCCGGTGAAGCTCGCGGTGCGCGACAACGGGCCCGGTATTCCCGACACGGTGCGTGAGCGCTTGTTCGAACCTTTTGTGAGTGGCAGGCAGGGCGGCACCGGGCTCGGTCTTGCGATCGTGCAGCGGGCCGTGGCGGCGCACCGCGGCGTGATCCTGGTCGACACGGCGCAGGGCGAGGGAACGACCTTCTCGATTTTTCTTCCGGCGACCTGGAACAGGGAGGACAGGGCATGAGCCAGCAGCCTTCGGTGTTGGTGATCGACGACGAATCCGGCATCCTCGACACGTTACGCATCCTGCTCAAGAAGGAGGGCTTCGAGGTCACCACGGCGCAAGGCGGCAAGGCCGGCCTCGATGCCATCCGGGCGAACGCGCCTGACATCGTGCTGACCGACGTGCGCATGCCGCAGGTGACCGGGCTCGACATCCTCCAGGCCGTCAAGGAGACCGATCCGCTCACCCCGGTGTTGCTGATGACCGCCCAGGCCTCGCTGCAGAGCGCGATCCAGGCGGTCAATGCCGGCGCCTTCTACTACCTGCAGAAGCCGTTCGCCAACGACGAACTGCTGGCGATCCTGCGGCGCGCCTGCGAGTTCCGCCAGATCCGGGTCGAAAACAAGCAGCTCAAGCAGGAGATCCGCCGCACCGGTGGCGGGCCGCGCCCGGTGGTCACGCGCCCGATTGGCAAGTCGCGCCGCTTCCTCGACGTGCTCCGGCTCGCCGATATCGTCGCGCCGACCGGCTCGACCGTGCTGCTCGGCGGCGAGAGCGGTACCGGCAAGGAAGTCCTGGCGCGCTACATCCACGACGCATCGCTGCGCGCCGAAGGGCCGTTCCTGTCGATCAACTGCGGCGCGCTGCCGGAAACGCTGCTCGAAAGCGAGCTCTTCGGCCACGTGAAGGGATCGTTTACCGGTGCGGTGCGCGACAAGCAGGGACTGTTCGCCGCGGCGCGCGGCGGCACGTTCTTTCTCGACGAGGTGGGCGAGATGCCGCCCTCGCTGCAGGTGAAGCTGTTGCGGGTGCTGCAGCAGCGCGAGGTGATTCCGGTCGGCGCCACGGAAGCGCTGCCGGTGGATGTGCGCATCATTGCCGCCACCAATCGCGAACTCGAGGAGGAAGTCCGCCGCGGCAACTTCCGCTCCGACCTCTATTACCGCCTCAACGTGCTCGCCATGGATCTCCCGCCACTGCGCGATCGCCGCGATGATCTCCTGCTCCTGATCGACCACTTCCTCACGGAAATGGCGGCCGAGCGCGGTATGGCGGTCAAGGCGCTCTCGGCCGAGGCGCTCGACGCGGTGATGGTCTACGAGTGGCCCGGTAACGTCCGCGAGTTACAGAACGCGCTGGAGCATTCGACCGTGCTGACCAAGGGTTCGCTGATCGAGCCGCAGCACCTCCCTGAGCGCATTACGCGCCAGAAAAAGGAACCCCTCGTCGCAGAACGGGCGCAGCCGAACCCACAGCTCGACCTGATAGAGCGCGCCTACATCATGTTCGTATTGCAGGCGGAGGGTGGCAACAAGACCCGGGCTGCCGAGGCCCTTGGCATCGATCCGAGTACGCTGTACCGGAAGTTGTCCCGCTACGACGAGATCGAGGCGAAGTAGGTGGCCCAGCTGGCGGGACTCATCCTGCTCGTCTTCGGCCTGCTGCCGATTGCCAACTGGATTCCCGGTGGTCACAGCGCGCCAGCGTATGGCGAGCGACTGACGGGCTGGATCTGGGGTGGCGCGATCGCGTTGCTGGCGGGTGTGCTGGCGGCGATTCTCTCCCGCGGCGCTCCCCGCCTCTGGCCTTCGGGGGCGTGGTCGCGTATTGCCGGCCGGTGGCGGGGCGCGGGGCGTGGTACCGACGCGCTGATCGCGGCGGCGGTGTTCGTCGCCTGCGCCGTGGTGGCGCGAGTCGTGTTCTCTGCCAAGCCGCTCTTGATCGACGAGATCATTTCGCTCTATCAGGCGCGGATCCTGGCGTCGGGGCACCTGTGGCTCACGGCACCCCCCTATCCCGAATTCACCAGCGCCATGCACCTGCTCGACTGGGGCGGCAAGGTGTACGGCCAGTTCCCGGTCGGCGGACCGGCGATGCTCGCGATCGGTACGTTGCTTCACGCCGAGTGGCTGGTCGGTCCGGCCGCGACGGCGGTCGGTGTCTTCCTGTTCGCCCGGCTGTTGCGCCGCCTCGAGCTGCGAGACGGCACCGCGCTCGCGGCGCTGCTGCTCTATGGGTTCGCACCATTCACGGTGTTTCTCGGTGGTTCGATGATGAACCACGTCACCGAAACCGCCTGGCTCCTCGGCGCCGCCCTGGCGCTTGCCATCGCGACCACCGACCACGAAGCGCGCCCGCGCGCCGCGTTCGC
>JANYLJ010000026.1 GCA_025357945.1 Gemmatimonadota bacterium
AATGGGTGTCGAGTGCTTCGTGGCGGACGGCGGACACATACTGGTCAACGAGCTGGCGCCGCGGCCCCACAATAGCGGGCACTGGACGCTGGATGCCTGCACCACCAGCCAATTCGAGCAGCAGGTGCGCTGCCTTGCCGGACTCCCACTTGGCGAGACGCACGCCCTCTCGCCAATCGCGATGGTCAACGTCCTCGGCGATCTGTGGGTCAGCGGCGAACCGCGTTGGGACAGAGCGATGGCCGTTCCGGGCGTTCGGCTGCATCTCTACGGCAAGCGAGAGCCCCGGCAAGGCCGCAAGATGGGGCATTTGACCGCTGTGGCCGAGAATGGCGAGATGGCACTCAGTCGGGTACTCGGTGCCTGGAGCCAGCTCGCCCGCTAGCGACTGATCGCTCGCCGGCGGGCGCTGGCGCGATCCCCCGGCGTACGGCAGATCGGGCACGGCCCCATCTGGGGCTCCTTGCCCAACACGACCGTGGCCGGGCCCAGCGTGGTGACTGTGTGCGCGATGGTATCCGTGACGGTCACGCTGAACGTCAGCGTCGTGCCGTTCACCGCGCCGCTGAATTGCGCCGGCATGGTCGGCCCCACCGCGACCGGGTAGGCGTGCAGCGTGTAACTCCCCGCCACCACGAACCGTCCCCCCGAATCGACCGCAACGCGACCCGGAACGTCGCCATAGGTGCAGCCGATATGAACATGGGTCAGCGTATCGGCAACGATCACGCCGGCGTCGTCGCCGCCCCAGGTGCCGATCGCAACCTCGCCGTCCGACAACCCCATCGCGCCTCCACTGCATCCAGGGCCGAGCATCACCATCGCGACGATCGAAGCGACGGCGACATGCGTGCGAATGTGCTGGCTCATTGCAACCTCCGGGTGTTCCTGCGCTAAGTTGAACCGATGTCACCCGCTGCGTACTCTGCCGGATGCGGCATCCCCCCAACCGGAGATACGCTTGAAGCGCCTAAACGATGGTGACACCGCCGACCATGTATTCCTGTTGACGCTTGCCGTCCGGCTTGGCCCACCGGTCCTGATCCTGCTCGGCGTCATCGAGTTCTATTTCTGGGGCAACCGGTTCTTATGGTTCATCGTTCCCGACTTGGCTGCAACGGCGCTGATAATCCTCGGCGTCAACTGGGGACTGGCGGGCGGCGCGCGGGCCGCGTCAGCGATTCTGTTCCCCAGCGGCAAGGGAACGCCAGCGCCACGGGAATACTCCGAGCAGGAGGCGCTGGTCATTCGTGGACACTTCGCCGAGGCGGCCGACTGCTACCGTGCGATCATCGCGGACGAGCCGACGAATGTTGACGCCCGGATCCGCCTCGCCCGGTTGCTCGAAACCGAGTGCAAAGACTCGATTGGCGCCGAAGCCGTTTATCTGGAGACCCGCACACTGGGGCTCACGTCACAACAGGACTGGATCGTTTCCAATGCGCTGATCGACCTGCACCATCGGACGGGTCAGCGCGATCGACTCAAGGCGGAACTGGGTCGCATGTCACGCAGGCACGCGGGCACGGATGCCGCGGCCGGAGCGACGCGCCGCCTGCAGGAACTCACGGACGAAGCACCAGGCGAGACGAAAAGCGTCACGTAGCGCATCATGGTATCACGCCGGTGAGCAGATAGATATTCGCGCCCTCGAGGGCAACGACGTCTCCTGACACTGGCGACAACTTGGCGGTCGCGATCGGGTGGTCGAACGTCCGGACGATGGCGCTGTGACCGGTCGCCAGGTCCATTTTCCACAGGTTCCATGTCCCCGGCGTACCGCCGCCGCTGGCCAGAACCACGCACACATCAGAATGACAGCCGACGTCGAGAATCTCTCCGCCGGGCCCCAGCGGCAATGTTCCCACCACTGTCACGGTCCCGTCGGCCATCTTGACCCGGCGCACCGCGTGGTCAGCGCGATTGGCAACAATGAAGACTGCCGCGCGCGCGCCATCGACCAGCGAGTACTGGGCGACGCCCGACGTGCCTGGCACAGCCGCGAGCGTCACGAAGTCGGTGGTGATGGTTCCCTGAGTGATCGATGACTTTGTCACGGCCACGAACGTGTTTGTGCCGGTCCACTGGATATCCGTGAAGTCAAAGACGCCACAGATCGTTTCGACCCCAGAGGGCTCTGTCACCTGGCTGCACAGCCTGCGCCGATTGAGCGGGTCGCCCTGGGTTGCCAGCCACAGGTCGTACGGCAACGAAGCCAAAGCTTGAGCACTGGACTCGGTGTACAGCAATTGCCCCGTCCGGTTGATCGCACCAGCCTGGATGATGTCGGTGGTGGTGGAGTGACCGGAACGCGACTCGCAGACATTCCAGTACGCGCTTCCGCCCGAGGGCGGCAGCATCGCCAGGCACCTGTCCTTGGGGTCCGCGGCCACCGCGCGGCACGGGTGGCTCAGGATGCACCGCTGGGCCAGCTTCTTTTCGCCCGGCAGGTACGGGCGGGGCGAAAACGAGTAGAGGATCCCCGATCCGTCCACTGCCCACGTCGGCTGGAGCGCACGGAAGGGCTCCCCATCTTCATTGGTGTCGGCGTAGGTCAGCCGCTCTTCCAGGCCAGGTGTCAGTGGCCCGGCAGAGCCCTCGTAGCCGCGCACGAATGGCTCCGAGTGACATGCGGCGGTCGAGGCCGCCAGAACAGCCAGCCAGCGGACCGTGCCCTTAACTTGGAAGGATCTGTGAATTGGGGCCCCTTGAACGGGTCGCGACAGCAATCATAACAACCGGATGTCGATTCCACCCTGCCCCGTTCGACTACCTGTTGTCCCATCCTTCCTTCCAGTTACTTCGAGGCTACGATGCGTTACCTGTGCCTGATCTATGACGCCGAAAGCAAGTGGACCACCATGACGCCGGCCGAAACCGGCGCATTCATGGGCGAGTACGGCGCGTTTACCGAGAACGTGAAGGCGAGCGGTCACTACATCGGCGGCAATCCGCTCAAGCCGACCAGCACGGCGACCACGGTGCGTGTCCGGAGTGGCAAGATCTCGACCACCGACGGTCCCTTCGCCGAGACAAAGGAACAGCTCGGTGGCTACTACCTGATCGAGGCGAAGGACTTGAATGACGCGATCCAGGTGGCGGCGCGGATTCCGTCGGCGCGCATCGGGTCGATCGAGGTGCGTCCGATCATGGAAATGCCGCACCCGTAGGCAGAGCCGGCGACGTGGTGAATGACGCAACTGCGGTGGAAGCACGCGCGCGGGCCCAGATCGATGAACTCTACCGATCCGAGTCCCGCCGTGTGCTGGCCACCCTCATCCGGCTGCTCGGCGACTTCGACGTGGCCGAGGAAGCGCTGCACGACGCATTCGCCGCTGCCGTCGAGCGCTGGCCTTCCGAGGGTCCGCCACAGCATCCACGCGCGTGGCTGATCTCCACCGGCCGCTTCAAGGCGATCGACCGCTTTCGCCGCCAGGCACGGTTCGATGCGTCGTTTGCTGCAGTCGCCGACCGGTGGGAGGCGGCAATGCCAGGCAGCGCATTCGATAGCGAGGCAATCGAGGACGATCGACTCCGGTTGATCTTCACCTGCTGCCATCCCGCCCTCGCCGCGGATGCCCGGATCGCACTCACGTTGCGGGAGGTCTGCGGCCTGCAGACGGAGGAGATCGCGCGCGCCTTCCTGGTTCCCGCGCCGACGCTGGCGCAGCGGATCGTTCGTGCGAAGGACAAGATCCGCGCAGCCGGCATTCCGTATCAGGTCCCCGAAATGGGCGACCTCCCCGAACGGCTCGACACGGTGCTCCACGTCATCTATCTGGTGTTCAACGAAGGCTATGCGGCATCGTCGGGGGCGTCGCTGACTCGACATGACCTGTCGACGGAGGCGATCCGGCTGGCGCGCCTGGTGGTGGAACTGTTGGCGGAGCCGGAAGCGATCGGCCTGCTCGCCCTGATGCTCCTGCACGATGCCCGGCGCGATGCCCGGAGCGATGCCGACGGTCACATCGTGCTCCTCGACGACCAGGATCGCACCCGGTGGAATCGGGCCCAGATTGCTGAAGGCCAACTCCTGGTGGAACAGGCGCTCGCATCCCGACGCTTCGGGCCGTACACCATTCAAGCGGCGATCGCCGCGGTTCACGCCGAAGCGGCGGATCCCGGCGCGACCGACTGGAGCCAGATCGTGGGGCTCTACGATGTACTGCTACGCATCGACGCATCGCCGGTGATCGAGTTGAATCGTGCAGCCGCGATCGCCATGCGAGACGGCCCGGAGGCAGGTCTGGCCCTGATCAATGCGATCCTGGCCCGGGGCGACCTGGTCGACTACCGCCTCGCCCACTCTGCCCGCGCGGACCTGCACCGCCGCCTCGGCGAACACGCGGCCGCGATTGCGGCCTACGAGCGGGCCCTGGCGCTGACGCGGCAGGAACCCGAGCGGCAATTCATCGAGCAGCGCCTCCACCAACTCCGAACATCCCCTCGATGCCCAATGCCGCCAGCATGAACGCATAGTCTCCGGCGATTTCGCGCAATCTGTCATAACGACCGGAGGCGCCGCCGTGACCAGCGCCCATATTGGTCAGGAACAGCAGCGGGTTGGTGTCCTGCTTGAGCAACCGCAACTTCGCGACGTATTTCGCCGGCTCCCAGTACATCACCTGCGAATCGTTCAGCGACGTGCGCACCAGCATGGCCGGGTAGCTGGCTGCCGCAAGATTGGTGTAGGGACAATACGCCCGCATCCAGCGGAATTGCTCCAGGATCTCCGGATTGCCCCATTCCTCGTACTCCCCCACCGTGAGCGGCAACGACGCGTCGAACATGGTATTGAGCACGTCCACGAACGGCACCTGACTCACCACTGCTCGAAAGAGGTCGGGCCGCAGATTCGTCACCGCCCCCATGAGAAGCCCCCCGGCGCTGCCCCCCTCGATGGCGATGCGGCCCGCCGCCACCATTCGATTCGCGATCAGCGTCTCGGCGGCCGCAACGAAATCGGTGAATGAATTCATCTTGCTGGCCATCCGGCCCGCGTCGTGCCACGGCTTGCCCAGCTCGCCTCCACCGCGAACATGGGCGATCGCCACGACGATGCCCCGTTCGAGCAATGACAATCGGCCGGACGAGAACGTCACGGGGAACGGATATCCGTATGCGCCGTAGCCGGTGAGGAAGCAGGGCGCGGTCCCATCGGCCGGCACATCGCGACGCCGGACAAGCGAGATCGGCACCAGCGTCCCATCACTTGCACGGGCCTCCAGGCGCTCCGACACGAAACGGGAGGCCTCATATCCACCGACCACTTCCTGCTGCTTGAGGAGTGTTCGCTCGTCCGTATCGAGGTTGTAGTCGTACACCGATGCCGGCGTCACTAGCGATTGATAGCCGATCCGGATGGTCGTAACATCCCATTCGGGATTGGCATGGAGATACGCTTCGTACGCGGGCTCCGGGAACGCCACCCGGCGACTGCCAATCCCGTCGATCCGCGCGACGGCAAGCTGTGGTACGCCCGCCTCTCGCTCCGTCACGACAAGGTGGTTGGCGAAGCAGTCCACACCTTCCAGCATGACGTCGGCGCGGTGCGGAAGCATTTCCGTCAGCGTCTCTCGCGTGACCTGCCTGGCAGAGGCACGCACCAGCCGAAAGTTTCGCCCGGTATCATTGATGCGGATGATGAAGGTCCCACCGGGCCCGGTCGGATGATGCTCCACATCGTACTCGACGTCCGGGACGCGCGGCAACAACACCCGCCACTCTCCGTTGCCGGACGGTGCCGGCAACACCCTGCTTTCGCTCGTGGTATGGCTGCCGCTCTGGAGCACCAACCAGCCACGACTCCGCGTCCGCCGCACGTGAATCGAAAACGCCTCGTCGGGTTCCTCGTAGACGAGAAGATCCGCACCACCCGTGAGCGTGTGACGCCAGAGCTGATGCGAACGCTTGGTGGTCTCGTCTTCAACGGTGTAGAACAGGTCTTGCCCATCGGTGGTCCACGCCACGGAGGTCACCCGCTCGCGCCGGAAGCTCAGGAGCGCGCCGGTGCGCAAGTCCTTCATGACCATGGTGTACTGACGGAACCCGGTTTCGTCGGTGCTGTAGGCGAGCAGGTTTGTATCATCGCTCACGGCAAAATCGCCGAGGGACATGAACGGCTTGCGCTGCGCCAGCACGTTCACGTCGACCAGCACCTCTTCGGTGTCAACCGCCGCGTCCACAGCCCGGCGACAATGAATCGCATACTGCTTCCCTTCCTCGGTACGCGTGAAATACCAGTATCCGTCCCGTCGCACCGGCACCGAGAGATCAGTCTCCTTGATCCGGCCGAGCATCTCGCGGTAGAGCGCCTCCTGAAGCCCCTGCGTGGGTGCCAGCACAGACTCGGCATACCCGTTCTCCGCCTGGAGATATGCGATCGTGTCGGGATTCTCCTTGTCCCTGAGCCACGCGAAATCGTCGGTGAACGATTCGCCGTGGCGAACGGTGGTGATCGGGCGGCGGGGAGCGGCGGGAGTGGTGAGCATGCGAGAAAGGTAAAAGGAGAGAGGAGAGAGGAGAGGGGAGAGAGGAGAGACGAGAGACGAGAGACGAGAGACGACCGGGAACGAACGAGGGGCTCCGCCGGAAGCGGAACCCCCCGTCTCTCCTTCTCTCGTCTCTCGTTTTCCAGTGGAGGCGCAGGGAATCGAACCCTGGTCCGAATCAGCTTCCGAGACCGCATCTACGTGCGTAGGCTTCGCTTTTCGCTTGACATCGGGCCGGCGCGAAGCCGTCCTTCCCGACGCTGACCTCCGGTAGAACTCGTGTGCAGTGGTGGAGGACCACTGAACCCTAGTCCGAATTATCGATCCCGTAACGCCGTCTCGGACAGGCCTCGTTACAGGAGGAGCGTGAAGCGAGCGTTAGCTCAGCTTACGCAGCCATCGCCAGATCAGTGTTGGCAATTGTGGTTCTTCCAAAGTGT
>JANYLJ010000028.1 GCA_025357945.1 Gemmatimonadota bacterium
GCATCTGGTCCTCGAGCGTGATCTCCTTGCGATCGCAGAGCGCGCGCGTGGAGCCGGCGAACGGCGCCACTTGTCCCGATTCCGGCGAGATCGTCATGAAGTCCGGAATGATGCGCAACTGGCCAACGCAGGGCGTGTTGAGCGTCGTCAGGCCGCCCGGACCGAAGCCGGCCGAGTTCGTCCGCCCGAGGCTCGTCTGCGTGCTGCTGATGTTTCCGGCCGACGTGCCGTCCGCGTTGTACGGATTGGTGTTGCCCGTGTTCGGGCCCACGTAGGACGGGTTCTGCTGATTGAGCGACGCCTGGTCGGGAACGATGAAGATGTAACCGAGGCCGGCGAACTGCGGGGCAATCGACACCGGCGCAATGAACGCATCGCCGAGCAGGATGTTCTTGTCCTCCTCCTTGACGATCTCGTAGCCGAGCGGCGGCACGACCTCGGCCACGTACTTGCCGACCGGGTAGCTGACCAGCGTCTGGCCGGCAGTCTTCTGGGTGCTTGTCAGCGGATGAGCGGCGACATACGACGCACTCGGGAACTGGTAGAGGCCGTCATAGGGAGCCGGCTGCACCTGGTTGAATGCGTGCAGACCGTCGTAGCACTTGAACTGGCTGTTGTCCGGCAGCGCCGTGCTCGGGTAGAGGTGGTTCCTCGTGCCCGCCAGCGTGTACGGATAGAACGGGTCCGCCGTGCTCTGCCCGGGGCAGTTCAGGTTCGGCGTCACGCCGTCGGCGCGGAAGCCCTGCGCCCACGCGTCCCAGCTGCTCGACTTGGTCGTGTCGATCAACTTGAGCCCCACGCTGCCATCCGGCGCCGGGACTTCCTGGTACAAGTTGACCGTGACGTTCGGGATCAGCGGCTCCCACAGGTTCTGGAACAGGATTTGCGGGTCGTCGAAAGGACGCGTCGAGGAATACACGACGTGGCCGCGGATGCCGCCGTTCTCACCCGGGACGTAGGGCATCTTGCCCCACTCGAGGATTTCAGTCTGGCTCAGGAAGCCCTGCAGGCCTTCGGCAACCACCGAGCCCGGGTCGATGCGACCGGTCGAGATCGCCGTGCCTGTCGTGGCGCACACACCGCCCGTGCAGGTCGTCGGCGACGCCGCGCCACCGCCCGTCGGGTTTGTCGCCAGGTTCGTCTTCGTGCACTCGGCGTCGCCGAGGGCGCAGTAGACGGCTCCCGGCACGCGCAGGTTGGCGGGGAGGGAGTTGATCTCCTTCGAGTTCAGGACCGCCTGGTACGGGCCGAGGTCCAGGCCGAACGGCGAGGTCACGCCGTTGCCGCACGGATTGCCGGACACGGTGCCCAGGCAGCCGCTGGTGGGGCCGTCGATCTGGCCGCCGCCGTCGTACACGACGTGCACGCCCGAGTTCTTGAACCGGGTGTTGTCTGACTCGACGACGTACCAGCTAAAGAGCGGGAAGGTCTCGTCAAAATTCGCGTGCCCGGTGACGTCCGACAGGAGCGTGTTATTGAACTTGCCGTTGCGGAACCGGACGCGGTTCGGAGCCTGGATGAGGCCAAGCTCACCCGCGTCCTGGATGCCGTTCCCGTTCGTGTCGAGGTAGGTGTTCGTCCAGATGTGCGTCTGCCAGCTGAACACGGGGTAGTCCATGCTGAGCGTCTGGCCGCCACTGACGTTCACCGGCTTCGAGGAGCCGTCGATGATGTAGTCGAGCCACTGGTCGCCGACGACCAGGGACCAGTTGCCATCGGGGACGCCCGTGAACGTGTAGGTGCCGTTCGCATCGCACGTCGTGAACGCGAACGTCAGGCCGTCGGGGTCGCCGAGGGCAGCCCAGCACGTTGTCTGCGCGAGCGCCTTGTTGTTGCGCGCATCGTCCGCCGGGAAGACGCCGCTGTCGAACAGCGTTTCGTCCGGCGCGCGCGACTCGTGCAGGTTGCTGACCTGGCCCTGAACCACGTTGGCGCAGGGGATGACCGGCGGACCGTTGCAGAACGCGGCCTTGCGCGCGTTGATGATCGCGGGGTTCGCCATGCCCATCATGACGTGCCAGCCGCCCGGGCCAAACTCCTGGAAGTAAGCCGGCTCGCCAATCTTCACGAACGAGTCGAGGAAGTGCGTGCCGTCGAGGGTGTTGGTCTGGATCCAGTTCTCGCCAGCCGCTTCGCGCGCGGCGGACGGGTGGACGACGATGCCGAACCGACCCGGCATCAGGTTGCGAACGAGCGCCTGGCCCGCGAGCGGTGAGACCGTCGTGCCGTCGGACTCGTAGCTCGGGCAGACGATGATCTGGCCGGCCGCCACCTGGTTGGGCACGCTGTACTGCAGCCCCGTGGTCGGATCGATGATCGGCGTGCCGTTCGCGGTGACCGCGTTGCTCGCCGCCGTCGGCGCAATCGGGCACGCGTTCAAGCCCGTCAGGGGATCCATCGTGCCGTTCAGCGCGTTCGTGAGCGGCATGTTGAAAATGTCGTAGGTCATCTGACCCGTGGCGTCACCGCTCGAGCCGGCGTCGTCCCAGATCTCGACCTGGAATCCACCGAGCGCGGGCTCGTTGGCGTTGCCGCCCGCGTCGAACTCGCCGTTGAGCGGCGCGTCATCCTCGAACACGAACACCGTGACGTCAGCGACCTGCAGCGGATTCGGCTCGACGTTGATCGTGACCGGATTGAACGCGGGCGCCGTCGCCGTTGCCGTCGCGGTCGGGGTGATGTTCGAGCCGCCCATCGTGTGGCCGCACGGCGAGACCGACTGGCCGGTCGCGGTCGTTGCGTTCGGCGTGAAGCCGTTGCCCTGCGTCTGGAGCGTCGTGCAGGGGGTGCCGTTCGTCGCCGGCATCGGCGTCGTGCCCGTCACCACGGTGCCGGTTGCACCGACGTTGGCGGGATTGGCCGCATCGCCCGGCAGGACCGAGATGTAGTAGCGCGCGATCGTGCCGTCCGGGTTCGTCGCCGTCAGCGAGACGTCGCCAGGCACAGACATGGGCAGGTTGCCGAGCCCAGACGGTACGCAAATGCCGTTCTCGCAGACAGCCGGAACGTGAGTGCCGGTTGCCGGGTTGTACATGCTCTGGCCGCGCTCGCAGCTCTGCGGGCCGGTGCAACCCGAGGCGATGACCGGCATGTAGCTGGTGTGGAAGTTGGTGCCGAGGGTCGCCGGGATGCCGGTCGTTCCATTCGAACCCGCGCAGCCCGCGGGCAGCGTGCCCACCGGCATGTAGGTCTGGCATTTCGGATCGATGAAGAACGTGAGGTCCTGCTCGATGACCCACTTGTAGTCACCGATCTTCGTCGCCGGATTGACGGCATCCTGGACGACGACGGCGAGTCCGGTCGGCGCCGGCAGGTTGACCGTCGCCGTCTGCGCGGTCGAGGCGGTCCCTTGCGCGTTGACGGCCGTGAATCCGAACGTGCAGGTTTCGGCGGTCGTATGTGTGGGCGCGGTCGCCGTGAACGAGCCGTTGGCCTGCAGCGTGACCATGCAGGCGCCAGTGGCGGCGAAGGGCACGCCGAGCGTGTCGCTCGCAGGCGGGGCGGCGGTCAGCTTGTAGCCGTTGGGATCGGTGGCGCCCGTGAGGACTCCAGGGCCCGGAATCTGCAGCAGCGTCGAGACGTTGCCCGTGAAGGCCTGCGAGATTGCGGTCGGCGGATTGCCCGTGCTCGCGGACGCAATCGTGACCAGCGCGCACAGCGAAGGCGCCGCGGTCGGGTTGGACGCGGGGCTGCCACAGTAATTGAACGTGGTCGCAACCGTACCGGTGTACGTGAAATTGCCGTTGAGCGCGAGCGCGACGCCCGTCGCGGTGCCCGAGACGACGGAATTGACGACGCCAATGTCGTTCGCGAGCACGTTGCCGGAAAGCGAGGTCGCCTTCGCCGGCAGGATGAAGTTGTCGGCAACCGCCAGCGCGGCGACCGCGATGTTGGTCACGCCCACGTTGGCGCCGGCGTTGGCGTAAGTCACCGCACCGCTCGTCGCATTGACGACCGGCGCGCCTGCGTTGATCAGGAGCAGCGCCTGCATGCCGCCGTCGCGCTCGTTGTTGGTCGAGAGGCTGAGCTGGCGGTCGAAGGCCGCGAAGTGATTCGACACGTAGCTGCCGCCGCTCGTGCCCTGAGGCTGCACGGCGATGTCATAGACCTTGCCGGCCGCCATGAACCAGTCGCTCTGCGACTTCGGGCAGGAGCCGCTGATCGGGGTGATGCCGGAGGCGCAGGTCGCCTGCGCGCTCGTCGCGCCCTTGGTCAGCGACAGCGCGAGGTCGGGGGCCATGTGGCCGTCTTCCGCTACTTCGATCATCGGCAGTCCGATGACCGAGGGTACGTGCATGCGCAGGCCCGCGTTCACGAAGCGCAGCAGCACGGTGCCGCTCGAATCATTCGTACCAACGGTAATGGCGGACGCGCCCGGGTTCGAGCGGCTGAACGCCTGGCCGTTGATCAGGTAGTACGTCGGCGTGAAGTCGACGGCCGGCGGCAGGCAGGTGTTGGCCGTTCCGGTCGGCCCCTTCGGTGAACAGGACGGAGTCCACGGGGTGGTGGCGTTGAAGCCCGTGGTCAGTACCGCGACATCGGTCGAGGCGTTCTGCACGGGATCGATTTCGCTCATCAGCACGACGGCATCAGCGTCGTACTTTAAGCCGCCCGTGTTGACAGCGGCGGTCGGGCTCGGGTAGGCGACGCCCGGTGTGAACGCGGTCGTGCCGGCACCGGTCGGCGCCGTCGACACGACGAGCACGCCGTAGAGGCCCATCGGGCCCTGGATGGACGGGTAAGTGCCCGTTTCGATCAGGTAGGTGCCGGGCTGCAGCGAGGACCACGTGTAGGTGATCGCGCCCGCCGGGTTCGCCTCGCCGACGAACGAACGCACGCGCGCGCTCTGCGCCGGCGGCGTGAAGCCCGTCGTGACCGGGACGACGGTGGTCCAGGTCGTGGCAGTCTGGACGTTGTGCGGCAAGCGGCCGGTTTCACGGACCGGATTGCCAAGACCATTCGGGTCGGCCGCGTTCGGCAGCTGGCCGACGAGCGTCAACGACGTCGGCATCCCGAGCGAGTTGGTCAGCGTGATGCTGAGCGCCGTTGTCGAGACACCGGCGGCCGCCGTGTACGGGACCCGGATCAGTGGTGGCTGCCAGGTGGTGCCGCCGATCTGGGGCGCACCGTTCGTCTGGGTGCAGCTGTACCCGGTACCGGTGACGGCACCGCACACGTAGCCCCACATCGGGACGGCGTTGCCGTCCGGAAGCAGCGTGCTTTGCCGGCCGGCGGTGAGGGCCACGGTCTGCGCGTGGCCGACGCCTGTCGTCGACAGCACCGCGGCGCAGGCGAGCAGGGCAGTTCTCATAGTTTTGTGCAGCGTTCGCATGGTCTACTCCCTGGCTCTCACAGAGTTTCGTCGATGTACCAAACCGGCGGATCCACCAGCATCATCATCAGCATTCCGCCTGGAAAGACATCGTCAGTCGTGATCTCGCGTTCGTTGTGCGAGTGCCACATGAATGCAATTCCGGATTCGGCCAACGGGTTCTGAAGCGCGCCGCCCACTGGCAGCGGCGTCGGGCCGCGGCTGCGAACGGTTGCATCAGGACCGAGGTACGGTGTGCCGTTGAACCACAGGCCGTTGGTCGCGACGAGCGGATCGGGCAGGGTTGCCGCACCGCCGCCGGCGACGGCGCCGACCGGATTCGCCTCGAGCGGGTGGTTGTGATCCGCGCACCACTCGCCGTAGTTGATTGAGGCCGTGGTCGGGTTCGCAATCGCGAACGGCGCAGTCATGGCGAAGATCGGTGCGACGGCGCCCGCTGACTTCGTATAGAAGCCGTTGGCGTCGGGTATGCACGGAGCGGTCGCCGCAGCGACCGTCGGCGTGTGGCCGTAGATGTCCCAGTTAAGGCCCTTGCCGGACCAGTAGAAGATGCCGTCGAAAGTCTGGCCGGGAAAGGTGTCGGTCGTGAACATCATGAGGCCGCCGAGCTTCGTCTGGTCGGTCTGGCTCAGCATGAGGTTGCCGTCACGCCCAAGGATGCGGACGTGGTTCGCGTGCTCGTGGAACGGATGCTCCCAGCGGCCCTGGCCAATGACCCGCAGCAACACCTGCTCGAGCGGGTGCATGTGCGGATTGCCGTTGTAGGGCTGGTTCGGGTAGTTCGGCGCGTAGTCCGGATCCATGTCGTCCGGCATCGAGCGGCCGTTGATCACGTAATAGCGCGGGTGCCAGGGCTCGGTGACGACAAAGAGCTTGGCCGGCGGGCACGGCTGGCCGGTCACGCTGTTGGTCGTCCCGGCCGGGCAGGCAGCGATCGCCTTGACCTGCGCCTCGGCCTGCGCGTGGATCGCGGGGTCGATCTCTGCGAACTGGAACAGGTACTCGCGGTCGTAGCAGGTCGCCGGATGGTCGTAAGCGGATGCGGCCAGCCGGTAGTCAAGATTGGGCGTCGTCCCAACCGCGACGCAGCCGGCCGGGACCGTGTTCGGCAGCACGACGATCGCGCCATAAAGGCCCATTTCGATCTGCAGGTCGGGCTGCGTACCGCTGTAGTACGAGTGCGTGCCGGCCTTTCCAGTCGTATTGAGCGTGTAGGTGACAGTTCCGCCGCCCGCGGCCGCTTCCTGCGCCAGCAGGCCGGCAACCCCGCCGGTCGTGCTCGTCGGGATGCCCGAGAACACGATCGAGGTGTTACCGACGCCGGTCGGCAGGTTGTTGGTCAGCGTGACGGTGACGGTGGTGCCCTCCCTCACGATGAGCGTGGGACCCGGTAGCTGCGCCGTGCGGCAGAAGCCGACGGGCGCGGCGAACACGGCCGGCAGGAAGGCCGGCGTGTAGGTGCTCGCGCAGCCATAGCCCCAGGAGTAGAGCTGCGTGCCGTCGGGCTGCGAGCTCAGCGTCTGGTTGGCCACCAGGGCGAAACTCGTGCCGGTGATGCCCGGCGTCGACGCCGAGGCCGTACCGGCCAAGCCTGTCAGGGCCGCCAGCACGACCAGAAGGCCGCGTGCCGATGCGCCAAGTGTTTTCATGTTGGAGTCGCTCATCGTTGCTCTCTCCTACGGCGTGACGACGACTTCAGTCATCAGGCCGCCGAAATTCTCAGCGTCGTTTGACAGATGGTCGAGGTTCGGCGTGTACAGGAAGTACGTCCCAGGGGGAACCAGCGCACTGTCCAGGATCACGTCCAGCGACTCGCCACCGCCGAGCGTGATCGAGTTGGTCGTGTAGTAAAGGTTGTTGCCGGCCTGGTCGCGCAGGATCTTCGCGTTGTAGCCGACCACCTGCATCGGGATGCCGAGCGAGGCGAGCGTCGCGTACTCCGACACCGACAGGTCCGCGATGCGAAGGGCAGCACGCTGCGGAGCGCCGTTGAGACCGCCGGTCTTGCTGAGCACGACCAGTGTCGACATCGGCTGCGACGGCCGCGACTGCGTGTCCGAATCCTGCGTCGAAATCGAATTGGTGCCCGGCGTGGCCGCACTCGCACCGACGTCCGGGTTCGACGTGCCGTACGGAATGCCACCGCTCCAGCCCGGCACCGATCCCGCCGCCACGCCGACGGTGTCGGGATAGCTGCGGCCGTTCAGAAGGAAGTACTTGTCCTTCATGTCGGAGAAGCCTTCCGGATTGAAGGTCATGCCGACAAAGTGGAAGTTGGGGTCGAAGCCGTGCATCTGGAGGGGCACGTCGATGTCGTAGCGCGTCGAGCCGTCACCGTCGTTGTAGATGTACTTGTTGCCGGCCGTGTGGACCGCGGTGTTGTTGGCCGCCGGCATCGGTGCGGAGCAGAGGATGTCGGCGCCCGGAACCGTTCCGGCCGTGCCGTTGTAGAGGTTGCTCTCGCCGTTCGACGGGCAGGAGGTACGCAGGTCCGTCTGCTGCAGGGCGGCCACCGCGTAGAGCGAGGCGCCGGGTACGGCGTGGTTCTGCCGCGGGCGGACAAACAGCTGGCCGACCATGCCCATCTGCAGATGCTCGGGTGGCGTGATGTGGCAGTGCCAGAAGTAGGTCCCGGCATCGGGTGCCATGTAGTAGTAGGTAAAGCTCGCGCCGATGTTGATCGCGAGGGACGCGTCCGGAACACCGTCGTAGAAGGACGAGGCGTTCGGGTAGCCGTGGAAGTGAACCGTGTGCTGCTCGAACAGGTCGGGCCGCATGATCATGCCGACGTTGGTCAGCGTCAGGAAGAACTCGTCGTCCTCGTCCATCGCCATCAGTGGCGCCGGGATGTTGCCGTTCATGACGCCCGTGTTCATGATCGCGGCCGGATCCGAATTCGGGATCGAGGCGACCGGAGTGGTCGGCGTGAAGGACACCGGAACTGCAGCCGTGTAGCCCATGCCTGGACTGGTGATCGCGACCTCGGCGATCGAGCCATTGCTGAGCGTCGCAGTCGCGGTGGCCTGGGTGCAGATCAGGGTCGGGAAACCCGGAATCGGCGCCCCGAGCGTGCACGGCGGCGGCGTGATGTTCACGAGCGGCGGCGAGGCGTAACCCGCGCCGAATGTGAGGTTGGTCAGTCCGGAAACCGCGTTGCTGAGCGTGACCGCGTAGATGCCGACCGGGGTCGTCGATGCCGCGGTATTGCCGGTAAGGTAGGCTTCGCCGACCGCCGGGACGTAGCCGTTCGGCGGCACGTAACCGACCGCACCGTTCAGGTTGCATGGGCCGAGCGCCCCACCCGCGTACGGATTCGGTTGACCGTTCACGTAGGTCTGCGCCGAATTGTTCGGATCGCAGTACGGCTGGTCAAACACTTCGGGGGTGACGGTGCCGGGCTGGCCGTTCTGGATCAGATTCAGGCCGCTGAGCGGCCCGAAGGCGAACATGAACGTCTGGTTGCCGTCGGCCTCGGTCATGTAGCCGTCGCCACCCGAGATTTGCTGGCACTTGATGGTGCCGCCGTTGGTCTTGTAGACGAGCGGGACACCGAGACCGGTGGCCGCCAGGTTCGTCGGGCCAGTGTAGGCCGGCTCCACCCAGTTGCCGTTGCTGTCCAGCGTCGGTGAAGGGTGCAGCAGTGTGCTCTGCGGGCACTGAACTATGAAGTTCTGGGCTACCGCAGGTAGCGCGAACAAGCACGCTACAAGGGCCAACCACCGAGCCTGAAACACGAGTGTCCTAGACATACAGCCTCCATCGTGTGATGACGTCGCGGGCGGCGGGAGTCGCTGTGTGACTCCTCGCCTGCGCATGCCCGCTCGCACTCTCTCGCCAATCCCCGGGGTGTTCCGATGCCTGGCTTTGCGTTAGGGACACGCGGGACAGGCCTTGCATTGACTCGAATCGAAAATCGGCATCGGGAACACTTGAGATCGGTGTGCGGCGGCGGAGCTGCGCGCTAGCAAACGTCATGGACGTCCGCCCGACAGGCCCCTGCGTCTGGGTGGTTCGCGATTGGCGCGATGTCCACAAGCTCACGGTTCGATCCCCTTCCGTCCCCGATCTTGTTCGTATGGTCGCTGCCCGGCTTCCTGCGTCGCTCTTGAAGGGCGACCGATCCACCGTTCGGCGATCTGCGTAGACCAGACGGACTGCGTCCGGTTTTCGCGTAGGTGTACGCTGACTGCTTATGAGCAGAGGTTCAACCGGGGAACCTTGTATATGGCGAGCGGAAGTGATGTACACGGCCGACCCGCATACGCTCAGCGAAGTAGATCGCACGCTGTTATGTAAAATCTGGAAGGGTGGCGCGACGTGCTCGCGGGCGGC
>JANYLJ010000016.1 GCA_025357945.1 Gemmatimonadota bacterium
GAATCGTTTGCCGGTGACGGCGGGCTGCCCAGTGCGACTTTGGTTGCGCTCGCCTGGTGGTAGTAGCGCTCGTAATCCTTGAACTGTCCGCGCATCATCGCCAGCTCGGCGAGGCGGCCAATGCCCCAGAGACTCGCAAACGGACCGTCGCTCTTCCACGCCGAGTCGGCGAGTGCGGCCATGGCGGCGAGGTCGCCGCGCTGATACGCCAGTTCCGCCTGCCAGCGAAGAAGCATTCGATACTTGGGGAGCGCCTTCCGCATCGTGTCGAGCTGAGCCTCTGCTTCCCGCGTCTTTCCCTGGTTGAAAAGCGTCGGAACGATGTTCATCCTGCCCATCGGTTGCGAGTCCTGTCTAAGCGCGGCCAGGAGGAGCGGCTCGGCGCGAACATACTGGCGCTGGTTGAGGTAGAGCGTGGCGAGATTGCGCATCGCGCTACCCGAGTCGCCGCGATCGACGAGTTCCTGGAACGCCGCGGCAGCCTTGAGCGGGTCGCGCTGGCGCGGGAAGCCGTAATAGATACCGGTCACGTAGAGGCGCTCCCAGTCGCTGAGCCGCTCGCGCAGCGCAAAAGCGCGACGCTGCGCGGAATCAGCGGCGGCACCCCGGCCGATGTTGCGGTAGATACCAGAAAGGTTGCTCCACGCCATTCCGAATAGCGAATCGCGTTTCACCGCAGACTCGAGCATCGTTGCGGCCGATTCGAACTTTCCCGCACGCGAGAGTTCGATCGCCTGCGAAAATTCCTTAAGCGCCTCGACCGACGACGTGGTCTGGTAGTAGAGCTCCGGGGTAGCCTGCACACGCTTGAGCGACTCACCGACCTTAGCGCGCAACTGGCGCGAAATGTTGTCGACGGCATTGATCAGGCCGCCGGCATTGGCGACCGATTCGTGAAACGACGCGACTTCCTCGCCCTGCGACGCGGTCACCATCCGGACCGTCACCAGGTAGCCTGCTCCCACCGGCGTGACGCTGCCGTCGATCACCACCGGCACGTGGATTCGCTGCGCCACGTCGCGCGCGGTGGCAAGGTCGAGCGTCTTGATCGAGTCGCGGCGCATCAGGTGCAATGTGGTTGCGATAATGTCGCCTGACGCGATGATGATCGAACTCGACTGCGTCAATCCCGAGCGAAGCGCCTCGGCTACTGCTGGAGCGATCGTCGAGTCGTTGCCGGTGCTGCGAAATGTGGCAAGCAGCACGGCGTCGCGTGGCTTCATCACGCCCTTGCCCACCAACGAGCCCATCGGCCCGATGCCGAGGGCCCGCAGCGTCATGTATCCCGCGACGACCAGTGCCAGTGTTGCGATTGCGATCGTGCCGGCGCGAAGTGCGCGCTGCCGCGGCAGCAGCAACACCGCGGGGAGGCCCAGGGCCAGCACGATCACCGTCGCGGGGAACACCCAGCTTGGCAGGCCGATCAGCGACATCGCCAGGCGTACGACCAGTATGGTGGCTGCGAAGATCACGCCATAGATCGCCAGTGTCCTGCTTCGCACGGCTGGAGCGATCTGTTCCCCTGTGACGGCATCCAGTTGGCTGAGCATTGCCTGAGCGGTTGCCGGACGCGCGTCGGGCGACTTCTCGAGGCATTGCATCACCAGGTTGGCCAGTGCCGGGGGAACGTCGGGGCGGCGACCGAGCACCGGCGGCGGCGCCACGGTCAGGTGTGCTACGACGAGTTCAGCAGCACTCTTTCCCGAGAAGAGTGGTGCACCGGCCAGCATCTCGTACGCTACGACGCCGAGTGCGTAGATGTCGGCGCGAAAATCGGTGTCGGGGTCGCCGGCCGCCTGCTCAGGTGCCATGTATGCCGGCGTTCCGACCGATGTGCCAACGCGGGTGAGGCGTTGCGCCGGCTCGCGTTCGCCAGGTGCCGACGGCGCGCGCGCCGCGCTGATCGCGCGGGCAATCCCGAAATCGGTGACGACGGCGGTGCCGCCGGAGAGGAGAATGTTTTCAGGTTTGATGTCGCGATGCACCACGCCGGCTGCGTGTGCGGTGGCGAGGGCGCGGGCGACATCGCGGAGAATGGAGACGATATCGGCGATCGGCATCCGGCCGCCATCGAGGCGATCGCGCAGCGACTTGCCGTCGACAAACGGCATCACGTAATACGGAATTCCGTCGGCGTCGCCCGCCGCGAGGACGGGAACGATGTTGGCTTGTTGCAGTTGTGCTGCGAGCTGGATCTCGCGGCGGAAGCGGTCGATGTTGACGCCGGCCATGAGGTCGGCGGGGAGGACCTTGATGACGACCTGGCGATCGAGTCCTTCGTCGCGCGCGAGGAAGACGAGCGACATCCCTCCGCCGCCGAGCTCGCGCGCAAGGTGGTAGCGGCCCGCGAGCGCGGCGTTGAGACGGTCGAGGAGGGGCGCGTCGTTCAATGGCTTCCCGGTGCGGTCGGTGGGTCCGACAAGAATAGCGCTCGGACGGTGCCTTGGGGAAGAGGCCGCGGCACGCCGGTAGTGGGCCAGTTTTGACGCGCCCGGCACAACTGCGGCGCCGTATGCGCCGTCAAACGGGCCCACTACCGGCACGCCATCGCGACGCGTGGGCAACGAAAAATCCCACCTGCCCGGCAATCGCGGATGGGAGCTCCACCCACGACCTCTTGCGCTGGAGAAGGTCCATTCAAAAGCCAAATCACGCTGAAATGCCGATGTTTCCTGAGAAATCCCGCCCTATTGCCGGGAAGCGATTTGCTCAATTCGGCATCAAATCGTACCTAATTCGACCCCCAAACGGACACCCTGCACTGTTGCGGCCGCCTTCCCGTCGCCTAATTGCTGGTCAGGCTGACGTGACACCCGAAAGCTGATCCAGGTATTATGGTCGGTCCTCCCGCGGAGACACGATGCGGAAGAGCCGATTTACCCCCGAGCAGTTCGTCGGGATCCTGCCGGAAGCCGAGGCCGGCGGTACGATCGCCGAGGTCGCCCGGCGCCATGGGACTACCCAGACCACTTTTCATCGCTGGCGCCATAAGTATGGCGGCATGCCGGTGCCCGATGCCAAGCGACTGCACGCGGTGGCGGAGGAGAATCGCCAGCTGAAACGGCTGGTGGCCGACCAGGCGCTCAATCTCCAGGTGGTGAAAGACCTGCTGGGAACAAAGTGGTGACTGCGGGACAGCGGCGGCTGGCGGTCACGATGGCGATGACCGCCGCAGAGATCCCGGAGCGCCAGGCGTGCCGGTACACCGGCTTCAGTCGGAGTAGCCAGCGGTATCAGGCGCGCCGGCCCGAGCGCACTGCACTGCGTGAGCGGCTGTTGACGCTGGCGACGCTCAAGCCGCGATGGGGCTATCGGCGATTGCACTGGCTGCTGCGCCGTGAGGGCGAGCATGTGAATCGCAAACTGGTGTATCGCGTGTATCGCGAGCTGGGGCTGAGCGTGCGCCGTCGCAAGCGGACGCGCGTCGCGGTGGTCGGGCAGCGCCTCGCCATCCCGCAGCGGCCCAATGCGCGCTGGACCATGGACTTCGTGAGTGACGCGCTCGGCGATGGCCGGAAGTTTCGTGGCTTCACGGTAGTCGATGATTTCACGCGGGAGTGCGTAGCGCTGGATGTGGCGCGCAGTTTCACCGGACACTGCGTGGCGCGGGTGCTGGATCGTGCGATCAGCGAGCGCACCGCGCCCACCGCGATCATCTGTGACAATGGGCCGGAGTTTACGAGTCAGGCGCTCGAGCAGTGGGCGCATCAGCGCGGCGTGCAGCTGCACTTCATCGAGCCGGGCAAGCCGGTGCAGAATGCGTTTGCCGAGAGCTTCAGCGGGCGGGTGCGGGACGAGTGTTTGAACGAGACGTGGTTTCTGACGCTGGCGGAGGCGCAAGTGACGCTGGGCGCGTGGCGGGCGGAGTACAATGCGGGGCGACCGCAAGGCAGCTTGCAGAGCCTTACCCCGGCGGAGTTTGCAGCACGCTGGTCCACTTCAACCAGGGTCGACCAACCGTAATGTCTGGCACAGCGTTGGGTGTCACGTCAGCGCGCTTCCACCGGAAGAAAAAGGGATCGTCGAGCGACATAGTCGGCTGGCAAAACCTTTCGCTTCGGCATCTTGCCACTGGCTTGGTCAGCCTCGATCTGGCGATGGGCAGTGTCAAAACGGTTCGCTGCGTGACGCAGAAAGATGACGCCGAGAACCGGCATGAAATACTGACTCGAAGAAAGTTTGGAATTGGCGCGCAGGTTGTCGGCGGCCTCCCAGAGGTCAGTTTCGAGCTTCTCGATGTCTTTAAATGTGTCGTTGCTCATGCTGGACGTTGGGTTCCCCGGGGTGGCGCGGCTATTCGTGGGCGTTGCGTCTGGCAAACTCCTCGTCGAGCAAGTCGTGTAGTGCCTGTGTCGCGCCTTCGCTGTGGCGGTACGCATCCGCCTCGCGCGCCGCGGCTGGCCCACGCACTTCGGGATTCGCGTTTCGAAGAGCCGTCATGTCCCGTCGGGCGGCATCCAGGTTGTACCGGGCGTTATCCGCTCGTGCATGAACTTCCGATTCAGCGATCGGCATCGAGTGGTAGATCAACATCATATGCGCGGGGCTCGGCATCAGGCCTCCTCAATCAACAATTGCGAGTCCCGGCGCTGCTTCGGAGCCGATTCTGCACTACCAGTCTGGCACTACCTCTGATCGCGAGAAACCCCGCAACACGCTAAGCATTGCGGGGCTTCGAGTTATATCAAGCGGGCGACGGGGTGGAGCTGCGGCCGCTTCGCGGCCTCGCTCGCCTTCGGCTCGAACCCGCGACCCTCAGCTTGGGAAGCGACCCCCTCTAACGCCCGATCCCGCTGAAATGCCGGAGTTTCCTGAGAAAGCCCGCCTGTCTGCCGGGAAGCGGTTTCCTCACTTTGGCATCGAAACGGCCCCCAATGGACACCTGAACGGACACCGGAAAACCTCCTGCCTCTCCATGGCCACGTCCACAGCCTTCACACCCCGAGATGCGTCGCCGATCTTGATCGGGTGTTCGGGTCATCTTTGACCTACACCACGGGCTGAAGCAAAGTAGCGCCGCACACCCCGCCGCTGACTGCAGGGCGGAGATTCTCACCAAGATGTATCTTCCATTCAGGCTTGGCCGAGCACTGCTCCGGCCAACGAACACGCGATGGTCCGCTTGCCGAGCATTCCAACGTTTGGGGGCAACTGCGGGAGCGAGAACAATGTCCAATTGGCCGATCCTCCGTCACCTCCGCCGAAGCGTCGCGTGCCTTGGCGGTAGCCTGTTATCGGCCTGCGCGGGTGGCGGAGACTCCACCCCAACTCCGCCGCCCCCGGTCACGGTTACGCCTCCCGTCATCTCCAGCTTTAGCGCAAGTGCGGCGACCATTCTCACCGGAACAACCGTCGCGTTATCCTGGACCGTCACCGGCGCGGCCACGCTGACCCTCGATCAGGGAATCGGCAGCGTAATAGGGTCAACCAGCACGAACGTCAAGCCGGTGGCGACGACGACCTACACGCTTTCCGCCAGCAGTTCGGCCGGCACCGTGACGCGGTCTGCGACCGTTACGCTCGCCACGGTCAACATCACGCTCGACGCGACCCTCTCCGCAACGCAGGTCTTTCACTTTGGCCAAGCCGATGCCATGGGCTTGTTCAACGTGCCGGACATGCACCTGGCCGCGCTGCGTCAGACGAACGGCTCCTACCTGCTCTGGATCACCGGCAACATCGGGGCCTCGGGCGGATCGGTGACCCGTCTCTCGACGAGCGATTTCCTTCTCTACCAGTATGCTGGCCCCAGCGCCACCCCGCCGCCGCTCCCCGTCATGGCGCCGAGCTGCGACGGCGTGACGCCAGCGTGCCTCGCCAACATCGATGCGGACTATGTGGGAGCGAACACCGTCGTGCGCGCAGCCAACGGCTCCGATCTGCTCATGTTTTACGAGGCCGGCAACAAGACGATCGGTTCAGTGGCACAGACAGGGTGGGAATACAATGAGACGTCGGTTGCCCGATCCACCGACAATGGCCTCACATGGATCAAGACCGGACCCGGTGCGGGCCCCATCCTTTCTGGATCCGATGCGAAGCCGACGACAAGCGTCGGGACAACACAGCCGGGTATTTCCGAGCCGGGCGCGATCGCGGTCAATGGCTATCTCTATATGTTCTTCCAGTACGTTCCCAACAAGACGTCCGAGCCCGAAGCGCCGTCGGTGATCCAGGCGGCGCGCGCCTCTGTCGGCAGTGACGGTGCACCGGGCAGTTGGATGAAGTACTACAACGGCGGCTGGACCGAGCCTGGCCTCGGTGGCCAGGGGACGACGATCGTCCCGACCGGAACGATCGCGACTCGTCCGGTTGAGGTCTGGCCAGTTTACAGCAGTTACCTCAATGCCTATGTGCTGCTGTTCCTCGCAAATGAAGGGTGGTTTTTCACCACGTCCACCGATCTGGTCACGTGGTCCGCGCCGAAGAACTTCATGCCGATGGTGATGTGGCAGAACTGCCAGCCGATGAGCTGGAACTACGTGTTCGTCACACCGGGCTCCGACCCGGGAACGATTGGTCAGACCGGGTACGTGTTGTACGCGCACACGGACCAGAAGGGCCTCGGCTGTGGCAGCTTTGCTCCGCACGAGCTCTGGGTCCGTTCGTTCACCTTCGTGAAGACGCCGTAGTGCATCAGCCCCGCTGACCGGCTCTATTGTGATGCGAGGGAGCAATCGTGCATTGCCGGCGTTGAGGTCTACCGGATCCTGGCGGCCGCGCGGCCGCTTGATGGAACCCTTCCCCGGCAGGCTGCGCGACGAACGTTTGCAGGTGCAGCAGTTGGTCACGCTGGCCGATGCGCAGCAGCAAATCGACGCGTGGCGGGAGGAGTACCACACCGCCTGTCCGCACAGCTTCCTCGGGCACCTGACCCCGAAGGAGTATCAGGAAATCGGTCAGGGAAAAACGATCGCCGAAGCCGCGTAACTCTCGCGACGAGCTGCTTACACCCGGGACCAAGGTCAAAGCACGATCCAGGGGCGCGCAGCAGCAGGGGTGAATGAACCAGGGGCTCGAGCGCCGAATGGATCAGACCGACGCGAGTACCGAAGTCCGGGCGCGCTCCGTTCTCGTAATCGAGGACGACGCGCAGATCCGGCGCGCCGTGCGCAACGCCCTCCGCGACATCACCGACCGGCTACTCGAGGCCGCCACCGGCTCGGACGGCATCGATGTCGCCGCAGCCGAACATCCGGAGCTCGTGGTTCTCGACCTGGGCTTGCCGGACATGGCGGGCGTGGATGTCTGCCGCGAGATTCGCGGCTGGGCCACAATGCCGATCGTCGTCCTCTCAGCGCGCCATGCAGAGGCGGAGAAGGTCCTCCTGCTCAATGCCGGCGCCGACGACTATGTCACCAAGCCATTCTCGATCCTGGAGTTCGCCGCCAGGGTCCAGGCACAACTCCGACGGGCCCGCACGCCGGGCGCACCGATCGGCGCGGTGCTCGACACACAGGACGGACTGACGATCGACTTCGCGCGCCGCGTCGTGACGCGGAACAACGACGTGGTGCGGCTCACGCCGCTCGAGTGGGAGATCCTGCGGGCATTGGCGCGCGAGCCAGGGCGAACGCTGACGCATCGCCAAATCTTCGATGCGGTCTGGGGGCGAGCGTTCGGCAACCCACAGCAATACTTGCGCGTGCACCTGACCAACCTGCGGCGCAAGATCGAACTCGATTCGTCCCGTCCGCAACTGATCATTACCGAACCGGGCGTCGGGTATCGGTTCGAGGCACCGCATCGGTGACGGGGTTGCGGCGGTTCTGGCCGATCCCGGTCTGGGCCGCCGTGCTTGTGCTGGTCACGATGGTACTGCGCGCGTGGCACAGCGACGCCGATCAGGCCCACGTCGTGCTCGCATACCTTCTCGTGGTGCTTGGCGCCAGCGTGAGCGGCGGTCGAAACCTCGGGCTGGCGCTTGCGCTCGTCGCCTTCCTGCTGATCGACTGGTTTTTTCAACTGCCATACGGCGAGATCACGGTGAGCAAGCCGCTCGACTGGCTGATCCTGATTTCGTTTCTCGTCACGTCGCTCGTGGCGACGCAGCTCCTCGCGATGGCCCGCTCGGAGGCGGCAGCGGCGCGGCGGCACGCAGATGCTGTCGCGGTGCTGAGCCTCGAGCACGATCGTCTCGTCGCGGAAGCGGAACATGCCAAGGCACTGCGCGAGGCCGATCGTCTGAAGGACATCGTCCTGGCGTCACTCTCGCACGACCTTCGCACGCCGTTGACGACGATCAAGGCACTGGCTCAGGAGTCGGCGCTGCGTGGAGATGCCAATGCGATAGTGATCGAAGAGCAGGCCGATCGACTTGGCCGCTTCGTGAGCGACTTGCTCGATCTCTCGCGGCTGAAGGGGGGAGCGTTTCCCGTCGCGCCCGAACTCAACACCGCCGAAGACCTGCTCGGTGCGGCGAGGCGGCAAGTGGCCGGGTTGCTCAATGGACGGACAGTCGTGTCGATGGTAAACGCGAGCGCCCCCGCCCTGCTGGGACGCTTCGACTTCGTGCAATCGCTCCGGATCCTCACCAATCTCATCGAGAACGCGTTGCGGTACGCCCCACCGGCGTCCGTTGTCGAGCTCGTGGTCACCCGTGACGACGCGATGCTCAACATCTCCGTCGCGGATCGCGGTCCCGGAGTACCGCTTGCAGACCGCGAGCTGATTTTCGACCTCTTCTACCGCGTGACCGATTCGCAGCCCGATGCCGGTCGCGCTGGACTGGGACTGGTGATCGCCCGGAGGCTTGCCGAGCTCCAGGGTGGTACCCTGGACTACCAGGTGAGAACGGGCGGTGGCAGTATCTTCATCCTGCGCCTGCCGGCGATCGACTCCTTAGTGGAATCTTAGCGCGACACGGCAATTTCTTTGTCGACCCTTGATTGGCATCCGCGGTACGTTGCTCAGATGCCCGTTTTCGCACGTCGGCCGTCGCTCGTCATTGCTGTATCACTGGTGCTCACCATGCCGCTTCTGGCGGAAGCGCAGGCGCTCCCTCCGACACCAACTCTTGACGAACTGATTACGATTGCAAAAGCGGTCAATCCCGATGTGAGATTGGCTAGGCTCCGCGAAGACTCGGCCCACGGCGAGCTGCGCATCGCACGCGCGCTGCCGGCGTTGTCCGTCGTCGCGGTCCCTCAAATCCCCTATCAGTACAGCGTGAGCGCGCCGATCGACGTCGGGCCGCAACGGACGTATCGCACCCGAGCCGCCGACCGCGCGCTTCTTGCCGCGCAGGTGGATGTCCAGGATGTCCAGCGGCAGGTCGTCTATGCGGTGCGGCAGGCGTTCTACGACCAGCTCCTTGCGGAAGCGCAGCGTAATATTGCGCGAGAGCGTCGGGAAATCTTCCGGCAGCTGCTTGCGACCGACTCCGCGCGCCTGAAGAGCGGCGACATTCCCGAACTCAACGTCTCGCGGAGCGAGCTGGAACTCGCCCGTGCTGAAACCGCGCTCACTCGCGCCGACGTGGCGACGCATGCCGCCCGCCTCGCGCTCCAGCTACTTCTCAACGTGCCCCACCCTGATACGGCGTTTACGGTGACCGGGACGCTCAGCTACCAAGCGCTGGCGCTGCCGACCGATTCTCTGGTCACTATCGCCTCGGAGAATCGCGCCGATGTTCGCGCGGCCCACGTGCGGATCGACCAGAGTCGCTCGTTGTTCGACCTCAGCACCGCCGCGCTCTTTCCCACTCCCACAATCTCGCTCGTGTACCAGAATGGCGTTCCGTTCGGCAATGGCTCGGACTACGCTCTTGGCGTCGGTTTTTCGCTGCCGCTGCTCTACCAAAACGGCGGCGAGCGCGAACGGGCTCGCGCGGGAATCGATGCCGCCGACCTGGCAGCCCGGCACATTGAGGCGCTCGCCGCCAACGATGTGCAGGCGGCGCTGGATGATCATCAGGCGGCGCGCGGACTCGCCGAGCGTTATGAGGGGGGATTGCTGGCCAAGGCGCAGCATGAGCTCGACATGGCGCGGTATGCATACAGCACCGGCGCGACGTCGCTGCTCGACCTTCTCGATGCGATTCGCAGTTACGCCGATGCACGATCGGACTACAACACTGCGCTGCATGACTACTGGGTCAGCGCGTACGCCATTGACCGAGCGGTCGGAAAGGATGTGATTCCATGAGCCGGGCAACGGTCGCGGGCGTGCTCACGGTACTGCTCGCCATGACTTCGGGGTGCAAGGGCGGGCCCGGGCATGCATCGGCCGACTCCGCGGCGGACGCCGGGCCACATGTGAATGGCGCCCAGCTGATCCTGCCGGACACGAGCCAGCAGATTGCGGCGGTTTCAGTCGCATCGGTGGCTCCGTCCGGCGCGCGAACGCGGCGATTGAATGGCCGACTGACCTGGGATGAGGATGTCACGGTACGCGTCTTTGCGCCGTTTGCGGGGCAGGTCGTGGAGGCGCAGGCCAGCGTGGGTCAGGCGGTGCATACTGGCGAGGTGCTCGCCACGATCGCGTCGCCGGATTTCGGCCAGGCGCAGGCGGATGCGCGCCGCGCGACGACCGACCTGGCGCAGGCCGAGCGAACACTCGCGCGGCTCACCGATCTCCTGCAGCATGGCGTGGTGGCGCAGAAGGACGTCGAAGCAGCGCAGGCCGACGCGGCGCGGGCGCGGGCCGAACAGCAGCGCGCGGTGGCGCGGCTCAAGTTCTACGGTATCGATTCTGCTGCGGCGATGCAGCTCTTTCCGTTGCGGTCGCAGATCAATGGCATCGTGGTGGAGCGCACGCTGAATGCCGGCCAGGAAGTGCGGCCCGACCAGATGCTGGCGAATGCGCCGGCGCTCTTTGCGCCGCTCTTCGTGGTCAGCGACCCGGTGCGACTCTGGGTGCAGCTCGATCTTCCGGAGAGCGACCTCGAGACGATGCAATCGGGCGCGGTGATGACAGTCCGCACGCTCGCCTGGCCCGACCGAGCCTTCGCGGGACGGGTGGTTCTGGTGGCGAGTTCGGTCGACTCGACTAGCCACACGGTGAAGGTGCGGGGCACGGTGGCGAACCCGGGCCGCCTGCTCCGCGCCGGAATGCTGGTGACCGTCGACGTGCCGGACGTAACGCACCACGAGCCGACGATTCCTTCCGCGGCGGTGCTGCGGGTGGGCGACAAGGCGATCGTGTTTGTCGAAGAATCGCGCGGCCATTTCCGGCGCACCGAAGTGACGGTCGGCGCACAGTATGATGGCACCGTCCCGGTCCGTTCCGGCCTCAAGCCGGGCGACCGGGTAGTCACGGCAGGGTCTCTGCTGCTCGAACAGCTCTTCCAGGGGCTGGCTCATTAGTAACGACGACGCCAATGGTGCCGCGCCCGGCGTGATCGGCAAGGTCGTCGCGTTCGCGCTGGACCAGCCGGTCTTCATGGCGCTGATGACGCTGCTCTTTGTCGTGGCGGGAGCCCTGGCGTTCATCTCGCTGCCGATCGAGGCATTCCCGGATGTCTCCGACATCCAAGTCACGGTGATCACGCTCGACCCCGGCCACGCCCCGGAAGAAGTCGAGAAGCAGGTCACCATTCCGGTCGAGATTGCGTTGGCCGGCTTGCCGCACAATGTGCGGATGTTTTCGCACACGCAGTTCGGCCTGTCGTACATTGTGCTCACCTTCGACGACGGCGTGAACGACTACTTCGCGCGCCAGCAGGTGCTCGAACATCTGCAGGACGCCGACCTGCCCAACGGCGTACAGCCACAGCTGGCGCCGCTTTCGACCGCGATCGGCGAGCTGTATCGCTATCGCCTCAAGGGCCACGGCTTGAATCCCGCCGAACTCCGCGCGATCCAGGACTGGACGGCGGTGCGCTACCTGAAGATGACGCCCGGGGTAGCCGACGTCGTGAGCCTGGGCGGATTGATCAAACAGTATGAAGTGAACCCCGACCCGGCCAAGCTGCGCTACTACAACCTCACGCTGGCGCAGCTCTTTGCCGTGCTCGGCCGAGGCAATGCGAACGCCGGTGGGAGCTACGTGGAACAGGGTGCGCAGCAGTACCTGATCCGTGGCATCGGACTGCTGCGCTCGCCTGATGATATCGGCAACATCGTGGTAACGTCGCACGGTGGCAGCCCGATCCTGGTGAAGGACGTGGCCAGCATTGCGGTGGGTGCGGCGCCGCGGCAGGGCGTGGTGGGCCAGGACAAGGATGACGACGTGGTGACCGGCATCGTGCTGATGCGGAAAGGCGAGAATCCTTCCGACGTGCTGCGCGGTATCAAGGAACGGGTGGCGCAGTTGAACAGTGCGATCCTGCCCAAGGGGGTACAGATCGTCCCGTTCTACGATCGCACCTGGCTGATCGATACGACGCTCAAGACGGTGTTCAAGAACCTGCTCGAGGGCGCGATCCTCGTGTCGCTGGTGTTGCTGCTCTTCCTCGGCAACGTGCGCGCCGCGGTCATCGTGGTGACGCTCATTCCGCTTTCGCTGCTCGCGACGTTCATCGGCCTGACGATCAAGGGGATCCCGGCCAACCTCCTCTCGCTGGGCGCGGTGGACTTCGGCATCATTGTCGATGGTGCGGTGATCGTGGTGGAGAACGTCTTCCGCCGATTGTCGGAACGCAGCGAGCGGCAGGAAGCCTTGACGGTGAAGGAAGCGATCCTCGAGGCGACGGTCGCCGTGGGCCGGCCGACGTTCTTCTCGATGCTGATCATCATCGCCGCCAACATCCCGATCTTCACGCTGCAGCGCCAGGAGGGACGGATCTTCGCGCCGATGGCGTGGACGATGACGTCGGCGCTGATCGGGTCGCTGCTGATGTCGCTCACACTGGTGCCGGTGCTCTGCTTCATCCTGCTGCGGGGCAAGCTGCCGCACCGGGAGAACCTGGTGGTGCGCTCGTGCAAACGGGCATATGAGCCGGTGCTTCGCTGGGCGCTGCGGTCGCCGTGGCAGGTGCTGGCGATTGCGCTCCTGGCGCTGGGTGCGGCGCTGGCCTCGTCGTCGAAACTCGGCAGCGAATTCCTCCCGGAGTTGAACGAGGGGACGATCTGGATCAACCTGAATCTGCCGCCCGGTGTCTCGGTGACCGAGACGATGACGCAGACTGCGCGCGCGCGGGCGGCACTGGCCACCGTTCCGGAGGTGGCGACGGCGGTCTCGAAGGCTGGTCGCCCCGAGGACGGTACCGATCCCAAGCCGCTCAACATGGTCGAGATCTTCGTCGGGCTGAAACCGGAGTCGGAGTGGCGGAAGGGCTATGCCAAGGACGATATCATCGCGCAGATGGATCGTGCGCTTGCCACGATCCCGGGAATCGACGTGAGCTTCTCGCAGCCGATACTCGACAACGTGCTGGAGAGCATTTCGCAAATCGATGGACAGGTAGTAATCAAACTCTTCGGCGATGATCCGGCGACGCTACGGTCGACCGCGGAGCAGATGCTCGACCAAGTGAGCCACGTGCGCGGCGTCGCGCGCGCGTTCATCGACCGGGTTGGCGATGTGCCACAGGCCCGGCTCGAAATCGATCCAGCGCGCGCCGCTCGCTTCGGACTCAATGTTGCGGACGTGGAAGATCAGATCGAAATCGGCCTCGGCGGGAAGGCCGCCACGGAGCTCTGGGAGGGAGAGAAACACTTCAGCGTTGTCGCCCGGCTCGGGTCGGCGGATCGCCAACTCGCCGGCCTCGATCGGATTCTCATTGACACACCCGACGGCGCACGGATCCCGCTTTCCGATGTTGCCAATGTGGCGGTCGGCACGGGAAGCATGAACATCAGTCGAGAAGGCGGACGCCGCCTCGTGGCGATCAGCATCTTCATTGAAGGCCGCGACATGGGGAGTACCGTCACGGAGATGCAGGCGGCCGTGAAGCGGGTCTCCCTGCCGCAGGGATACATCGTGGCGTGGAGCGGCGAATTCGAGAACCAGCAGCGTGCGATGAAGCGACTCGGCTTCATTGTGCCGATCAGCGTCTTCCTGATCTTCATCCTGCTGTTCAACGCGTTCCGGTCGGTGAAGGACGCCTTGCTCATCCTTCTCAATGTGCCATTCGCGCTGATCGGCGGGATTGTGGCGCTACTGGTCACAAGCATTCCGCTGAGCGTATCGGCCGCGATCGGCTTCATCGCGCTCTTCGGGCAGTCGGTTCTCAACGGTGTCGTGATGATCAGCGTCTTCCATCAGCTGCGCGAGGCGGGGCACGATCCAGGTAGGGCGGTGCTCGACGGTTCGCTGCTTCGGATGCGGACCGTGCTGATGACGGCACTGCTGGCGATGCTGGGCCTCCTGCCGATGGCGCTCTCGCATGGCATCGGTTCCGAGACCCAGAAGCCACTGGCCGTCGTGATCATCGGCGGTCTGATTTCCGCGACGCTGCTGGTGCTCGTGCTGTTGCCGACGTTGTATCTAAAGTTCGCCAGGATCGGCACGCGTACGCAGCCGAGTCAACATCCGTGAGGCACCCGAGGGGCAACTTATGAGCCGGATCATCGCAGGCGCGCTCGCAGTCATTGCGGCGAACGTGGCGGGCGGGCGGCAGGACGTGCCGCGGCCCGCTGCCATGGCACTCGCACCCTGCTCGCTTCCCGGCAGCGGTCCCTTGGGGCAGATCGTGCTCGCGAGGGACATCGCTGATTCCGGAAAGCGCGCGGCACCGAAGAACGCTAAGGCGTTGTTCAAGCGTGCCACCGACGTACTGCGTGGGTGGTCGCCAGAGGCCAGCCGGGTTTTCACCGCCGATAGCGCTGCCGGTACGCTCGCGTTCACTGCAACCACGAGCGATCCGTCGGCGACCCGGGTACCGCTCGCGGGGCACGGCATGGGCAAGGTGTTCGATGCCACATCGGGTTGCGCGCTCCTGACCGTCCCTGAGCGCGGCGAAATCGTCGCGATCGACCCCGGCAGCGCGGCGATTGCCAGGACGTACACCCTTGCCGCCGCAAATCGACCGGGCGCACTCCTGCTAGATGCGGCCGACCGGTTACTCATCGTTGCGAACGACGCCGCGGCGAACCTCGAGGTAGTGAATCTCCGGACGATGGAGGTCATGGACGTCGCCTCAACCGGTGCACCGGTACGGGCACTCGCGCTCGATTCCGCATGGCACCGGCTGTACGTCATTACCGAAGACGGGCGCATGTCGGGATATCAGATCCGCCGCAGCCGGCTCGTTCGCACGGGCGTCATCGCCCAGATCCCGGCCACTGACGTCGCGGTCGATAGCCGAACCCATGGCGTGTACGTCGTCCTGGCCGGGACGGAGCAGCGTCAGAGTCTGAGGATCCTGGAGGGCGTAGCTCCCGCCGCACCGCGCTGCGTATTTCACCATGCCGTGCCGGGATCGCCATGCCTGGCCAGCTATGCGCCGACACGATGACACAGGGACGGCAGACCTAACGAACGACCACCTTCGCGAATTTAGTGCACCCGGAAGCTTCCCCTCGCAGGACGCATTGTACGTTCGACTTTGTCGTCGCCCCGGAGGGGGAAATGAGGAAGTCGAAATTCGGTGAAGCGTAGATCGCGGCGCTATGCCAGCAGCCGAGAGTTCCACGCGTACGCGGCCACGGGAGTCTCGGAGCTCTACACGCAGCGCACCCCGATTGAAATTCCTATCCCGCGCAGGTGTCGGGAATCCTTGCCGCCGATAAGGGGCTGAGGCTCGAAGTCCAGGGCCACACCGACAACGTCGGCACGGATGCCTACAACCAGACGCTCTCCGAGGCACGAGCCCGGTCGGTGATGGCGTGGCTCGTGCAACACGGCGTGGCCCCGGAGCGACTGACCGCCAAGGGCTATGGCAAGTCCCGACCGGTGGCAGACAACGGAAACGACCAAGGGCGCGCGAAGAACAGGCGCGTCAAGATCGCCGACCCACGGTGCACGCCCAAGGCGAACTGAAGCCGTCACGGCCACCGTCCGATGCCCGAACCGACAATGGTCCCACCGGCACCGTTGATGATGCTGAACGAGTATTGCGCGTAGTGGACACCCGTCGAGAACTGACCCAGCACATTGATCGTGCAGGTCCCGGTGCCTGCAGGGTCGTATTGCGAGCTGTTGGGGTTGCTGGGATCCGAGGCAAGGAGCATGTCGAACTTTCCGTTGGCGACGGAGGCCCCGGATACCAGCTTGGAGAACGTTTCGCCCTGGGTGATCACTGCTCCCGCCGTGACATACATGATCATCAGGAAGCCGGAGTCGAACTGCTCGCCCGCTCCCGCGTCGTACCCGAAAACCAGCCCGTCCAGCCCGGAGTTGGCGCCGTCCAGGACTCTCGTACCAACACCATCACTGAACGCATAATGGCCGTTCGGCGGCGTCTGGGTCGGATCCCATGCGCCGGCAACGTCGAATTGGATCGACCCCGGCCCGGCGACCACGATGTTCGCGTCGGCCTTCGCATAGAGGGTGCCCGCCCCATCGAGCACGTCGACATGCAACCGGTCGGTCCCGCCGCGACCGGCGCCCGCGGTGTAGTTGATCTGCGGCACGCTGGTGGTCACCACATTGGTGCTGCCGATCGAGCCCGATGTGCCCGTGAGTGTCCATTTGTACAGCACGCCGTTGGGGAGTGTGCCGCTGACCACCACCGAGTAGAGCCGCTGATCACCCCGGTCCATCAGGGGCGGGCTCGACGGCAGGATCTGCGCGGGGTAGAGGAAGCTCACCACGGTGCCCGCGCGGCCGATCTCCTGGCGCGGTGTCACGCTGGTGTCGTACCCGATGACAAGGATCGTGATCGGCGTCACGTCCGATCCGGTCGTGACCAGGTCGACGCTGCGTTTCGTGGTGGTGATCCTGTTGCCGACGTTCACTTCGCCGTTGGCCGACAACGTGGCGAAGGAAGAGGTCTGGGTCCAATCGTACTCGAACGTGGTGCCGGGGGTATTCGCCGGATTCGCAACGGTGAACGTCTGCCGATCGCCGGGCGCGATTCTCGGCGCCTGCGGCGCCAGGTTGAGCTTCTGGCGGATGACGACCGCGGCCCAGGAATCGGCCATGTCCGAACCGGCAAAGTCGATGAGCACGGCACCGAGATCGAATGTTTCAAGGATCGCCCCGACCGCAAAGATCGGCGCAAACACGTTGAGAAACATCTGGCTGGCGCGCGACAGCCGGGTCGCTGCCTGTGCTGCAGTCTGCGCCGCGAGCGCTTTCGCTTCGATCCTGCCGACAACCTGCTGGACCTCGGGGAGCCAGAACGTGTAGAAGTCATTGTCGCGAATCGCGTTCTGGACGATTTGTGCGAGACCAGCCCGCAGCTTCCCCACGCTGCCGTACTGCAGCTGATTGAGCACTCTGTTATAGGTCGTGCTGTACGCGGTGGCCGCGGCGGTGACGATCCCCGCCAAGACCGAGCGCGAGACTTGAATGGTGCCCGCTCCCATGAGCAGGCACATGATGGGCAGCATGATGTCGCCGAAGAACGTCCAGGCCAGGAGCTGTGCGCCGTCAAGCCGCCAGGTGGTGGCGAAGGGGGGCGAAGTGGGGGTCGCGGAAGATCCCGGGTTCGGTGGCGAAAACGTCGCCCCGCTCCAGGGCGGAAGCAATCACGACCACCGTGTAGGTCGTCTGGTCGACCGTCGGTGGCGCCAGCGAGAGCGGAATCGGGGCGAGGTTGACCGGGGACCACGGTGACAGCCCGTGGAAGAATGTCGTGAAATCCTTGAGCGCCGTGAACAGGCTCAGGTTTTCCGTCGAGTCGAGGTCGAACGGCCCCTGCACGAGGGTGGCCGGGATGGCCGGGCCGCCCGGGGGATCGACAGCCATCTGGTACACATACACACGACATGGTCGCCGCTTGGTGTTGGAAAGCAGCACGGACGACGTCGTGGCGTCCTGATCCACGTTCACGCCGTTCTGCGGGGCCGGCGGCGTGATGGTCATCAGCGTCGGCACGCCGGAAGGCTGACTGAGCCGTTGGGGGCTCGCCAGCGCGGTCTTCACCGACGTCCCGACGATGGTCTGGATCGCCTGCACGATGGCCGGCCCGATGGTGGGCGCATTGTTCGCCAGGGCGTGCGGATCGGCGGCGATGGCTCGTGCGATGACGCTATCGAGTGTGGCAACCGCTGGGTCGTTGTTGAGCAACGCCAGAATCTGCGACATCGCGGCCGGGGGAAAGAGGTACCCGCTGACGGCGTAGTTGAGCAGCGCGACCGCCGTCGAACGCGTCGAAATCGTGAAGCTCGACGAGCCCGGATCGAACATCGACATCAACACGCCGTCCCCGCTCGCATCTACCGCCAGCGCGAGCGACGGCCCGGTCGGCGAGATCCCGATCGTGAAGCCGGAAGCGGTCACCGGCACGACCTGGGTCATGACGTCCACCGACATGTCGGTGAGCTTCAGCGCGGATCCGGACGGGAGCGATACGGTGCCCGTCACCACATGGAGTCCGTCGGGAATCGTGCCGGGCGGCGGTGGCGGTGGTGGCGGCGGCTCAGTGCCCGTTGTGGCGCCGCTGGTGCATCCGGCGAGGCCGAAGGCCCCGATGCCGGCAGCCGTCACGAACTCGCGCCGGTTGAGGATGGCCCGCAAGAGCTGTCGGGCGGCTTCAACTTCTCGCTGATTGGCCAGGGTCATCGGGAGCCTCGTCGATGGGATCGGGCGGTGCTGATGCCGGGTGTGCAACCCATGGCACCGCCAATCCTCAAAGGCGACAATTCCCCCGGCCGGGGCTCACCAGCTGGAGTTTGCCCCGCCCGGATACCGGCCGATACCGGACCCTGTCGTCCGCAACGATTGCGGAAACTCATAGCCACGTCCCGAACCGCCGGATGTACCACTGTTTCATCACGTGAACCAGCGCGATGTAGCTGACCATCATCGCCGAGAGCCAGAGGAAGTAGCTCCCCGGCAACGGCTCCAGGCCGAGCTTGCGGCCGAGCGCCAGGAACGGGAAGGCAATCCCGACACAGATGATGCCGGCCGTGAGCGCGAGCACCGGCCAGGTGGCACGGCTCTGCACAAATGGGAGCTTGGCCGTCCGGATGATGTGGACGATCAACGTCTGCGTGAACAGCGATTCGACGAACCACCCCGACTGGAACAGTGCCTGGTGCGCCGGTGGCGGTCGTCTTGAAACCAATATGCCCATCCGCTCAAGAGTGTCGGCCTTGTATCTCTGAATCTGTGTACGATGGTACGTTCTGGACAGTGCTCTGTACCCCATTTCGCGAGGCAATTTGGGCTAGCATTTGAAACCTACTTTGGACTGGCTGCTGCGATACTGCTGGGGTGATTGATCACCGAGCGCCGAGTGCGGCGCGACGGCATTGTAATCGGCGATCCACGCCGGGATCTGCGCCAAGATGCTTGCGGCACTCGACCGATCGGCCCCCGCCACATAATCCCGCTTCACGGTGTTCACAAACGCCTCCGCCATGCCATTCGACTGCGGACTGGCCACCGGCGTCGTTGACGCTTCCCCGGCCATGAGTCCGGTCCGACGCGCCAGACGGGCCTGGCCAAGACCCTCGCGGCCCGTCTGACTGACATGTATATATATGTACATGTCGAGCATTTTATAGATGTACCCCAAGCCTCCTCCCCCCGTCGTGATATGGGACCCACCAGGCCCGGGCCAAGGTGTAACCGTTGAGCGCCAGCTGAACGA
>JANYLJ010000038.1 GCA_025357945.1 Gemmatimonadota bacterium
ACTTGAGCTCAATGGGGGAGCTCGTCACTAAAGTGACGGCTCGGCTGATGTCGCTAAAGCGACGTTGGCTCCCAGTGTGAACGGCGTGGGCTGCGTCGCAGGGAGGACCCGCTAGGGAGCGCGCCCCCAACCGGCGTGTCACGCCGGTTGCGAATCGCGAGTCACCCGCGCGGGGTCGCGCGGTGCGAGCGTATTCGCGGGCGCGCGGAATCGGGGACTCCCGAGACGCGACCTGCGCCGTTCGCCTGGCACTACCTTCCACCAACTCTTATGCGGACCCACCATGCGTCTCAGCCTCTTCGCGCTCCTGATCGCCACCCCGCTCGCCGCCCAGCAACCCGCGCGGAAGACGCCGACAACGCTACCCAGCGCACCGGCCCTTCCCGCCGACACCTCCGTGCACACCGGCAAGCTCGCCAACGGCCTGCGCTACTGGATCCGCCACAACAGCTACCCCGAGCATCGGCTCGAACTCCGGCTGGTGGTGCGCGCCGGATCCATTCTGGAAGACAACGACCAGCGCGGCCTGGCGCATTTCATTGAACACATGGGGTTCAACGGAACCACGCATTTCGCCAAGAATGACCTGGTGAAGTACCTCGAGTCGATCGGCGTGAAGTACGGCGCCGACCTCAATGCCAATACCGGCTTCGACGAGACGCAGTACATCCTGCCGGTGCCGAGCGACAAACCGGAACTCGTTGCCCGGGCGTTCGACATCCTGCAGGACTGGGCGATGGGCGACAAGTTCGACCCCGCCGAGGTGGCGACCGAGCGCGGCGTGATCATGGGCGAGTGGCGCAGCGGACTCGGCGTGGGCTCCCGCGAGCGCGATAAGGAGTTCCCGATACTCTTCCAGGGCTCCAAGTACGCCATCCGCCTCCCGATCGGCGACACTGGGATCATCGCGCACGCAACGGCCGCGCCAATGAAACGCTTCTACCACGACTGGTATCGCCCCGATCTCATGGCGGTGATTGCTGTGGGCGATTTTCCGATCGACTCCCTCGAACGGCTGATCAAGAGTCGTTTCGGCGGCATGAAGAACCCGGTGCCCGCGCGGCCGCGCACCGAGGCGCCGATACCGACGATCCTGGGCACTCGTGTTGCCATCGTCACCGATCCCGAGGAGACCACCGAATCGGTGCAGCTGCTGATCCGTCGGCCGTCGGTCCACTACCGGACCGAAGCCGACGAGCGCCGCACCCTGATCAACGCCCTGCTCGGCAGCATCGCCGGAAGCCGCATGTCGGAGCTCGCGCGCAAGCCAGACGCACCCTTTGTTGCCGCCGGCTTCGGGTCGTCCGGCTTCATTCGCGACCTGCAGTTGTTCCAGGTCAACGTGTCCGCGAAAGCAGGGAAGAGTGCCGCCGCCTTCGAGGCGGCGCTGCGCGAACTGCGTCGCTTCGGCGAACACGGCGTCCTGGCGCCGGAACTCGAGCGCGCCAAGGCCTCGCTGTTGCGCGGACGTGAATCGGCGGCGGCGGAGATCGGCAAGACCGAGTCGTACGTCTTCCTCGGCTCCTACATCGGCGCCTTCGTGAACGGCAACGCCGTCGTGTCAGCGCAAGCGCGCTACAGTCTCGCCCAGAAGATCCTGCCCGCCATCACCATCGACGAAGTGAACACCGCGATTCGCGAAGCGTCGCGCGGCAATGATCGCTTCATCGCGGTCGTGGCACCAGACAACGCCCGGCCGACGCTCCCTGCGCGGGACACGCTGCTGGCGATCCTGGCGCGCACCGACACGATGACGCTGCCGGCCTGGGTCGAGACGACGGTCAACACGGCGCTGGTGCCGAACCCGCCCAGGCCCGGCCGCATCGTATCCGAAACCACTTACGCCGATATCGGGGTGACCGACTGGCGGCTCTCGAACGGTGTCCGGGTGCTGATCAAGCCGACCGACTTCAAGGCCGACGAAGTCCAGATCGCCGGCGAATCGGCGGGTGGCGCGTCGCTTGCGCCAGATGACGCGGTGATCGAAGCCGCGTTAGCGCCGTTCATCGTGCAGCAGAGCGGTGTTGGCGATTTCGACGCGCCGTCGCTGCGCAAGCGTCTTGCGGGAAAGATTGTCGGCGTCCGGGCCAAAATCGACGAAACGAGCCAAGGCCTCAACGGCCGCGCGTCACCCAGGGACCTGGAGACGGCGTTCCAGTTGCTCTGGCTCAACGCGACCGCGCCCCGCCTGGATACGGCCGCGGTGGCCGCGCTGAAGAATCAGTTCCACGCCATGCTGCAACAGCGGGACGCCTCCCCGGAATCCGCCTTCAGCGACACGGTCACCATCACGATGGGACGCAACAGTCCGCGCGCGCAGCCGCTCACGGCGGCACGCATCGACAAGCTTGATCCCGAGCGGGCGCTGGGCCTGTATCGCGAATGGTTTCGCGATTTCGGCGAGGCCACCTTCCTGATCGTCGGGAACACGTCACTCGATTCGTTACGTCCGCTGGTGACCCAATGGCTCGGTGGGTTGCCGGCGGCTGGCGCCAAGCACGCTTGGCGCGACGTCGAGCCGCGACCGCCCGAGGGCGCGATCACCAAGGTAGTGCGCAAGGGGAAGGCGCCGGTAACGACGCAGGTGATCCTCTTCACCGGCACGACCGATCCGGCCGGTCCCGAAACCGAGCTGATTGCGGCAGCAGCGGCGCAGATCCTCCAGGAACGCCTGCTCGACAAGCTGCGCGAAGCAATGGGCGCCACCTACGGCGTCGACGCCAGCATGTCGATTTCCCGGGTACCGCGAAAGAGCTACAGCACCGCAGTCGACTTCAAGTCGTCGCCGCAACAGGCCGATACCCTGTGGCAGGCCGCGCAAGTGATCATCGCCGCGTTCCGCAACGACGGACCCACCAAGGATGAACTCCAGAAGTTTGTCGAGCAGACCCGGCGCGAAACAGAGATTGCTGTGAAGACCAACGGTTGGTGGCTCGGCCAGCTCAGCAACTACACCATGGCCGACGGACCGCGGTTCGGTCGCTCCATGTCGGAGCTGCTCGAGTGGAACAAGCGCCTCGACGCCCTCACCCCCGCTATGGTTCAGGATGCGGCGAGGCGGTACCTCGATCCGGCGAACGTGGCGCGGTTTGTCCTGCTGCCGGAGAACTGATGCAAGGAGAAGCGGCGTGAGACGTTACGGTACGATCGCGGTCATCACACTCTGCTTGCCGCCCGCACTCAATGCGCAGGCACGCGTGATGTCTGACCCGATGCCACCGCACGCGCAGGAGTCGCGGTACGCCGGCGCCCGACTGATGCGGTCCGGCATCGCATCACAATTTGATTCGCTCGGGCGCACGCCGCTCGGGCATATGGGCGATTCAGTGACCGCGTACCTGTTCACGTATAACGACCAGCTCAGGCGCGTCGTGCACGCGCGGATCGCCTCGAGGCAACGGTTTCAGCCGCCGGTGTCGTGGCGCTCTGCCTGCGACGAAGTCGCCCATCCCGGCTGGTTCTTCAACCTGGCGCCGGCGTCGCGGGCGCTGTTCGCCGTGGTGGTTCCCGGCGTGTTCGGGCAGCCTGCCGTCAACGAGTTGCCGCCGGCCGCCAGGAGCGGCGTGTGGCAGTTCTTCCACGCCGTCGCCGATTCGTCCTGGCGAGCGTACCTCGCCTTCCGGAAGCCGGCGACCGATCGCGCCAGCGAATTCATGTGGCGCGACTTCTGGGGCCCCAAGGACGATGCCCGATTTTCCCTGATCCGCATGTTCGGCCTCCGCGGCACCGAGGGGCGCACGTACACGGCATTCTCCTTCGCGATGCGGGACGATTATCCTGGTGCACCGAACACGGCGCGCACCTGGGTAGTGGATGCATGGGGATATCCGGTCGCGAGCGCGCTGGGGAACATCGACCTGTACGGGACCGTCGCTGACGGCGGCGGCGATGCCGTGGTCACATCGAGCGGACTGATCCGCTGGGACGGCACACAATGGCAGATTCCGCCGGTGTATTCCGAAGAGCCGTGTCTCTATCACCGCACCATGCCGCTGCCGCCGGGAGCCCACCCGTAAGACCGAGTGGTACCGCCATCGCTGTCGCGTTCGGCGCGCTCTATCTCATCTGGGGCTCCACCTACCTTGCCATCCGCATCGCCGTTGAAACCGTGCCGCCGTTTTCGCTCGCGGGGGCACGTTTTGCGGCCGCCGGCGCTGCCATGCTCCTCTGGCGCCGGTTCCGCGGCGGTGTTCCATTGCCGACTCCACGACAGTGGCTCGGCGCCGGCAGTGTGGGCGTCTGCCTCGTGCTGCTCAGCAACGTCTGCGTCGTGTTCGCCGAGCGAACGCTCTCCTCCGGCGTCACCGCGCTCTTCGCGGCCGGCACGCCACTGCTGATCGCGCTCTTCAACGGACACCGCACCGGCACATCGCTTGGGTCACGGCGCGCTATTGGTCTCGCCCTCGGCACCGCCGGGATGATCCTCCTCGGCAGCGCCACATTCGCCGCAGTACACGACGTCACTCCGCTGCTGCTGATGGCAGTGGCATCGGTGGCATGGGCGGTCGGCTCCACATACGGCCGCGGCTGGAGCCAACCGACCGACGTGATGATGGCAAGTGCCACGCAGATGCTGGTTGGCGGGGTCCTGGCAACACTTGTCGGCGTCGCTGCGGGTGAGTTGAGCTGGCTGCACGGCCACACCATCAGTTGGCAGTCGGGCGTCGCGTGGGCCTACCTCTCCGTCGTCGGCTCGTTCGTGGCGTATCCTGTGTTTCAGTGGCTCCTGTCAGTCGCCGACGCCACCGCGGTGGCGAGCTACACCTACGTCAACCCGATCGTCGCCGTAGCGCTCGGCGTGATCCTCATCGGCGAAGTGGTGACGCCGCGAACGCTGTTGGCGACGGCGGTGCTCATCCCGGCGGTAGTGCTTGTGGTCACGGGGGCGCCCAAACGGGAGCTTGAGGTGAAGGAGGAGGTGTAGGTCGCCATCCTCATCCACGTCTCTCGTCTCTCGTCTATCGTCTCTCGGCCCTTATCACCCTCACCGGCAATCCCCCATTCGTCGTCTTCAGAACTTCTTCCATCGACATCCCGAGCTGCCCCTCCAGCATCCGATCCGCACTCAACATCGCCAATCCCCACCCGGGGCGCCGCTCGCGGACGACCCGGCCGAGCACCGCATACAGATCCCGCAGCGCGTTGCGTTCACCGATCCGCGCACCATACGGCGGATTCGTCACAATCCAACCGGTACCGCTGTCCGGCTCAAGCGAAGAAAGCGCCGCCTCCGCAAACGTGATATCGCCCGCGACACCAGCGCGCTCCGCATTGGCGATCGACGCCGCAATCGCACCCGCGTCGCGATCGCGACCAGCGATCTGTGCCGTCGCCGGACGCTCCTTTGCCGTCGCTCGCTTCCGCGCGTCACTGATGACGTTGCTGTTCAGCGCGGGCCACGCCTCCATCGCGAATCGCCGCACACGTCCCGGCGCGATCCCTCGGGCCATCAGCGCCGCTTCGATCGCGATCGTCCCCGACCCGCAGAACGGATCGAGCAGGGGCATTCCCGGCTCCCAGCCACTCGCCAACAAGAGCGCCGCTGCCAACGTCTCCCGCATCGGCGCCTTCGCCACATCCTGCCGATACCCCCGCAGATGCAACGACGCCCCCACCGCATCGGCCGAGAACGTGACTTCGTCCCGCATCACGCGAACCAGAATCCGTTGAACCCGTCCAATCCGCCCCATCCGTAGATCAGCGTCCTCGATCGCACCCACCGCCGACGGCGCCCGAACCGCGTGGGTACCCTTCACGATCCCTGCCACCGCGCGTTCCAGCCGCTCGGCAATCCCATCCTCATGAAACAGCTTCGATTTCTTTGACGTCACCCGGAAATGCACCGTGCCACCCGGCTTGATCACCTCTTCCCACGGCACCTCGGCCGCGCGTCGTTCCAGTTCCCCGAACGCCCGTGCTTCGAACGATGCCAGCCGTACCGCGACCCGGTTTGCGGTACGAAGCTGGACGACTGAATCGGCCAGTTGCGCTGCCGTTGCTGTGAACTCCACGCCACCCGGCTCGATCTCACTCGGCGTGAGTCCAAGCCCGCGCAATTCATTCGCGAGGAGGCGTTCGAGGCCGGGCGCGGTGGTGGCCCAGCAGGTCAGTTGCTCGGGAAGCGGCATGAGATGGAACGTAACGCGTGGGGTTGGTTCACGGACTTGTCATCCTGCGCGAAGGGAAGGATCTTCTCGCCATGACTACATCGAGCCCGATTTCGGCCTTCCTCCGCCACCACTACCGCCACTTCAACGCGGCGACACTCATCGACGCGACCGACGGTTATGTGCGCCATCTCGATGCCGGGGGCAAGATGATGATTACCCTCGCCGGCGCAATGAGCACCGCCGAATTGGGACTCTCGCTCGCCGAGATGATTCGCCAGGGCAAGGTCCAGGCGATCACCTGCACCGGTGCCAACCTGGAGGAAGACATCTTCAACCTGGTCGCGCACGACTACTACGAGCGCGTGCCGCACTACCGCGACCTCACGGCACACGATGAGAAGGCGCTGCTCGATCGCCACATGAATCGCGTCACCGACACCTGCATTCCCGAGATGGAAGCGATGCGGCGACTGGAAGGCGCGGTGCTCGAAGAGTGGCTGGCGGCGGATCAGGCGGGCGAGCGCTACTTCCCGCACGAGTTCTTCTATCGGGTGTTGCGCTCAGGCAAACTCACCCAGTTCTATCAGATCGATCCGAAGAACTCGTGGATGCTCGCCGCCTGCGAAAAGAACCTCCCGATCTGGGTTCCGGGCTGGGAAGACTCCACCCTTGGCAACATGTACTCCGGCCACTGCATCACCAAGGACATCACGAACGTCCACACCGTGCGCACCGGCATTGAGTACATGATGACGCTGGCAGAGTGGTACCTGGCGAACGCCACCGGTCAGGGGATCGGCTTTTTCCAGATCGGCGGCGGCATCGCCGGAGACTTCCCGATTTGCGTCGTGCCGATGCTGCACCAGGATCTGCAGCGCGAGGACATCCCGGTCTGGGCCTACTTCTGCCAGATCTCGGACTCGACCACCAGCTACGGTTCCTACTCCGGTGCCGTCCCCAACGAGAAGATCACCTGGGGCAAGCTTGGGATCGACACGCCGAAGTACATCGTAGAGAGCGATGCGAGCATCGTGGTACCACTGATGTTTGCGATGATCCTAGGGCAGTGAATCCCGCCGCTTCGGCGGCCGCACTCGCAGCGACTCCATCGCGTTGCGCGCCGAGTCGAGCTGCGTCGGTGGGTACATCCGCATCGTCTGGGCACCCGGATCGTACGGTCCGCCGCGTTCGCGCCCCATGTCCTGCACCCACGCCTGTCCGGGCGGTAGCTGGCGCAGCTGGCGGAGGAGTCGCGCCGCGTCGTTCAGCGTCCCGCTGAACGGTGCGGTGCTGGTCGGCCGGTACACGGCGTCGCTGGTGAGCGCATGGTACCCGAAGTTCGTGCCGGGATCAGTGCTCCGGACCGACACCGACATCTTCACCGAATCAGGGCCTTCATATTGCATATTCAAGAACACAAGCACATCAGCGCGCCCGGGCACAGGAAAGCTTCCCGGCCCCGATCGGCCCGCGGTGTCGATGTTGACCGACGCCCACTGCCCGCTTCCCCGGTTCGTGCGCTCCGCCAACTCGACCGCAGCCCGGCGCTGGAGCGCCCGCAAGGTCGAGTCAACCCGATCGCGTGGCTGCGCCACGATCGTCAGGCGATGCGGCGTGAGGCCAGTCGTACTCGCCGCGACGGGTGGTGGGGCGCCGGGTGCGCCAGCAGGAATCGGCGGCGTATTCGGCGTGGCCGCGGTGACGACGGTGCCGACCGCCGCGCCGGCTCCGCGCTGACCGTACAACTCCCACATCCGCGCCCGGATCAGTGAATCGGTCCGTGCCACCTGCACATCGAGCGGCACCTGCTCAGTCACTGCTGGTGTTACCGCCGGTTTATTCGGATACCTGGGATCGGCCTCGCCCAACTGCTGCTGCAGATCGTCCAGCAGCTTGAGCGAGTCCTTGTGCGTCATCGGCCGCAGCGGCAGCGGCGTGTTGAGATCCGTGTCGTCGGCGAGACGCGTTGCAGCTGCGGTGTCTGGACCAACGACCGTTGGTGAACCGCGCTGCATCCACCAGAAGCCCGCGGCAACGAGTACCAGCACGCCAAATGTCGCCAATATCAGCGGCAGCGACGACGCGGGCGATTTCGCGCGCGTCTCGCGACTGGTGGACCGATGCGCGTCGGCTGCGAGTGCGCCCGCGATGTGATCCAGTTCCGCCAGCACCGCCAGTGCGTCGGGCGGTCGGTCCTCCGGCGACTTGGCGAGACAGTGCTGCACCAGGTCCGAGAATGCCGGCGGGATGTCGGCGTGCAGTTCATGCAACGCCTGCGGAACGCGCGTGAGTTGTGCCGTCATCGTGGCGGTCGGCGACGGCGCCGCAAACGGAGAGACACCGCTCAGCAACTCATACGCGAGCAAGCCGACGGCGTAGATGTCCACGCGATGGTCCGCTTCGGGATCCGCCGCCAGTTGCTCCGGCGCCATGTAGGCCGGTGTGCCGATCGCCATCCCCGACGTGGTGTGTCCCGGTCCACCCATCGGCAGTGCGGCGTTGAGCGCCTTGGCCACACCGAAGTCGGTCACCAGCGCGTGGCGTCCGTCGGAGAGGATATTGCCTGGCTTGATGTCGCGATGGATTACGCCGCGCGAATGCGCGTAGGCCAGCGCCTCGACCACGTCGTGCAACAGCTTGAGGACTTCCGGCAGCTTGAGCGCGCCGGCGCGCTGCAGTCGGGTACGCAGCGACTCGCCGGCGATATACGGCATCGTGAACCACAACAGCTCGTCGTGCTCACCGGCGTGCAGTAACGGCACGATATACGGATGCGAAAGCCGCGCCGCGAGTTGCACTTCGCGGCGGAAACGCTCGCGATTGACGCCGGCCGCGAGATCGGGCGGAAGCACCTTGATCACGACCTCACGGCCGAGCGCATGTTCCGTCGCCACGAAGACACGGCTCATGCCGCCGCCCGTGAGCTCGCGCTCGATCGTGTACGCGTCGCCCAGCGCGCGCTTGAGGTCGTCGACCAGCTTGTCAGCCATTTACAGCGTCATCCTGAGCGTTTCCCGCCGTCACCCTGAGGGTTTCTCGCCGTCATCCTGAGTGAAACGAGGGATCTGTTACCCGGTGGAGAACCCGGCCAGGAACAATCGGCTGGATCCACAGAATATACGGCTGGCCAAGTCCCAAGGCTGAGACCCCAGCCATCGTGGGCCGCATTCTGCGGCCTCGGTGGTCGCCCGTACTCCGTTGTCCTATATCATGTTACGCTACCGATAGCGGGCGTATCGGCCCAGTCGAGAAACCGGGCTCGCTCCGCGATTGTTGGCAGCGGGCAGACCAGACCGAAGCGTCGCGCGATCGCCGCCCGTCGACCCGCGAACGCGTCGTATCCGGCGTCTCGCCACCGCCGCGGCACGATTGCCGCGACCGCAAGGATCCGCCAAGGCCAGCCGAGGCGACGAACGATCTGGACGACCGCGCCGCTGCGAACAAAGACCCGTTGGTCGTCGATCAATACCACGCTGTCGAGCGAGGGGTCCACCGCGTACTCGCGGCGAACGGCCGCGCCCACCCGCGAGTCCAGCGCCGCGAACCGGAAACGGCCCGTTGCGTCGTGTCGTATGACAAAGCGGACCAGCCAATGGCAGACGCCGCAGCTGTTGTCGAACAGCAGGACCGGTAGATTGTTCATGCCCCCTCGGCGGTAAACTCTTGACGGTGGCCCAAGGGTAGTAGATTTCGTGGGAACGGGTGTCGGGGCGCAGTACCCTGCGCGCGTAACGAATCGGAGAGGTTCACCATGCCGCACGATTTGCCTGAGTTTGCCTACATCGTCGGGTTTCTTGCCTGCATCATCGGCGTGTTCGTTGTCGCCAACGTCGTCGCGGCTATCAACGGCTACCGCGAGAAGTAACGCGGGGTCAGAACTCCGCCAACCGCCCCTTGTCCAGCAACGCCCAACAACACAACGCCACGTGACTCTCGTGGCCCTGGATAAGCTTCCGCACTGTTGGTTTTCTGATCCCCTTGAACACGACCGCGGCCGCCCGCACCACGCCCGCGTCACCCTCGGGCCAGATGCCTGGGTGTCCGAAGCCGAAGATCGCGATCATATGCGCACTCCAGGGCCCTAGCCCGCGCAACGCCACGATCTCGCCAACGAGTTCGTCGGCGGAGAGATCCTGCCATTTCTTGCGCGGATCGCCGTGTTCGGCGAGAAAGAATCCCCAGTTCGCCATCGCCCGGCGCTTGGCGCGCGACAGCGAGTGCGCGGGCGGCGCGTCGGCTGGCGTCCGCATCGCCCACGCGACGATGCCGTTGATATCGCCGTGCGCATCGATCAATGTTTTCATGATGCTGCGCGCGGCCGCGGTCGACACCAGCTGGCCCACGATGGTGCGGACCACGAGATGGGACAGCGGTCGCTTGTCGGGAACGGTGCGCTCGAGCGGATGCGCCAGTTTGACCAGGCGCGCAAGGCGGGGATGCCGTGCCGACAGTTCTCGGCGAGCGGCGGCGTGCGCGTTCGTCCTGGGGGCACGGGTGCCGCCCAACCGGGTGGCGTCGCGGCGACGGGGCATGGCAGGAAACTACAGCGATGAACACGGAGCTGAGGAGGGGGTGCCGCCGGGTCAGTCCGCGCCGCACTACCGATTCGCTTCGCTCGCCCCACGTCGTTTCTCTCTTGTGGCGACGGACTGGCCCCATACGCAACTCGTCGGGGATGGCTGGCCCCGCGTCGGGAAAAGTGGGACGGGGGTGTCAACCAAGTATCAAATCCTGGCCGGATCGATCAGGATGCCCTGGTCAGCGCCTCGAGTGCGCGGTGCAGCTTCACCATCGCGAGGGTGTCCAGTTTGCAGTAGTCGAGCAACTGCTGGCGGTGGGAATCCTGGTCCGCCGGATCGCGTCGCCCGACAGTCATCAGGGCGAAGAGTCCCGCCGCGTCCTCTCCGTTCCCGACACCCGTCCCGGAATAGCTCAGCTCCGGGGCGACGACCGGCAGCACGTTCTTGATGCTGGTTCGTCCAAGAAAGGCGGGGTGACAATACCCGTTGCGCACAATAGGCTCAAAATCCACCAGTCGGGCGATGATGGCATGCAGCGCTGCCGCGAACTCCGGCAACGACGTTGCCATCGCCGCGAGGCGCTGTTTCTCGTAGCCGGAGTACACGACGATCGAACCACGATCCCCGAGCCGTTCGATCAACGCGACGGCGAGCTCGTGGCGCCAGTCGCCGCCGATCGGTGCCAGGTATTCGTGATGCGCGATCTCGTGCCCGACTCGATCGCACACATGAATGGAAAACTGAAACGGCATGATCTCGTATGGCGCGCACTCGTCAAACCATGGCAACGCTGGTGCGACCGCCTCGAAGTCGAGGTAGTACACTGGCCACACCAACTGGTTCAATTGAGCCAACTCCGCCTGATCGATCAACGGCGCCCCTGATCGTACGGCATTGAAGACCCGGTGCTGCGGCCCGGTGAGGTTCGCGCCGGCGGGAACCGCCGACAGCCGCTGATACTCCTTCATCGCCTCAAATCGCTTTTCCGACAACCGCGGCAGAATGAACAGCGGATCGGTAATCCCTTTTCCCACACAATCCGAGGCGAAGAACTCACACTTCTTGCAAACGAACTGCAACGCCGGTGCCGGTCGATCAAGCGCGGTGCACGCAGTGGCGATCCTCGCGGACCGATCGGCGAACCCGGCTACCCGCTGCACAACGGTCTCTGTCACGTCCAGTTCAGTGAGACGTTCGGCGCCGAGCCGGCAATCGCGCCCGAGGAACATCAGCGTGCATCGCCCGACCGCGACACCCGAAGCACGCGCGACGAACGCGGTGTACGCCAGATCGTCCAGGTGTTCGTCGCTCGCCACTCCATCCTCAGGTGCCATGGCGGACTTGACCTCGATCACGTCCCAGCCACCATCAGTGCGTCGCAACGCATCCGCGCGCGCGACGAAAGGACCCGCGACGAATGTCGCCTCGAACAACAGCGTTGCGTCCGCATTGCCCATCGCCTTCGCGGTCGCCTGCAATGCCGTCTCGGTCGGCGCGAATGGGAGCAGCGTTCCCCGGCCGAGCTGCTTCCGGGCCAACCGCCCGATCTCGGCGCCGCTGTGGAACCGCCACTCGAGGCCGGGTCCCGGCGGGCCAGGTTCGGCCTGGGCGGCGTACCAGCCGGCGGTGTCGCAGCCGAGCGCGGCGAGAAAGGTTCGTTTGGTGACGGTCGGATTCATCTGTGCCAGAATCTATCGCAAACCTTCGTCGTACATTCGGCGGTGGCCGATTAAGCTCACGTCTGGCATACTCGGGTCGCGGGTCCGTTTGGCTGCATCCGGCGCCGCAGTTGCGCGGGTGGCCAAACGGGCCAATTACTCGATATTCCGCGACATCACCGCGCCAATTACATCCAACCGGAGCCTCTGTGCCCCAGCTGCACCCCGACCTCCCCACGGCCGAATTCAAGGCTCTTGGCCACGACGTCATCGACCTGCTGGCTGATTACTACGCCGGGATCGAGGCCGCTCCGGCGTTTCCCGGGTGCAAGCCTGCCGACGTCGCCGCACTCTTCGACGCACCGCCCCCGGAACAGGGGGAATCGGCCGCGGCGATTCTGGCGGATTGGCGCGACAAGATCATCCCCAACTCGTCGCGCCAGGGATCACCCCGCTGGTTTGGTTTCGTGAACGGGTCGGGATCACAGATCGCGACCCTCGCCGACGCGATGGCGAGCACGCTCAATCCCAACTGCGGTGGCTGGCGGGCGTCGCCCGCGGCCACCGAAATCGAACGGCGCACCGTCCGATGGCTCGCCGAACTGATGGGCTATGTGTCCGAGTGTGGTGGCGTCTTTGTCAGCGGCGGGACGATGGCGAACGTCGCCGCACTGAGGGTGGCACTCTGCGCCAAGGCGACGTGGAACGTCGACATGGATGGCCTGCAGTCGCGGAACGGTGCCGGCCGGATGACGGTGTACATGGCCGATCACGAAACGCATGTTTCCATGGTGCGCGCGGTGGACCTGCTCGGCCTCGGTCGATCGGCACTGCGCGCCGTACCGTCGAACGCCGACTTCACCATCGACGTGCAGGCGCTCGAACGGATGCTGGACGCCGACATTGCGGTGGGAATGACGCCGTTCTGCATCGTCGGTCACGTCGGCTCGATCAACGTCGGCGCGATCGACGACATCAACGCGCTCGCCAACGTCGCCGCGCGTCGCAATCTCTGGTTGCACCTCGACGGTGCCTGCGGTGCCCTCGGTGGCATGTTGCCGGAGTTGCAGCCGCAGCTCAACGGCATGGTGCGTGCCGACTCCGTTTCCTTCGATGCCCACAAATGGCTCGGCGTTCCCTACGAAGCCGGCTGCCTGATGGTACGCGAGATCGCGGCACTCCGCCGCGCCTTCGCGATGCAGGCCACCTACCTCCTCCCCGCCAAGGACAACGAATACAGCGGTGACAATTATTTCGACTACGGCCCGCAACTCTCGCGCAGCTGGCGCGCCCTCAAGGTATGGATGACGCTGCGCTACTACGGCGCCGAGGGAATCCGCACCTTCTTCCGCCAGACGATTGTCTGTGCGAAGCACCTGCATAACCTCGTGGACACGTCCGACGACTTCGAAGTCGTCCAGCCGTCGCCGCTGCTCTACATCTATTCGTTCCGTTGGGCGCCCAAGGAGCTGCGCGGCAACGATGCGCTGCTGGATGAACTGAACCAGCAGATCTCGGACGAATTGCAGCGGCGGTTGATCGCGTTCGCAATGACCACGCGGATTCGTGGCCGCGTGACGCAGCGGCTGTCGATCTGTTCGCACCGGACGACGACCGCCGATATCGATGCGACGTTTCAGGCGATGCGCGTGATCGGGCAGGAGTTGCTGGCAACAACCACGGCCCATCATCCTGAGCGGAGTGAAGGACCGGTGTAGTCGTCAGCGAAGACAAACGGCCCCGCTCCCGAGGGCGGGGCCGTCAGAGTGGCCAGGGGCGGGATCGAACCGCCGACACCGTGATTTTCAGTCACGTGCTCTACCAACTGAGCTACCTGGCCGGAAGGCCCGGCAAACTACTTTGCGAACTTGAGTCCCACAATCCCGACCACGATCAGCGCGATCGACAGCAACCGCATCGGTTGGCGTGACTCGCCCAGCAGGATGATGCCGAGCATCGCCGTTCCCACCGCGCCAATCCCCACCCAGACCGCATACCCCGTACTGGCCGGCAGCACCCGGATCGCCTGTGCCAGGAGCCACATCGATACCAGCATCGCGACCACCGTCACCGCACTCGGCCACGGACGCGAGAAACCTTGGCTGTACTTGAGCCCGATCGCCCAGACCACCTCGAACAGGCCGGCGACGATCACGTAGAGCCAGGCGCGGTTCTCGGTGATCATGCCGCGTCGATCACGATCGCGTCCGCTTCGATCTCCACCAGCATCCGCTCGTCGATCAATTTCGCCACCTCGACCATCGTCGTCGCCGGCAGGATCCTGCCAAACGCCTCCCGGTGCGCTTGTCCCACCGCTTCCCAGCGCGCAATGTCGGTGACGTAGATCCGCGTGCGTACCACGTCCTCCAGCCGCGCACCAGCCGTGCCGAGCGCCGACGCAATATTCCCGATCGCCTGCTTCGCCTGCAGGTACATGTCACCCACACCCACGATCTCTCCGTCGGCTCCCGTCGCCGTCGTGCCGGTGACATGCACGAACGGCCCCACCCGCACGGCGCGCGAGTAGCCGACGATCGACTCCCACTTCGCACCGGACGAAATGTTGGTGCGTTGCATCCCGCTGCTCACGATCGCCGCGAGCCGCCAGTGAACACCAGCACCAGGCCGGCCAACGCGAGCGCGCCGCCGACCCAGGGCGGCACCGCCGTCTGTTCCTCGGCGCTCACCCGGACGCCGCCGAGGTCGACGACATCCTTGCGCGACGTGTAGTGCAACCCGCGCGCGAGAATGAAGCCGCCCCCGAGTACGAGCAACGCGCCAACAAGGATTCGAAGTCGCATGGCTTGCTCCTTGACTTTCAGAGGATCGGGTCGGCCAGCGGCGGCACCGCCACGGTGCCGAGTCCGTTTGACTGGCCGGTCACGACGCGGCGATGCATGTCCGCCTGACCGAGGTGATAGGTGAGGTGCGTGGCGAGGTGAACCAGGAATCGGCCGGTGGAGAGCGTGGTCTTGCCAATCAGGATCGGGAAATCGAGCGTCAACTGGTCGGAATCAAGTTGATCGAGCGCGCGGGCTACTTCGTCGCGCGTCACCGCCAGCAGCATCTCGAGCTCAACGCGCTGCAGGCCGCGCACGGCGAACTCCGCGTCGCGATCGCGCACGTATCCGCTCTTGCCAAGTACCGCCCCGACAAAATGACGGAGGTTGCCGCAAGCGTGCAGCGTCAACGTCCCCGTCGAGTTGTTGACGCCTGGTGGCAGCGCCCACACCGACACATCGTCGCGATACGCATCCAGTTCGAGGGCGAATCCGGCGAGGTCGCGCATGAGGCAGCGCTTGACCGCGTCAATCAGCATCCCGTCCTCACATCGACGGCGTGAACATGATGTGCGCCTTGGGCGTCCCCGGCTCCATCAGCCAGGGACCATTGGCGATCGGCTCATCCGGCAGCCCGGTTGACGCCGACGTGGCAAATGGCATGTACACCACATAGCGCGGCTTGATCGCGGCCGTCACCGTCCCTGCCGCCGCGTTCACGCCGCTCATCGGGCCATCGAGCGCGTACAGCGCCGCAGCCTGCTTCGGCATCGGCAGCTTCCCCGACTTGATCTCCGCGAAACGCACGCTGTCGACCTTCGCCCCGGTCGTCCCCTGCGCCCGCAACTCGCGGCCGCGCGCCATGAACGGTTCCAGTGAGTTCTGGTAGCAGGCCGGGTCGAACGTCGCCTGCTTTGGATCGCTCATGAGACAAACCATCGCCCCGGTCCCGCGGCGCAGCGTCACCAGCTTGCCGCGGGCGTCGTAGCCGAGGACGGTGGCGTCGGCGCGGAACACCTTGGGCAGCGGCAGCACGGCGAGGGCAATTTGTTGTGCGGCGGGGATCGGTTTCTGCGCGTACACGGCGGCCGGCAGACAAAGCATCGTGGCAGCCAGGATGAACGGTCGCATGGATGGCTCGGAGTCGAGGAGGCTCAACGATGGCATGATTGCATCGGTCGCGCTACCAGCGGGGCACCGGGCGGACCTCAGCCCAGCTCGCTCTGTTTCGAGATAATCTTCCCCACCAGCCCGTATTCCTTGGCCGCCTCCGCATCGAGCCAGAAATTCCGCAACGTGTCATCCTCGATCCGCTCGATCGATTGACCTGTCTCACGCGCGAAAATCCGGTTCAACCGCTCGCGCATCCGGACGATTTCGCGCGCTTCGATGGCGATGTCCGACGCGGTGCCGCCCATGCCACCGGCCGGCTGGTGCAACAGGAAGCGAGTGTTCGGCAGGCAGTAACGCTGCTTGCGCGGCACGGCCACGTAAATCAGTGCGCCGGCGCTGGCGACCCATCCGGTGCCCACCACCCGCACCGGTGGTGCGATGAATCGCAGCATGTCGTGGATCGTATCGCCCGCCTCGACGTGGCCGCCCTGCGAGTTGATGAACACGGTGATCTGGTCGGCGGATTCTGCCGCCAGAGCCAGTAGCTGCGTCATCGTGCGCTCGGCGACCCCCTGATCGATCTCGCCGGAGATGATGACCGTGCGGGCCTTGAACAGCTTCTGCGCCAGCGGATTGAAGGCCGCCGGCGAGAAATCGGAGTCGGAGGTTTCGGGTTGTGACATGGCCGGAAAATAGCAGCGTAGGGGCGCAGCATGCTGCGCCCCTGCCGAGGGCGGTGCGGCGCCCGCCCTACAGGCTGTCCCGCGGCTCGAGCCGACACGCCTTCTTCGGATAGCTGACCCGCGCGGCGCTGTCAGGGCTGGCGCGCAGCAACGAGAAGTCAACCCGCTCGGTCGAGTCGGTGACCGTCACGCCCGCCGCCTGTGCCGGCTGATAGCCGCGCAGCAGCGCCTGCAGTGCGAAGTTGCCGGCCGGCGGATTCGCCATGCGATAGCGGCCGTTGACGTCGGTGAGGACGTGGCCCGCCGACCCGGTCGCCGCGAGCTGCACACTCCGCAGCGGGCAGCCTGTGCTGTCGTCGAACGCCCGACCGCTCACCATCCGCGGGGCGCCCTGGGCGGCCACAATCTGCGTCGCGCCCGCCACCATGACCGCTAGAAGAAACGTTGTTCGCATCATCGTGCCATCCTCCCCTGAGAGACCACATGTCCCGGTCTGCCATTCGTACGACGTGCCAGTGCTCCGATACTTCACGCCTCACGTCCGCCGCCCCTTCCCTTTCCGCGCAGTGTCGGGCGGCGGCGCGACTGACGACGTATGTCCCACCAGGAACTTCCAGCCGGAATCGCCATGCACCACGGTCATCGACACCGCGCCCGCGAATCCGATGGTCTGCCCTGTGGTGTCGGTCAGCTTCTGGGCAAAAGTCGTCGTCACCACTGCCACACCCGGCGCCAGCGCCGTGATCTGCGGCTCGATCAGCGAAATCGCGAACGACCGGAAGGCGGGCGCCATCGCCTTCATTGTATCGCCGATCTCCTTGGCCGACCGGTACTTCAATTCACCATCTTCGAACCAGCGAAAGTCGGGGTCGCTCGAGTAGAACGCCGCCGCACGCGTCATGTTCTTTGCGTTCACCGCATCACGCCATGACGTGAGCATCACCTGCACGCTGTCCACGATCGCGGCGCGATGGGCGGCGGTCAACGATGGTGACGACGTGGCGCAGGCGACCGTACCGAGGAGCACGGTCACACTCGGGGTGGTCGGCCACACACGGAGCAGGCGTCGCTTTAGCGACATCAGCCGAGCCGCGGCTTTAGCCGCGAGCTCACACCCGCTGGTAGGCGCACCCATGTTCCTGCGCCGCCGTCAGCATCATCGTGTGCGACGGCACCAGCTTCACCCTGGGCAGCAGCCCGGCCTTGAACTCGGCGTATACCGCCTCGTGCTTCTGGTTCGTGGCGTCGGCCATTTTTCCGCTGACGATCGTGAGCGCGGTGTTGCACATCCAGAAGATCACGCCGCGCTTCTGCAGCGCCGGGACTGTCCACTGCGCGGCCATGGCGTCGGGCGAACTCGCGAAGACGTTTTTCTTGGACGGCGTGTTGGTGGCCGGGTCCATCACCTTCCACCCTTCGCCGAGCGGATATTTCGCCCAGATCGCGTCGGTGAAGTTCATCGGGAACGCGTTCCCGGCAATGCCGACGATGGCCGCGAGCTTGGCGTCGGTCATCCCCGGGTATACCTCGTTATGCGCGTTGAGCCAGAAAAACGGGAAGTGGAGCGGCGAGATCCCGTTCATGTCGAGCACGCCCATGTCGTACACCTGCTTGTGCGCCTTCGCCTTCACGGCGTCGAGCCAGGTCAGGTCCCATTTCTCCTTCGCCGCGCTCGCGAGCGATGGCGGCGATGCGCCGACAATGGGCGGGACGGCGAGCGAGGCGACTCCGGCGGCGGCAAGGGTGCCGAGGAACTGGCGGCGATCTGGCATGGTCAGGCTCCAGGTTGGCGGGGATCCCTAGAAACTACCGCCCCGCCAGATCCTGGCTACTGGTGGGGAACGCAGCGCCCCGAACCTCGGGGCTCCGGGCTTACCTTTGAACCATGACCACCAAGCCCCGCGGTGGGCTCACCGTTCTCGATCACCCGTTGATCCGTCACAAGATGACGCTGCTGCGGGACGTGGCGACTTCGTCGCGGGATTTCAAGCAGCTGGTCAGTGAGATCGCGGCATTGATGACCTACGAGGTCACCCGCGACCTGCGCACCGAGTCGGTCGAGGTGGTCACCCCGCTGGAGACGACCACCGGCCACCGGATCAGCGGCAAGATCGCCCTGGTCCCGATCCTCCGCGCCGGGCTGGGCATGGTCGACGGGATCGTGCAGCTGATACCCAATGCCCGGGTCGGCCACATCGGCCTCTATCGGGACCACGACACGTTGCAACCCGTATCGTACTACTTCAAGGTGCCGACGCCGACGGCGGACCACCGCTTTTTTCTGCTCGACCCGATGCTTGCCACCGGTGGGTCAGCCGCCAAGGCCGCCTCAGAGCTGAAGCGGGCCGGCGCCGGCGACATCTCCCTCATCTGTCTGGTCGCGGCACCGGAGGGGGTCGCTGCATTCGCTACCGCACACCCCGATATTCCGGTGTACGCCGCGGCGTACGATCGTGAACTCAACGCGATCGGCTACATCCTCCCAGGCCTCGGCGACGCCGGGGACCGCCTCTTCGGGACCAAATGAGCGCCCCACGCACGCTGACTTTCTTCGGTGGAGCTGCCACCGCGACCGGCTCGATGATCCTGCTCGAGGCGGCCGGTGCCCGTGTGCTCCTCGACGCCGGCCTCTTTCAGGGCAACGTCGCGCAGGCCGAGGAGAAAAACCGGGAACTGCCGCTCGATCCGGGCAAGGTCGACGCGATCCTCCTCTCGGCGGCCGGTCTCGCGGCCTCTGGTCGGACGCCGCAGCTGGTGCGTCACGGTTTTCACGGTCCGGTGTACGCCACGCCGGCGACCCGCGATTGCGCGGCCGTACTGCTCGCGCACACCGCGCTCGAACTCGCGACCCACGGCCATCAGCTCTACGGGCTGCAGGATGTGTTCGCCAGCCAGCAGCTCACCGTCGGCCAGCCGTATCACCGCGCGCTGCACCTGCGCCGCAACCTGGTGTTCGAGTTCACCGAAGCGGGGCATACGCTCGGGTCCGCCAGCATTGAGCTGCGAACCGGCGAAGGCGGATCGCACCGCATGGTCTACTCGGGTTCGGTGGGCCGTCCCGGGTCCGCCATCTTTCGCGACGCTGCCCCGAATCCTGGCGAAGTGGACACGCTGATCATCGGCTCACCGTTCGCGCATCTGCGCCACCCGACATTCAGCGATGCGCAGCAGCGGATCGCCACCATCATCAACGAGAGTGTCGCCCGCGGTGGCCTCATCATCGTCCCCGCCACGACGATCGGCCCGGTGCAGGAGTTCGTGCGCGCGGTACAGCAACTCTGGCACGCCGGCAACATTCCGGAAATCCCGATCTGGATGGACATCCCGACGCCGGTGTCGCTGACCACCATGTTGCGACTCCACCCCGAAACGATCGCCGCCAACGAGGATGCGTATGCCACCGAGGCCGGCGCCTTCGATCGCTCGCTGCTGCACTATCTGCCCCAGGGAAATCCCGACTTCGCCGATACGATTGAGGGCCCGGCGATCATCGTGGCGCCCAACGAGACCTGCGACTCCGGTCGCTCGGCCCACCACCTCCGCCGTTGCCTCGGCGACGCGCGACACACGATCATCTTCGCGTCGTTCCAGGAAGACGGCTCGGTGGGTCGATTGCTGGAGGACGGCGCCGAGTCGGTCGAGCTCGGCGGCGCGATCGTTGAACGGAAGGCGACCATCGAAACCATGACCGCGTACTCGGGGTATGCCGACGGCGAAGAGATGCGCGCCTGGATTCGCGCGCTCGGTGGGCCCGTCAAGCGAGCCTTCGTGGTGCAAGGCGATGACCTCGCGGTCGCGATGATGGTCACCATCCTGCGAGAAGAAGGTGTCCGCGACGTCATCGTGCCGCGAAAGGGTGAGTCGTTTCCCTTCTGACCATTCGCATCCGCCGTTGGATCCTTCGTGCCGCAGAGGTTGTGGTCGGCATCTATTTCGTCGCATTCGCCGACGTGGTCATCATGTCCCGGCGCGACCAGCAACGCCACGCTGAGGCCATCGTCGTCCTCGGCGCCGCCCAGTACAACGGTCATCCGTCGCCCGTGCTCAAGGCGCGGCTGGATCATGCCTACGATCTCTATCGCGCCGGCCTCGCCCGCCTCGTCGTCGTTACCGGCGGCATCGGCCAGGGCGACCGGGTGAGCGAGGCGGCTGCGGGGCGGCGGTATCTCGTGGGCATCGGTGTTCCCGGCGATTCGGTAGTCCTCGGGGCGGGCACGACGACTGCGGCCTCGATGGATTCGGTCGCCCAATACCTGCATCATGCCGGGATCACTCGCGTGCTGCTGGTGAGCGATCCCTTTCATCTCGCCCGGCTCCACCTCGAGGCGTGGCGGGTCGGGCTCGAGGCGTACACTTCGCCGACCACGTCGTCGCCAATTTCGCGAAGCTTTACCACCGAACTCGGCTATCTCCTCGCGGAGGCCGCCAAGCTTCCGCTCACCTTCGTCAGAGGCCTCGTCTCGTGAGCACATCGATCACGTTCTGGGGGGCGGCGGGACAGGTGACCGGCTCCTGCCACCTGCTCGAATGGAATGGTCATGGCGTCCTCCTCGATTGCGGCATGTTCCAGGGCAAGCGCGACGAATCGGCCGCACTCAACGCCAAGCTCTCGTTCGATCCGCGCCAGCTTGATGCCGTGATCCTGAGCCACGCGCACATCGATCATTCCGGTCGCCTGCCGCTCCTCGCCGCCAATCAGTACAACAAGGCGATCTTCGCGACCTCGGCGACGCGCGATCTGTGCGCCTCGATGCTCCCCGATTCCGCGCACATTCAGGAGAGCGACTTCAAGTGGCTGCAGAAGAAGGGCCGCGCCGGCCCGTCGTCGGCGCCACTCTACACCGTGGCCGACGCCGTCAAGGCGGTCGAGTTGATGGAATCGCATCCGTACGAGCGGCCGTTCGCCGTGGCAGGTGATCTCACCGTCACCTACCGCGACGCCGGACACATTCTCGGAAGTGCCAACGTCGAGGTGCAGATCGCCGGGACGAAGCCGCACCGCGTGGTCTTCTCCGGCGACATCGGCCGCTGGGGCCAGCCGATCATCCGCGACCCGTCCGGGCCGCGCGGCGCGATCGACACACTGATCATCGAAAGCACCTACGCCCTCAAGAATCATGACACGTCGACGCACGCGACGGATCATCTCGCCGAAATCGTCAACCGGGTCGCGGCGCGGCAAGGGATCATCCTGATGCCGTCCTTCGCACTCGGCCGCACCCAGGAACTGATCTACGCACTGCACGAACTCGCCGATGCGAACCGGATCCCGCAGATCCCGATCTACGTCGATTCGCCACTCGCCGTCGAGGCGACCGCGGTGTTCCGGCTGCACCCCGAACTCTTCGACGATACCGAAGCGCTCATCCAGACCGACTCCAAGCTCTTCGACTACCATCTCGTGACCTACGTGCGCGACGTGAACGAGTCGAAGCAGCTCAACTCGTTGAACGGCCCCGCTATCATCATCGCCGCGTCCGGCATGGCCGAAAACGGTCGCATTACCCATCACCTCGCCAATCACGTCGAGGATTCGCGCAACTGCATCCTGCTGGTCGGGTTCCAGGGTCAAGGAACATTGGGCCGCCGAATCCAGGACGGCCAGAAAGACGTCCGCATCCTCGGCGAACCGCACCATATCGCCGCCGAAGTTGCGACCATCGACGGCTATTCTGCCCACGCCGGACGCGACGAGTTGCGCCGCTGGGTCAAGGAACTCGGCGGGCCGATCCAGCGGGCGTTTTGTGTGCATGGTGAACCGGAATCGCTGCTCGCCATGCAGAAGATCCTGCAGGAAGAGGGGGTCAAGGACGTGCAGGTGCCGAAACACGGGGAAACATTCGCGATCGGGTCATAGCCATGCGTCGACAATTTCTGGTTCTGACCGGGGCCTTGGCGGCACTCGTTGCGTCCGCCTCCGCCCAGGCCGTCCACGTACCCGTCACCGTTGACACACTGCCCAACGGCCTCCGCGTCATCGTCCACGAGGATCAGTCCTCGCCGATCGTGACGGTGAACACGTGGTTTGACGTCGGTTCGGCCAACGAAACACCTGGCCGCACCGGGCTGGCGCACCTGTTCGAGCACCTGATGTTCATGGGTTCGCAGCACGCGCCATATCCGCAGTTCGATCGCCGGCTCGAAGCCGCAGGCGCGAACAACAACGCGTCGACGGCGAATGATCGGACTGACTATTACGAAGCTGGCCCAGTCCACGCCTTGCCACTCATGCTCTGGCTCGATGCCGACCGTATGGGCTGGTTCCTGCCCGTGATGGACGCCAGGAAAGTGGACGCGCAACGCGACATCGTGAAGAACGAGCGTCGCGAAGGCATCGAGAACCAGCCATACGGCCTCGTCGAAGACTACGAGCCGGGCATGCTCTTCCCGCCCGGACATCCCTACTCGTGGCCAGGCATCGGATCGATGGCCGACCTGTCGGCGGCGTCGCTCGAGGACGTGCGCGACTTCTTTCGACGCTACTACGCGCCCGACAACGCCGTGATCGCCGTGGTCGGCGCCGTCAAGCGCGACAACGTACTTAAACTCATCAGGAAGTACTTCGGTGCGATTCCGCGCGGCCCGGGCGTGACACATCCCACGCTGGCGCAGCCCCAGCTCAAGACCGACACGATGGTCACCCTCGAAGATCGCGTGCAGGTACCGCAACTCATCTACGACTTCGAGTCGGTGCGCGCGTGGGATCCCGACGATGAAGCGCTCAAGGTCGCATCATACATCCTGACGGGCGCCAAGAATTCTCGCCTCACCCAGCGCCTGGTCTATGTCGACCAGAGTGCGAGTCAGGTCTCCGCCTCCGCCAACGACGAGCGCCTCGCCGGTTACTTCGGGATTCTCGCCCGGGCGCGCCCGGGCCACAATCTCCCCGAGCTGCAGGCCGCGATCGACGCCGAGCTGCAGCGGCTCGCCCAGGACGGCCCGAGTGCGCGCGAGATGGAGCAAGCCAGGAACTCGATGGAGTCACGAATCCTCGGCGGCATGGAAACGATTCAGGGGAAGGCGAATCGCCTCAACCAGTACTACATCGAGACCGGAAATCCGGACGGGTTCCAGAAAGACATCGACCGGCTGCGCGCGGTTTCCGCGGCCGACGTGCAACGCGTCGTGCGCCAGTATCTCCTCGGTCCCCGCGCCATCATTTCCGTGGTCCCGATCGGCAAGGCGGCAACACCCGGCGTCGCCGCTCAGTGGAGGAGCGTACCATGAATCGTCATCCTGAGCGGAGCGAGCGCCCCGCGCTCACGAAGTCGAAGGATCGCGTCGTCCTGGCGTTGATCCTCGTCATGGCGGCAACGCCGCTCGCCGCACAGGTCACCACCGCTCCCACTCTCGGCCCGGCCCCGACGCTGGTGCTGCCCACGGTTGAACGCGCAGTATTGCCGAACGGGATCACGCTCCTCGTCTCGCGCAACGCTGAAGTTCCCATCGTCGAGGGGCGATTGATCATCGACGGTGGTGCGCGCCTGCAAGGCGCGGCACCCGGCCTTGCGTCCTTCGCTGCTGGAACGTTGTTGGAGGGCGCCGGTGGGCGTACCGGCGTGCAGCTCGCCGAAGAGATCGATCTGCTGGGAGCTCGCATTGGCGCTGGTGCGGGCTGGGAGAACTTCACGGTGAGCGTGCGGGCGCCGAAGCGGACGATCGACCGGGCCATGGCGCTCATGGCGGACGTCGCGTTGCGGCCGAACTTTGCGGCCGCCGACGTGAAGCGAGTGCGGGATCTCCGGCTGGCCGGGTTCCTGACCGCCCGTGATCGCCCCGGATCGGTCGCCTCAAAGGTGTTCTATCGCAACATGTTCCCGGCAGGCCATCCGTACCATGGTGAAATCGTCGGTGATTCCGCCAGCGCCGCGACATTCGATTCCGTGGCGGTTCGGCGCCTGTGGAACAGCACTATCGATCCGCATCGGGCCACGTTCGTCATCACGGGAGATGTCACGCTCGCTGAAGCCCGGGCATGGGTCACCGGGCACTTCGGCAGTTGGACGGTACCTGCCAATCCCGCCTCAAAACCTGCGGCCTCGACCGTTGCCGCCCCGCCCCGCGTCGCCACGCGCGTGGTCCTCGTCGACAAGCCCGGTGCCGCCCAATCGGTGATCTGGATCGGCGCACCGGGCGCAAGTCGCACCTCGCCGGATTACCCGGCGATCGAGTTGATGAACACCGTTCTCGGCGGTTCGTTCTCGTCGCGACTGAATGATTTCCTGCGCGAACAGCTCGGCTACACCTATGGCGCCAGCTCCCTGTTCGAATGGTCGCCGGTTCCCGGTGCATTCATCGCGCGCGCCCAGGTGCGGACGAATGTGACGGACTCGTCCCTCGCGGTGTTCTTCCGCGAATTCAGCCGCATCCGGACCGCGCCCGTCGCCGTGACGGAACTCGAGCGCGGCAAGGCCTATGTCGTGCTCGGTGCGCTGGACAACTACGAGACCGCGGGACAGGTCGCGGGTGCCATCAGTACCAGCGTTGTCTTCGATCGGCCGCTGTCGACGATCACCGCCGAATACGCCGCGATCAAGCGTCTCAGCGCCGGTGACGTTCAGCGCGCCGCGCAGAAGTATCTCGATCCTTCAAGGCTGACAATCGTGATCGTTGGCGATATCGCAAAGATTCGCGCAGGAATCGAGAAGCTGAATCTGGGGCCCATCGAAGTGCAGGCGTACTAGAAGAGGAGAGACGAGAGAGGAGAGACGAAGACACCCCGCTCGTGCGGGGGTCCTCCTGCTCTCGTTTCTCGTCTCTCGTCTCTCGTCTATCTTCCCCCCATGACCCTGCTGCACACCAGTCGCGTCTACGCGGGAAGAATCGTCAACCTCGACATCGACACTGTCCGTTTTCCCAACGGCACCGTCGGTGAGCTTGAGATGCTCCGGCATCCCGGGGCATCGGCGGTCGTGCCGTTCCTCGATGATCCACGCGACGATGATCCACGCCTGGTACTGATTCGTCAGTTCCGCCACGCGACCGGCGATTACCTCTGGGAAATCCCCGCTGGCCGGTGCGATGCTGGCGAGGCTCCCGAAGCGACCGCGACCCGCGAATTGCGTGAGGAGACTGGCTATTCCTGCGGCGCGCTGCGCCAGTTGACCTGGATCTGGACCACACCGGGGTTCACCGATGAGGTGATCCATCTCTTTCTGGCGACGGACCTTACGCCGGGCGCGACAGCGCAAGAGCCCGACGAGGTGCTCGACCTTCACGTTCTCCGCTGGTCCGCCGTGCGCACGATGATACGCGACGGCGTGATCGTGGACGCCAAGACGCTGATCGCGCTGCTGTATGTTGAAGTGGAGGTGAGGGGTAGCTTTCCGTGATGCCCCGCCTCACCCTGGACAAGCTCCGCCGCTCCCTGATCGCTGGCCTGCCGGCGCCGGCGTATTACGTCCACGGCGGTGAGGGCATCCTCAAGGACGAGGCCGTTGCACTGATTCTCGACCGCGCCCTCGACGCCGCAACCCGCGAGTTCAACCTCGATCTCTGTTCCGCCCAGCAGTTGGACCCGGCCGGACTCGCCGCCGCCTGCGCCACCATGCCGATGATGGCAGAGCGTCGCGTAGTCGTCGTGCGCGACATCGAGGTGTGGCACCGGAAGAGCAAGGCGAAGTTGCCCGCGGTGGCGTATCTCGAGCGGCCGATGCCCGACACCGTCCTGGTCATGGTGCAGGGGAACGACGACGACCCCGACGCCGATCTCTCGTCGCGTTGCACCAGCATCCAGTGCACGGCCCCGACCGGCGACCAACTCGACGCCTGGCTCGACGAGCGGCTCGCCCTGCACGCCGTGGCGATCGTGCCCCAGGCCCGCGAACACCTGATCCGCGCCACCGGCGGTGACCTGGGACTCCTCAGCGCCGAAGTACAGAAGTTGAGTGGACTCGATATGCCGGGACCGATCGACGCGGAAACGGTCGGTGCACTCGTGGGGGTCCGCTTCGGCGAGACCGCAGACGACTGGCGCGACGCCGTCCTGCGCGACGACGTCTCGCGAGCGCTCACACTGGTGCCGAAACTGTTGGAAATGACCGGCGTATCGGGTGTGAGTCTCGTCAGCTTGCTGGGGACTTCGTTGCTGGCAGTACGCTGGGCGCGGGACCTGGCCCGAAGCAACAAGGAGTTGCGTAGCGACGCGCTGGCGACCCGGGTGAAAAGCGATCTGTTGTTCAAGATTCGCCCGCGCGTGGGTAGCTACGACCCCTTCGCGCGCCTGGTCGGTGACGTCGTCGGCCGCTGGCCACCCGCCCGGCTGGAGACCGCGATCGCGGCCGCGCTCCATGCCGACATCGCGCTCAAGAGCAACACGATTTCCGACCAAGGGGGCATCGTGACCGATCTCGTGCTTACCATCGCTGCGTCACGCACCCGGAAGGCCGCATGACACGTCACGGTGCGGCGATAGCCGTCGTCGCGACAGCAGTTTTTGCCAGCGTCGCCACCGCCCAGGCCGCGCTCGCACCGACCACACCCCGATTCCAGGAGATCGCGCGTCTGGCCCAGGAGGGTTACGGTGACTCGGCTCGCGCCGCGATCGCCCGTATCCTGAGCACGGCGTCGCCCACCGACGCGAGTTATCCGGAAGCGCTATACACGTCTGGAGCCGTGGCCCGGACCGGCGATTCCATGCGCATCGTTTTCGCGAAGATTGCGGTCGACTTCTCCGCGTCCTCGTGGGCGGACAAGGCACTGGTTCGCCTGGCACAGCTCGAGTACGGGTTCAGCAACATGGACAAGGTCATCACCGACATCACCCGGCTGTTCGAGGATTATCCCGGCTCGCCAGTGCTCGCCACTGGCGCCCTCTGGGGCGCGCGCGCCGCGTTCAGCCAGCAGAAGATGCAAATGGGATGCGGCTGGTTGACCAAGGGGATCGCGGCGGTCGGCGACGATCTCGAGTTGAAGAACCAGTTGCAGTTCGCCAAGCAGAGTTGCAACGTCGGCCCCGGCGTGCAGTACGCGCCGGTGGTTCCGGAATCATTGCGCGCGGGTCCGCCGCCGCGTCCCGCGCCCGACACGACGACGCGCGCGCCGGTTAGTCCGCCGCCACCACCACCCGCGTCGAATCCGGGCAAGCCCTCGGCGAAATCACCTGCCAGGAACGCCGCGTCGCCGTGGCGCGTCCAGGTCGCGGCGATCAGCGACAAGGCCGTCATTCGTCGCCTCGTCCAGAAGATCGGGGCAGCGGGGTTCAAGGCGTACACGGTTCCAGGTCCGAAAGGCCTCACCAAGATTCAGGCCGGGCCGTTCGCCACCCGGGCCGCTGCGGTCGCCGGCTTGCCGAAGGTAAAGGCCGCCGCCGGAGGGTCGCCGATCGTGGTGCCCGCCCCCAGCCCCTAGCCCCCAGCCCCTAGCCCCCAGCCCCAGCTAGTTTTTCCCCCGTGTCCGACGCGCCCTCACCCCTCCTCGTCCAATACCGCGACATCAAGGCGCGCCACCCCAATGCGATTCTGTTTTTTCGCATGGGCGATTTCTATGAAATGTTCTATGAGGATGCCCACACCGCCGCGCGCGCGCTGAACATCACCCTCACCGCGCGCGGCGATGGTGTGCCGCTCGCCGGTGTGCCGGTCAAGTCGGCGGCCGGGTACCTGCGTCAGTTCATTGCCCAGGGGTTTCGCGTCGCAATTTGTGAACAGGTGGAAGACCCGCGCACCGCCAAGGGGATCGTCAAGCGCGCCGTCGTGGAAACCGTCACCCCGGGCGCATTTCTCGATGAGGATTGGACACCCGGGTCACGGAACAACTGGCTGGTGGCGCTGCTCCCCGCCGGCGACGCGGTCGGCCTCGCCGCCATCGACCTGTCGACCGGCGAATTCAGCCTCGAAACCGTGCCAGCGGACTCCCTGCCCGAGGCGCTCAGCCGCCTGTCACCGGCGGAGGTGGTCCTCCCCAACGACGTGATCGTCCCGATCGACGATGGCGTCCTTCGCACCGTGCGCGAGCGCTGGGAGTTCGACGTCGACCTCGCCAGCGAGGAACTGACCCGTCGATTACAGCTCGCGTCACTCGACGGCCTCGGCCTGGCGCCCCAGGACGCCGCGTGCATCGGTGCGGCGGGCGCGCTGCTGCGCTACATCCTCGAGTTGCAGCCCCAGGGGCTGCCGCACCTCGGCCGACCGCAGGTGCGCCGCAGCGACGAGCTCTGCTGGCTCGACGAGATGACCCGCCGCAACCTCGAACTGGTGGAACCGCTCCGCGCGGGTGCCAAGGGCGTGACACTCCTCGAAACGCTCGATACCACGACCACGCCAATGGGGGCGCGACTGCTGCGCCACTGGGTCCTGGCGCCACTTCGCGACCCGCAACGAATCGACGCTCGGCTCGACGCCGTACAGGTTCTGGTCGCTGCCGGCCGAGCCCGTGGCGAACTTCGAGACGCACTCGACGGCGTCCGGGACATCGAGCGCCTTGCCGCGCGCGCCGCCGCCGGACGCGCCAATCCCCGCGAACTCGGTGCCGTACGCGATTCGTTCCTGCGCTTGCCGAGGGTCCATGCGACGGTCGCGGAGCTTGCCGGCACGGCATCGGCGACGCTCCTCACCTACGCCGCCGAACACCTCGATCCCCTCGCCGACATCGCCGCCGACCTCGGCTACTCGCTCGTGCCGCGCCCGCCGATCGCGCTCGCCGACGGCGACGTCATCGCACCCGGCTGCGACGCCGAACTCGATGCGCTGCGCGACCTGCGCGACAATGGCAAGCAGTCGCTCGCGGGCATCCAGCAACGCGAACGGGAACGTACCGGCATCCAGTCGCTCAAGGTCGGCTACAACAAGGTGTTCGGCTACTACCTCGAGATCACCCACGCCAACACCTCGGCGGTCCCGGCCGACTACGAGCGCCGCCAGACGCTGAGCAACGCGGAACGCTACGTCACGCCGGAGCTGAAGGCATTCGAAGCAAAGGTGCTCGGCGCCGAAGAGCAGATCGCCGTCCACGAGGGCGCCCTGTTCGCTGCACTTCGCGACCGGGTGGGCAGCGCGATCGCGCGCATCCAGCGAACGTCGCAGCTGTTGGCGCGACTCGACGTGCTCGCCTCGTTCGCCGAGGTCGCCGTGAACCAGCGCTATGTTCGGCCCGAAGTGCACACCGGCTACGACCTGACGCTCACCGGGTCGCGCCATCCGGTAATCGAACGGATGATGCCGCGCGAGAAGTTTGTGCCCAACGATGTCCGCTTCGATGAAGTATCCCGGGTGCTCCTGGTCACCGGCCCGAACATGGCGGGCAAGAGCACCATCCTGCGGCAGATCGGCCTCTGCGTCCTGCTGGCGCAGATCGGATCGTTCGTCCCGGCGACGGCGGCACGGATCGGCGTGGTCGATCGGTTGTTCACCCGGGTGGGCGCGAGCGACAACCTGGCGCGCGGCCAGTCGACGTTCATGGTCGAAATGAGCGAGACCAGCGCCATCCTGCATAACGCCACGCAACAATCGCTGGTACTGCTCGACGAGATCGGCCGCGGCACCAGCACCTACGACGGCGTCGCCATCGCCTGGGCCGTCACCGAACACCTGCACGACCGCGTCGGTTGCCGCACCATGTTCGCCACGCACTATCACGAACTGATGCAGCTCCCCGAAAAGTTGGCACATGCCCGCAACTTCAACGTCGCGGTGCGCGAGATCGACCACGGTATCGTCTTTCTTCACCGCCTGGAGCCGGGCGGCACCGACCGTTCCTACGGCATCCACGTCGCCGAACTCGCCGGCCTGCCGTCGGCCGTGGTCCTCCGCGCACGCGAAGTGCTTGCCACGCTCGAAACCGGCCACCGCATGGTACCGGGGGCACCGCCGCTCGACGCCGATCCCACTCAACCGTCGCTCTTCGATCGTCATCCTGAGCGCCTGCCCCGAGCGGATGCGAGGGGAGCCGCGCAGCGGCGAGTCGAGGGACCGCCGCAACTCACCGAAAGCGAGCAGAGAGCCGTCACGCTTTCCCGGCACCTCCGTGGCCTCGATCCGGACACGATGACACCGATTGAGGCGCTACAGGAGCTGGCCAGGATTCGCGACGAGCTGGAGTCGGCCGGCGAGTAGGGGCCCATTGTGCCGCGCCCTTTACGGCTACACGAGGATCAGCGGCACGTCGTAACGCTCAAAGATCCGATCGCGGGATACCAAGGTGAGCTTTTCATGGATCGCCTGCGCCACCAGAAACCGATCGAACGGATCGCGGTGGTGCCAGGGAAGTGTCGCCACCACCTCCGCGTGTCGCAGGTGAACCGGCAACTCGACAAACCCCGAGGCCCGGCAAACCTCTGTCACGCTCCGGCGCACACGAACCCGCCCCACCGAGGTCTTGATTGCGATCTCCCACCCCGTGACCGCACTGACGTAGACCAGCTCAGCGTCCTTGATGAGATTGATCGTCTTTGGGCGAAGTTCTGATCCCTCGTCGCACCAGATCAGGGTGTGCGTATCGAGGAGGAGTCTCACACCAAGGGTGGTGCGCCGAAGGCCAGCAGCATCTCTTCAGGCAATGGGTCGTCGAAGGCGGGACTGAGGTGCCACTGCCCACGCCCCTGACCCAGGGTGCGAGGACGGGTCGCCTCAATCGGGACAAGGCGTGCCTTCGGCTTCCCCGACTTGGTAATCACGATCTGTTCGCCGCTGGCGGCGCGTTCAACTAACTCCGAGAGGTGGGTCTTGGCGTCGTAGAGCGATACGGTTTCGCGCACCACCAAGGGTTTCCCTTTTTTCGGCATCGTGCCTCCAAATGGAGGATACACGCACTTGACCAGATTAGTCAATTTTACTTGCGCAATCGGAGGCTCGAAAACGCGATAAGGGCCGATAGCGGGACCCGCCATGCGATAACCACCATAATACGTTATGATGGTTATATGTATCATTCGCAGAGCCTTATCGGCGGCACACTCTGCCTCGATTTTGTCAACACACCAGCCGATTCACTGGCCATCGATGAACCCCAGGAGCCCGAAATATCGCCGGCACCCATCCGGGAGGTCCAGCGATTCCGGACCACGCTCCGCCGCCTCCTCGACGCCGAAGCACGCGGCCTCAGCGCCGACCCGAAGGACCTCGCCGCCCTCAACAACATTCTCGCCCGGTCAGGTGCGCGTCGAGGACTTATCCCCACCGTGCGTGGCTATGGCTGGGGATGGCTGGACGGCCCGGTCAGACCGGAGCGGTCACTCTGGCCAATCGCCTTTTCGGCCGCCCGACTCCTTGAGGGACCGGACCTCGCGCGCCTGAAGGCCTGCGATGGCTGTGGTCGACTCTTTCTCGATGCCTCCCACAACCGCTCGCGCCGGTGGTGCGACATGCAGGGGTGTGGCAACCGCGCAAAGGCCGCGCGGCACCGGGCGCGAAAGGATTAGCTTCTCTGCTGTGTGGAACGCGCTCGTCGTCACGGTCTCGCTGATCTGCTGTCTTGGCTGCGCCAGACGGGCGTCCCCGGCGAGCGACCTCGTGCCCGCCACCCTTGCAACCCAGCCGGCGATTCCCTATCCGCCGGAATTGTTTGCCAGGAGGATCGAGGGCGAAGTGGTGCTGTACTTGGTGGTTGATTCCACCGGGGCCGCCCTGCGCGATTCGACCCGTGTCGCCAAGTCGAGCGGTCAGGCGGCGTTCGACGCCGCCGCCCTCGAAGCGGCGCCCGGGTTGCACTTCACTGCTGCCCGCCGCGGGGCGATGGCGGTGACCGCTCCAATACAGATTCCGATTCGCTTCACGCTCCCCGATTCCATCAAGCACCCCCGAGACCACAAGTGACACCTCAGAACCTTCGCCCGTACGACTCGGTACTCGACACCATTGGCTGGACGCCGCTCATCCACCTCGCGCGACTGGGGCACGGCATCCGCACACCCGTATATGGCAAGGCCGAGTATGCCAATCCGGGCGGATCGGTGAAGGACCGCATCGGCCTCGCCATCATTGCCGGCGCGGAGCGCTCGGGTGAGCTCAAGCCCGGCGGCGTCATTGTCGAAGGCACCAGCGGCAACACCGGCGTCGGGCTCGCGATCGCTGCGGCCATCAAGGGTTACCGCTGCGTCTTCACGATGCCCGACAAGATGAGCCAGGAAAAAGTGCGCCTGCTCAAGGCGTATGGCGCCGAGGTGATCATCACGCCCACGGCAGTGCCGCCGGACCATCCTGAGCATTACGTCATGAAGGCGAAACAGATCGCGCACGACACGCCGGGCGCGATCCTCGCCAATCAGTTCTACAACCAGCTCAATCCCGAAGCGCACTACGCCACGACCGGTCCGGAAATCTGGGAGCAGACCGAGGGCAAGGTCACCCACTTCATCGCCGGCGCCGGCACCGGCGGCACCGTGAGTGGCGTCGGCCGGTATCTCAAGGAGAAAAACGCCGCCGTTCGCATTCTTGCCGGCGATCCGGTCGGCTCGCTCTACGCGGGGTACCATCGCACCCGCCAGATGGCCACCGACGGCGCGCCCTATAGGGTCGAGGGCATCGGCGGCGACAAGATGCCGACCACAGTGTGGTGGGACGTGATCGACGAATTCCGCAGCGTGACCGACAAGGACGCCATGGCGCTGACGCGCCGACTCGCCCGCGAAGAGGGGATCCTCTCGGGCGGCTCGACCGGTGTCAATCTGCACGTCGCCTTTCAGGTTGCCCGCGAGATCAACAACCCCGACGCCTGCATCGTCGCCATCCTCTGCGACAGCGGCGAGCGCTACCTCTCGAAGGTGTTCAACGACGCGTGGTTGCAGGAGAACCAGCTGCTCGACACGCCGCACCCCACCGTTGCCGACCTGCTCAAGCGCCGTTCGGGAGAGGCGCCGCCACTGGTACAGGTCGCCCCGACCGCACAGGTCCGCCAGGCACTCAACCTGATGAGCACCTTCGGTGTATCCCAGTTGCCGATCATCGAAAACGGCAAGTGCATCGGCTCATTGGTCGAGGGCGCGCTGATGACCCTCGCGCTCGAGCAGCCCACCGTGCTCGACCGCGCGGTGCGCGACGTGATGGAAGAGCCGTTCCCTGTCGTGGCGAGCACCCTCACGCTCGATCGGCTGGCACCCATGCTCACTCGTGAGACGCCGGCGGCGTTGATTGCGGACCATGGCAAGCTGGTTGGCATCGTGTCGCGGTATGATGTGTTGCAGTTGATGATTGGCCGATGAACATTTGCGTCCTCACCGGTGGCTCCTCGGCCGAGCGCGATGTCGCGTTCGCGTCGGCCACCCAGGTCGTCGCCGCACTGCGCGGTCGCGGTCATCAGGTCACCGTTGCCGACACCACGACTGGTGTGCTCGACGCGACAAGTGAGGCGCGCCTGCTGCAGTCTCAGGTCCGCAACGCACCGCCCGACCCTGACGTGATCGACGCCCTGGTGGCGGCCGAACAGGCGACTCTCCTCGGTGGGCTGCTGGCCGACCCGGCGATTCGCGGCGCCGACGTGGTCTTTCTCGCGCTCCATGGCGGCCGCGGTGAGGACGGAACCATCCAGAACCTCCTCGAATCCGCCGGCGTTTGTTACACCGGAGCGGGGCCCCTCGGCAGCGGCGTGGCGATGGACAAGGACCTGTCCAAGCGGCTCTTCCTGGTGGCGGAAGTCCTTACGGCAGCTTGGCTTATGGCTCCGGTCAGCGCCGCTGCGGTGGATCTCGACCTCGATTGGCCGGTAGTTGTGAAGCCTTCCAAGCAGGGGTCCACGGTAGGGTTAACCGTCGTGCGTGAAGCGGCAGGGCTGGCCTCGGCGATCGCCGAAGCGGCGCGCCACGACGACGAAGTGATGGTGGAAGCGTTCGTGCCCGGCCGCGAGCTGACAGTTGGCGTCCTGGGCGACCAGGCGCTCGCGGTGGGCGAGATCATCCCGCAGCACGAGCTGTTCGACTATGAGTGCAAGTACACCCCCGGCATGTCGGCGGAGATCTTCCCTGCCGATATCCCCGAAATGATCGCCCGGGAGGCCCAGGAAATCGCCCTCCGGGCGCATCAGGCCCTCAAATTGCGGGGATATTCGCGGGTGGATTTTCGTTTGACCCCGGAGGGCGAGCTGTTCTGTCTGGAAGTGAATACGTTGCCCGGGCTGACGGCGACGTCGCTGATGCCGCAATCGGCGGCCGCCGTCGGAATCGACTTCCCGGCGTTGTGTGAACGGATCTGCATGTTGGCGTTGAATGACTGAGTGGGTGCGGCGAGCCGTACCGTGCGGGCCCGCTGCCGACGCCGCGGTTGCGTCGGCGGGCCAAACGGATTCGCTACCGCACCGGCGCCCAACATCAACGAGGAATACAATCGCGTGATTGAATTGCCTGATCGCCGCATCACACCCTGGGTCGGTCGCCTGCTGGCGATCAACGCGGTCGTGTTGCTGTTGCAGCAGACGATCTTCACCTCCGAGTATCTCGCGCAGCTGCTCTCGTTCGATTCGTCGCTCACGTTGCAGCGCCCGTGGACGCTTGTCACGTACATGTTCGTGCATGGTGGCATTTTTCACCTGGCGGCGAATTCGCTCGCGTTGTTCGTCTTTGGGCCGCCGGTTGAGCGTCGGTTCGGTTCGCCGACGTTCATTGCCTACTACATGCTGTGTGGCATCGGCGCGGCGCTCTTTTCGATGGTCCTGCACGCGTTCCAGCTCGGCCTCGAACCGTTTGTCGGCGCGTCCGGTGCAATTATCGGCGTTGCCTACGCGTTCTCCCGGTTGTTCCCGGACGCCCAGATGATGGTGTTTCCGATTCCGGTGCCGATCAAGGCGAAGTGGTTGATCCTGATGCTCGCCGCGTACGACGTGCTCGGCCTCTACGTCATCCACGACGGCATTGCCCACGGCGCACACCTCGGCGGGCTCCTGACTGGCGTGGTGTATTTCGTCATCCGCGGCATCGGCCGACCGATCGATTCGTTTCCGCTGCCGTCAATCCGCCGCCGGGTTCCCGTGGTCGCGCGCGGTGGCGACGGCACCAGCCAGCAACCGCTGATCACGACGGCCACGGCACCGGTCCCACCGTCGGGCGAGCGGCAGCACGGTATCGAGGAGGCCCTCGAAATCGATCGCGTGCTCGACAAGATCAGCGCCACCGGGCTCGGTTCCCTCACCACCGAAGAGCGCCGGTTCCTCGACACCGTGGCGCGTCGCCGCCGCGACATGAACTGAACAAACGGGGCCGTGCTCGAACCGTGGGCCGCCAATGATCGTCGACCTCGTCTCGCCGTGGTCGGCCGCGGTGGAGGCAACCGATTCACCGCGGGCGCGCGACGCCTTTCGCCGTCGTCATGGCCAACTGCTCGAGCTGCTGCGCCGCGCCCGCGCACCACTGTTCGACACGATGCCGCTCGCCATGGACATCGACGCGCTCCGCCCGCTGGCGCGCCGTGCCGCCGATCCAGCCCTCCAGCAACAGATCCGTGACGCCTTGGCGCGCGCCGCACAGCTCGGCGCCGATCACTGCCGCAGCGTCGTGCTCATCGCCGGCGATGGCCGCGGCGACGCGACCGAGCCGATTCCCTGGCCCGACGCCGACGCGGTGCTCTTTCTTGACCGGATCGAGGACGACAGCCGACTGATCCCCGCGCTCGCCCGCGCCGTCGCGGCACTCACCCGGTGGGGCGCGGCCGATTCGCACACCGCGGTCAGCCACGATGTGGCTCATGGCTGGGATCGCTGGCAATCCGCGCGCGACGTGCCACTCCGTGAGTGGATCTACACCGAGGGCGTTGGGTTGCAGCTGGCGCAGGCGTTGCGGCCCGACCTGCCGCCGCACGAACTCCTCGGCGTCAACCAGGTGGCGTTCGGCCGCCTGCGCCAACGGGAGAAGGTGTTTCGCGCGCTCCTCACCGCCGACCTCGATCGGCGTGGCATCGGGCTGCTGCTGCGTTGGCTCACGCCCAACGCGCCAACCGGACCGCGCACCGTCGGCAACGTCGTGCTCCCGCCAATGGCAGGACAGTATCTCGCGTGGCGGATGTTGGCCGAGCGCGTCACGCGAACAGGACTGCGCGACGCAATCAGGATGGCGGCGTAGCGCCGGCTGGCGAACGCTACGGTGCTGGTGGTTCGGCCGGCGGAAAATGCGTTTTGTGCGTCCCGTCACAGATCGGCCACTTCAGCGACATGCCACATCCGCAAAGCGAAATCCGTCGCGGATCTTTCCGCGCCGGCAGTGGCATCGCGACGCCATCGACATCGACAAGTTTCCAGTCGCCATCAATGCGATACGGCCCGCGCGACGGGTTCGTCGCCCGGATGGTAACCAACGCGTGCGGGTGTTCTTCGGACAAGTCGCGATCTCCTTGGTACGGTGGCGGGCTGTGACCTTACATTGACTTCCGCTTCACAATCACCGCGCTCGCGGCCGGCGCCAGCTTCATCCGCTCCTTCACCACCAGCCACTGCTGCGGAATCGACGCCAGGTTCTGGATCGTGTAATACAGGTTCAAGCCCGACGCGAACCGGGCGAAGAACACCAGCATCATCACCGGCATCAGCCAGGTCATCATCTTCGTCTGCGGATTCGGCGGCAACCCCATCTGTCCGATCTTCGACACCGCGAACATCGACACCGCCATCAACACCGGGATGAGGTAGAGCGGATCGGCCCGCGACAGGTCGGGCAGCCAGAGAAAGGTCTGGCCGCGAACTTCAATCGCAGCCTGGAGCACGAAGAACACGGCGACCAGCAACGGATACGGCAGCAGCATCGGCCAGCAACCACCAAACGGATTGACCTTGTGCTCCTTGTAGAGCTTGAAGGTCTCCTGCTGCAGCAGCTGAGGGTTGTCCTTGTGGCGCTCCTGCAGCGCCGTGATCTGCGGTTGCACCACCTGCATGCGCGCCATCGATCGCATCGCGATGCGACTGAGCGGCCACAACAGGATCCGCACCAGCAGCCCGAATACCACGATCACCAGGCCGTAGCCCAGGCCCAGCGCGGTGTGCATCCAGACGAAGATGGTGCGGATCACCACGGCGATCGGCCGGATCACCGGACGCAGCCACGACCAGCCGTACGGATTGACGTCGTCGAAATCACGGCCCATGCCATGGAGTCGATCGTATTCCATTGGCCCCAGGTACAGGCTCCAACGGAACGATCCCTCTGCCGGCACACCGAGCGACGCCGCGACCTGCGCGCGGACCGGGTGGCTCGTGGTGTCTGCGGCGAAGGCCTGTACGCCACCGAGATTTCCCTTCACCGACTGGCCTGCCGACGAGTCGTAGGCAAAGAGCCCGACGACGAAATATTTCGACTTGACCGCCACCCACTCGAACGGACCGCTCATCGTCGTCACGACGCGCGGGACCAGCTTCCCGAACAGCGTGAGATCGGTCTTGTCCCGCTTGGTGACGATACCGCTTTGACGGGCGTTGTCGGCGGTGTCGGCTTCGGTCTGGCGGAAGCCATTGCCGAGGCCGATCAGCAGCGCGCCGCCGGTCGGCCCGAGCCCGGTGACCCGCCCGGTTGCCGTGATGCGAAAGTCGCGCGGCGAGAAGACGTAGCTGAGGTCGACCGTGTACCCGCCGGACTGGCCGTGAAGCGTCAGCGTGGCCGGGGCGCTCGTCGTGTTGAGCGAATCGGCGCTGGCGACGAACGCGATCTGGTCGAGGTGGAGCGTGTCGTGGCCGGCGATCAGCGTGCTGGCGAGCAACCCGTTGCCCGGGGCGAGCAATTCCAGCGTGTCGCGATGGTCCGACTCGGCCAGTGACGCGTAGTGCAGGAAGCGGCTCGAGATCACCCGGGCACCGCGCGTCGAGATGCCGAACCGATAGATACCCGAGCGGATCACCACGGTGTCTTCGCGTGCTACCGGTAGCGCCGGCACCGGCGCAGTCGCGGCAGTGGGTGCTGCGTCAGGCGTAGCGATGATCGCCGGTGCGGCGGTCGCCACCGGCGCCGCCAGCGAATCGCGGGCAATCACGCTGGCCACGGGCTTGGCGGCGGGCCGCTTGGTCAACACCTGCGGCAGGACGGCGATCACCATGATCAGCGCTAGTGCCAGCAACAATCGGCGATCGTTCACGAAACGCTCACAGGGTCATGGAACCGGGTCATAACCACCTGGGTGCCAGGGGTGGCAGCGCGCCACGCGCCGAATCGCGAGCCAGCTGCCGCGAATCGCGCCATGACGTTGTAGCGCTTCGAGGGCATATTGGGAGCACGACGGCGAAAACCGGCAGGACGGCGGCAGCACCGGCGAAATGAAGCGCTGATACCCTCGAATAAGGAGGGTGATCGCGCGGCGAGGAACCGACCCGAGCCACGCCATCCCGTCACCCGGCCGAGGCCTCGCGCCAGGCCAGCAGGTCGGCGCGCAACAGGTTGAACGGGGCGGCGTAGGCTTCACGGCGGGTCCGAACCACCACGTCCCAGGCTGGCAATTGTTGCTGGAGGTCCCGCCGCCAGACCTCTTTCAACCGGCGCCGCAACCGGTTTCTGGCCACCCCGGTCTCCCGGGCCTTGGCCACGACCAGTCCGAAGCGAGGATGCCCCGCCTCATTCGTCGTCCAGAAAATGTCGAGATGGGCCCGGCGCAAACGGCGTCCTAGCGTGACGACGCGGCGAACTTCAGCGGCGCGTACCAGTCGGCGCGAGCGCGCAAAGCGCTCGTCGCCGATCAGACGCGGGCGTGCTTGGAGCCGATGGAAACTGTCAAACGCTTCCGCCCCTTCTTGCGACGGCGCGAAAGAACAGCCCGACCCCAACGGTCGGCCATGCGCAACCGAAAACCGTGCTTGGCAATCCGGCGCTTGTTCCGCGGCTTGTATGTCGGCATCATCGCGGTCTACTCCTTCCAATAGAGCCGGGCAACCTACTGTCTCAGGCCGGGGAAGGTCAAGGTTTGACTTTTCCACATGCGAGCCGTAGAATGGCCGTCCCATAACACGCGCCGCCTTACACTGCACCCAAAAAACCGAAACGATGCCCCTGTCAGCCAAAGATCTCTGGAAACGCGTGCTCGAGGGCGCCAAGCGCGACATCCCCGAGCCGATGATCCAGACCTGGCTGTCGAGCAACGAAGCGGTCTCGTACGAGAGCGGTACGCTTGTCGTTACCACACCTGATGATTTCGCCAAGCGCTGGAACGAAGAGAAGTACGGCTTGGCCCTCACTGCCGTCGCCACCGAGGCGGCCGGCGAACCGGTCTCGGTCGCCTTCCGGGTTGCCGGCGACCGGCTCAAGCGGCCGCAGATGGACCTTTTCGTACCGCAGGCCACCGCCGATCCATCGGCCGCGCCGCCGCGTCCCGTAAACCCCAGCGCCCAGCCCCTCAACGAGCGCTACAGCTTCACCAGCTTCGTCATTGGCAAGTCCAACGAGCTCGCCGCTGCGGCGGCGCACGCGGTCGCTGAGGCGCCCGGCAAGCAATACAACCCGTTCTTCATCTACGGCCCGACCGGGCTCGGCAAGACTCACCTGATGCAAGCGATCGCCCACGAGGTGCTGTTCAAGGCGCCCGCAACGCGCGTGCTGTACGTCGGCGCCGAACAGTTCATCAACGAGGTCATCGAGGGAATCCATTCCCGCACGATGGCCGACCTGCGCCGTCGGTATCGTTCCGACGTCGACCTCTTCCTGGTCGACGACGTCCACTTCCTTGAGGGCAAGGAAGCCACTCAGGAAGAGTTCTTTCACACCTTCAACGCGCTCTACGAGGGGGGCAAGCAGATCGTGCTCACCTCCGACCGGCCACCCAAGGAGATCCCCGGCCTCGAAGCGCGCCTGGTGTCCCGCTTCGAATGGGGCATGGTCGCCGACGTCAAGCAGCCCGACCTCGAGCACCGGATCGCCATCCTGCGCAAGAAGCAGGAACAGGATCACCTCGAAACCACGATCCCCGACGACGTCCTCCGGTTCATGGCCGAGAACGTCCGGTCGAACGTGCGCGAGCTCGAAGGGTGCATTATCAAGTTGTTGCTGTTCGCGTCGCTCCGTCACCGCGAAATCTCGATCGACCTGGCCCGCGAGGCGCTCGCCGACAAGATCCGCCCCGGCGACGACGGCGACACCAAGTCGCGCACCCTGCCGACCATCGAAAAGGTCCAGGAAGTCGTCGCCCGCCGCTGGGGCGTGACGACGGAAGGCCTGAAGTCGAAGGCGCGCATTAAGACGCTCACCGTCCCGCGCCAGATCGCCATGTTCCTCGCCCGTGAGCTGTTGCAGATGCAGCTGGTCGAAATCGGCCAGGCGTTTGGTGGCCGCGATCACTCGACGGTGATTCACAGCGTCGACAAGGTGCAGACCCAGCTCGGCCGCGATCGTCAGTTCAGGGAGCGCGTAGAATCAGCCCGGGCGGAGTTGTTGACAGTGTAGTACACAGTGTGCACGACGATATCGTGGACGACGTTGGCGAGCGGTGATATTGGTGGGGAAGTGAGCCACGCGTCCCCACCCTCCACGGTGACTCCACGCGAGGGTCGAGGACACAGCATGGTGCGCGCGTACAGGTTACGGGGTCGGTCCACATTTCCCGCCCCTCTACTACTACTACGAGAGTATTAATTGGTTGGAATAGTAGTATTTCTGGCAACCCGGGGAAGCTGATGAAGTTCACCATCACGAGGGAGCAGCTGCAGGAGGGATTGACCGCTGTTGCGGCGGCAGTTCCCACTAAAACCACGCTGCCCGTGCTCGCCAATATTCTCCTCGAGGCCACCAAGGACGGGTTGAAGCTTTCTGGCACCGATCTCGACATCGCGGTCGGTACCACGGTGCCCGCTGCGGTCGATCAGGAAGGCGCCATCACGCTGCCGGCGCGCAAGCTCGTCGAGTTGGTGCGGGAGCTGCCCAGTGCCGGAATCCGGATCACGACACAGGGAGAGCAGCGGGTGACCATCGAGTGTGGCCGCTCGAAGTTCAAGCTTCTCGGATTGCCGCGCGAGGAATTCCCGAGCTTCCCGCAGGTCACCTTCGATGGATCGTCAAAGACCACAGCGCGCGAGCTGCAGAAGCTCATCGCTCACGTGGCGTTCGCCGCCAGCACCGAGGAAAGCCGTCCGGTACTCAACGGCGTCCTCTGGCAGCTGCTTCCCGATCGGATGCGGATGGTGGCCACCAACGGCCATCGCCTCGCGAAGATGGAAATTCCGATGCAGAGCACCCTGGCCCAGCAAGCGGAGCTGATCGTGCCGCCGAAGGCGCTGGAACAGTTTCGCAAGCTGTTCGGCCCCGACGACGAAATAGAAATCGGCCGCTCCGACAATCACCTCGGCTTCCGTTCGGCCACCACCCAGGTCTTCACCCGCCTGATCGAGGGGCCGTACCCGAATTACGAACAGGTGATCCCGCGCGAGAACGACAAGGTCGCCACCGTCGAGAAGGCGTCGCTGATGTCGGCCTTGCGCCGGATGAGCATCGTGGCGAGCGACCAGACCCACCGCATCCGCATGTCCTTCGGCGATGGCTCGTGCCGCCTCTCGGTGACCACACCAGACCTCGGCGACGCGCAAGAGGAGATCACCGTCTCCTACGAAGGCGAACCGCTGGATATCGGCTTCAACGCGAACTACCTGCTGGAAGTCCTGAAGTACATGCCGACCGACGAAGTCCGCCTCACGTTCAAGGCGCCCGAACGCGCCGCGACCGTTGAGCCAGTGGGTTGGGATGATCCGGCAGCGTATTTGACGCTGGTGATGCCGTTGCGACTCCTCGATTGATCGCGGCGCGGCCAGGGCGGTTCATTCACGAGGTGATGACGGCGATCGCCAATCACCGGGACCGGCCGGAATCAGATGCTTGCGCCAAAGCATCCGGTCTGGCAGGTAGTACAGATTACTACTCATAAGAAAATGTAGTGTCGCAGCAAGTGTCGCAGCTTGTTCCGCGTTTCCACGTAGCTGGCACAGGCGCCGCCCGCACCCTGCCCCGCGCTTCCTACTCGGAGCTGTCACGCGAAATGGGAATGAATCGCACCGAGGCTCGGCCAAACCGCAGCGTCGGCACCACTTGTCGGGTGTCGGGGAGACTGATCAGCATGATCGTCGAGTCGGTCAGTTCGGCACTCGTCAATCGGCCACCAACAGTAGAGTAGTATATACCGCTACGCCTTCCCTGTGATGTCATGGTCATGCTCTGTCCCCCCTGAGAGCCGCGACCAAGCTGTTCGTAGTTCTCCCGCACCTGGAGCGTCAGGCTGGTGCCGTTGGCGTCGTGGCGCAATGTCCCCGCGGTCCAAGTCGCCACGCGCCGTTCCTTGGCGGTGAAGATATCTACTCGCACCCGGCCGGCGGCGGAATCGGTCCATGTCGTCTGGGCGTGGGCGCCGCCGGCCGGGAAGCGCGGCAACAGGTTGCGAACAACCGCCGTCAGTTCGTCGGCGAAGCTTCCTCCGGCCGAGACGCGGAAGGCGACGACCTGTGGGTCGTCAGCGCGACCGGTCCAGACAGCCCGGAGCGGCGTAGCGTGGCCACCCTCGCCGGGCGGACGCATCGTCAGCGAATCGAGTCGGAGCGACACGGTGCCGTCGCCCGCCACTCCGAGGGTGAAGGCGGCACTCCGGTGGAACTGTTGCAGCTGGCGGTTGCCGGACGGCAGTGTCAGGATGATCGAGTCGTCCCGCTCGACCAGTACCTTGGCGTGCCAATTCTCCTGTAGCGAGATTGTCGGGCCGGCGTTCGGTCGCGCCGCAGGGGCGAGGGGCGGCGACCCGGCGCACGCCGCGAACACCACGATGGGCGCGAGCCGGACCAGCGTTTGTCTGGCGGAGCTCGCTGCGGCTGTGGGCATACCGTGGGCGACGACACACCCCTGCGCTGGCACACACGTGCTGCTATGGCAGCGGCGTCAACCTCAGCGAACCCACGCTCTTCGCCGGAATTGGCGTCGCGTTCCGAGGCGACGTCATGACGACATCGTTGGCGGATTCAATTGATGCACGACGGGCCGGGCCGCGGCCTGCCATGACCAGGTGCTCCTGGCTGCGTCCATTCACGCGAAGCGTCTGGCCGTTTTGCGCGGTTGTCGTCATCGTGGTCGCTGCGGTTCCATCCAGGACGAAGCCGCCATTTTCCATGCCAGTGACCTTCCATGTGGCAAGGATCCGGCCGGACTGGTGCCCGTTTGCTACGTCGTTGTTGACGATCGAGGTATCCGTCCAACTGTCGCCCACCTTGAAATTGGACCGCAATCCGGGGAAGAGCACGTTCATCGCCTGGATGATCGACGCCAGCGCCGGGCTCGGGCTCGATGCCTGCGGGGCTCCGCGGACCACGCCGCGGACCGCGTAGGCACGCACGAAGGCACCGCGTGTCGAATCGCCGACCGCACCGGCCGCACTCAGCGGCAGCGATTGTGTCATCGCCCCGGTGGGTTCGAGTTTCATCGAATCCACGGTGACGCGGACGATCTGCCCCTCTGCCGAATCGGTGAGTGTCACAGATACGATGGCGGTGCTGGTGAGGCCGCCACTCAGCTTGCCCTTGCCAACACTGGTGAGATCCTGCTCCGACGCCGTCCTGGCTTCGATACGGTAGCGGAGTGGCGCCGTTGGGGTCGCTGGGCCTTGTACCATCGCGAGCGCGAGGACCATGGCGAGCATCGGTACCTCAGTCCACTGAAGGGGTTGCGAGTTACCTGATACAATCCGCGCCGCAACTGGGCGGCGCGGAAGGGCAAAACCGTAAGCCGAGTTCTGTTCGCACCGCGTGAGCGGCACGGATGATCATCTCTCTGGGACGGCCGTCACCGACCGCCTCAAGCAGCCTACCCGCGACTCAGACGGTGCGGGCCGCACCTCGTCGCCTATTTGGCCTTGCTCCGACCGGGGGTTACCGTGCCTCCGAAGCTTACGCCCGGAGCGGTGGGCTCTTACCCCACCGTTTCACCCTTGCCTGATTCCCTTGCTTGCGCTCGGGACCATCGGCGGTTTGCTCTCTGTTGCCCTGTCCGTCGCCTTGCGGCGCCCAGGCGTTACCTGGCGGTCTGCCCTGTGGAGCTCGGACTTTCCTCGATCCAGGTCGCCCCGGACCGCGATCATCGCGTTCTGCCCCCAGAGGAAAGTAGCCGCCTGCGTCCCGCGGTACCCAATCCCACGAACTGATCCCACCGCCACCTTGATTCCCGGTTGACCCGGCCCCGGTAACCTGCGGCCAACCCCACACCGGAGCTCGCTCGATGTCCTCCAGCCAAACCCCCACGATCGCGGCCGTACTCGATCCCGTCGAGCGCTCGCGCGTGGACGCCGTAGGGAGTGGTTGTTTTTCACTGGTCCACCGCGAATCGGTTCGCGACGCGCTCCGCGTCGTGCGCGAACGGCCGGTCGATGCCGTGCTGGTTTCGTTGCACCGATGCGTCGGCGAGGCGCCGGCATTGCTGGAACAATTCTCGCGAAGTTTTCCCTCGGTACCCATGGTGGCGCTGGTCACCCGGCGTGAGCCGGGCGACGCCGAAGCGTTGCTGCGACTCGGCGCCACCGGCGTGCGCCAGGTGGTCGATGCGACCGATGCCGCCGGTTGGCGCCGCTTGCGCGAAGTGCTTGGCGCGCCGCCCGCCGAACGCGCGCAGGCCATCCTGTCGCCGGTGATGGCGGCGCTCGGGCCGATCTCGAGCGGCAGTCGTCGCTTCTGGGAGGAGCTCGTGCGTACCGCCCCGGAGACCACCACGGTCCGGCGGCTGGCGAAAGCGCTGTCGATCACGCCATCGACTTTTGTCTCGCGCTTCGTGCGCACCGGACTGCCGAGTCCGAAGGACCACCTGGTGGCCGTGCGCCTCTGTCACGCGGCGAAATTGTTTGACGACGGGGACCTGACGATCGCCGACGTCGCCTATCGCCTGGACTATGCGTCGCCGCAATCGTTCGGCCGCCACCTCCGCGTCGTCCTTGGCATCACGCCGAGCGAGTTCCGCTCACGCTTTCCGTTCTGCGCCGTGCTGCAGCGTTTCCTCGATCAGTTCGTGACGCCGTATCGGCCGACGTGGCAGACGTTCCGGCCGCTGGCTCCTGGGCGCGGGTGAGACGGGGGCGAACCCGATCATGCCCGCACTGTTGCTACGCAATACCGAGCTCCTGAGCCCGCACAAGCGCTCGCACTGCGACGCCAACGGACTCGATCCGTTCCCGCCCGCCCGCTTCACGATCCACGAGCGCCAGCAGTCCGAGCACTTCCCCGCCCGCCTCGCGGATCGCGTCAATGGCGGTGAGCGCCGACCCGCCCGATGTGATCACGTCCTCGATCACGACCACGTTGTTGCCGGCCTTGAAGTTCCCTTCGATGCGGCGCCCGGTGCCGTGTTTTTTCGCCTCCCTGCGCACCGAGAACGCGTCGAGCGGCGATCCGGCGCGCATGCTGGCGGCCGCGATGGCGTATGCCACCGGGTCGGCGCCCATGGTGAGACCACCGATCGCATCCGGCCGCCAGCCGGCGTGGTGGATGGCATCCAGTCCGAGCGGCCCGATCAGGATCTGGCCTGGCGCCGACATCGTGGTGGGGCGACAGTCGACGTACCACGGCGACTTCGCGCCGGAGGCCAGCACGAAATCACCGAAGCGGACCGAACGTTCTGTGAGGAGGGTGATCAGCGCGGCGCGATCGCCAGCCACGGTACTAGTCCCGCTTGAAGAGCGACGAGAAGAACCCCTTCTTCTCGGGCTCGGCGGTGGCCGCTTCGCAGAACGCATTCGTGAAATCCATGACGCGCTTCCAGCGCTTGGAGAGGTCGCGCGCGAGTCCCTTCATCACGACCTCGTCGAGCCGGGCCGAAAACTTCACGGTGCGATCCGCCTGGTTGAGCGGAATCGGATCCTGGGTCAGCAGCTGCTGGAAGAGTTCGCGCGGATTCTTGCCTGGAAACGGCGTCACCTCGGTCAGCAGTTGGTAGGCGATGACCGCTAGCGAATACACGTCGGCCTGTTCACCGACCAACTCGCCGGAGAGCGCCTCCGGAGCCACGTATTGCAGCGTGCCCACGAAGAATCCGGCACGAGTCAGGCGTTCCTCGGCCGGCAGTTCGGCGTCCCGGGCGATGCCGAAATCCAGGAGTCGAGCGGTTTGGGTCGCCGGGTCGTACATGATATTCGCCGGCTTGAGGTCGCGGTGGATGATCCCCGCCCGGTGGGCCTCCTCGAGGGCCGAGCCCAGCTGCTGGACGATGTTGGCCGCGACCGGCGGCGCCAGTTTGCCAGCCCGCACCGCGAAGGTCTCCAACGGCTCGCCGTCGGCCCATTCCAGTGCCAGGTACTGCACCCCGTCGGCCTCGCCGAAGTCAAAGGTGCGCACCACGTTGGGATGGACCACGCGGGCGCCGAACTCGGCCTCGCGCAGGAAGCGCTTGACCGCGACGGCGTCGGTCGCCAGGCGCGGCCGCAGCACCTTCAGCGCGACTTTGCCGCGCTCCGGGTGTTCCGCCAAATAGACCTGTGCGGTGCCGCCTTCGCCGACCGCCTTGCGAACCGCGTAGCCGGCGATCGTTCGACCTACGATGGGATCCTGTGCCATGGGATGCGCAAAGGTATCGCACGTCCGGCCGGGCCGGCAAGCGCAAGCAGACGGTCCGCCCTCGTCGTATAATCCATCATGCGCCCCAGCAACCGTACTAGGCCGCTCGTGGCCACCCTCCTCGCCTGCGTTGTCCCGGCCGTGATCGGCTGCGGGAATTGGCAGCGTGCCGGCGGAACGCCGGGGCCGAGCACCGAAAGAGAAGTCGCCCAGATGTTGGACGCGAACACGTTGTTCGCGCGCCTGGGCCGGCTGGTATCGTCGCAGAACATTCCCTACGTTGGATCGGTCGCGTTCGTTGCGGGCCCGCGTGATTCCACCGTCGCCATTGTCGCCATCTCACTGGCCAACCACGTCTTCGCCTTCGAGCGGAGCGGCAAGGGATTCGGCGCCAGGTATCGTATCGAGTACGAATTCGCACGCCCCGGCGCTCCACCGGTCGTGGTCGGCCGCGACAAGTCGATCGTGGTCGGCTCGTTTCAGGAGACGATGCGCGTCGATGAAAGCATCATCGAGCAGCAGCGGGTTACGCTGGCACCGGGCAGCTACGGCCTCACCGTGCGCGTCCGCGACATTGGCAACGCCCAGACCGGCACCGCTACGCAAAAGGTCGTCGCACCGGTTTTCGGGGCGAGCAGCTATACGGCCGCGATTCTCGCCTACTCGCTTCGCGGCCGCGCCACGCGCGACGACTCCTTGGCCATCGTGCTCAACCCACGCGGCACCGTTGCCTACGGCGGCGACACACTGCTGATCTACCTGGAAGGCAACGGTTACACCCGGCCCACCGAGTTGCCGGTCGAGGTGCGCGACGAACGCGACAGCCTGGTCGTTCGCGTCGTGGTTCACTTCACGGGCACCGGCCAGGTCGAGGGCCGCGTCATCCGCATTGCGCCGGATTCCGCACCGCTCGGGCAACTGGAGATTCTTGTCGGTCCGGATAACGCGGTTCACAACGCTGCGCCGACGGATCGATTCGCCATCGCGCCGGGCGGCGATGCGATCCATCGGACCAACGCCGTCGTGTCGTTTTCGTCGGCGTGGGTGGTCACCAACTTCGACGACCTGTTGGCGCTGTTGCGCTACTTTGGCGAGGATCGAAAAGTCGAGGCGATGCGTCGCGCCAAGACCACCGATCGGATCACGCTCTGGCAGGATTTCTACCGTGCCACCGACCCCAATCCCGCCACACCGGAAAACGAGGCGCTTGACCAGTACTTCGGCCGCATCGCCATTGCCAACCAACGGTTCCATGAAACGGGATTTGCAGGCTGGCGCAGTGATCGTGGCGAGGTCTTCATCGTCCTCGGCGAACCGGACGCGGTGCAGGACCGGTCGTCGCAGTTGCAGAACGCCGGCCGTGTCATCCGCTGGGAATACAATGGGTACCACATGGTCCTGTACTTCCAGGACATCACCGGTTTTGGCCGGTTCCAGTTGACGCCGCAGTCACGGTCGGACTTCGAACGCGCCCGGGCGAGGGTCCAGCGCTCCGACCAGTAAGCCGCGCCGACGCGCGCGCGTTATTCTTTGCGGATGCCAGAACACACGCCTCCCCAGCTCTTCCTCGTGGACGGCTATGCCCTGATTTATCGGGCGTTTTTCGCGTTGATCAGCCGGCCACTGCGCACCGCCAGGGGCGAGAATACGTCCGCGGTCTGGGGCGTGACCAACTTTCTCCTCCGACTGCGCGAGAAATACCGTCCTGATTATCTCGTGTGGGTCAACGACGCCGGCGACTCGTTTCGCACCGCGGAGTACGCCGAGTACAAGTCCACCCGAGAAAAGCTCGACGACGAGTTGCAGGCCGACTTCGATCGCGCCGTGGAGCGTGTGCGCACGCTCCTTGCCGGCTTCCGCATCCCGCTGGTCGAAGTGGCCGGGTACGAGGCGGACGACGTCATCGGCACCCTCGCCGTTCGCGCCGCAACACAGGGACTTGCGGCCGTCATCGTATCCGGCGACAAGGACTTCTATCAACTGATCCGCCCGGGCATCGCGTTGCTCAATCCCGGGCGCGGCGGGCCCGGCGGCGTCGAGGAGGTGTGGGTCACCGAAGCCAACGCGGCGGCGCGCCTTGGCGTGCCGCCGGCGCAGGTCACCGACTGGCTCGCGCTCGTGGGCGACACGTCCGACAACGTCCCCGGCGTCAAGGGGATCGGCGAAAAGGGAGCGGTCCAGCTGCTCCAGGAGTTCGGTGACCTCGAAACACTGCTCGCACGCGCCGACGAAGTGAAGCAGAAGCGGGCGCGCGAAGCGCTCCAGACCCAAGCAGATTCTGCCCGATTGTCACGCCGGCTCGTCACCATCAAACTCGACGTCCCGGTCGACCTCGACCTCGCGACGATCGTCGCACACCCGCCCGACCACGCCGCGCTGGCCAAGCTCTTCGTGGAGCTCGAATTCCAATCCCTCGTGCGCCGCCTGTACCAGAGCGACGCCATCAGCACCGTCACCATGGCCGGAGCCGCCGGGCCCACGCCGGCGAACGCGAACGGCCCCGTCGGTGCCGATTCGAACTCGACCGCTCACGCAGATCCAACCGTCGAGCGGTCAACCACGGCCGCGCCAACGGCCCTGACAACCACGCTCCCGGTCACCAGCTTTCCGGTGGCCACCGTCACCGATTCGGCGCAATTCCCTGCCCTTGTCGCCCGGATGCGCGCGGCGCCGATCGTTGCGTTCGACACCGAAACATCGTCGTTGGAGCCGCACAGCGCCGACCTGATCGGCCTTTCGTTCGCCGTGAGCGCCACCGAGGTTTGGTACCTCCCGTTCGGGCACCGCGAGCCGTCGCGCGACCTGTTCGAAGCCCCGATGAACGCCGAGCCCGCCCGGGCTGCCGTGGCCAACCTGCCGGCGATCACGGCTGAGGCGTGCGCCCCGATTCGACAATTGCTCGAGGATCCGGGGGTGCCCAAGGCGGGACACAACCTCAAGTACGATGTCCAGGTGCTCCGGCGCGCAGGAATCGAGGTCGCTGGCCTGGCCTACGATTCCATGCTGGCGTCATTCGTCCTCGATCCCTCGCGGCGATCCCACGGCATCGACGCACTCGCCCTTGAGTGTTTCGGCCAACGGATGACGCAGTACACCGACCTGACCGGCAAGGGAAAGACGCAGATTCCCTTCGCGGAGGTCGACGTCGCCCAGGCGGCGGCGTATTGCGGCGCCGACAGCGCGACCGTGCTCGCGCTCCGCGATCACTTCGCCGCCGACCTGGAACGGCACCAGCTCGCCCCGCTATTCGAGCAGATCGAGATGCCGCTGGTGCCAGTCCTGGTCGACATGGAGTGGACCGGCATTCGCATCGACACGGCCCGCTTTGCCGAACTGGGGAAGTCGCTCGGGCACGACCTTGACGTGCTGAGCCAGGAGATTCAGCGCGCCGCCGGCGGAAAAGAGCTCAACATCAATTCGCCGAAGCAGCTGGCGGCGGTGCTCTTCGAGGGTCAGGGACTGCCGGTGCTCAAGAAGACTCGCACCGGCCCATCGACCGACGCCGAGGTGCTGGAGCAACTCGCCGACATGGGTCACGAACTTCCCCGCCTCATCCTCGGCTACCGCGAACTGCAAAAGCTCAAGAGCACCTACGTCGACGTACTGCCGCTCCGCGTGAATCGCGAAACGGGACGGATCCACACCTCGTTCAACCAAGTGGGTGCGCAGACGGGCCGGCTGTCCTCGAGCGACCCCAACCTGCAGAACATCCCGGTGCGCTCGCCACGCGGGGAGGGAATCCGCCGCGGCTTCATCCCGGCGTTCGGCTCCAGGTTTGTGGTCGCCGACTATTCCCAGATCGAGCTGCGCCTGATGGCGCACCTGTCCGGTGATCCGGCCTTCATCGAAGCGTTCCGCCGCGGCGACGATATTCACCGCCAGACCGCCGCGATCATTTTCGGCGTGCCGCTCGCGGCGGTGACCAGCGAGATGCGCGCCCGCGCCAAGACGATCAACTTCGGCACGATCTATGGCCAGGGACCGTTCGCCCTCTCCAAGATGCTGGGGATCACACAGGATGAGGCGAAGCGCTTTATCGGTGACTACTTCGCCCGGTTTGCCGGCGTACGCGCGTTTCTCGATCGTCAGGTCGCGCTGGCCCGGGAGAACGGGTACGTCGAGACACTCTTTGGTCGGCGACGCTACATCCCGGAAATCAACGACCGCAACTTCAACATCCGCGCCTTTGGTGAACGTACGGCGCAGAACACGCCACTCCAGGGCTCGGCCGCCGACCTCATCAAGATTGCCATGGTCCGCATCCACAAGGCCCTGCCGGCCGCTGGGCTGCAGGCCCGGATGCTGTTGCAGGTCCACGACGAACTGGTGATCGAGGCGCCGGCGGACGAAGCCGAGCGCGCGGCCCAACTGGTCAAGGAACACATGGAAGGCGCGGCGAAATTGGATGTGCCGCTGCTCGTGACGGTAGGGATCGGTGACAACTGGCTCGACGCCCGGTCGTGAGTCGTTACCGACTACCGCTCTTGACCCCCGGCCACCAGTTCCATCGTCCGGCGATCTGCATGAACGACGGCACCAGAATCATCCGTACCAGCGTGGCATCCAGGAACACCGCCACCGCCAGTCCGAAGCCGATGAACTGCATCATCAGGATATGGGCGAACGCGAAGGCGCCGAACACGGCGATCATGATCAACGCGGCGGACGTGATCACCGAGGCGGTGGCCGAAAGCCCCTCGCGCGTCGCCACGGTGTTCTGTCCGGTGGCGTCGAAGGCTTCCTTGATGCGCATCAACAGGAAGACTTCGTAGTCCATCGAGAGACCGAAGACGACGGCGAACACGATCACCGGTACCAGCACGTAGATCGCCGATGTGGGGCCGTCGACCCCGAAGATCTGGCCACCAAAGCCGTGCTGGAATACCAGCACAATGATCCCGAACGTGGCTGCCACCGAGAGCGAATTCATGACCACAGCCTTGATCGGCACCAGCACGGACTTGAACACGAAGGCGAGCATCAGGACCGTTACGCCGAGGATCAGCGCAACGATCAACGGAAAACGGGCCAACAACAGTCGTTGGAAGTCCACGGCGGCGGCGACATATCCGCCGACCCGGGTGGTGGTGCCTCGCAACTGCGCGATGTGACCTGAGGCGACCAGTTTCCGGACGTCCCGGACCACGTCCATCGTCGTGGTCAGCGATGTCGTGTCGGACGGGATGACGTCCATGAGCGTTGTGCGCCCGTCACGTGCCAGGTAGGCGTCGAGGAAGTCGGGGTACTTGGCGCGCACGGTGTCTGGCTCGCTGTACAGCAGCGAATACTCGAGCACCGACTTGCCCGGCCCAAGGTCCACCAGCGACTTGACGTCGCGGATTCGCGGATCGGCGCGCAACGAATCCGAGAGGTGCTTCAGCCCGCGCAGTGCCTTTGCGCTGGTGGCTTCAGTCCCTTCCGGAAACTCGATGATCAGGCGAAGCGGCTGCACATAGCCCGACATCCCCATGCGCTCGAGCGTAGCGACCCCTGCCCCGGCCTCGGTTTCCGTCGGCCACCAGTTGCGACTTGGCAGGCCGACCCGCAGGAAGAGCGCCGGTACGGTCAGGATCGCAATCGCCGCCCCGCCGAGCGCAACGGCACGGTACGGATGGCGCGACAACGAGCGCGCCCAGCGCTCCCAGATCACTGGTCGGTGATACCACGCCAGCCGGTGCGCCAGCCAGCGCGGCTTGTCGATCGATCGACCGAGTACGGCAAGGAGGGCCGGCAGAAGAGTCGTCGAGAGCAACACGGCAACGGTAACGACCGCGAGCCCGGCGATCCCCACGCTCTTCGTTTCCGACAGCGGCGTGAGCAGCAGGGCCGCGAAACCCACCACCACGGTCATCCCCGAGGTCACCACCGCCCGCCCCGCGGTCGCGAACGTGCGCGTAGCCGCTACGACGTTGGTGTGGCCGGCGTTCAACTCTTCCCGGAAACGCGTCACCACCAGCAACGAATAGTCGATCCCCACGCCGAGGCCGATCATGGTGATCATGTTGAGCACGAAGACCGACATCGGCGTGTACTGCGCGATGACCCCCACGATCGTCAGCGCAATGGCGATCGCCAGGATGCCGACGACGACCGGAAGGAGCGCGGCCACCAGCGCCCCAAAGGCGAGGACCAGCACGGCGAGCGTGATCGGAATCAGCCTGCGCTCGTTGCGGTGGGCATCCTCCGCACTGACCGTGCGAATATCGATATCGAGCGGTGCCCGCCCTGTCACCAGCACGCTGTACGCTTCGCCGTCGGGAAAGTGGCCCAGGACGCGCTGAAACGCGTCGCGCAACGGCTGGACCACGCGACCAACGGAATCGTGCGGGACCGAGAGCGACACGAGGAAGAACGTGGTCCGCTTGTCGTGCGCCAGGAAGCTCGAGTCGTGGGTGGTGCGGACCGAGAGGACGCTGCGAACCCAGGGCTCGGCCTTGGCCGTTGCCAGCAATGAATCGAGCAGCTGCCCGCCGATCCCCACGTCCATTGGCGTGGGGGCCTGGACCGTGACCGCAAAAAACTCGGAAATCGGCCGTGAAAAGCGGGCGGTGAGGATCGAATCGGCGAGTCGCGCCTCGGTCATTTCGTCGGCGCCGCCGCGCAACTCAAGGCGCCCGACCGTCTCGCCGGCGTGTGTCGCCGCGAAAAGGCCGATGGCCGCCCAAGCCGCTATGACGGTCCATCTCCAGCGGACGATGGCCCTTCCGAAAGAGTCGAACACGGCACAATGGTACGAGCCCGCCCCCCGCCCACGCTAGCGTCGGCTCGCAACTTCGCGTCGGTCCTGCCGATATTTCGAGTAGTGCTGCGTACCGTTCTGATCGTTCTCCTGCTTGGTCTGGGCGTCCTTGTCCTCGTGGACAGCGGCCGCCGTGTCCCATTGCGTCAGGCCCCGGCGGCCACGCTCGACCGAACCCCGCTGCCGCCACGGGCCCCGCCACCGACTCTGCCCGCGATGGCCCCGACTGCCCTGGTGCCGCCCACCGCCACGCCGGCACTCGACCTCTTCGCCCGCCTCGCCGTCCGCCGCCGGATCATCCGGGAGGGGAGTCAGGTGTACCTCGACTCCCTCTTCCCTCACACCGACTCCGTGCTGACGCGGTGGTTTGAGCGAACCACCCTGTCGGTTGCGTTGGTCCGCGACACCCTGCTCGCGCGCTGGACCCCCGGACTCCTCGAGGAGGCCCGCGCCGGTATGCGCGCCTGGGACGCCATCGGGGCATCGCCGAGGCTGCGCGAAGCCACGGCCGGCGACACGGCCGACATCACCGTGCGCTGGGTCGACCTTCTCCCCGACAGCGGCCTCGTGGGATCAACCACCCTGGACTGGGGCCGCGACGGCATCGTCCGTCGCGCGACCGTTACCCTCGCGCTCCGTCGCAACACCGATTCACTGGTGCTGCCGCCCCCGGGGCGTGTCCGGGTCGCCACCCACGAGCTTGGCCACGCCCTCGGGTTGCCGCACTCCGACAACCCCGACGATATCATGTTCCGAACCTCGCCCGTTACCGCACCATCGCCTCGCGATCAGGCTACTCTTCGCCTTCTCTATGTGCTCTTCCCCGGACCGCTCCGCCTACAGCCGTAGCGCCGCCATCCTGCGCGGCGCCATCGGGTGCGCCGCGCTCTTCGCCGGCCCGGCCCACGCGCAACGCTTCGCCACCGTCGATGCCGCCATTCGCACGGGGATCGACACCGGGATCTATCCCGGTGCCGTTGTCGTGGTCGGTCGCTCGGACACGATCCTGTACGCGCACGGCTACGGTCACTACACCTGGAGTGCCGCCAGCGCGGCACCCGATCCCTCGGCGACCCGCTGGGATCTCGCGTCGCTGACGAAAATCGTGGCAACCAGCAGCGCGACCGCCGTGCTGGTGCAACAGCACCGCCTCGACCTCGACGCGCCCGTGTCGCGATACCTGCCGGAGTTCCGCGGCGGCCGGAAGAACGCCGTCACCGTGCGGATGCTCCTCAACCACACCAGCGGCATGCCACCCTACGCCAGACTTTTCCAGTCCGCCCACTCCGCGGCCGAGGCTCGCAAGCAGCTCTTCGCCATTCCACTGCAACACGTTCCCGGTGCCGGCGCCGAATACAGCGACCTGAATGGCATGCTCGCGGGCCTCGTGGTGGAACGGGTGAGCGGCCAATCGCTCGAAAGCTTCGCCGAATCGGCGGTGTTCCGCCCACTCGGCATGCTGTCGACCCACTACCGTCCGACGCCCGCCGACAAGACGCGAATTGCGCCAACCGGGCGATATCACGGTCGCCCCGTCGGCGGCGTGGTGAATGATCAGAATGCGGTAGTGTTGGGCGGTGTATCCGGTCACGCAGGCGTCTTCTCGACCGGCTACGACATGGCGCGCTTCGCACAGGCGTGGCTCAAGGCGACGACCGATCGGGGTGACTGGCTCAAGCGGGCTACAGTCGCGGACTTTCTCGCGCGCTCGCCCACGAGCGGTACCCGGGTGCTCGGCTGGGACACGCCGCTACCGCCCGGCGGCAAGAAAATGTCGCTGTATGGTCGCTGTGCGACGGCGTCCACCTACGGGCACACTGGCTGGACCGGTACGGAAATGTGGATCGATCCCGGTCAGGATCTCTTTGTGGTCTTGCTCACGAATCGCAGCTTCGCACCGAACAACCCGAAGGAATCGTTCGTCCAGCTCAAGGACGTGCGGGCGCGAGTGGCCGATGCGGTGCGGACGGAGCTGGGCGGGTGTCGCGCGGCGGGATGAGCGAACCCGCTTCAGTGTCCCAGGAACGCCCGCACCCGCGGATCCATTTTTTCCGGCGTCCAGTACGGCTCCCACACGATCTCCAGATCAACGTCGGTGATCCCATCGAGATCCATGAGCGTCCGCTTCACATCATCCGTGATCTCCGCGCCGGAGGGACACCCGGGCGAGGTCAGCGTCATCTTCACGTGCGCAACGCCATCGTCGGTTACCGTGACGTCATACACCAGGCCGATGTCGATGATGTTCAGGCCGAGTTCCGGATCCTTGACGGCGCGCAACGCCTTGCGCGCGAGTTCCGCGGACACCGGGCCCGGTCCCTCCCCTGTTTCGCCGTCCATGTCATGCCTCCTTTGGGATATTCGAACTGGTCGCGTGCACTGTCGCGAGCAGCTCTGTCCCGACGACGTCGAGTTGCCAGCGCCGAACCTCGGCAATCTGGCCCAGTTCGTCGAGGGTTTCTGGTTCGGCCTGGGCGATCGCTTCCAAGGTACCGTTGGGGCAGAGAACACCCGGTGCCAGCTGTAGCTGCTGGGCGAGCGCGTTGCGAGTTTTCTTCAGCGCTTCGAGCCGCAGCTCGTAGCCGGGGTCGGCGGCACGGCGCGCCGCCCGTGGAATACGTGGCAGCTCGGCGTCGGGAACCGCCAGGCCGTGGGCGATGGCGCCAACGATTTCCGGCCCGCGCCGTTCGAGCATTTCGCGACCGACCCCCCGTACTGCGGCCAGTTCCTCGGCGGTCGTCACGGGCCGCTCAGCCAACGCGATGAGCACGTCGTTGCCCATTACCCGGAATTCCGCGCGATCCAGCGTCGCGGCGGTTACCGAACGCCAGCGGTGTAGCTCACCCAGCACGGCCAGGCCACGTCGGTCGAGCACCCGGGCACCCTTGATCCGAAGAAAGTCCGCTGTGGGGTCGGCCGCCGCCGCGGTCCAGCGGGTTCCCTCCAGTCGATCGAATTCCTCCAAGACCCAGCTAAGTCTTCCCGCCTGCTCAAGCTGTTGAAGTAGTAGTGATCGCAACTCACACAAGTTAATTGTGTCTCCGGCGGCGTAGTCCAGCATGGCCGGTGACAGCGGGCGCACCGACCAATCGGCGCGTTGGAAGCGCTTGTCTGCGGTAACCTCGAAGTACTTCTCGAGCAGTGCGGCGAGGCCGATGCCGGGCTCGTTGAGGAACTGGGCCGCGATCCGGGTGTCGAACAGGCACTTGGCATGGAAGCCGAATTCCTTGTCGAACAGCCGCAGGTCGTAGTCGGCGTCGTGAAACACCTTCTCGACCGCCGGATCGGCGAGCAGGGCGCCGATCGGCGCCAGGTCCCCGACGCCGAGCGGGTCGATCACGGCCGTCAGCGTCGGCGTGGACAGCTGGATCAGGTAAATGCGGTCGTGGTAGCGATGAAACGACGCTGCTTCGGTATCGAGCGCCACCAGCGGCGCGCCGGCGATTTCGGTCAGCAGCGCGCCAAAACTCTCCGGACGATCAACCAGCCGGACGGTCATCTAGTCGCGCCGCTTGGCTGTGGATTCGAGCCCATCGGCGATCTCTTCCAATGCCTTGGCCAGCGTTTTGTAGAACTCGGGATCTGGCGTCGATGGCGTTCCCATCGAAGCGTCGAGGAACAGCTGCCGCGACAGCTTGGCGGCATGACGGATGTAATCGGTTGATGGCATCGGCTCTCCGGCTTCGTGATGGTCGTAACGTAGCAGGGCGGGGGAGCGCTCGCGGCGGACCGGGCGACCGGCGTGGGGTGTGAAACAATCCGGTGGCTCCGACGTCGTAAGGGATGGCGGACCCGACGGAACCTCCCCATCTGTCACCGCCATTACAACGAAGCCTTCCTATGAGACGCCCGTCGGGGCGTGGCTGTACGCCACACCCCGACGGGCGATCCTCTTGCTGCGTATTGCTCCGTAATCATGCGGAATAATCCTGCGGCGGCAGCGCAGCCGCAGGATTATTACGGCGCAGACCGGCCCGCAATCACTTGTTCGGCCTGCCAGGCGGCGTCTCTGAATCGAAGATGTCTTTGTTCTTCGCGATGAACGGACGCAGGTTCTCCGGAACATCCTCTTCGGTATAGATCGCGCTGACCGGGCATTCTGGCTCGCACGCGCCGCAATCGATGCACTCGTCGGGGTGGATGAACAGTTGATCTTCGCCTTCGTAGATACAATCGACGGGGCACACATCCACGCAGGCGCGGTCCTTCACGCCGATGCAGGCTTCAGTGATGATGTACGGCATCGCACCTTCCTCTGACGTTCCAGGCTTGGTCCACGAACCGCGAACTGCTCGCGGTGTCGGCGCACAGTAGAAACGCGCCCCCGCGCCGCGCAAGGGGAGACGTCGGTGGCGAGGGTCCAGCGGCGCTGGCCCATGGCGGGTGGCCGGCTGGAGTGGTTCGTTCCGAACTGAAGGCTACTGCTTCTGGTGGGCTGAATAAAGGGGTTTCTCGCTGTCCAGGTATGATCCAAGCCCTGATGATTCAATAAGCTACGGATTTACACCAAGAATGTTGGACGAATTGACAACCCGGGGGTTGGCGCCTAGTTTCTGGCAACCATGCGCACCTCTTTGCAGCCCGCTAACGCGAGTCCCGCGTTCTCGTCTCCCGGCCCAATCGGCCACCGGGGAACCCGCGCTGCTGTCCTCCTGGAACTCAAGCGTGCCGGCGTCGCCACGGCGGCGGCCCTCGCCGACACGCTGGCTTGCGCGGTCAACACCGTTCGTCATCACCTCAAGGAACTCGAAGCGGACGGTGTGGTCGCTTACGACCGCACCCACCATGGCGTCGGCGCGCCGCTGCACGCCTATCGTCTCAGCCCGAAGGGGCACGGACTCTTCCCTGATCGGTACGCCGATACCGTGTCGTATCTGCTCGACCACGTGGTCGAACTGCAGGGGCGTACCGCGTCGGTCGTACTGCTGCAGGAACACTACGGCGTGCTCGGTGATCGGATCTGCGCCGAGACGGCCGAGCTGGACCAGGACGCCCGCGGCGAGCACATCGCCCGCGCACTCGACGGCGAAGGATTCATGGCGACCTGGCAGCCGTCGCCGAACGGCGGCGTGCTGACCGAGCACAACTGTCCGCATCGCGTGGTGGCGGAGCGCTTTCCGGAAGTGTGCGCCGACGAAGTGGTATTCCTCGCGCGCGCCTTCGGCGCGACGGTGCAGCGACAGTCGCACATCGCGTCCGGCTGCGGTTGCTGCACCTATCACATCACGGTCAATGCTCTGGCACCTGGGGGTGGAACATGACGTCGTCGGTGGAAACGCTCGTCAATCGTGAGTACAAGTACGGGTTCGTCACCGATATCGAGCAGGACACCGCGCCCGTCGGCCTGTCCGAGGACACGGTGCGCTTCATCTCGGCGCGCAAGAACGAGCCGGAGTGGTTGCTCGAGTGGCGCCTGAAGGCGTACCGGGGCTGGCTCAAGATGACGCACGAGCCGACCTGGGCCAACATCCATCACGACCCGATCGACTACCAGGCGATCTCCTACTTTTCCGCGCCGCGCTCGCAGAAGCCGCTCGGTTCGCTGGATGACGTCGATCCAAAACTGCTCGAGACCTACGCCAAGCTCGGTATTCCGCTCAGCGAACAGAAGATGCTCGCTGGCGTGGCGGTGGACGCGATCTTCGACTCGGTGTCGGTCGGCACGACATTCAAGGCGACGCTGGCCAAGTCCGGCGTGATCTTCTGCTCCTTCGGCGAAGCGGTGCAGGAGCATCCGGAGCTGGTGCGCCAGTATCTCGGTTCCGTCGTGCCGGCTTCCGACAATTTCTTCGCCGCCCTCAACGCGGCGGTCTTCTCCGACGGATCGTTCGTCTACATCCCCAAGGGCGTTCGCTGCCCGATGGAGCTGTCGACCTACTTCCGGATGAACGCGGCCAACACCGGCCAGTTCGAGCGGACGCTCATCGTCGCCGACGAAGGCGCTCACGTCTCGTATCTCGAGGGGTGCACGGCACCGAAACGCGACGAGAACCAGCTCCACGCCGCCGTGGTGGAGCTGATCGCGCTTGATGGCGCCACGATCAAGTACTCGACGGTGCAGAACTGGTACGCCGGCGACGAGAACGGCAAGGGCGGCATCTACAATTTCGTCACCAAGCGCGGCAAAGCCATGCGGGGAGCCAAGATTTCGTGGACCCAGGTCGAGACCGGCTCGGCGATCACGTGGAAGTATCCGAGCGTCATCCTGCAAGGCGACGATTCGATCGGCGAGTTCTACTCGGTGGCCGTGGTCAATGGCATGCAGCAGGCCGACACGGGCACCAAGATGATCCACATCGGCCGCAACACGAAGAGCACCGTGGTGTCCAAGGGAATCAGCGCCGGGCGCGGCCAGAACTCGTACCGCGGCATGGTGAAGATACTCCCGAAGGCACACGGGGCGCGCAACTACACGCAATGCGATTCGATGCTCATCGGCAATCGCTGCGGTGCGCACACCTTCCCGTACATCGACGTGCAGAACTCGACCAGCGACGTCGAGCACGAGGCCAGCACATCCAAGATCGGCGAAGACCAGATTTTCTATTGCAAGCAGCGCGGCATGAAGACCGAGGATGCCATCGGTGTCATCGTGAACGGCTTCTGCAGGGAAGTCTTTCGCGAGTTGCCAATGGAGTTCGCGGTCGAAGCACAGAAACTGCTCGGGGTAAGCCTCGAAGGGAGTGTCGGGTAAATGGCGCTGCTTGAAATCAGGGATCTCTACGCCAGCGTGGGCGGCACGGAAATCCTTCGTGGCATCTCGCTCAGCATAGATGCTGGCGAAGTCCATGCGATCATGGGCCCCAACGGTTCCGGCAAGAGCACGCTCGCCCAGGTACTCGCCGGGCACCCGGCGTACCAGGTGACCGCCGGATCCGTCACGTTCGGCGGCGCGGACCTGCTCGACATGGAGGCGGAAGAGCGGGCGCACGCCGGGCTTTTCCTCGCGTTTCAGTACCCGGTCGAGATCCCCGGCGTCACCAACGCGTACTTCCTGCGCACCGCGTTCAACGCGATCCGGAAAGCCCGCGGCCTCGAGGAACTTGACCCGATGGACTTCCTGGACCTGCTCGAGGAGCGGTTGAAGGTGGTCGAGTGGGGCCCGGAGATCATGGAGCGGGCCGTGAATTTCGGCTTCTCCGGCGGCGAGAAGAAGCGCAACGAAATTCTCCAGATGGCGGTGCTCGAGCCGCGGCTGGCAGTACTCGACGAAACCGACTCGGGCCTTGATATCGACGCGCTCCGCATCGTTGCCAAGGGCGTTAACGCGCTCCGCCGGCCGGACCGCGCGACCATGCTGGTGACGCACTATCAGCGACTACTCAACTACATCGTGCCGGATCGGGTGCACGTACTTGCCGGCGGCAGGATCGTGAAGTCGGGCGGCAAGGAACTGGCGCACGAACTCGAAGCGCGTGGCTACGAGTGGTTGACGAACGTGCTGGAGCCGGCGTGACCGCTACGCTCGCCCGGGGACCCTTCGCCGACCTGGCGATGCGCGCCCAGGCGGGCGAGCCCGTGGGCGCCATCGGCGACACGCGTCGTGAAGCCCGCGAGGAGGCGTTCGCGCGCTTCACCGCCGTCGGCGTCCCGACGTCGAAGGATGAGGAGTGGCGGTTCACGCCGGTGCGGTATCTGGCGACGACCGATTTCCGGTCGGCGGGAGTGTCACCCCGCGTGACCGAACGCGACATTGCGCCATTTCTCATTCGCGACGGGGAGTTCCGCGTGGTCCTGGTCGATGGCCGGGTGGATCCGAGCCTCTCCCGGATGCCCCGGCTGGCGGGTGTGCGCCTGGTACCGTTGTCGGACATTGGCGACACCGGATCGATGTTCACTGATTCGCTCGCGGCCGGTAACGGCACGATCGAGGCGACGCCATTCGCCGCGCTCAATGCGGCGGTCTGGACCGACGGCGCCGCGTTGTATGTCGGCGGGGGTGCGGTGATCGAAGCGCCGATCGAGATCCTGCACGTCGCGACGCCGGCGGCCGCAAACGCCGTGATCACGCCGCGCACGATCATCCACGCCGACCAGATGGCCCAGGTCCACGTGATCGAGAACTTCGTCTCGCTCACCGATGAGCCGTACTTCACCAACGCCGCCTGCGAGATCATCATGTCGGACGGCGCCCGGGTGGAACACGTGAGGATTCAGCGCGAGAGCCGGGCGGCCACACATGTCGGCATCACCACGGTACATCAGGCCGGCAATTCTCACTACCGCTCCTTCACGCTCGCCCTCGGCGCCAAGCTGTCGCGGCACAACCTCCACGCGCATCTCGATGCCCCCAACGTGGAAACGCTGCTCTACGGCCTCTATGTCGGCCGCGGCGAGCAGTTGATCGACAATCACACCGCCATCTTCCACGACCATCCCGACTGCAAGTCGTGGGAGGTGTACAAGGGAGTGTTGGCGGAACGTGCGCACGGCGTGTTCAATGGCAAGGTCATCGTGCGGCCTGCGGCGCAGAAGACCGACGCCAAGCAGACCAACCGGAACTTGCTGCTGTCAGACCAGGCGAAGATCGATACCAAGCCGCAGCTCGAAATCTTCGCCGATGACGTCAGGTGCACCCACGGCGCCACGGTCGGCAGGCTCGACGAACAGCAACGGTACTACCTGCGTACCCGCGGCATCGCCGGGCGCGCCGCAGAGATGATGTTGATCCACGCATTTGTTGCCGAAGTGTTGGCCGAAGTCATGCAGTCTCAGGTGCGCGAAGCGCTGGAGGCGCTGGTTCACGCTGAGATGGACGCGATGATCGGTTGACGCGATGAGCGCGCTGACCGCGGGGGCGCCTGGCCGGACGGCATTCGACGTGACCGCGTTGCGGGCGGAATTCCCGATCCTCGCCACCACGTCGCGCGGAAAGCCGCTGGTCTATCTCGACAGCGCCGCGACGGCACAGAAGCCACGGGTTGTCATTGATGCGGTTGGCGACTTCTACCGGCACGACAACGCCAACATTCACCGCGGTGTCTATCAGCTGAGCGAACGCGCGACGCTGGCGTGGGAATCCGCGCGCGCCTGTGTCGCTACATCCGTCGGCGGGGCGGTGGACGAAGTTGTTTTCGTCCGCGGCACGACCGAGGCGATCAACCTGGTGGCGCACAGCTTCCTGCGGCCCCGTCTGTTACCGGGCGGCACCGTGCTGGTCACCGAGATGGAACACCACGCCAACATCGTCCCCTGGCAACTCGCCGGCGCGGCGACCGTGGCGATTCCGGTCACCGACACCGGCGAGCTTGACCTGGTGGCGGCCGAACGGATGCTCCGGGATCGTCCGGTGCTGCTTGCCATCAGCCACATCTCGAACGCCCTCGGGACGATCAATCCGGTTGAAGAACTTTGCGCGATGGCCCATGCCCACGGGGTCCCCGTGCTGGTTGATGGCGCCCAGGCCGCGCCGCATCTCGTGATTGATGTCGCTGCAATCGGGTGCGATTTTTACTGCTTCTCCGGGCACAAGGTGTTCGGACCAACGGGAATCGGGGTACTCTGGGCGAAGCGCGAACACCTTGATGTGATGCCGCCGTATCAGGGCGGCGGCGACATGATCGACGAGGTGACGTTCGCGGGCACCACATACGCCGCAGCGCCGCGGAAGTTCGAAGCAGGCACGCCGCACATTGCTGGCGCCGTGGGGCTCGCCGCTGCACTGACCTGGTTGGCGGCGCAGGATCGGGTCGCGATCCAGGCGCACGAAGACGCGTTGCGTGACGACGCGACCGGACGTTTGGCGGCGATTCCGGGCTTGCGGCTCGTCGGTACGGCGCCGCGCAAGGCCGCGGTACTGGCGTTCACGCTCGACGGTGCGCACCCGCACGATGTGGCGTCGTTGCTTGACGGCGAGGGCGTCTGCGTCCGCGCCGGCCATCACTGCACCCAACCGCTCCACCGCCGGCTGGGCCTGCCGGCGACGGTCCGCGCCTCGTTCGCGTTGTACAACACGCACGACGAGGTCGCAGCGCTGGCGCGGGCGCTGGTCAAGGTGCGGAGGCTGTTCGGGTGAGGACGACGATCGAGGAGCTGTACCAGAGCGCCATCATCGAGCAGGATCGCAGCCCACGGAACTGTCGCCGGCTGGACGCGCCGTCGCACCGCGCCGAGGGGCGCAATCCGATGTGCGGTGATGAGGTCGCCGTCGAACTGCAGCTCGACGGCGACGGTCGCATCACCGATATCGGCTTCCAGGGCAGTGGTTGCGCCATTTCCCGGGCATCGGCGTCGATGATGACCAGCGCACTGCAAGGGAAGACCACGGCAGAGGCGCGGGAACTGTTCGACAGATTTCACGCCTTGATGACCGGCGGGAAAGTGGAACCTGGGCAGCTCGGCAAGCTGGTGGTGTTCGGCGGTGTCGCGGAATTCCCGATGCGAGTGAAGTGCGCGACGCTGGCGTGGCATGCGATGAGAACGGCCTTGAGCCATGAGCCATGAGCCCGTGACGGTACGCTCGGCCAGAAACTCGACGCTCATCGCCGACCCTACCGTCACGGGCTCATGGCTCATGGCTAAACAATGATCCCAACATTCACCGGAGTCCAGGACACATGCCTTACCCCGAAATGATGGTCAAGCCGATGCGCGAAGAAGTCACCCGTCTCGGCGTCGAAGAACTGCGATCGGTGTCCGATGTCGATGTGGCACTCAGCGCATCGAGTGGCACCGCGCTGGTATTCGTGAACTCCGTGTGCGGCTGTGCCGCTGGCATGGCGCGCCCGGCGCTCGCCAAGGCCCTGGCGCACGGCGTGAAACCGGCCAGGCTGTACTCCGTGTTCGCCGGCCAGGACCTCGACGCGACGGCCCGGGCGCGTTCGTATTTCGGCGAATATCAGCCGTCCTCGCCGTCGGTCGCACTGCTCAAGGACGGCAAGGTGGTGGCGTTCATCCATCGACACCAGATCGAGGGTCGCCACCCCGATCAGGTCGCCATCGCGCTCACCCAGGCGTTCGACGCCCACTGCGCGTGAGCGGACACGTCTTTCATCCGGGCCACGACGAGCTGCACGGCGTGACCGTGGTCATCAATGGCGTCAGCGGCCGAACCTACCTCGGTCGCTGGCACGAGCGGGGCGCGCGTGGCGTCACGATGAAGGACGTCGCGATTCATGACCCCGTGAGCAGCCCGCTCGCCGTTGCGGCCTGGCTCGCGAATCAGGAAAAGTTCGGGGTGGCGGCGAGCGAGAAGATGATCATCATTCCCAACGAAGAGGCCGGGGCGATCCGGCTGTTCAGCGACGCACCATGAGCGCTCCCGTCGTAAGCATCAACCACGTCACCAAGCGTTTCGGCGGGTATACCGCCGTCAAGGATCTCTCGTTCGATGTTCCCGGCGGCGGCATCTTCGGCCTGCTCGGCCCTAACGGTGCCGGCAAGTCGACCACAATCCGGATGATCATGGACATCATCGAGCCCGATGACGGGACGATCACGCTGTTCGGCCGCGCGTCGTCTTCCCGAGACCTGTCGGCTCGGGTTGGATTTCTCCCCGAGGAGCGTGGCCTCTACAAGAAGATGAAAATCCTCGACCACCTGGTCTTTCTCGGTGAAGTGAAGGGGATGCGTGCCTCAGACGCTAAGACCAAGGCGGACAAGTGGTTACAGCGTCTCGGCCTGACCGACTGGCGACTCAAGCGGGTCGAAGACCTCTCCAAGGGGATGCAGCAGAAGATCCAGTTCGCCGGCGCGCTCATCCACGACCCTGAATTGGTGCTCCTGGACGAGCCGTTTGCCGGGCTCGACCCGGTCAACCTTCAGGTCATGAAGGATGTCGTGGTCGAAATCGCCCGGAGCGGGCGAACGGTGCTCTTCTCCACCCACATCATGGAACAGGCCGAGCGAATGTGCGATCGCATCGTGATCATCGCGCGCGGGGAGAAGGTGGTCGATGGCACGGTGAGCGAGGTGAAAGCGGGCTTCGGCGAGCGGCACATCGCGCTCAACTTTTCGCGTGGCAAGGAGACGGCGGAGCGGATTCTTCGCGACCGCCAGCTGGTGGCGAAGGTCGACGACTACGGTGCGAGCGCCGAAGTGTTGATGGCCGCGGGCATCGATCCGCAGCGATTGTTGGCGGCACTCGTCGCCGCCGAGGTCGGCTTGAATCGATTCGAAGTCGTCGAACCCTCACTGCAATCGATTTTCATCGCGAAGGTCGGCAACGCGGCAGAAGTTCCGGCAGACGGAGCGGCAGCATGAGAAAAATCCTCGTCGTGTTGCTGCGCGAACTCAACGCGCGGGTGCGGACCAAGGCGTTCATCATAATGACCCTGTTGCTTCCCGTCATGATGGTGGTTTTCGCCGTGGCCCCGGCGTTGCTGTCCCGCGGCGGCAACCGCACCCTGCGGGTCGCGATCGTCGACGCCACCCACGACAGTCTGGGCGCGCGTGTCGAAGCATCGCTCGCGCAGCAGAAGCTGTCGCGTGACACCAACGCCGTGCCTCGGTATGAACTCCACCGCGTGAGCGCGAACGCCGCCGGCATCGCACATGTCCGCGATTCACTGGTCGCGCACACGGGGATCAGCAGGGAACGCGATCCGCAGGCGCTTGACGGTGTGCTGGTGCTGTCGGATACCACGCTCGTCACCGGAAAGCTCCAGTACCTGGGCAGCAACACCAGTGCGTTCGAAGCGATGGGACAGCTCGAGGGCGCGGTCAGCCGGGTCCTGACGACGACGCGACTGGAACGCGCCGGGGTGAATCCGGCGGTGATGGTGGGTGCGATGACGCCGGCCGATATGCAAACCGTGAAAGTCAGCGACGGCAAGGCGACCGGCGAGAGCGGCTTTGCATCGTTCATCGTCGCCTATATCATGGGCTTCATCCTGTATCTCACGATGATCATCTACGGTCAGCAGACGCTGACATCCGTGATCGAAGAGAAGACCTCGCGCGTCATGGAGGTGCTGATGTCCTCGTTGCGGCCCTTTCAGATGTTGCTCGGCAAGGTGCTCGGTGTCGGCGCAACCGGCCTGCTGCAGCTCTCGATCTGGGGTGGCGCGATCTGGGTCGTGACCAGTCAGCACGCCCGTATTGCCCACGCGTTCGGCGTGAGCGCTGACGCGATGCAGCAGTTTCCGATTCCGTCAATGGCACCGGACCTGCTCGTGGTGTTCCTGACGTACTTTGTGCTTGGGTTCCTGCTGTATGGCGCGCTCTACGCGGCGATCGGTTCGATGTTCAACACCGTGCAGGAAGCGCAGCAGGTCGCCATATTCGTGCAGATGGCGATCATCGTCGGCTTCTTCACGCTGTTCGCGGTGATGAAGGATCCGACGGGCAGCCTCGCCGTCACGGCGTCGATGATTCCGTTCGTCTCGCCATTCGTCATGCCAGCGCGGTGGTCGTTGACTGCCGTGCCATACACCGAGCTCGCCGTGTCGTTGGTGCTCAGTGTAGTCGCGCTCCTCGCGGTGACCTGGGTCGCCGGACGGATCTACCGCACCGGCGTGCTGATGTATGGCAAGAAGCCGTCGCTGATGGAAGCCATTCGCTGGATCCGCGCCAAGTAGACTCACGGCCGTAGTTGTGAAGCGGCGGTCACTCCTCAGGAGTGGTCGCCGCTTTTGTTTGCGGCGTGTTGCCAGGGGACTTCCCACTCCGCCACACCTGCCAGATCCTTTCGATGTGAAATCGGTGGCGGCCGGGGTAGCCGGGTCGTTCCACACGCCCAGCGGCTAGCGCGCCATGCAGATCCCAACCGCCACGAACCCGCTCGATGCGTGCTTGAACGACCCAGCCACCACGGCCACCGCTGTACCACGACATCCAGCGTCACCCCGATCAGTATAACACTGTAACTCTTTTCACACGTTTGTGTTGCGTCAATACATAGCGATATCCTATGGCCGTTGCCGATGACTGGCGTCGCCCGGCACAGTTTCACGTGAAACTCTCGGTTGGCATTGCAGCAGCTCCGAGCCGCCAATATGTTTTGCGGGCACACCCACCTCCGAATTCGGCACTCCATGGCTCGCACCATCGCAATCGCAAACCAGAAGGGCGGCGTCGGCAAGACCACGACCGCCATCAACCTCGCGGCATCCCTCGCCATCGCGGAGCGGAAGACGCTGCTGGTGGACGCCGATCCTCAGGGGAACGCGACGTCCGGCGTTGGGAT
>JANYLJ010000049.1 GCA_025357945.1 Gemmatimonadota bacterium
CGCCGAGACGGGAGCGGCGAGAGAGATGAGGGAGATGAGCGAGAGACGAGAGACGAGAGACGAGAGACGAACAAATGTGTAATTGCAACGATGACATTTTACCAGGGCTGCCGATCATGCGTACACGCAATGCTGTTGCGGTTCTCGTCTCTCGTCTCTCGTCTCTCGTCTCGCTCATCTCCCTCATCTCTCTCGCCGCTCCCGTCTCGGCGCAGTCCGCCGACCTGGTTCTTCGTCACGCGACAGTGTACACCGTCGACGCCGCGCACCCGACCGCGCGGGCAGTGGCGGTCAAGGACGGGAAAATCATCTACGTCGGTGCGGACGCCGGCGTGACCAAGTACATCGGGCCGGCGACGAGGACGCTCGATCTGGCAGGTCGGTTCGTGTTTCCCGGCTTCGCGGATGCCCACGCGCACATCCCCGGCATCGGCGCCCGCGAGATCGCGATGCTGCTGAATCTCGAGGGGACGCGGAGCAAGGACGAGTTTCTGGTACGGGTCGCCGCCGCCGTGCGCCAGAAGAAGCCGGGTGAGTGGGTGACCGGGCGCGGCTGGATCGAGACGTTCTGGGTCCCGCAGGCGTTCCCCACCCGCGAGGATCTCGACAAGATCGCGCCCAACAACCCGGTGTGGCTCACCCGCGCCGATGGTCATGCCTCCGTGGCCAACAGCGCCGCGCTGCGGCTCGCCGACATCGTCGGCACGACGCCCAATCCCGCCGGCGGCAACATCAACCTCGATCGCGATGGTCAGCCGACCGGGATGTTGATCGACCACGCGCAGGGCCTGGTCGATCGCCTGGTACCACGCCCGACCGAGGCGCAACTCGATAGCGCGTTGATGCTGGCCGCGCAGCGCGAATTGAGCCTCGGCTGGACCCAGGTGCAGGACGCGCACGGGACGTGGGATGAGGTCGAGCGGATGCGGAGATTGTTCCGCAGCGGGCAGCTCCGCCTTCGGCTGTACAAGGCCATCGACGGACCCGGTGCCCAGGCGGATCTGTTGATTGCCCAGGGTCCTGGAGCGGCGGAGTTCAACGACCGGTTTCAGGTCCGTACCATCAAGTTTGTCATGGACGGTGCGCTCGGCTCGCGCGGCGCGGCACTCCTCGATCCGTACCGTGATGATCCGCGCACGCGGGGCCTGATCACCACCGATACCACGGCGATGAAGGAAATGCTGATTCGGGCATTGCGGGCGGGAATTCAGGTCGAGACCCACGCGATCGGCGACCGGGCCAACCGGATCACGCTCGACCTGTACGCCGCGGCGATGAAGGCCGTGCCACCGGCCGAGCGCAAGGTGAAGCGGCCGCGCTGGCGGATCGAGCACTCGCAGATCGTGAATCCCGCAGACATCCCGCGCTTCAAGCAGCTCGGCATCATCGCCTCGATGCAGCCGTCACACGCGATCGGCGACCTCTTCTTCGCGGCCAGCCGCCTCGGCACCGCCCGACTCACGGGTGCCTACGCATGGCAGTCATTCTTCAAGCTCGGTGTCCCGGTGGCCGGCGGCACCGACGCGCCGGTCGAGCGCGGCGAGCCGATGATCGAGTTCTACGCCGCAGTGGCGCGCAAGAGCCTCGACGGCCGATCCGGCCCCGCCACGGAATGGCACCCGGAAGAGAAGGTCACCCGGGAACAGGCGCTGAAGATGTTCACCTGGTTTCCGGCGTTCGCCGCATTCGAGGAAGACCGGCACGGTTCGATCGTGGTGGGCAAGGCGGCCGACTTCACGGTGCTCGACCAGGACATCATGAAGATTCCGGAAACGCAGATTCCGAAGACGAAGAATGTGATGACGATTGTGGGCGGGGAGATTGTCTATCACAAGAAATAGCTATTCCGTCAATCGACCCTCTTCCAACACCAGCTTCGTCAGTCCTGCCACCGTGCGTATCGCGAGCTTGTCCATGAGCGCCTCGCGATGCGTCTCCACGGTGCGGTGCGAAATCCCCAGCCTGGCAGCCATCTCCTTGTTGGTCTCGCCACGCGCGATGCCGAGCAGCACGCCCCGTTCGCGCGGCGTCAGCACGTCCAGTCGCGACGTCGGCGCCGGCGCGTTCTGCGCGGCGGCCAGGAGTGCGGCGATCGCCGGCGGGAAGTACGTCTCGCCGCGGGATACCGTGCGGACGGCGCGCCGCAGTTCGGCGGGTGGCGAATCCTTCAGCAGGTAGCCGCGCGCACCCGACTTCACACTTGCGAGCACATATTCCGGCTGGTCGTACATCGACAGGATCAACACTTTCACGGGAACGTTGAGGCGCCGCAGCTCAGCGGTGACCTGAATGCCCGTGCGCCCCGGCATCGCCACGTCGATCACCAACACGTCGGGGCGTTCGCGTTCGACCAGGGCGATCGCTTCGTCGCCATTCTTCCCCTCGGCCACGATGGTCACCCCTGGTTCTCCCTCAAGCACGCGGCGAATACCCTCGCGCACGACCGCGTGATCGTCGACGACTGCGACGCGAATGATGTTGTCACCCATTGCTGCCATCCTTGGTTGGTAGTTCTACGGTCACGACGACTCCGGTCGGTGTTGCGGGCGCGACCGACGTGGTCCCTCCCAATGCGGTGATCCGTTCCCGCATGCCGGCGAGACCGAGACGCGTCATCGGGTCGACGGACGCACCAGGACCTGGTGGGAAGCCGCGACCATCATCAGCGACAGTTAACCTGAGTGACTGCGCGGCCACGTGCAGCCGGATCACGACCCGGGCGGCCCCGGCATGACGCACGACGTTGGCCAGCGCCTCCTGTGCCGCCCGGAAGAGTGCCAGTTCGGCCTCCGGCGCGAGTCTCGGAGCCGAGTCGGGTAGTTCGACCCCGACCGAGAGCCCGCCGCGGTCGCGGACATCGCTCGCCAGCGACCGGATCGCTGGAATCAACCCGAGGTCGTCGAGCAGCGCTGGCCGCAGGTCGTTCATCACGCGCCGAATGCCGCGGATCCCGTTGTCAACCAGATGGAGCACATGGTCGAGTCGGCCCACCGCACTCGGATCGGCGCCTTCGCGCAGCATCCCGATTTCGAGCTTGACCGCGGAGAGCGTCTGCGCCGTTTCGTCGTGCAGGTCGCGTGAGAGCCGGCGGCGTTCCGCTTCGTGCTGGCGCACCATCGAGGCCGACAGGTGTCCGAGCTCGGCGGTGCGCGCGGCGAGGCGCTCGGCCAGTTCGGAGAGCACCATCACGCCAAAGCCAATGCCCACGGCGAGTTCGAAGATGATGTCAAGAAAATATCCCCAGGGCTGCCACGCGCCGCGGGCTCGCAGCATGGTATAGTCGAGATGGTGGAGGCCCCAGAGCGCGAACGCGATCGCGACGAATCGGGCCCCGGGTGACCCGGTGCGTTGCGCGTAGCGCCAGAAAACCCAGCCGGTCCAGAGCGTCGTACTGGCGATAAGCGCCACCATTGGCAGCGCCACGAGCACGAACCGGTCGAGGGCATGGATGGCGACCCACGCCCAGAGTAGCGGGAAGAGCGCCAGCACGGCGTACCACGGTCGCCACGTTGCCCCGCGGGAGAACACCAGCGCGGCCCACAGGATTGTGAGGGCGACCCAGCCCGTGGCGACCTGGTGCCAGAAGAGCCAGACGAGGTCGTTGGTGAGCAGGAACAGGATGATCGCGCCGAGCCGGAGCACGTAGAGGCCCCACGCCGCGGCCCACCACGCGACCCATCGCTGCGGCAGCCGGCGAAACAGCACCAGCGCGAACACGGCGAGGCCTGCGGTGATCACTGCCTGGAAGGCGGCATCAGCGAGCTCGGGCGCGGTGGCCGCGGGTAGCGCGTTCTGCATCATGCGAAACGTGCTGCTGCCGGTGCGCGCGGGGTAGGGGGGACGGTAGCTTCCAACGTCGTGACACCACCGGGCCTGTCACTCGGGCGCGTCTCGCGGGGCCGCGACCAACCTGTGGGACCGGCGATGGACGGCGGTGAAGGTGGGGTGATATCTTACGCCCCGTCCGCGTCGAGGAGGCAGCATGCTCTACTACTTCGGAATGATCATGGCCGTCATCGGCGCTTCGGTGCTGATCGGCGCGCTGACCTACGTGACGCTGATGCTCACGGCCGTCATCATGGCGATGTTCGCCTTCGCCGCCGCACCGATCCTCGACAAGGTCCTCAAGGACTGACGTCTTCCTCTGCTACGTCCGGCGTCGCTGGAGTGGACGCTTCACGGCAGGCACCCTCGAAGTTGATCCTGGCTCCGGCCAGCAGTTCGTGCAGACCGCGGACCTTGGTCTGGTGCCCCCCCGCGCGTCGCAGCATCGTCCCCATGTATCCGAAGTTTTCGGCGAGCGGCGTGATGCTGACTTGCGACGCCTGCGCCTTGAGTTCGTCGACCAGCCGTTGCAGGCTGCGCACCTGCGACTCGTCCGCATGATGCGTCGAAAGCAGCTCGATGACCTTCTTTATCCGCTCGAACTTGGGCGGCAGCGTATTGAGCCACGCCTGTTGCGCCAATTGCCGCGGCGAAAGCTTCTGTGCCATGTCTTCAAGATAGTGACCGTGGCACTGTTGGCCGTGACACCGCCCGCCGACGGTCAGGCGATGGGCGCGCGCTGGGAATTGACGATCGCTGGCCCCGACATGGTCGAAGTCGGCGATCTTCGCCTCGAGGGATCCTCGGGTCGCGTTCTCCTGCAGCACGCCGACAGCGCGTTTCAGCAGTTGCAAGACCTGCGGTTCGGTGGTGGCCGGATCTCGTTTTCGCTCTCCCGAAGTCACCGGCGCTTCGAGGGGATCGTCACCGCTACCCGACTGTCAGGGACGCTGCGCGATTCGACGGGCGGCGTCTCGACCTGGAGTGCCGTCCCGTTGAGCCCGGCGAGCACCCGGTGGCCGGTGCCGCCGCGCGTCGTGGTGCGACAGCTCGCCATGGGGAGTTCCGCCACATCGGAACGCATGCTGGTTGCGTGGCTTGCTGCCGGGCCCGACTCCGGCACGCTGGAGCGCGAGTATCGCCAGCTTGCGAACATTGCGGTGGTGCCGCCGATGACGGCCGCCAATCGTGCGGCGCGGGCAAGCCTGCTATCGCTCGGGCTCGACGACAGCGGTCGCGCCGCCGCCGTCGCGGTGCTGGCGCACATCAAGCAGGGCCCGGCGGCCGATCCGAACTTTCGCGCGATCTTCGCCCGCGGCAACCGGTGGACGCTCGACATCCACGACGCGGTGCTCTGGGAAGCACCGCACTATCTCTACGGTTTCCAGCTCGCGCGCGCCGCAGACGGTTTGGCCGGGCTCCACGAACTCGATGCTGCGGCCACGGACTCTGCGGTGATCCGCCAGAGCGCATGGCGGCTCTGGTCGAACGTCGCGATGGACAGCGTGGCTGTCTACGCCCGACTCGACACGCTCGCCCGGCATGACGAGGCATCGGCCAACGCCGTGCGCGCATTGCTCGCCGGCTTCAACGACGCGACGACATGGTGGCGACGGGCCGTGTCGTGGTTGCTCACGCACCCCTGGCTTGACACGCCTGACGGACCGCGTTCGCCGGCGCAGCTGATGGCGGCATTCTGGGGCGTGGACTCGCTCCCCCTTCCGGAGATCCGCGACGAGCGGTTCGGCGACGTTGCCGCGATGCCGCTGCTATCGATCCAACACATCGCGCCCTTCCTGATGAAGCCGGCGAATGCGATCGCGGCGGAATGGTTGCCGCACGGAGGGGCGCAAGACGCCTTCGCGGTCTGGCGTCCGTTACGGTGGGGTGAGTCGCCACCGCTCACCCTGGTGCTCGGCGGTCGCTCGGTGACGGTGGCGTCGCCGGCGTCGCAAGCCATCGTCCATCCGGCCGCGTTCTTTGGCGAACGCGACGCGATCCGGATCGAACCGGGGATCATGCCGCTCGCCGCCGTGGCGGCGTTCCTCCATGAATGGAATCATCTGATCGCGGCGGAGCGTCGCCTGTCTGGTTCGCACCCCGTTGCGCTGGTCCAGTCGTCGTGGCAGTTGCAACTGCGTGAGGAAGATCCCTGGCTGGCCGAGGGCTTCGCCGAGTGGGCCACGGAGGAGGTGCTCCGGCCGGCAGGGGAGTCCGCTGGCTTCCTGCGCTTCACCCAATCGGAAAAGCGACTCGGCATCGCCGATGCCGACCCGAACGACCCCCACGTCCTGGGACTTCGCCTCGTGCGAGGCGTCGCGCGCACCCATCGCGCGCCAGTGCTCCGCGACCTGCTGGTGCTGCACCTCCACGACCTCGCGGGGTTTGCCCGCGCGCTGACACTTCCCGGGAACCGCGAGGGGCGGGCGATTGTGCTGCAACGTCCGCCCACCGCAGCGGTGATTCCGGAGGTTACTTTCACGTGGGACGAAGGCACTGCGTTCGACTTGTCGCGCCGACTCGTCATTCCCAACACTCGCTCGGAGCACTGATGTCGCGTATCGGCCGTTTCCTCGGGCTCGTGACCATCGCCCTGCCGCTCGTCGTCGCCACGCTGCCCGCGCAGCTCACGGTGCCCGAACGGACCCAAGGCGAACGCACGTCAAGTCACGCCGAGGTGCTCGCCTTCATCGACTCGCTGCAGCGCCACGGTGCCGGGATGCTCGTCGGCACGCTGGGCGAATCGCCGCAGGGCAGGCGGTTGCCGTACGTGATTCTCTCGCGCCCGCAGGTGACCACGCCGGCGCAGGCGCACGCGTCGGCCAAGCCGATCCTCTACATCCAAGGCAACATTCACGCTGGTGAAGTGGAGGGGAAGGAGGCCGTGCAAATGTTGATGCGCGACCTGACCGTCGGCAAGCTCAAGCCGCTGCTCGACAGCGTGATCATCCTCTTCGTGCCGATCTACAACGCCGATGGCAACGACGCATTCGGGCCGCAAGACATCAACCGCGGTGAACAGGCCGGACCGGCGATGATCGGGTTGCGCGCCAACGGCCAGGGATACGACCTCAACCGCGACTACGTCAAGCAGGAAGCGCCCGAGACGCGTGCGTCGCTTGCGTTGGTGGCGAAGTGGGATCCCGACGTGTTCATGGACCTCCATACCACCGACGGCAGTTACCACGGCTATGCGCTGACGTGGTCACCCGGGCTGAACTCCAATCGCACGCCGACGAACAGCTGGGTGCAGGACACCGTGCTCGAGCAGGTGCGCAAGCGCGTGCGTGAACGCGAGCACTTCGAGACGTACCTGTATGGGAACTTCCGCGGCAGTTCCACCGCACCGACCGGCTGGGACAGCTACGAAGGGTTGCCGCGCTACGGGACCAACCTCGCCGGGATGACCCGGCTCTCGATCCTGAGCGAGGCGATGAGCCACGATCCGTTGCCGCGCCGTATCGATGCGACGTACGCGTTCGTCCTCGAGGTCGTCCGTTACCTGAACGAGAACAAGGCCGAAATGCGTCGGCACGAGGCGCTCACGGCGAACCTCCGTCCCGACTCGGTGGTGGTGCGCGGCAACGTGCTCGGCAGTTCGCCGGCGCGAATGGATACGATCCTCGTGGCAGTCACCCGGACGATCACGATGCCGCGTTCGGACTCGGCGACACGCGCGAACACGCCGCGCACACCACAGCACAGGGACACGGTTGGCATCTGTCCGGCTCCGGCTCCGGCTCCGGCTCCGGGCGCGGGCCGCAACGGCCGCGGGCGCGGCGGAGCCGGGGCCGGTGGCGGCACCACGCGCGAGGTGCCGGAAGCGACCGGCCAAGTGCGTGCGACGTATATGGAAGTGCACGATCGTTTCGCCCCGGTGCGCAAGGAAGCGATTCCCGCCGCCTATGTGTTCGGCTCCGAGTGGTCGAAGGTGGTCGAGTTGATGCGCCGCCAGGGAATCGAAGTCCGCAAAACGACCGCAGCATGGGCCGGCAACAGTGGCCATTTCGCGGTCGATACGTTGATTCACGCGGGATACTTCGAAGGACACTGTGGTGTGCTCGTCGCCGGCGAATGGGCACCGCCGTCCGCGGACACGCTTCCCGCGGGAAGCTTCATTGTCCCCACCAACCAGCGGATGGGTATGCTCGCGTCGTTCCTGCTCGAGCCGGCGTCCGAGGATGGCTACACCGCCTGGAACTTCTTCGACCGCGGGTTGGTACCGGGCGGCACGTCCCCGGTGCGACGTCTGCTCGCGATGCCAGCCTTGACTACGGTCAGGGTGCCGTGAGCCGGGAGGCTTGTGATGCTTACGCCCGGTGATCCCGCGCCAGCGTTCACGCTCCCCGCGGACGACGGGTCCGTGGTATCGCTTGCGAGCCTGCGGGGCAGGACCGTGGTGGTCTACTTCTATCCCAAGGACGACACCTCGGGCTGTACCACCGAAGCCTGCGAAATCCGGGATGCCTGGACCGATGTCCAGGCGACCGGAGCCGTCGTCCTCGGCGTTTCGCCCGATGGCGTCGCGTCACACGGGAAGTTCAAGCGCAAGTACTCGCTGCCGTTCCCGCTCCTCGCCGACACCGATCACCGGGTCGCCGAGGCCTATGGCGCGTGGGGCGAGAAGTCGATGTACGGCCGAAAGTACTTCGGCATCCTGCGGAGCACGTTCGTCATTGCTCCCGACGGAACGATCCGGCAGGTGTTCGAGAAGGTCCAGCCAAAGGGACACGCGGCCCAGATCCTGGCGGCGCTGCGCTAGCAACGTCTTGTCCGCCCGGGCCGAACCCGGGATCGCAGTCGGGCGGCCAAGCTGGCGAGTGTAGCGAGGTCTCCAGTTCCGCGATGCTCCGAATACTTACGGATGCTCCCCCTCGCCACGGTCACCCAGATTCCCCGTCCCACTCTTTCCGCGAGGCCCCCATTCGTACGGCGATTTTCGTTTGCACTGGTGCAGCCCTTCTTGCGGGCGCAGCGCGCCGACCGGATCCTGGCGTCTACTGGCCCGCGGAACCCGGCGAGACACACCTCCGCCACATCCGCCAGATCACCTTCGGCGGCAACAACGCGGAGTCATACTTTTCGGCGGATGGCAAGCGGCTGATCTTCCAGCACAAGGACAGCGTCGCCAAGACCAAGGGATGTGACCAGGAGTTCGTTATGCACATCGACGGCTCCGACGTGCATCGCGTCTCCAACGGGCTTGGCCGGACCACCTGTGGCTATTTCATCGAGCAGGACAAGCGGGTCGTCTACAGCTCGACGTTTGCCCATGACACCGCGTGTCCGCCGGTGCCCGACGCATCGCTCGGCTACGTCTGGCCGGTCGGTCACTTTGAAATCTATTCCGCGAAACCCGATGGGTCCGATCTCCGTCAGCTGACGAATAACGGTAGGTACAACGCCGAGACGACGGCCTCCGCGGACGGCAAGCGGCTGATCTTCACGTCGACCCGTGACGGGGACATCGACGTGTACACCATGAACAGCGATGGCACCGACGTAAAGCGGATCACCAACCGCCTCGGCTACGATGGCGGCGGCGTATTTTCGCCGGACGGCACGCGGATTGCTTGGCGCGCGGCGTACCCGCGCACCGCCAGCGATACGTCCGAGTACAAGCGACTCCTGGCGCTGCACCTCGTCCGGCCCGCAGCGCTCGAGCTCTGGGTGGCCAACGCCGACGGGTCTGGTGCCCATGAGGTGACCCACCTCGGCGGCGCGAACTGGGCGCCATCCTTCTTTCGCGATGGCAAACGGATCATCTTCGCGTCGAACTATCAGGATCCGCACGGCGGCAATTTCGACCTCTACCGGGTCAACGCCGACGGCACCGGATTGGCGAAGATCACCACGTCCACCGAGTTCGACGGTTTCCCGATGTTCTCACCCGACGGTCGCAAGCTGGTGTGGGCGTCGAGTCGGCACAGCAAGGTTCCCGGCGAGATCAACCTGTTCATCGCGGACTGGAAGGACTAGTTGAAGTCATCCAGGCGCGGGGCGTCGATCGGGCGGTGGTTCCTCGACTGGTTCAAGTCCATCGCGCTCGCATTCGTCGTCTGGATGTTCCTGCGCGTCTTCGTGATCGAAGCCTTCACGATCCCGTCCGGCAGCATGAAGAACACGTTATTGGTCGGCGATTTTCTCTTCGTCAACAAGTTTCTCTACGGTGCCGAAGTTCCCCTCATTCACAAACGCCTGCCGATGGTACGCGAGCCGAGGCACGGCGACATCCTCGTGTTCGACTCCGTGGAAGAGGACATGAAGATCGTCAAGCGGCTGATCGGCGTGCCTGGCGACACCATCGCGATGCGTCATGGCGTGGTGTATCGCAACGGCGTTCCGCTGACGGAACCATATGCCGTCAACAGTGATCCGCTCAATGGCATGGACGTCATCGCGCGGATGCGGATGCGCGAGTGGCAGGTCAAGCATTTCGCGGGGCGGGTGCCGGCGCGCTACATGCCCGACCTGCACGAATGGGGACCGGTGGTTGTCCCGCCCGACTCGTTGTTCGTGATGGGTGACAATCGTGACGACTCCTACGACGGCCGCTACTGGGGATTCCTGCCGCGCCGGAATGTGCGTGGCACGCCCCTGCTCGTCTATTTCAGCTACGACGCGGAGAGTTTTCGCAGGATGGCCTTCTTTACCGAGGTGCGCTGGCATCGACTCTTCTCGGTGCCGCGGTAGTGGCACCCCCTACCGCGCTGTGGGCGTCGCGGTACCCCGGTCGATATACGTCACCACCCGACTGCACGCCGCGCAGGTGAGCGTCACCGGGCCGGCCACGAGGTGGCCATCCTCGGGGCGGTTTGGGCGCCGCCCCATGGTCGCGGCGCCGCAGCTCGGGCAGGGTACGACCTTGCCATCGCGGTCGGCGCTGATCAGGCCGAGCGCTTCATCGGGACGGAATTCCTTGACGTGGCGACGGCCCATCGCCGGTCCTTTCCACGCAGCAGATCCAGGGGTTGCGAATCGGTCTGCGTCCTTCTTAGGTACGGTCGTCTGGCTGGCCCGTCAAGGGTCTGGCGGCCGTTTCTCTTGACGTGACCCCTGTTGGGGGTCTACGTTCGCCGTTTTCCGAGGGTCCACATGACCGAACTGGCCGCACCACAGATTTCGTCCCTGATGGAAGCCCTGCCTGGCATTGCGGCGGTCCTGCGCAGCCCGGTCGCCAACGCCATGGTGGCCATTTCACGGGCTGCCGCTGGCCTTGAGGAGTTCCAGTTGGTGCATGGCGAGGAGTTGCTCAAGTTCGGGGTCCGCCGCAACCTGCTGACGCCCGAGGAGGTCGACAAGGTCCTCGACGAGCTGCGCGAGGTGGTGTCGAAGCGCCCGGCGAAGCCCGTCCCGCCCGTCCTCAAGAAGGCCGCCGCACTCGCACCGAAGCCTGATCTGCCCAAGGTGCCGCATCGCCCCAAGGGGATCCAGCTGAAGCCTGTGCCCAAGCGGCCACCACCACCGCCGCCGCCGCCGCCCCCGAAGGCCAAAGCCCCCGCGCCGGTCAAGAAGCCAGTCGCGAAAAAGGCGGCGCCCCCGAAGGTCGCCGCCCACAAGCCTGCTGCCCACAAGTCTGCTACCCACAAGCCAGCCGCCCACAAACCGGCCGCCCACAAGCCGGCGCCCAAGCTTGCCAAGAAGGCCGGCCACAAGAAGCGCTAGACCCGGAATCCCTTGACCAGGCGGGTCAGTCGATCGGCGGTGCCCACCACGGTGGTCGCCGCCGTTGCGATTTCCTGGGTCGCCGTGGATTGCTCTTCGGCCGAGTCGGTGACGGCCTGTGCCGCGTAGGCGTTACCCTGAGCCGCGCGCGCAACGTCGGCAGCGGTCGCCGCGAGACGGTCCGCCAGTTCTCGGTGCGCCGCCGCTTCGCGCGCGACGGTACCAGCGGCCTGACTGACCTCTTCCACCGCCTTGACGATCTCGGCCAGCGCCCGGGTCACCCCGTCGGCAACGTCCTCAACACCGGCGACCCGCTCCTTGCCGGCTGCGACAGTGTCGGCGACGAGGTGCACCTGTTGCTGCAGTGTGGCGACCGTCTTGGCGATCCGGCGGGCAGCCTCGGCGCTCGTTTCAGCGAGCTGACGGATCTCGCCCGCTACCACCGCGAATCCGTCGCCCGCCTCGCCGGCGCGCGCCGCCTCGATCGCCGCATTGAGTGCGAGCAGTTCGGTCTGCGCGGCGAGTTGCCCGGTCAGCGACACGAATTCCTGTACGGCCGCCGCCGCACCGGTGAGACGCTCGACCGAACTCGTGGTCCGTTCAACGACCTGATGCAACTCCAGCAGTGTGGCGGACGCGGCACCGAGATGACCCTGGTGCGTCGCGGCGGTGCGCCGGATCGCGTCGGCGACGCCGACCACGCGCTGCCCGGCGCCGGCGCTCCGCGTTGCCGCGGCGCGCAGGTCGCCGAGGAGCGCATCGCTCTCCCGCATCGCCTCGGCTTGGCGTTCGGCGCTCGCCGAGACTTCACCGATGGCGTGCGACACCTGCCGGGCACTATCCGACAGTTGGGTCGATCGCGACGACAGCTGCGACGCGTTGTCCGCCAGACTCGCCGACACGTCGGCGACGCTCCCGACGATGCCGCGTAATCCTTCGCTCATCTTCTGCACCGCGGCGGCGAGAAGGCTGAGCTCCTGCGGCATCTGGCCGACGTCGATCGGGCGGAGGTCCCCCGCGCCGACCCGCTCGGTCGCGCGGACCAACCGCTGGAGCGGCTGCACCACCGCCCGCACGGTCGCCACTGCGGACGCGACGCCCAGCACCAGCGCGCCGGTGAACAACACCCAGATGATCTTGCGCCGCTGCGCGTTCGCCTGCTGGATCCGGTCATCGCGGTCGATCGCGCTGGACTGCTGTACCGCGAGCAGCGCGCGCACTTCGTCCAGCAGCGAGTCGGCCACCACGTTGCGCCGGGTCTCGCCCGGTTCGGCACCGCCCGAGGACCGGCGCTCGAGTTCCTTGGCGAACGCAGTCATCCGATCCGCGACGTGAGCTTCCGTGACGGACAACTGGAATTGGCTGTACACCCGGGTCGCTGAGGCGAGCCGCACGAACGACGAATCAAGACGCATCTGATTGACGGAATCAGCGTGGAGCGCCAGGACATCACCGGCGCGAATCGCCGAGACGGCCTCGTGGGTAATGTTCTGGGCCAGGACATTCCGCTCACGAAGGGTCACCAACTCGCTGCGCACCGCGTCGCTGAGGGAATTCATCGCCGACACGCCGAGCAGTGTCATGGCGAACACGAGTACCAGCAGGAGGGTCGTTCCAACGGTGACCCTTCTGCGGAGCGACGGGAGGTCAGTCATGCCGGAACGATGCGACTGGCGGGCGCGTGGGGCAAGCGCGGGTCATCGGGCAGTTCGGCCGCGAATACGGCGCCGCAGTTGCGCTGGGCGGGCTGACCTGCCCCACGACGGTCGGCCGGTGTACCCTACCCCGGCGCCCCTGCCCGGTCTATCATCCCGACCATGACTGTCCCGACCGCCCTCGCCATCCGGACCTTCGCCGATCACGCCGAGGCGCTCGCGCATTGCGTCCTCCGCGCCGGCGACGCACCGCGGATCCTGGCCTACGACGACACGGTCGGTTGCCCGGTCGAGCAATCGCTCGCGGCGCTGGAATGGACCCGGGTGGTCGGGTTGCTCCCCGATGACGACCTCCTTCACGCGGGTCGCCTGACCAGCGAGACGGCGGCGGCTGTGGTGGAGCGGAAAACGGCCGAGGGTCGCCGGTGGGTGTTCCTCGGACCGCGCCTGGACGCTGCGCCGGTCGACCCGTTCGACGGCGAGCTGGTGCTGGATGAGCCAGGAGTAGTGGGCATCGCGTTCGGCGATCGGGCCAATGCGTTGGCGCATTTTCTCCGCGCGACCGGCGGTGGTGGCGCGTTGTTGGCGCAGCTGGGACGGCGGGCGCCGGAGCTGCGCCACATGCGCCGCTGGCTAGCACCGATTGTCCAGGAACTGGACGGCCCGCGGCGACTTATTGCCGGGTGGTTCGCGGCAACATCTGGCGGCGCACTTTTCATCGGCGACGAGGCCGGCGAGACGACGCACCGCTACATCGAAGTGGGAATCGATTCGTGAATCGAAACGTTCGGTCATTCAGTCTGGGCCTGGTCATCGCGGCATCCCTCGTGTCGCGGAGTGATGCGCAAGGGCGGGCGCAGTCGCCGTCGCCCGCGGCGCTGCGCGACGTCATCATCGAGGATTCGCTGACACCCGCGAAGGCGCAACTTCGCGACTTTGTTGCCGAGTTGCGCGACACGCTGAACACGGTACAGGCCCTCCACGCCAGTATCACCCGCAACCTCGCAACAGGCGTGACCTCCGTCGTGCTCTCCAATGGGCGTGAACTCGGCAAGCGCTGCCGCGTCAGCGGGGCGATGGCGGAACTGACGACAAAACGCGTCGCGGCGATGTACACGAGCGACCCACGCGGCGATCAGGCGATGAACGCATATCGCGCCGGCGTGGCCGCACTGATGGAAGACCTCAGGACCTGCCAGCGCGACGACAGCCTCACCATGGCGGCGGCGGCCCCGGACCAGAAGCGCATCGAACAGGTAGCCGCCGCTGCCCGCGACGCCGTGACGCGGTACGACGCCGTTCGCGACGGACTCATGAAGCTGCTGAACATCGATCTGCCGATCAAAGGCACCATCAATCCGCGGCGGAACTAGCGCGGGGCCCGTGTGGAATTGTGGATCAACATCTCCACATCGCGTGGGAAAGGTCGGCAACCCCTTCTGGCAGCATGATTTCGAAGCCACATCGAAGCCACATTGAGATGAGCTAACCCGAATAAAATCAGGCACTTGCGCCGTTTTGCGCCAACGGTAACTTGCACCCAGTACCGATGGGGCGTTTCGCGCGTCTCATCCTCTCCGATTCAGCGCCTCGGAGAGCCGTGCGAGCGAGTGGTCCGCGAGCCGCTCTGTCCCGCAGCGCTCATGTCGCCGCAGCGCCCCGAGCGCGGCGCCGATATGCGAAGCGGTCGATCAGCCAGCCTGATCGGCCGTTTCCTTTTTCACGCGTCTCTCGTCTCTCGTCTCTCGGCTCTCGTCTCGCCCAAAATCCATCTTCGCCTTGTACATCCACCTGCCATCCAGTTGCCAGATTTTCTTCGCCGAGATGCCTTCGCCTTCGGGGAAGTTTTCCTTCAAGGCATAGGCTTCGATGATCGACGCCGTCTTCGCGCTCGCGTCATCGGCAAAGTGGAGGATTTCCGCCTCCAGTGTCAGCGGCTTGACCGGTGCGCCGAATTCCAGTTTGCCGTGGTGCGAGAGGATGAAATGTTCGAGGATCAGCTGCTCCTGGGGCGTGCATGGTGGGCTCGCCGCCCGCTCGATCGCGTGCTGCAACATGATCACGCCCTGCACAACGTGGCCGACCAGGCGACCGCGTTCCGTGGTGTCGAACGCTCCGGATTTCCAGCTATAGCAGTCGAGCTTGCCGATGTCGTGCAGCAGCACCCCTGCCACCACCAGTTCGATGTCGGCTTTGGCGACCCGCGCGATCTGCCGTCCGATCACCAGGACTTCGTAGGTGTGCTGCAGCAAGCCACCGAGCATCGCATGGTGGCCGGTACCTGGCGCACCGGGGCACTGCTCGTAGCGTTCGCGAAATGCCTCGTCACGGTAAAAGAGGTCGAGCACCGCCCGCAGGCGTGCTGCGGTGAGTTTCTCGCGCGTCTCGTCGATGAACTGCCAGTACTTGTCCACCGGCCCCACGCTGGGCACCAGGTCGGCGAGCGGGACGCTCCCCTTGGGAAGTACCCGGACCGAGACCGCCTCGAGCTGATTGCTGTCGCGGTAGCTGGTGACCTTGCCGACCACCTGGACCAGCATCCCCTTGGCAATACCGCGGATCTGGTCGTCCCGCCCGGCCCAGAACGGCGCCGATACGATGTGCCCGGTCCGGTTGCCGAACGTCAGGGTGGTGCGCGGGTGCTCACCAGCCTTGGCGTCGACGTCGATCACCATGAGCGGGTGATGCACGTCGTTGCCTGGGGCGAGGGAGGGAATATCGAGGAGCTGGGTCATGGGGGCGCAAGATACGCGCATGTCCCGCGCCCCTCGACCCCTGGCCCCCGCCCACGATACCTTGGGCGCATGCGTCCGCTGCACATCCAGCTGCTCGTGACCGATCCGCAACGCGAGGACGTCGCCGCCCTGCGGCAGGCGCTTCGGGGGGCGGGTCACGTCGTGGTCGACGGCGAGGTGCAGCAGTTGCCCGACGGGATTTCGACCGGCGCCGACTTCGTGGTCACCGAAGCGGCTGCGGTGCCCACCCCCGAGTCGCTCGACGCGGCGGAGGCACGCCACCTCCGGGCCATGTTGCGGTTCACGAACGGCAACAAGCGACAGGCGGCATTGCTGCTTGGTATCGCCCGGTCGACGTTACTGGCGAAGATCCGGAAGTACGGGCTCTAATAGGTCAGCCGGCCGTACTTCGACATCACCACTCGTCGCAGCGCGTTCCCCTTCGCGAGAGTAAACGTCCGGTTCGCCACTCCCATTGCCAGCCCGTCCGGCCCGTACGGGATCGGTCGGCCGCTGCCGCCGAGTGTCACGCCGCGGTACCTGGGTCCTGGTTGTTGCCAGGCGGTCACCGTGTCGGTGCCCACGACCGCGGTGACGCGGTAGGTCGTGTCGGTGAGGGCAAGCGCCGCGACGACGCCGAGGCGAACCGACGCGCCCCGTGCCGCGTCGAGTACCGCCACCACGCGCAGCGCTTCATCGCGAACCGCGGCCGCATCGGCGATCGAGACCAGGCGCGGAGCCGCAATCGCGGCGACGAGCCCGGCCAGGACCACGGCGAGGAGCAGCTCGAAAAGGACGAGACCGGAACGCATGGAGACAACGTGGTGACGATCGGGCCGGTGCCGCGGCCACGACCACGCGGACGGGCGCGCTTTTACGCGCCGTCATCGAGGAAAACGAGCGCCCCTCGCTGCGCGACCACCGTGACGAGCGCGCGATGGACGTCGGCCGTGATCACGGTGCCAGTCAGGTCGCGCATTCGCGCCACTGCTTCTTCAGGTGTCATCTTTTCCTGGTACGGTCGCGCGGTGGTCAGGGCGTCGTACACCTCAGCGGCGCAGAGAATGCGGCCGCCAATGGGGATGGCGTCGTTGGCGAGGCCGTCGGGGTAGCCGGTGCCATCGGCGCGTTCATGATGGGAGCGCACGAACCCGATCACTTCGCGCAGGTGGGTCAGCGGCGCGAGGATTTGCGCGCCGATGACGACGTGCGTCTTGACGTGTTCGAACTCCTCGGCGGTGAGCGGACCGCGCTTTGCCAGGACTGATTCACGAATCCCGATCTTGCCGATGTCGTGCAGCCGCCCGGCCACTCGCACCAGCTCGATCTGTTCATCGGACAAGCGGAGTTCGGCCGCGATCATCGCGGAGAGATCGGCGACGCGAGCCGAGTGGCCGCGAAGGTAGGCGTCCTTTGCTTCGAGGGCGTTAACCAGCGCCTCGAGGGTAGCGACAGTAATCCGCTCGAGATTGCCGCGCTCGCGCTGCAATTCAGCGCCGCGCTGCACGATTTCGCGCTGCAACCACGCCTGGGTGTCGGCCTGTTCGATCAGGTCTCGCCGGCGCGCCAGTGCCCGCGCGATGGCACGTTCCAGTGCCTGGAGATCCACCGGTTTGACGAGGTAGTCCATGGCACCGCGCTGCAGGCAGAGCGTGGCGGCCTGGGCGTCGCTGACGTCCGTCAGCATGATGATCGCGACGTGTGGCTCTCGTTCGAGCAGCGTCGAGACAAGGTCGATCCCCGAACCGTCCGGCAAGCGGACATCGAGCAGGATACAGGAGAACTTGCGTCGGGACATTTCGGTGCGGGCGTTCGCGGCGTCGGGGACCGTCGTGACTTCGTGTCCAACGCTGGTGAGGAATCGTTGCAGCGTGCTGCGGGCGTCGTCATTGTCACCGACGACAAGCGTCGCGCGAAGCGACGTCGCGGGGTACAGATTCGTGTCCATAACGTCTCCAGGGGACCCCCAGGCGTCGGGGGCAGGCGTACCAGCAACATAACTGCCGGTGCGCGCCGGCGTCCTCGCTCCTATCCGACAAAGTCGACGACAACTTTCTTCGGTATGATCCCCGCCTCCGCCGCGCGATCGAGGAGTAGTTGTACGGCCTTCCTGCCGCGCTCGCCGTAATCCACCGTCCAGTTGTTGACATACATGCCGACGAACGTGTCGGTGCGCTCGTCGGAAATGCCGCGATTGTACTGGCGTGCGTGATCGAGCGCGGACCGGCGGTGCTCGAGGGCGTAGACGATGCTGGCGCGCAAGTCGCGGGCGACCTGGGCCGTGACGGCGGGTCCGAGGTCGCGGCGCACCACGTTGCCGCCGAGGGGGAGGGGAAGGCCCGTGTCGGCCAGCCACCACTCGCCCATGTCGGCCCAGAGCGTGAATCCGTCGTCGGCATAGGTGAGTTGGCCTTCGTGGATCAGCAGGCCCAAGTCCACATCGCCGCGCTGCACGGCGCCTTCGATCTGGTCGAATGGCATCACGACGGGCGTGAAGTCCGCTTGCCAGAGCTTGAGCGCGAGGTATGCGGTGGTGAGCAGTCCGGGGATCGCGATCCGCTTCCCGTTGGCCGCGGCCCTGGGATCGGCGGGCTTCTCGCTTTTCGACACCAGTCGCGGCCCGTAGCCGTCGCCCATCGACGAGCCGCTCGCGAGCAGGGCGTAGTCGTGGGCGATATACGCATACGCGTGAATCGACACGGCGGAAACGTCGAGCTCCTTCCGGCGTGCGCGCTGGTTCAGCGACTCGATATCGGACAGTTCGTGTTGGTACCGCAAGTCGCCGGTGTCGATCTTCCCTTCCGCGAGCGCGTAGAACATGAAGGCATCGTCGGAATCCGGGCTGTGCGCCACGCGGATCGTCGTCGGCATCACTTGGCTCCGTCGCCGGTGCGATACTGCTCGAGGAAGGGGCGATGTTCGGCGTACTCGGGGCGGTTCTTCTTCATCTCCGCGTCGTAGTGCGCCCGGAACTCCGCCCATGCCGCCTTGGCCTTGAGAGAATCTCCGGCGAATTCGGCCGTGGCGGCGCGGATGTAGTACCCGAAGAGGTTATCGGGTGCCTCGATCATGATCGTATCCGCCAGCGCCCGGGCGTTGTCGAACATGCCGACCTGGGCCTCCAGCATCGCCACGTGATAGCGCGCGTCAATGTCGCGATCCGTGGCGGGAAGGTTCGCATAGGCGCCGAGCGCCATCGGCGTGAAGCTGATCACGCACGCGGTGTCGCCCTTTTCGAGCGCCGTGTTGATCCGCGCTTGCAGCCGCACGAACCGCTCCTTGGGCGTCAGGCTCGAAATATCGGGCGCGCGACCGGTCGGGGCACAACCGGCGCCCGGATCGTCGGCGATGCCGGTGACCGAATTACCCGCGTTACCCGCGTTGGCCATCTTGGCGACTTCAGGCGTTGACTGCCGGTTGGCGGAATAGAAAACGCCGGCGATGATCAGGATGACGAGGACGCCGGCGATGAGCCAGGGGGTGCGGTCGGTGGTGTGCGAGGCCTGCCGCGGCGGGGCACCAGGTGGACGGGCGGGTGGCATTTCGTCGTTCGCACGGCCCCTCGCCGCTTCGCGGCCCGGGGTGGCACCGCTGGTCGCGATGCCACACTTGTGGCAGAACGTAGCACCGGCGGCGAGGGCCGTGCCGCAGCCGAGGCAGGTGGCCCCGCCGAGAGGGGCGCCGCAGGCGGCGCAGAAGTTCCCGCTGACGGTGGTACCGCAACGGGGACATGGTACTGGTGAACTTGCCGTCACACCGGCTCCGAGTTGAACCGCCGGCGAGCGCCGGCATGAGGACGCCCAATATAGCGTTGCCTGCTGGCGCCGGTCGTCGCGTCTGGCTACCCTTTGACCAACCCTATTGGTAGCCTGATGACCTCTCCGTCTCCCGATACGATCGACCTTTCCAGTGCCGACCACATGGGCGACCTCGCCCGTGGCGGCACCAACTGGTCGGTCCATCTCGAAACCCGACAGGACGGCCCGGTGACGGCTGGCCGCGTCCATTTTGTCGCTGGCGACGTGCGCCGCTCGTCGGCGTGGATCTTTCGCGAGTGGACGGTGCCGGACGTGAAGGCGCGTTTCGCGGAGTTCTCGCCACTGGAGCTGTGGAGATTGCTGGAGAGCCTGAGCTGAGCCTGAAGCAGGAGAGACGAGAGACGAGAGACGAGAGACGAGAAAATCGGGGCCCGGGGGCCGACCCTCCGATGGCTCGCTCCTCGTCTCTCGTCGCTCGTCTCTCGTCTCTCCTGTGCGTCTTCTCGCTGCTGGTCCCCGGCGTTTCGGCGGCCCAGGTCGCGCTGCGCGATTCGCTGCCGCACATCTCCAGCATCATCATCAGGCGCAACAGCATTTTCGACTCCGGTGATTCCAGCTGGTTCGCGCGCACGATCAATTCCCTGCATGTCACGACGCGTGAGCCGCTGATCCGCCGCGAGCTGCTCTTTCATCCCCACGAGCGCTACGACTCCGCCCGGATCGCCGAATCCGAACGGATCCTGCGGTCGCTGCGGGTCTTCCGCGCGGTGGAAATCGACTCGACATCCAGCGATTCAGGTGTTGCGCTACGCGTCACCACGCACGACGGCTGGACCACGCGTCCGGACTTCCGGTTCCGCTCCACCGGCGGCTCAGTGGTGTACACCCTGGCGTTGATCGAAGACAACCTGCTCGGCACGCTCACCCAAACCGCGCTGCTCTATCAGAAGGACCCCGATCGCAGCACGACCGTACTGCGGCTCTCGCGTGGCCGGTTGATCGGAGGCAAGGTGGCCGGCACGCTCTTCTACGCCAATCGCTCCGACGGCAACCTCGGGTTCGCGCAACTGGCTCTCCCGTATTTCGAGACGGCGTCGCCCCTGGGCGCCGCGCTCACCTTCGACGACCGACGCGACCGGATCTTCCGGTATCGTGACGGCGTGCCGATCGCACACGACACGCTGCAGAACCGCTACGTGCTGGTTCGGGGCGACTTCAGTCACGCACTTCACGCATCGTCGTTTGGATACCTGCGCGCCGGCATCACCGCGCAGGTGCGCCGCGACGACTACATCGGCGATCGCGACTATCAGTCGGCCGGCTTCGCCGCCGCCAGCGTGACCGGTGCCGTCGGTGCATTCGTGGAAGTATCGCACGTGAAGAAGCCCAAAATCGTCGGATTCCAGACGCTGGGCCATCAAGAGGACATCGATCTGAGTTCGGTGGTGCGCGTCTCGCTGTTCGCCGCTCCCGCGGCCCTGGGATACCCCGACGGCCACACCGGGCTCGTCCCAACCATCGGACTCCACACCGGCGTGCAGTTCCACGGTGGATTCGCCTACGCTGATTTTTTCGCTGGCGGGCTGTACACCGCGACCGGACTCGACTCCGGGCAGGTCGTTCTGAGCGGCACCGTCGCGTTGCTCCCCTCGACGCGACACCAGCTGACCCTGCACGGCGAAGTCGGTGCGCTCCGAACCCCGCTTCCAGGCACCGAATTCGACCTCGGGCTCGGCGCCGGGCCGCGCGCGTTCAGCCAGCATTCATTCACCGGTGATCGGGAATTTTTCGGCACCGCGGAATACCGATACACCGTCAGCCCGGAGTTGTTCAAGGTTGTCGGTGTGGGCCTCGCCGCGTTCGTCGATCATGGCGGCGCCTGGTGGTCCGGCGAGAAACGCCGTTCCGGCTGGGACTTCGGCGTCGGACTTCGGCTGGCGGCGTCCCGCGCGCCCGACCTGGAAACCAATCGTATCGACCTGGCGTGGCGTGCCGCGCAACCAGGAATGCCCGGCGGCTGGGTCGTCGCCGTCGGCAAGGGGTTCGTGTTCGCCACTGGTCCGAGAGGAACATCACGATGAACGATCATGCCGAAGTGCACAGCGATCCGACCGGGTCCGCCGCGCCCCGTATCGTGGTCCGCCACCGCCTGCCATGGGTCATCGCCGCCGTGATCGGCGTGCCGCTCCTGGTGATCACCCTATACGCGGGATTGGTGCTGCACTGGTCGTACTCGCAGGGTGCCCGCGCCGGTGTGTTGCAGAAGTTTTCCAGGAAGGGCTGGATCTGCAAGACGTGGGAAGGCGAACTCGCGATGACGACGGTGCCCGGGGTGGCGCCCACCCTGTGGACGTTTTCCGTCCGGGACGCGCACACGGCGGAACAGGTTGGCGCCACGCTGGGTCGCCGCGTGATGCTGCACTATTCGGAACATCGTGGCGTGCCCACGAGCTGCTTCGGAGAGACGTCGTATTTTGTGGACTCGGTCGCGGTGGTGCCGTGAGCGTGGTGCAGCGCTCGGCGGCGATCCTGTTTGCCGCCGGCACGCTCGCGTGCCACGGTAACCCGGATGCATTGCTGTCGGCGCACGGGTTCATCGGCGCGGAGCTAGCCTCGCCGCTGCCGAAGCCGAGTGTTTTATTCACCGACTCTCGCGGCCATCCGTTTCAGCTCGACTCCGCCACCGCCGGCATGGTGACGCTCCTCCTTTTCGGCTACACCAGCTGTCCGGACGTCTGCCCGGTCCACCTCGCCAACCTGGCGGCGGTGCTCGACAAGATGCCGGACGACGTCCAGCGCGCGGTCACGGTGGTGTTCGTCACGACCGATCCAGCGCGCGATACACCGGCGGTGCTCGATGCCTGGGTGAAAGGGTTCGACCCACACTTTATCGGGCTCACCGGTTCCGACTCGATTATCGCAACGGCGCAGCGTATGGTTCACTTGCAGCAGGCCGTGAAGGGAAAGCCCGACGCGACGGGGGCCTACCCGGTGGGCCACGCGGCCGGCGTGATCGCCTTCACCCGCGACGGGCTCGGTCGCGTGGAATACCCCCCGGGTACGCGCCAGCGGGATTGGGCGCATGACTTGCCGATTCTTGCCGGATACGGAGCGAAGTAGGAGAGACGGGAGACGAGAGACGAGAGAGACCGGCCAGTCAGGGAAGATCCTCACCCAGCCGGCGGCCTTTGCTCGTCTCTCGTCTCTCGTTTCCCGTCGCTCTTAGTTTGCTTCTATGCAATGGTGGTGCTCCGCAACCGGATTCCCGTGGACCTGGGCCTGGCAATGGTATCCCGGCGTACACCTGCTCCTCGTCCTCTTTGCGATCGGCTGGTGGCAGCTTGGCCGCCGGCAGCGCTGGTCAGCGCGGCCGTGGCGCTGGTTCGCTCTCGCCTGGATCACGCTGCTCATCACTCTCGACTGGCCGATCGGCAAGCTCGGTGCCGGATACCTCGCCAGTGTGCACACCGGCCAGTTCCTCTTGCTCACGCTCGCCGTTGGACCCTCCCTCATCAAGTGCATCCCGCCTGGCGGCTGGCTCGCGCTCGCGCCGGTTGGCACGCGACGATGGCGCCTGTTGCGCACCTTGGCGCGGCCACTTCCCGGCCTGCTCTGTTACACCGGTCTCGTCATCACGACACACTTTCCGGCCGTGGTCGATGGCGCAATGACGTCGCAGCTCGGATCGCTGAGCATCGACCTGACGTGGCTCGCGGCGGGGTTCTTCCTCTGGTGGCCGATCGCGGCACCGCGGGCGTTCGCGGCACTCGGGGTCTGGGGCACGATCGGCTACATCTTCGCGGCGACCGTGGGGCCGACCATTCCCGCGATGATGATGGTCTTCTCCGATTGGCCGATCTACCAGCTGTATGAACTGGCGCCGCGGGTCTGGCTGCACTTCACGGCCAATCAGGACTTGAAGCTGGCCGGCCTCACCATGAAGCTGATCGGCGACGTGCCGCTCTGGATCACGGCGATGGTGGTCTTCTTTCGTGGCACCAACGCACAGGGCGAGATGGTCAACGCCTGACCGCGGTGACGGTCGCCGCGACTGAAACGTCCTAAGCGATGTGCCGGTGGTATCCGCATCGGTCACCTTGTCCACCGGGGTTTGTGCATGACAGACACGACCAGATCGACGGCGCCCCGAACCCTCCGTGAGCGAACGTTGGCTCATCCGGAGAACTGGTTCACCGCCGGCACATTCCTGATCCTGCTGGTGGCGGCGCTCAAGCTCGCCAGCGCGTTCTTCCTGCCGGTGATCGCCGCCGCCCTCATCGCGCTGTTGCTCGCGCCACCGGTGCGCTGGTTGAGCCGCCACCGGGTGCCGGCGGGGCTGGCCGCCGCGATGGTGCTCGCCGGCGTGGTGGTCGTCGTCAGCGCATCGATCACGACGCTGGCGCGACCGGCGGCCGCATGGCTCAACGACGCACCGGCGACCCTTGCTGTGGCGCAGCAGAAGATCCAGCGACTTGCCGCGCCACTCTACAACCTTCAGCGAACTGCGGCAAAGGTGCAAGCCGCGACCGCCAGCCCGACGCCGGACGGGACCAGGAAACCGACCAAGGTGGAAGTCGCAACCGACGGGCTGTTGTCGAAGGTTCCGGGGACGACAGTCGGTGTGTTCGGTGCAGTGTCGACCGTGCTGTTCCTCACGTATTTCCTGCTCGCGGCGGGCGAGCGATTCCGGGCGAAGCTCGGTGACATCATGCCGGAGCGGTATCGGCGCCAGATGATCGACGGGCTGCGAGACATGCAGGCCCAGATGTCGCGCTACCTCGCCACCAGCGCCCTGATTCGCGCCAGCCTCGGCGTGGCAGTCTGGGGGTCGCTCAAGCTCATCGGCCTGCCGAATCCCGCGCTCTGGGGCGTGGTGGCCGCGGTGCTGAACTTCATCCCGTACCTCGGATCGTTTGCCGCGTTGCTCGTCATCGGTGTGGCCGCGCTGGTGTTCTTCCCGACCACCGACCGGGTGTTGTACTGCGTCGGTGCCGTGTTCGTCATCGGCATCATCGAAGGCAACGTCGTGACGCCGATGCTGCTCGGGCAGCGGTTGCCGCTCAACGTTGTCGCCATCTTCATCGGATTGTTGTTCTGGGGCTGGATCTGGGGCATAACGGGAGCGGTGCTCGCGGTGCCGCTCACCGTGCTCATCAAGGTGATCTGCGATCGCGTGAAACCGTTGGAACCGTTCGGCGTGCTACTGGGGAGCTGAGGCTCCGGGGTATTACGGAGTTGCGGGGCGGCGGCCGACCACATTAAGTCTTCGGGTGTTCGATTCACGCCTCCCCACACGTCTCGCAGGCAGGACGGTCCCGATGATGTCACGATTGGGTTGGTACGAAACGACTGCGGTGGTGATCGCGGTTAGCATGGTATCGGCGTGCGGTGGTTCGTCCACCGATTCCGGGTCGCCGGGCGCCGGCACGAAAGTCCAGGCCCTGGCGAGCCTCGCGTTCTCGCCGTCAGCCGTCGCGGTGGCGGTCGGCGCGAATGTGACGTGGGTCTTCGGCAGCGTCGGCCACACCGTGACCTTCGACGCCGTCGCTGGCGCACCGGCAGACATCGCGGGTACCAGTTCGAACGTTTCGATTGCTCGCACGTTTACGACGGCGGGCCTGTACACCTATCACTGCAGCATTCATCCCAGCATGACGGGCAGCGTGACCGTCGGCACCGGCAGTGTGCTGCCGCCACCGCCGCCACCACCACCACCGCCGCCATACGGAAGTCCGCCGGGATCCCTCAAGACGCCCTGACTACTGCTGTTCTTCTCGTTCCACGAGTCGCGCGATTTGCCAGTTCGTCGGATGCCGCAGCCGATAGATGAGGTAGAGCACCACCAGCACGTTCATCGTGAATGCGGCGACCCGCGGCAGCGTGAGCCGCCTGGTGATCTCGAAGATCTCGAACGGGACGAACGATGACGTCGCCACCACCGTGAGGTACTCGGCCCACCGCTTCTGGCGCCACAGTCCCACACCTTCCGTAATGAACAGCGCGGCGTAGAGGAACGCGCCCGCACCGACGAGCCGCAGCGAGCGGGGTGCGAGGGCGCCAATCTGGCGCAACAGCTTGAGCACGGGGACCACGTCGACGCTCTGGCCGAGCGCCTCGAACATCGCATTGGCCTGGTCCCGGATGTCGGAGCGGATTAACTGCAAGGCGCCGAGGCCGAGGGCGATCAGCGTCACCGCCTTCACGAACTTGAAGAGCGCGATCAGCGTCAGGACGCGATCGCGTTCTCGGCCGTGCGGCTCGCTGTGCGAGTTGTCGTGCAAGGGTTCATTCATCGCGGGGAAGTTTAGTATTGAGGTGGCCGGATTGCTCCCGGTGTTTGGCCCAACGGAGGACCGGTCCCTGACCCAGCGTGACGACGATGCAGGTCGTGGCCAGCGTTCGCTCCCAGCCCTGGTGTGGGTCGCACTCGGCGCAGTCGTCGGCCTGATCGACTTCTGGGGGAGTCGGTACAATCTCAATCCCGACGGCATCAGCTATGTGGAGATGGCCAGTCATGCCGTCGTCCGCGGACCCGCGGGATTGATCAACGGCTACTGGAGCCCCGGCTATCCCGCCCTTATCGCGCCGGTCCTCTGGCTGGTGCCGCGCGGGTGGGTCACGGTGATCCCGGCCCTCCACGTAGTGAATCTGCTCATTCTTTTCCTCGCAATGGTGATGTTCGTCGGACTGCTCCGCGTGCGCTCGCGAACGCCCGACGCGAACTCGACGCCACCGGGGGCGGGTCTCAGCCGGTACACCCTGGCCTTCGGCATCGCCGCGTTCGCCGTCATTGCGGTGCAGTGCATCGGACTCGCATTGCTCACACCCGATCTCGGCGTCATGCTCGTCGTGCTGGTCACCGTCCGGCTTTGCCTGCAGCTCGAGCGGTCAACCGGCTCGTGGCGCACGGCGGTCGGGCTGGGTCTGGTGCTCGGACTCGGTTACTGGATGAAGGCGATCCTGCTGCCGTTGAACGTCCTCCTGGTGCTCGGCCTGTTCGTCCTGCCGCCACGCACCGATCGCGCCCGCGCGAAGGTCATCGTCGCGGCAATCGTGTTCGTGCTGGCGGCCCTCCCGCTGATCACGCTGGTGAGTGCCAAGGTCGGCCACATGAGCATGGGCGAGGTCGGTCGGCTGAACTACGCCTGGGAAGTCGACGGCGTGACACCGTTCGTGGGATGGGTGGGTGACTCCGCCAACGCGTTCGGGACGCCGGTGCACCCGCCGCGCGTGCTGCAAGCAGCGCCACAGACGTTGGAGTTCGCAATGCCCATTCGGGCGACCTATCCGCTCTGGTTCGACCCGTCGTACTGGTATGCCGGGCTCCGGCCGCGCATCGAGTTTGCCGGACAGTGGCGAGTGCTGAAGCGAGGGTTGCACGATTTGGCGTCACTGCTGCAGGTCGAATGGGCGGTGGTGGCCGGACTGCTCGCGCTGTGGCTCGCCAGCGCGCGCCGACCCGGCGCCACCGACCGATCGAATGTGCCCGTAGTGATTGCGCTCTGGTCGATCGCTGCCGCGCTCGTCTACGCACTCGTGCATGTCGAGCCACGGTATCTCGCGGGCTTCGTCGCGGCTGGCGTCGTCGCCGCGTGGTCGGGGCTCGCGCGGCGGACACCACGACGGGCGATGCGGGTGGTTCTGCCGGCGGTGATGGTGGCCTTGCTAGTCTCGTTGGTTCGCGATCTTCAGCAGAACACCGGCGGATTCCAGCCCACATATCGGCCGGATTACCTGGTCGAGGCGGAGCAGCTTCACCGCATTGGAGTGGCCCGCGGCGATCACGTGGCAATGGTCGGCGATGCCTTCGAGGCATATGCAGCGTTTGGCGCCGAGACGCCGATCACGGCACAGGTGATGGATTCAACCGGGTTCTGGCAACTCACTCCTGTCGCGCGATCCGAGTTGCAGAGGAAACTGGCCGCGACGGGAGTGAGGGCGCTGCTCGCGAACAACGTCACGTCGGAGATGGGCGCCGAGGGATGGCGGATCTTCAGCCGGTCGGATTCGTCGAATCTGGGGGTGCTGATACTGCGGCCATGAATCCGGGGTGGGCCGACACAGCGGCCGCGCCGTTCGGTATGCCGACCGACGCGGCCACCGTGTCGACGCGGCGGTCGAACGTTGCACAAGTTGTTGTCGGGGAATAGGTTCTGGGTCGTTCGGCGCCGTAGCCAAGTGGTAAGGCAGAGGACTGCAAATCCTCCATCACCGGTTCGACTCCGGTCGGCGCCTTGGGGGCGGGTGGTATGAAGAAGAGCGGTCAGGCTGTATTCGCCATCGGTTCGTTCTGCTGCTGTAATGCGGGCGACGTATCTTCTCCCCATGCGCCACGCTCACTTGTTCATCCTCCTGCTGGCCGTTGCGGCCTGTTCGCCGCCCAAGCGGGCCCCCGTGGTTGTCGTTGCCGCAACCGCCGACACGCTGGTCGTCCCTGCCGTTGAGGTCACTGCGGTCGCGTCGCGAAGCGACGGCACGTGGGTCCTCCTCGGGCTCCTCGAAGATCAGCTGTTTCTGGCAGACTTTGCCGGCAAGAGTGTCAAGCCGTTCCCGGGAATCACCCAAACCGACGTGCCGCACCCAGTCACGCTGATCGGTGTGGGTGACAGCATCGTCGTTGGCGACTGGGGACTGAGCCGATTCACCGAGTGGTCGCCCGCGGGACAGCGCCTGGCCGCCTGGCCCGCGCCGGACGCGCTGCACCGCGTGTTGCCGCGTGCGCGTGATGCAGCAGGGCAATGGTATTTCCAGAGCTCGCCGGATGCAAAGGCCGATGGCAGCGGATTGCTCGACAGTGCCGCGGTCGTGCGGGCGGACGCGCAACTCACCCATTTCGATACGCTGGCCAAGCTATCACCGTCTGAATTGGTCAAGGTCGCCGGCGTGAACGGGATGCACTACCAGCGGCGTACGATGGGCGGCGACGACGCCTGGGGCGTACGCCCCGATGGCACCCTCTGGGTGGCGCGCGTGTTCCAGAATCAGATCGAGTGGCATCACCCCGGTGCCAGGAAGGTCGAGCGTTCACCGCGGCTGCCCGATCCGGTGCTCACGGTGAGCGACATGGACCGCGAGATCTACGTGCACCGCTTTCCGGAGGAGCAACGCCAGACGGCGCGCGACCTGCCGAATGCGCCCGTCAAGCCGCCGTTCGAGCACGTGTTCAGCACACCAGATGGAAGGATATGGCTCGCCAAGAGCGATACGGCGCTCGCACCGGTTCGTCATTTTCACGTGGTGGACAAGACCGGTGTGCTGTTCGACGTGGCGGTTCCGAGTCGCGGATTCGCGCTCAGCGTGGATGACCACTCCATCCTGATGGGCGAGGAGTTTCCGGGCGGGATCCGGCTATTGCGATATCCGGTGCCGGCGGAGACAAAGGGCGCGAGACCGTAGGTTACTCCGCCGCGTCGGCCACCCGACGCGCTTCTGCCGCCTTCTCCTTGCGCGTGCGGTACGCCTGATACCATCGTCGCGTCATTTCGCCGGCGAGCGTCGTATTGCCGAGGCCGAACGCCAATCCCACGGCGAGCGCCACTGCGCCGAGCACCACGGTGAGTGCCGCGGTGATCAATTCCTCGGCGACGCCGAGTTGCTGCAGCGCCATGAACACCGCGATGATGACAACCGAACCCTTGGCGACGTTCGCGAGAATCGGCACCCCTTCCACCGTGCCGGCGGATGCCAGGATCAGCCCGCGCACGAACTCGCCGACCACGATCCCCAGGATCACGATCACGATCGCCGCAATGAGCGTCGGGATGAAGCCGAGCATGATGGCGAACATGCGGTTGATGCTGTCGAGACCCAGGGCGGCCGATGCGAGCAGGATCACGATCAGCATCAACAACCAGAAGAGCAACTTGCCCACGGCGTGCACCGGGTCGAGTCCACCGCCGGTGCGATCGACCGCTTCCCGCAGGCCACCGGCTTCGGCGACCTTGTTGAAGTCGAGACGCTTGAGGGTGCGGTCCACCCACCGCTCGATCTGCTTGGCAACGAAATAACCGACGAGCAGGATGAGTGTCGCCGCGAGCAACGCGGGGAGGACGGCCCAGAGTTGCTGCACACCGGCGCGCAGACGATCGACGAGTTCGTTCACGTGGTGACCTCGAGCACGAGTTTCCCGAATTGTTCCCCGCCGGCGAGGCGGCGATAGGCACGGGCTGCTTCTGCGAGCGGGTAGACGCTGTCCACTGGTGGCCGGAGCAGGCCGGCGTTGCCAAGTACCACGACCTCGGCGAATTCTCGCGACGTCCCCATGGTCGAGCCGAGCAACGACCACTGAAACCAGAACAGCCGGCGGATATCGAGCTCGACGAACGGCCCGCCGGTGGCACCGCAGGTCACGAGACGTCCGCCCGGTCGCAGCGCCTTGAGCGACCGGGGCCACGTCGGCGCGCCGACCGAATCGACGATCACATGGACGCCGGACCCGAAATGGCGCTTGACCGAGCCGGGTACGTCGTCGGTGCCGCGGTGATTGACACCGAATTCGGCCCCGAGCGCACGGGCGCGATCGAGCTTCGCATCGGCGGATGACGTGACCGCCACGCGGGCGCCCAGGTGACGCGCAACCTGCAGGGCGGCCACGGCGGCGCCGCCGCCAATCCCCCAGATCAGCACCTGCTCGCCGGCCACCAGGCGGGCGCGGGTGGTGAGCATCCGCCAGGCGGTGAGCGTCGAAAGCGGGAAGGCGGCCGCCTCTGGCCACGACCACTCCCCGGTCATCGGCAGGACGTTGCGCCCCGGGAGCACCAGCTCTTCCACGGCGGTCCCTGGCCGGTGTTCTCCCAGGACGCCAAACTGACGGCAGAAGACCTCATCCCCGGTGCGGCAGGGTTCGCACCCTCCGCACGAGACACCGGGGTTGATCACGACCCGATCGCCAGGTCGGACATGGGTGACGGCCGATCCGGTTTCGAGCACCACGCCGGCGCCGTCGGTACCGACGACATGCGGAAAAGCGGGCACCGCCACGCCGGGAGCGCCGTCGGCAACCCACAGGTCGAGATGGTTCAGGGCCGCGGCACGGACGCCGATCCGGACGTCGGTCGGCGCCCGAAGCACTGGCGGCGCGACATCCATCACGGCCAGGTGGTCAGGTCCGCCGGCGGCGGTCAGGCAGAGCGCGCGCATTCGAGTGAGCAGACACCTTGCAGAAGCGAGAGAGTGACGCGACATATAATAGCGATTCGCACCACGCGACACCGCGTTGTTCGGCGAAGGTCACTGCCAACCCTATTTACCGCTCCGGCGCAGGAGAGCACAGATGGTGATGAGCGAAGGATCGTTCGATTTCCAGTACGGGTCGCTCGAGGCAGGTGCGTCTGCCCCGACCCTCGCGCCGCGTTACGAAGTCCCCGAGCCCGCCCCGGGTGCGGTGATCTCCAAGCCGCGCAAGAAGAAGGCAGCTGCCCCGAAGCCCGCCGCCAAGGCGGTCCCGGCCAGGAAGGCCGCACCCGCCAGGAAGGCCGCACCGGCGAAGAAGGCGGCGCCGAAGAAGAAGGCGGCCAAAAAGGTCGCCAAGAAGCCGGCCAAGAAGGTCGCCAAGAAGTCGGCCAAGAAGTCGGCCAAGAAGGCCGCCAAGAAGGGGAAGCGGTCCACCCCGAAGAAGGCCGCGAAGAAGGGCGCCAAGAAGGCGGCGCCCAAGAAGAAGCCGGCCAAGAAGGGAAAGAAACGCCGGTGATCGAGCGGCGTCGCCGCAGGACGACGCGCCCCGGTCTTGCCGGGGCGCGTCGCTTTGTGGGTGTCGCCGGCGTGCTGCTGGCGGCGTGCGGTCCGGCGCCTGGTGAAGGAATGGCGGCGCTCACCGGTGCCACGGTGATCGATGTGGTGTCCGGGCGATCGCAGTTGGACGCAGTCGTCCTGGTGCGCGATGGCCACGTGGTGGCGGTTGGGAGCGCCGACGAGGTCGTGGTCCCGCGCGGAGCTGACGTGACCGACCTCGGGGGACGGTGGATCGTGCCGGGGTTGATCGACACGCACGCGCACCTGCAGCCTTGGGGCCTCGCGTTGGCGCTGCGGTACGGCGTCACGTCCGTTCGCGACCTGCACGACGGTGTTGCCCTCGCCGACACGCTCCGTGCCGTGGCCATGCGCCAGCCGTCACCTCGCCTCTTTCTCGCGGTGGCGATGCTCGACGCGCCCCCGTCCACCTACCCGGACGCATTCTTGCTCGACTCGCCGGATTCCGCCGAGGTCGCGGTCGGGCGACTGGTGGAGCACCGTGCCGCCTGGGTAAAGGTGTACACGCGCATTACGCCCGACATTCTCGCCGCGGTGATCGGCGCTGCCCGCATGCATCATCTCCCGGTGGCCGCGCACCTCGGCCTGACCGATGCGATCACTGCAACACACCTCGGTGTGACGTCGATCGAGCACCTGTCCGGCATTCCGGAAGCCGCCGGAGACTCTGTCGCGTTGTTCGCTGCGCACGCCAAGGGATTCTTTGCCGGCTGGACCGCCTTTGAAAAGAGCTGGAGTTCGCTCGATCCTGCCGCATTGGCAATGGTGGCGCGTGAACTCGCAGCACAGCGCGTCTTTCTGGTGCCGACGCTCGTGCTGCACGAGACCTTTTCGCGGCTCGACGATTCAACCGTGTTGCGCTCGCCCGGCCTGGCGGCCGTTCCCGATTCGGCCCGCCGCAACTGGAACGTCGCGGCAATGATCAAGCGCGCCGGGTGGCGGAGCGCCGACTATCCGGCCTTCCGCGCCGCGCGGCCGGTGCAGGACCGTTTCGTCCGCGACTTCGTTGCCAGTGGCGGCAGGGTGGCGGCGGGAACCGATGCGTCCAATCAACTGCTCGTTCCCGGTGCCACGGTCCACACCGAGATGGAGCTGTTGGAACACGCCGGGCTCACGCCGCTCGACGCACTCCGCTCGGCAACGTACTGGGCAGCCGACATGATGCGCACCGACTCGCTCGGGCGCTTACGGCCGGGTGCCGCCGCCGACCTGATCGTGCTCCGCGCCGATCCGCTCGTGGACATTCGGAATACGCGGCGGATCGAGCGGGTCATGCTCGGGGGGAAGTGGGTGCAGCGCTGATGCGTGCCGGCAGGGCGGCGGGAGATCGCGTCTCCTCGGAGCAGACGTCGCTTTAGCGACATCAGCCGAGCCGCGGCTTTGGCCGCGAGCTCCGACGGGAGCTTACTTTCCCTCAATGGGCACGTTTCGCTGGACGCCGGAGCGGATGGAGCAACTCGAGCACGCCGTGCAGAACCGCAAGCGGGTGACGTTGCGGCGGCGGGGCAACGAGTACGTCGTGGTCGCGGCCGGCCTCACGCAGTCGCGTGGACGCGA
>JANYLJ010000039.1 GCA_025357945.1 Gemmatimonadota bacterium
AGAGACGAGAGACGAGAGAGACCTACCGAATCGGGAAGATCGTCCTCCCGCGGTAGGTCTCTCTCGTCTCTCGTCTCTCGTCTCCCGGCGGTTCAGTTCCCGATCGGATCGTCCAGAATGCGCGGCGTCACCAGGATGATGAGGTCCTGCCGGTGTTCGCTGTGGCTCGAGAACGCGAACAGGTTGCCGATGAACGGCAGCCCGGACAGGAACGGCACGCCCTGCCGCGTCTTGGTCACGGTGGTCACCGTGAGGCCCGCGATGACGGCGACTTCGCCGTCGTTGACGAGCAACTTGGTGATGCCCTTCTGGATCGGAATGTTGAAGCCGAGGTCCGCCGCGGCGAGCGGCTGGATCGACGAGCGCTCGACTTCGAGATCGAGCAGGATGTGCCGATCGGCGGTCACATGCGGCGTCGCTTTCAGCTTGATACCGGTTTCCTTGAACGTCACGTTGGCGCGCGGGGCGCCGGTGCCGAGCGAGGCGGCGTCAATCACGCGCACCGGTGTCTGTTCGCCGGACACGAGCGAGGCCTCGCGATTGTCGAGCGTATGGATGATCGGTTGCGCCTCGACGTCGGTGAGTTCCACCTGCTCGAGCGCGCTGAGGAATGACGAGATCGAGAAGCCGCCGATCGCCGTCGAGAACACGAGGTCGAGGGCGGAGTTCGAGATCAACGCGTCGGCGTTGGAGATCGCCGAGACACTGTTGCCGCCGAGGTTCACGACGTTGATGTTCGGGTTGTATGGCTGGCCGGTCGCCGGATCGGTGCGCGCTACGACCTTGTTGAAAAACTGGTTCGCGGTGCCGACGTCGTACTTGACGCCGAGCTGCGACAGGTTGGTCCGGTCGACGAAGACCAGTTTGGCCTGAATCGAGACGGTCAGCGTCTTGATGTCGAGACTCCGCACGAACGCCTGGATCGACTCAATGCGACCGGGGCTGTCGACGATGATCAAGGTGTTGGTGGCCGTGTCGGCGGCGGCCGAACCACGCGGCTTGCTCAGCATGCCCTTGACGTTGGCCACCATGTCGGCGGCCTTGGCGTAGTTCAGCCGGATCATGGTCTGGGTCAGCTCTCCCAGCGAATCGAGCTTGGACAGCTCGCCCGGGGCGTCGACCCGGATGATGCCGCCCGCCATGACCTTCGCGGCCAGACCGCGCGAGGCGAGGAGTGCCTGGAAAATGTTTGGCCAGGTGTTGTTGACCACGGTCATTGACACGGTGCCAGTGACGTTCGGGCCGGTCACGATCGACTGCCCGGAGCGGCGCGCCAGCTGCTGCAGCGCGTCGTTGATATCGGTCTTGTCCCAGTTCACGTCGAAGCGGGACGAATCCTGCTGCCGCATGCTCTTGAAGCCGACGAGTACCGGCTCCGGTTCGCTCTCGATCACCGGACGCTCGGAACTCGGCGCGGTGTCGGTCGACGGGCTCGCCGTGCCTGGCGCGACATTCCTGCCGGCGCCCCAGCCGGTGAACGGCTTGTCGGCGAACGTCACCGTCACCGCGCCACTGAGCCCCTGCGTCACCTTGTAGTCCGGGATCCGGTCGAACTCGACCACCACCCGCACGACGTTCGACTTGAACTGGTTGACGCGGATGTCGGCGACGTTGCCGCGATGCTGGCCGTCGTACGCCGCGAACTCGCCCTTGAGTGCTGGCTCGAAATCGAGCACGAGGCGATCGGGTGCCTGCATCCGCGTCTCGCGGACGGTGACACCGCGATCGACCGCAATGACGAGCCGGGCGGTCCCGCCAACGCTCGACAACGAGACGGCGCTGACCTGTCCCTCAGGTTGCGGGCGGGCGGGGTGTGATCCGACGCCGAGCAGCATGGGCAGCACGGCCCACGAAAGTGATCGGAACATCATGGCTTCTGGTCCTCCGGTTTGCGCAGCGAATAGGTCTGGTCACGCATGGTGCCAAAATCATCCATGCGCAGCTTGACAGTGCCCCCCGTCACGCTCACCACTGAGATCCGGCCCAGACGCTGGCCGGGACTGACGGTGTAGCGATGGTCATTGGCGATGTCGCGGAACGTGGCGATGCTACCGCTCGGATCGCGGGCATCGTACAGCAGCGCCACCAGGCGCAGGTCGGCGAGTTCGGGGCCGTGGTCCACCTGCTCGACGTACGGCTTGAACGGATCGCGTAACGTGGCGCTTTCGTAGCGGTAGGTCTCGCGCACCAGTGGGCGCGCGCCCGCGGCGGCCGAGGTATCGAACGCGTGGTGCGGCCCATTGACGAGCTTCTTCGCCGCGGTGGCCTTGGCGGTCGAGTCCTTCGCGAGCGAATCGGCGATCGCGGGCGGTACCGCCAGCGGCGTGCCCTTGGTGCCGCCACCGCACGCGGTGAGCAGCAGCGCCGACACGGCGAGGATCACGCTATTTCGCATGAGTCGAATCCTCGGTGACCTTCGCCTTGACGTACGTGCGCACGGAGAAGTGCGCCTCGAGCATGGCAGTCGTGTCGCCGAACGCGCGCGCCTGCTTGACATCCGCGGCAACGAGCTTGACGTCGCCGGGCACCATGATTCGTCGCAGCGACGCGATGTCGGTGAGAAATTCGGAGACCTGGTGATAGTGTCCCACCACCACGAACTGGTAGGCATAGGTGTCGAACGGCGCCGGGCCCGCTTGAATCGGCGCCGGCTGGAACCCGGTCACCCGCACACCGCGCACCCGGGAGCGCAACGTCACGTCGTCGAGCAGGGATGTGACTTCGCGCTGTTCGGGCACGAGCGTGCGCAACAGCGCCAGCGACGCGCGGTACTTGGCCACCCGATTCTTGACGTCCTCAACCGACTCCTGCGCGATGTCGCGCTTGGCGGTGTCGATCTTGACGTGCAGGACCGCGATCGAATCGCGCAGCGAGTCGGCGTGCGCCATCTTCCCCTTGAACCCGTGCATGCCGACCATGCCGATTCCGTCGCCGCTGTAGGCCATGTAGGCCACCAGCAGCGCCAGCAACGCGAGAACGACCGGTACCGTCTTGGAGTTGTCACCCATGGCCTACCTCACCGTCGATTCAAGAATCGGCACGGTCTGGACCCGGCTCGAGTCGGCGCGTGAGAATGTCGCCTGCACCGTGAACGCCGTGATCGGGCGATTGTTCTTGTCGATGATCGTTTCGGTCTTCACCGGCACCACATTGGTGAGCCAATGGCTCTCGCCGAGACGCCGCAGGAAGGCGGTGTAGTTCTGCAGGTCGTTGGTCTGTCCGGCGATCAGCACCGACACGGGCGGAGCCACGGTCGAATCGGTGTCGGTCATCTGGTTGCCGGCCACCACCAAGGGCGACACGCTGGTGAGCCAGGTGAAGTCCGGCATCGCGCCGGCGATTTCGTCGAGAATGTGGGCCCACGTGAAGCGATCCTGATCGACCGCCGAGATGGTGCCGATCTGCGTCAGGATCGAGTCGCGGGCGCGCCCCTCGCGCTTCTTCTCGGTCACGAAGTTGCGATAACGCTTGTACTCGTCCTGCGCCGTCTGCATCTGCGGCTCGAGCGAGCTGAGCCGCGAGTTGGTGTGCAGGAACATCACGGCGAGCGCCACGAGAACGATGAGCCAGGTGCCGCCGGCTAGGACGAGTCCGGGCTCCTTGACCTTGTCGCGGAGGCCCTGCCACCGGTCGCGGAACGCGGCCATCGGATCGCCCTTCGGGGCCTGCCGCTTGGTGCCGGGCTTCAGATTGATGTGGATCATGACGCGACGCTCCTCATGCGACCGACCGCAAGGCGAGACCAACCGGGAGCATCAGCAGGGGCGAGACTTCATCGACATTGAGGCCATCGAATGCGCCAGGCGCCACGTCGAGCCGTTCGACCGCATGCGCCTGGGTCACCGGCACCCGCAGCCGATCTGACAGCACGCCGGCGAGGCCGGGAACGCGCGACCCGCCGCCGGTGATATACAGCCGGGCGAGCGAGCCAGCCGGTTTGTTCGATGTCTGGAGGAATGCCGCCGCGCGCTCGATGCCGAGCGCCAGTTCCTCACCGCGCGAGGCAACGTGGGGCGCGAGGGCCGGGTCGAGGTCGAGGCCACGGACCACGCGATCCGCCGCGTCGGCCGCCATGCCGCGCTCGCGCTGCAGATCCTCCCGCAACCGGCGCACGCCGATCGGCAGGTCGCGCGTGAGCACCGGCACGCCGTCCTCGAGCAGGTTGATCGTGGTGGTCTCGTGGCCGACATTCGCGAGTGCCACCACACCGCGCATCGCTTCGGGATAGTTGCGCTCGAAGGCGTTGTGCAGCGCGAACGCTTCGACGTCGATCACGCTGGCATCGAGACCGATCTCGGCGAGCAGCGTGAGCTTCGACTCGACCAGTTCGCGCTTGGCCGCGACCAGCAGGACCTGCATCTGCAGCCCATCGGCGTCCGGGTCGAGGATCTGGAAGTCCAGTTCGACGTTCTCCGGATCGAACGGGACGTGCTGGTCCGCTTCCCAGCGGATCACCTCGCGCGCCTCGGTGTCCTTCATGCGATCCATCTGGATCTTCTTGATGATGACGTCGCGGCCACCAACGGCGACCACGACTTCCTTTGCCTTGACCTGGGCGTCGCTGAGCAACTGGCGGACCGCCGCGGCGACAACGGTGGGATCCATCACTTCGCCCTCGACGATGGTGTCGTCGGGGACGCGGGCGAGGGCCACTTTCTCCAGCACCGGCTGACCCGAGGCGTGATTGATCATCACCACCTTGATGTAGCCGCTGCCGATGTCGAGCCCGACGGTCAAGCGCGAACGGGGGAAGAGCGCCATAGCAGCCCGGATTGTGCGGTGAAAGGTTCTCGCAACGTCCGCGGACCCAGCCAAAATGGTCAACCGAGGTACGACCGAGCAACCCCTTATTCTATAACAACTTACATGATTGCTTGCGGCGAGGAAACCGACCGCCGCCGCGAGGTACGGAACTGGTGAGTAGCACTCCTTGTGCCAACCAATTCAGAACCGTGCTCGCTGGGCCAACACCCGGACAGTATCGGCGGGGTCACGAGCCAGCATGAGGCTCGCGCGCCGAGCGGCGTAGATGCTGCCGTCGCTGGCGCGGTAGCGCGCGAACGCGATGATCAGGATCAGCACGCCTGCGCGGCTGACCTCCGCGTGCCATGACCAGCCGTCCGATCGCGCGGTCGTGAGAAAGATCAGCGTGGCACCATCGGCAAGGGTGTCGAGATCGGCACGATGGGCGATGCGGGTCGCGGCGAGCGCGCTCGACGCCACCAACTGGCCCTCGATCCGCCAGCGAGCGTCGCTGGTCAGGCGCACGCGGATCACCGCCAGGTGGAGCGCCAGCAACGCCAGCGATCCGACCAGCACAGCGGCGGCGAGCACCATCACCAGCGCCACGCCGCGGGTCTCCTTCACGGCAGGTTGCCAAGCGGCAACTGCACCACAGTCGACGGCGCACCGCGCGGCGGCACGGTGATATCGAGATGGTCTGGGGCCCAGGCAAAGCGAGCGGCCGCGGTCACCAGCGGCCCGGCAAATGGCTGCACGGCCGACGCCCGGCTCGCTGGCGTCAATCCGAACCAGTCCGCCGCACCCGACCGATAGGCGCTCAGTTCCACCGGCTCGACCACCCGTACCATCGCGGCGGCGCCGACGTGCGGCGCCAGCGCGAGCCGGGTGGCGGGGGCGCCATCGAGCGGACATCGATCGCGACCGACCGAGTCGATCGGCAGCCGTTGCCAGGTACCCGCCCCCACATCAACGAGCAACCAGGCGTCGTCACGGCCGCCTTCGGGCACGCGAGTCCCGGTCCAGGCCGCGTCGGCGAGCAGGACGGCACCGCCACTGTCCAGGCAGACAGTCGCCTCGCCGATCGGCCGCGACAGCGCCAGACGCATCGGCGAGAGCACCGTGACGTCGCTGCTCATCGCGTCGCGAAGTTCCTGTTGCGCGAAGGTCCGCAAGGACAGCAGCGCCCGATCGGCCAGGAGGAACTGTGCCGCGCGCGCGGCGGTCCGGGCGGCGCCCCGCACGATGACGACCAGCGTTGCCGCGAAGATGCCGAGAGCCACCAATCCAAGCAGCAACTCGACGAGCATGAACCCGCCGCGGCTCAGCGCCCGCATCGGACCAATGTCTCGAGCGCGGGCCGGTCGGCCGTTGCCGGGAAGGCGAGCGGTACGGAATCGGGGGTGAGCGCGTTGACACACGCCGTTTCCGTTTCGCGCGCGCGGTAGTCATGCCACCGCGCGGCGTCCACCACGCCACCGCCCTCGGCGTGACGACCGAGACGCTCGACCGCGAGGGCGGCCGCGAGCGACGCCGCGCCAACCAGCTCGAGGATCACCAGTGCCACGATGAGTTCGATCAGGGACTCGCCACGACGACAGCGAACACGCATGGGCATCTCCAGGGAGGCGATGCCGGACAATCACTGGGCATTGGTGCGGCCGTGGGGTGAAATTGACGCAGGGGGGATGCAGATCGCGCAGGAGGACGAGAGACGAGAAAGGCCGTGTCCTACTAAGCACTACGG
>JANYLJ010000072.1 GCA_025357945.1 Gemmatimonadota bacterium
CCTTCCTGCTCGGCCAGCGCTTCGTCGAGGCAGTCACGCAGCTCCCGCACCAGCGAGCGCTCGGCACGGCCCATGGTTCGCCCGAAGACCTCGTTCCACGCTTCCCACATCAGCTTGAGCAGCGCCGCCACGTCCCACTCGGCGACCAGCTTTTTGGCGCAGTCCGATCGTCGCCGCAGTAGCGACGCGCTGCGTCAGCCGTCTCCACCTGGTGCAGGTTGCTGAACTCGCGCTGGACGAAGGGTGCCAGCCCAGCGCGGAGCAGCTCCATCGCCTTGCCGACGCGCTCCAGGTTCGTGATCGCCATGGACTATTCCTCGTCCTCTGGAGTCGCTATCTCCCCGGCGGCTGCCCAGATCACGAGTCGCAGTTCGCTGTCGTCGATCACGCTGTACTCCGGGGTGCGTCCAGACAGCCTTTCGCTCTCGTCGAGGATGATCGGTACGCCATCGCCGCGTCTGTCCATCAAGTACGATCGCCCGAGTCCTTCATCAGCACCGACCGGGCAACGCGCCAGAAGCGACACGATCAGTTCGTTCCTGTTGTACTGGCGCAAGGGCATGCTGTCCGGGGTCAGCGTGTTGGCGAGGCCACCGGGCACGTAGAGTTCGATGCGATCCCCGAACATGTGCAGGCGCACCCTCGCGCCGCCCATCGAGTAATCTCGATGGGCGACCGCATTGACGAGCGCTTCGAATATCGCGCGCTCGCTGAACTGGGTGTATTCCACGCGCGCAGTCGTCTTCGTCGCCTGAACCTGCATGTTGCGGCGAACGAAGTGGAGTGTCTCCATGACCTGAGCGTCGAGCGGGCCACCCAGGTCGCGCGCGTCGCTCTGGTAGTTCACATCCCTTCGATCGCCGGCGTAGCTCACGGCCTGGATCTGCGCGTGCGGCATCCAGCGCTGCGGTTCCTGCGTGCAGAGCAATACGCCGGTGACGGTCACCCGCGGAACGCCGTCGTCATCGTCCGCGACGATCCGGAGCTTGCGAAGCAACGCGTCGGTTGGCTCTGCGCCGTCACGCAGGAACCGGCGCGCAAGCTGAAGATCGAGCTCGGCAGGAGACGTACCGGGAACGGGCGACTCGTCGAACCGAATCATGCGGCTCTGGCTTCGCTCCTGGAAGAGCCGCGCCAGGAAGTCCGGGGGCATCTCGCGCTTGGAGCTTCCGAGCCTGCGAAAGTAGCCGCCGGGGCTCTTGTGGACGAACAGGCTGCGAGCGACATCGACTCGAATCAACGGCACGAGCTTGCCCGTGGAGTCCGGCAACTCGAGCTTTCGAATCACAGCGTCGATCGAAGGCTTCACCGCGTCGTTGCAGATTTCGCGAACCCAACTCTCCACGGTATCCAGGTGTTCGATAGGTAGCCCCAGAAGCTCGCGTGTCTTGTCGTCCACGCCAAGCACGAGCGTGCCGCCGCGACTGTTCGCGAAGGCCGCCAGCTCATCTGCGAAGTCACCACGCCCCGGAGCGGTCACGCGCGCGCCGGCGAGCAGCACTCGCTTGAGTTCCAGCGCGGAATCCTCTCCGAGTCGGATTTGTCCAGCAAGGTCATCGAGGCTATCCATCTCGGCGTCCTCCGGGGAGCATGATGCGGCGGTAGCGCGTCTCGAAGGCGACGCGCCCGCCCTCCATCACGCGGCAAATCTCGTCGCGTGCCTGCTGTTCCTGCAGTCCTCCGGCGAAGCGGATCATCGTCTGGCCACCGTGCGCCTCCAGCGACACAACGAGCTCGGCATCGCCGTGCACCACGATGTTCGGGTTGTGGGTCACGACGATCACCTGGCGTGTTGGCTTCGTCTCACGCAAGCGGCGAACGAGCAGCTCATAGATGAGCGTGTTGTCGAGGTCGTCTTCGGGTTGGTCGAGGATGATCGGCTCGTGCCCATAGCCGAGTACGAACGCGAGCAACGCCGCGGTCTGCTGGCCCGGCGAACCTTGCTCAAGTGGCCGCCATGCGGCGTTCCTGTCCAGCGGGTCGCGGAAGCTCACCTGCACGGAATCGCTCGGGAGGTACAGCGCCACGCGATCGAGGCGTTCCGGCTGGAGCTTGCGCAGCGCGGTCTCGAAGCGGTGATCCTTCGTGACCAATTGCTTCTGCGGGTCGGCGAGCACCTCGCGCAGACGCAGCACCACGGCGTCGAGTTTCTCGAAGCCCCAGGGCTGATTCGCCGCGGGGGCGATCTGCTCGACGAGCGCGCGGTAGTCGGCGTCGAAGCTGGGGATGCCCAAGGCGACATGAAGGAAGTCTTCGAGACCCTCGCGCATGGCGTAGTCCTGGATCTCGACCTTGATCAGATCGTTCGAAGTCTCGTCGGCGAACTGCTTGCGCCTCTTCGTGAGGTCGCCACGACGGTCGCGGTAGCGGAGCAGGACCGTGACTGCCTCCTCCTCGCGGTCGTCTGCTGCCACCCGTCGCGTCTCGAGCGTGCGTATCTCCTGCTCGAGTGTGGTCGAGCGCTGGAGAAGGTCGCGATATTCGTCGGGATTGGCGATCCCCGCTTCAGCGAGCTGTCGCGTGACCGTCTGATACTCCTGTTCGCTCGCACTCACCGCTGCCCGCCATGCCACCGCGTCCCCGCCAGTCCGGACGCCTTCGATCTCCGTGCGGGCCTGCTCGACGGCATCGAGCACGGTCTTCTGCAGGTTCGCCACGATGCTGCGCATCTGCTCGTGCGCGCGCTTGAGCGCCGCCGCCGCCGTGTCGCCTTCCGCTTCAGGGCCGAGGTCGAGGTCCGCGACGGCGAGGCTGCCATCCGCGGCGAGACCAACGGCTTCCACGGCGTCTGCCGCGGTATTCTGGATGGATCCCCAGGTGCCGTCCTGCCGACGGCGAGCACGGTAGTCGTTCAGTGTCTTCGCATGACCGCCCTGCTGGAGCACCTCCAGCTTCCGCCGCACGTCAGCCAGCGCGGCGGTCCGAGCCGGCAGATCGGCGACTTGCGCATGGAGCGCGCGAGCCTCAGCACGCAGGAACAGGTACCTGGTTTCGGCCTCCGTGCGAAGCCGCATGAGCTCTGCGCCTCGCACACCCGGGCTGTCGTCGATGACAGTGAGGAGAGCATTCGGTTCCCTGGCGAGATCGAAGAGCTGTTTCTGGCTGTAGATGCGAACCGGGAAGCGTTCACGGATATCGCCTTCCTCAGCGACGCGCTGATCACCGTCAAGGCGCGAGATCGGCTGCGCGTTCCCTCGCGGGTCCCAGGAGAGAACGAAACGCTCTCCGTCCTTGCGATACGTGATCTCCACGACGGCTTGGTCGGTGAGGAGGCCCTCTTCGAGGCGGTTGGCAGGGACCCGCATGCGGTTGTCGAACGCTGCGCGCAAGGAGGTTTCGCCGCCGCCGTTCAGCTCACTCTCTCGACGAAGGGTGGTCCGGCAGAGATCGACGAGCGTCGATTTCCCGGTACCGCGACCGCCAATCACGGCATTGAGCCAGGGGTTGAACTCGACAGTCAACGGATTGGGACGACCCATGTACTTCGCCTGTCGGACTGTGATGCTCTCGATGGCGTGGTCGGCGTGCTTGTTGGGATCACCGGGGGTTGCCTTCCATACGGGTTTCAGCGAGCCCGGGCCATCCAGCAAGGCGAGGCCAAGTCCTTCGGCATCGGGCCGCGTCATCTTCACCCACGTGAAGCGCCGTCCGGCTTCATCGAATGTATGACTGTCGGAACACCATACTTGTGCGAGCCCGCGACCCTCAGTCTTGGTGCCGTCCAGCCAGGGCTGAACGTCGGTCCCATTCGGATCGAGCCATCCCGTCGGTGGGGACGGTAGTGGGCCCAGCTCAGCGGCAATGAGTCCTGATGCCTTGAGCGACTTGAGGCGGTCTTGCCCTGGGGGCATCGTGAGCATCCCCTTGGGTCCGTTGACATGGGCGGCTACGACGACGGCGCCCGCGGCAGTCGTCAATTCGATCGCCTCGACGATGCTCTTGCTG
>JANYLJ010000006.1 GCA_025357945.1 Gemmatimonadota bacterium
GCTGATTCAGCCGACGTCCACGCAGGGCGACGTCTACCGCATGCAGCTTGGTGGTCGCTACACGTTCTTCTAGCCCCGGTTGCACGTCCTGCATCGGAAAGGCCGCCCCCAAACACCGGGGGCGGCTTTTTCGTGCCGTCCTGCCTGCAAATGTGCCGCGATTCTCGGGACCCCAGTCGATCCTGCTACCCATGAACTCCGATCCAGCTCAACTCGCCGACCGGCCGCGTGAGCGCCTCTGGCGCCTCGGTGCGCCATCCCTGACGGCGCCGGAGCTGATTGCCATCGTGCTTGGTACCGGTGACGCACAACGTGACGCCACTGAGGTCGCGGTGCAGTTGCTGCTCCCCGCCAATGGCGCCATCCGCCGGCTCGCGGCCCGTCCGCCCGGCGAGCTGCTACTGACCCATGGGGTGGGGAGGGCCAAGGCAGCCCGGCTCCTCGCGGCCTTCGAAATCGCCAACCGGATAGCCCGCGAAGAGCGCCCCGCAGTCCCCCGGATCTCGGAACCGGCTGATGTGGTCAAGCTGGTAGGTGGTCGTCTGAGGGACCTGCAGGTGGAGGAATTCCACCTGTTGGCGCTGGATACCAGGTCCCGGGTGCTCCGCGACGTGCTGGTGACCCGCGGGCTGCTGGACAGCTCCCTGGTCCACCCCCGCGAGGTGTTCCGGGCCGCCATCAGTGAGGCGGCTGCAGGTATCATTCTGGTGCACAATCATCCGAGCGGGGACCCGACCCCGTCGGCTGAGGACCGTGCGGTGACCCGGCAACTGGTGGCGGCCGGGCAGCTGCTCGACCTCCCGGTGTACGATCACGTGATCGTCGCCGGCGACCGTTTCGTCTCGTTTGCCACCGCCGGACTTCTGTGACCTCTGTATCGCCTGCCGCGACCTCGCTCGCCGAACTGAGCCCGACGTTCTTCTCGCTCCTGGAGAAGCACGCGGAGCATCTCGACATTGCCGCCATCGAGCGAGCGTTGCGCTACGCGATGGCGGCGCACCGCGGCCAGAAGCGGATGAGTGGCGAGGACTTCGTCGAACACGCGATTGCGGTTGCGTCGATTCTTGCCGGTCTGCTGGTCGACACCACGTCAATCTGCGCGGCGTTATTGCACGACGTCGTCGAAGATTCCGATGTCACCGTGGACGACGTCGCCAAGGAATTTGGGGAAGAGATTGGCGATCTGGTGGACGGGCTCACCAAGATTTCGCACCTGACGTTCCGTTCATCGGTCGAAGAGCAATCAGAGAACTATCGCAAGCTGTTGCTGTCGGTGGCTCGTGACGCCCGCGTGATCATCATCAAGCTGGCCGACCGGCTGCACAACATGCGGACGCTGGAGCACCTCGCTCCCGAGCGACGCCACCGCATCGCCACCGAAACGCGCGAGCTGTACGCCCCGCTGGCCAATCGCTTCGGCATGGCCAACGTCAAGGCCGAGCTGGAAGACCTGGCGTTCAAGTTCCTGGAGCCCGAGGAATACCAGACGCTCGCCCAGCAAGTGGCCGCCAAGCGGAAGGCGCGCGAACAGATGATTGAGCGTCTGCGCGTTCCGTTGGAGCAGGAACTGAAGCGCGCCGAAATTCCGCATCTCGAAATCAGCGGGCGCCCCAAGCATCTCTGGTCGATCTACCAGAAGATGACGAAGCGCAACAAGCCGTTCGACGAGATCTATGACCTGATGGCCATGCGCGTCGTGGTGTCGACCGTGCCCGAATGCTATCACGTCCTCGGCCTGATTCATCACGTCTGGACGCCGCTGCAGGAACGCATCAAGGACTATATCGCCAGTCCGAAGTCCAATGGATACCAATCGCTCCACACCACGATCTTCGGGCCGGGTGGTCAGCTCTTCGAGATTCAAATCCGCACGCGCGAGATGCATCGCACTGCCGAATACGGCATTGCGGCGCACTGGCTCTACAAGACCAGCGGCGCCGAGGATCACCTTGGCAACCAGCTCGGTTGGTTTCGCCAGTTGCTCGAACTGCAGCAGGAAAGCCACTCGGCCGAGGAGTTCCTCGAATTCCTCAAGGTGGACCTGTATCACGACGAGATCTTCATCTTCACGCCGCAGGGCGACGTGAAGCAACTGCCGAAGGGTGCCACGGCGATCGACTTCGCCTTCCACGTGCACACCGACGTCGGGTTGCACACGTCCGGGGCGAAGGTGAACGGTCGCATCGCACCGCTGCATCGCGAACTCAAGAACGGTGACACCGTCGAGATCCTGACGTCGGTGCAGGCGAAGCCCAGTCGTGACTGGCTTTCCCACGTCCGCACCGGGCGGGCGCGCAGCAAGATCAAGCAGTGGGTGCGGCAGGAGGAGCAGACCGTCTCGAGCCAGCTCGGCCGGGAAATCCTGTCGCGCGAACTCAAACGGCGCCGTCTCGACGCACCGTCCGCGGATGCCGTAAGCGCGGCCGCCCAGGCGCTCAACCTGCTGGACGGTGAAGCGCTCGAGGTGTCGCTCGGCCGCGGCGACCTCGCCATCGGGCAGGTGGTCAAGGCGCTCTTCCCCGAGCTCGCCCCCGATGCGCTTCAGGAGAAGCCCGCCACGGTTTTTGGCCGGGTGATCAACCGGTTGCGTCTCGGACGCGGCATCAAGATCCAGGGTGTCGACGGATTGATGGTGCGCTATGCGCAATGCTGCCAACCGGTCCCGGGCGACCAGGTCGTCGGCTACGTCACCCAGGGGCGCGGCATCTCGATTCACCGCGCCGACTGTCCCAACCTGCTCACCCTCGCGCACGGCGGACGGCGGGTGGAGATCGACTGGCAGGAGCAGACCGGGGAGACCTACGCCGTACGGCTCGAGGTCACCGGCGAGGACCGTCGCGGGCTCTACGCCGACGTCATGCACGCCATCTCGCAAACCGGCACCAACATTCGCGGGGCCGACGTGCAGTCGCGGGACGGCAGCGTCCACGGGACCGTCTTCGTCGAAGTGGACAACCTGACCCATCTCGCCAAGGTTCTGCGCGCCATCCGGAAGGTGAAGGGGATCAATACCGTGGACCGGCGCGAGGTCGCCGCCGACCGCTGACGGTGGCTCCCCTACCGCCCACTATCGGTTTATCTTCGGGTATGGCCAAGTCATGGATCTTGAAATCCGAGCCGTCCACCTACTCCTGGGATGATCTCCTGCGGGAGGGGAAGACGGTGTGGGAGGGCGTGGGGAACGCGGCCGCTCTGATCAACCTGCGGGCGATGTTGGCCGGCGATGAAGCGCTGATCTACCACTCCGGCAAGGACAAGTCGATCGTCGGTATCGCCCGCATCACGAGCGCCCCGTATCCCGATCCCAAGCTCAACGACCCGAAGCGGGTCGTCGTCGAGGTCGAGCCGGTTCGGCCGCTCAAGGCACCGGTGACGCTCGCCGCGATCAAGGCGGAGCGCCGCCTCAGCCAACTCGCGTTGGTGCGGATCAGCAGACTCTCCTGCCTGCCCGTGAGCGCCGAACATCGCGGCATTCTTCGCACGCTCGGCGTGCGTTAGGCCGCGTGCCCCAGTTCGAGGTTCGCGCCCCGTTTTCTCCGGCCGGCGACCAGCCGCGGGCGATCGCCGAGTTGGCGGCCGGCCTCGCCCGCGGCGACCGCTATCAGACCCTGCTCGGCGTGACCGGCAGCGGCAAGACGATGACGCTCGCGCACGCCATCGCCGCGTGGCGTCGACCGACGCTGGTCTTGTCGCACAACAAGACGCTCGCCGCACAGTTGTACGGCGAGTTCAAGCAGTTTCTGCCGACGAACGCGGTCGAGTACTTCGTCTCCTATTACGACTATTACCAGCCCGAAGCGTATGTCCCGTCCACCGACGTCTACATCGAGAAGGATGCGTCGATCAACCAGGACCTCGAAGCGCTCCGCCTCCGCGCGACGTCGTCCTTGATGGAGCGGGACGACGTGGTCATCGTGTCGACCGTCTCGGCGATCTACGGTCTCGGCGACCCGGCGGCGTACCGCGCGCTGATGGTATCAGTGGCCGTGGGCGAACAGCGCGGTCGGGACATGATCCTCAACGACCTGGTCGGGATTCACTACCAGCGTAACGACGCCGCGTTCGAACCGGGCACCTTCCGGGTGCGCGGCGACACGGTGGAGATCTATCCCGCCTACGACGAACAGGGCGTGCGGATCGAGTTGTGGGGCGACCAGGTGGAGCGGATCACGCGCTTCCATCCCACGAGCGGCAACGCCATTGCCCAGCTGGACCGGTGCGCCATCTACCCGGCCAGGCATTTCGTGTTGCAGCGCCCCACGATCGAGCGCGCCGTGCGGGCGATCCGCACGGAGCTGGCGGCGCGACTGCTCGAACTCCGCGTTGCGGGAAAGCTCCTTGAGGCGCAGCGGCTCGAATCGCGGACGACGTTTGATCTCGAGATGATGATGGAGGTCGGTACCTGCGCCGGCATCGAGAACTATTCGCGGCACCTCTCCGGGCGGGCGATCGGCGAGCGACCGGCGTGCCTGCTCGACTACTTCCCGGAAGATTATCTCGTCGTGGTAGACGAATCGCACGTGTCGCTGCCGCAGATTGGCGGCATGTTCAATGGTGATCGCGCCCGCAAGGAAACGCTGGTCGAGTACGGCTTCCGGTTGCCGTCGGCGCTCGACAACCGGCCGCTGCGCTTTGATGAGTTCATGGCACTCGCGCCGCGCCTCATCAGTGTGTCGGCCACCCCCGGCAACTATGAACTTGAACTGAGCCAGGGCGTGGTGGTGGAGCAGATCATCCGACCCACGGGCCTGATCGATCCGGTGGTCGAGATCCGTCCGGTGCGCGGCCAGGTCGACGATCTCCTGGGTGAGATCCGCGACCGCGCCCGGAAGCGCGAACGCGTACTGGTCACCACCCTCACCAAGCGGATGTCGGAGGACCTCACCGACTACCTGCAACAGCACGACGTGCGGGTCCGCTACCTGCACAGCGACATTGACGCCATCGAGCGGGTCGAGATCCTCCGCGGGCTGCGCCTCGGTGACTTCGACGTGCTCGTGGGCATCAACCTGTTGCGCGAAGGGCTCGATCTCCCCGAGGTGTCGCTGGTGGCGATCCTCGACGCCGATCACGAAGGCTTCTTGCGCAGCGACCGCTCGTTGATCCAGACCTGTGGCCGCGCGGCGCGCAACGTGAACGGCAAGGCGATCCTGTACGCCGATCGGATCACCGGTTCAATGCAGCGGGCGCTGGACGAGATGAGCCGGCGCCGCGAGATCCAGCGCGCGCATAACCTCGAGCACGGCATCACGCCGATGTCGATCGTGAAGTCGGTCGACGAGGTGCGGTTGTCGACCCACGTCGCGGACGCGCGTACCGAGCGCACCGACACGAGGAAGCAGGATCGTACGGCGCCCGCGCCCGACCTGCACGATCCGGCGCAGCGGGCTGCCGCCATGGCCGCGTTGGAGCAGCAGATGCGCGAGGCGGCGGCCAACCTGGAATTCGAGCTGGCCGCGATGTTGCGCGACCAGCTCAATGATCTCCGCGCGGCGAGCGCGCCGAACGTGGCGCGCCCCGGTGCGCGCATGGCCCGGCGATGATCGGCCAACCGATCGACCTGAGGGCGTTCGACGCGGCCGGCGAACGCCTCGGACGGGAGCTGCCGCGGCACAGCGTCGTGTGGCTCGAAGGCCCCCTCGGCGCCGGCAAGACCACGCTGGCGCAGGCGATTGTTCGCGGGCGCGGCGCGGTCGACCCGGTCACCTCGCCCACCTTCGGACTGGTGCATCATTACACTGGCCGCCAAGGTGCGATTTTTCACCTGGATTGCTACCGGCTGCGCCACCCTGACGAGGCCGCCGACCTCGACTGGGAGGCGTTGCTTGCCGCCGATCTGTTGCTGATCGAGTGGCCGGAGCGTGCCGGCGCGTGGACGCCGCCGCCAACGGCACGGGCGCGTATTGCGCTCGCTGGCGACGACACCCGCATGCTGGACGTCACGTGATCGCGCTCGCGTTCGACACCGCGACGGAACGCTGCACCGTCGCAGCCGGCGACGGCGAACGCGTCGCGCACCGTTTCGTCGACGGCGCACGTCGCCACGCTGGTGCGATCCTCGGGCTTGTCGATGCCGTGCTCGCCGAACTCGATGTGACCGCGTCCGGGATCGGGCGGGTGATCGTCGCCAACGGGCCAGGATCGTTCACTGGGCTCCGGGTGGCAGCGTCGGTGGCCAAGGCATTGGCGTGGCGACGGGACATCGAGTGGTGTGTCGCACCGTCGTTGCTCGTGCGCGCCACGGCACACGCGCCGACGGGCGGTGGCAACGTGCTCGCGCTGAGTGACGCGCTCCGCGGCGAGTTGTACGGGGCCAGTTGGCGCATCGATTCCGCGGGAATCGTGCGCACCTCCCCGTCGCCGCGCGCGATGCCGCCGGCGTCGCTCGCCGCGATGCAACCGGTGGATGTCGTTGTTGGTTCGATTCCGCCCCAGCTGATTGTAGCGGTCGCCGCCGCCACGGGTCGCGAGCCGGTGACCGGCGAGTCCGCCCTGCCCGACGCGCGCATCCTGCTGATGCTCGCCAACGTGGCGGGCGGCACGACCGCCGTGACCGACCCCGCCGCGTGGCAGCCGGAGTACGGCCGCCCCGCCGAGGCGCAGGTGGTGTGGGAGCGGGCCCATGGCACGGAGCTGCCGTCTGCGCCCGGCATCGCTCGCTGACCTCCTGGAGCTCGCTGAGCTCGAACGCGGCGCGTTCAGCGACCCGTGGACCGAGGCCCAGTTGCGCGACGCGCTCGGCTGGCCGGGTGCCATCGCGATTGTTGCCGAGAACACCAGCGGCCTCACGGGCTATGTTCTGGGGCGGGTAGTCGTGGATCAGGCGGAGATCCTGTCGTTGGCGACCACGGCGGCACATCGCCGCCGCGGCATCGGCCGGGCGTTGCTGACGGCCCTGCTCGCGGCAATGGTCGAGCGCGGCGCGCATTCCGTGTGGCTGGAGGTTCGCATCTCGAACCAAGCGGCGCGGGCGATGTACCAGTCGGTGGGATTCGTCGCCGCGGGCCGGCGGCGCGACTATTATCGGCAGCCACTGGAGGATGCCCTGATCCTCCGGCGGGAACTCACCGCGGAGCGCGTGAACGCGACCTGAGCTGCGTTGAACCAGTGGCGCGTCGGTGCCGTCGCGAAGCGATGTTGCATCGTCCGCTGTAGCTGAATCTGAACGTCCGACTGACCTAGGAGCATGCGATGAGCAAGAGCCTGAACAAAGTGATCCTGATCGGCAACCTCGGTGCCGACCCCGAAGTGCGCAGCACATCCAACGGCGGGCGTGTGGCGACCGTGTCGCTCGCCACCGGCCGCCAATGGAAGGGCGCCGACGGCCAGAAGCAGGAAAAGACGTCGTGGCACCGGGTCATCTTCTGGAATGCGAAGGGCAACGGGCAACAGCTCGCCGACCTGGTCGAGCGGTATTGCAAGAAGGGCGACAAGATCTACGTCGAAGGCGAGATCGACTACCGCACCTGGCAGGACAAGGAAGGGCAGACGCGCTACTCCACCGAGATCAACGGCCGTGAGCTGATCCTGCTGTCGGGCAAGGGTGATGGCGGCGAGGGGAGCACCTGGTCCGGCGCCAAGGCGGCCGCCAAAAGCAGCGCCGCGGCTGGCGTGCCCAAGACCGACGAGTCGTTCGACGACATCCCCGAGGCGCTCGACGCCGAGGACGACGACCTGCCGTTTTAGCTGGGATAGACGAGAGAGGAGAGACGAGAGACGAGAGAGGAGAGACGAGCTGGTCAATCGGACGTCCGTTCACGACCCGGACCGTCTGGTCTCCTCTCTCCTCTCTCGTCTCTCGTCTATCTGCTTTTATGCCCGCCTGCCCGCATTGCGCGATCCCCAGCCCGATCAGCCGTACCGACGCGCCCCCGCCAAACCGATACTGCAGCAGGACCACTGCCCGTCACCGGGTCTGGCACGTTTCATGGTGCAGATCACTACCGACGAATGCCCCCTTGGGAGGCTCCAACATGCGCTCTACGATCGCCTTGCTGACCCTGGTCGCCGCGTTGCCGTTGTCGGCGCAACAGAACGACCCACTCGCCTTCCTTCGCCGGGCGCCGGACGGCGCGGACCGCTCGTTCGCGGCGTACCGCAACCAACCCTACCGACCGGTCCGGTCGGGCGAGGTCCGTTCAGCCGGTTTCCTGACCGAGCTTCGCAGCATGCCATTCGGTCGTGTGCTCGGTCCCGTCACGCCGCCGGTCATGCACGCCACCGAAAGCAGCGAGACCGCACTCCCAGGTTCGGTGATCGCGGTACTCCCACCGCCAGGCGCCGCTTACCAGCGCGGTGATACCGTGTTGCTGGCACGCGTCGTCCCGGGCCCCGACGGGTGGGGCGACATCATTGTGCCGACCGGGCTCGCGCGCATCGGCGATCACACGCCACGCCAGACGTTTGCAACCGTCATCGCCATGTACGGCCCGGTGCGCATGGGGCAGGTGGCCCTACCGCTCGAGCCGGTAAATAATCCCGGCATGGTCCAGCCCGTGGCGATCACCGGCCCGACCGGTGAGATCATCGCCGGCCGCGAGACCCGGGAACTGGAACAGGTCGGCGGTGTGATGTTCATCAACGTCGGTCGCGCCGCGGGTGTGCGGATTGGTGATTTCATCGCCGTCCACCGTCGCGCTGGACCGCGGCTGAACGCAGCCGATACCGCGGACGACGTCGTGGCGGTCGCGCAGGTGGTTCGCGTCGGTGACAAGAGCAGCACCATCAAGCTGGTCCGGGTGATTGACCCCGACATTCGGGCCGGTGCGCCGGTCGTACGGATTGCCACGCTTCCTGGCTGAAGCGCGGCGCGCCTTCCTGCTATCTTCCCGGCTGGTCCAACTCTCACTCGCACGGCGGGCGCTTCCAGCGCCCGTCGCGGAGGCTGTGCATGAGCGGAGCTGTACTGGTGACCGGCGGGGCAGGGTTCATCGGGTCGCACATTGCCGAGGCGTACCTCGCCGCCGGATGGTCGGTCGCCTGTCTTGATGACCTCTCGCGCGGCAAGCGCGATCAGGTGCCGGCCGGGGCCACGTTCATCGAGGCCGACGTCCGCAGCAAGGCCGCCTTTGCTGCCGTCGCCGACGGCAAGTTCGACGTCGTGGTGCACCAGGCCGCGCAGATTGACGTTCGCGTCTCGGTCGACGACCCGGCGCACGACGCTTCGATCAACCTCGTCGGCTTCGCAAACGTCCTCGGCGCGGTCGCCGCGGGCAAGGTCCGCCGTGTTGTGTTCGCCTCGAGCGGCGGCGTGGTATATGGCGATCCGGCGGTGCTCCCCACGCCCGAATCGACCGCCAACCTGCCGATCTCGCCATACGGCGTGAGCAAGCTCGCCGGCGAGCATTACCTCCGCGCCCTCGGCGCGCTGCATGGGTTTGAGGGCGTGGCGCTGCGGTACTCCAATGTCTACGGGCCCCGACAGGATCCTGCGTCCGAAGCCGGTGTGGTGTCGATCTTCGTGTCACGCCTCATGGCGAACAAGCCGTTGACGGTGTTTGGTGACGGGCAGCAGACGCGCGACTATGTCTTCGTACGCGATGTCGCCCGGGCGAACGTGCTCGCCGGTACGGCAGCTGTGTCGCGAGGGGACCGCCTCGACGTCCCCGCCTTCAACATCGGCACAGGACGCGAAACCTCCGTGAACGACCTCGCCCAGCATGTCGGCCGCACCGTCAACCGCACACCGGTGATCGAGTACGCGCTACCGCGCGCCGGCGAGTTGCATCGGTCGTGCCTTGATGTGTCCAAGGCAGCACGCGAGCTCAAGTGGACGCCACAGGTTTCCTTCGACGAAGGAATGAAGGCGCTCGCCGCCTGGTTCGACGGGACAGCACGTTGAGCCAGGATTCCGCCGCCCTCGCCGATACCGGATTGTTTCACCTTGTCCTCGGCGCGTCGGTTGAAACGCAGGTGGTCCTCGGCATCTGCACGATCTTCTCGGTCGCGTCGTGGTACGTGATCGCCGCAAAGTGGTGGGAGTTTCGGAGCCTGGCGTCACACCGCAAGGCGTTTCAACGGGCGGTCGAACGGATGCGGGACACCGACGAACGGCTCCAAGCGGTCGCGACACTGGGCGGCTCGCCCTACGCCGAGGTGGTGCGGGGCACCGGACGTTTCCTCCAGGACCTGAGTGGCGCGATGCAACGCGGCAACGTGACGCGGACCGGCCTCTCGCTAACCCAGCTCGAGGCGCTCACCCTCACGATCGAAGCCGGCATCGGTTCCGCGATCGACGAAACCCGCCGGATGATTCCGCTCCTCGCCGTCGTCGGCGCTACGGCGCCGCTGCTCGGGCTCTTCGGCACGGTGATCGGCATCATGAACGCGTTTCTCGGCATCGCCTCGAAGGGGACCGGCAACATTGCGGCGGTCGCACCGGGAATCGCGGAGGCGCTGATCGCAACCGCCGCCGGTCTGGGCGCGGCGATCCCGGCCGTGATTGCGTATAACGTGTTCACCGGTCGCTCCGAACGTGTCGAGGGTGAACTCGAGCGCCTCGCCCAGGAGACCATCGGGGCGCTCGGGCGCGAGGGCCGTCTCTAGCATGGGGCGCCTCGGGGGGCTCTCGCGGCGGCGACGCGGGCGGCCGCTCAACGCCGAGGTGAACATCATCAACCTCGTCGACGTCATGCTGGTGCTGTTGATCATCTTCATGGTGACCGCGCCGATCCTGCAGGGTGGCATCAAGGTCGACCTGCCGAAGGTGACCACGCCTCCCGTGGCACTCGCGTCGCCGCTGGTTATCACCGTTGAAAAGGGCGGCCAGGTCGCGATCGGCGAGACGCGCTACTCGTCGTCACAATTTCAGATCCGGCTTGGCATACTGGCCCAGACCAAGCATCCTGACGGTGTGATCGTGAAAGGCGACGCCGCGGCACCGTACGGCGACGTACTGCGCGTGCTCGACCTGGTGCGGCGCGCCGGTCTCGACAAGGCAAATCTCGCCACCCAGCCAGCGACGCCATGACGACCGCGCTACCATCGAATGCTCGGGGAGTTGGCATCGCCGGTACCACCATTGCCCACGGCGCCCTGATCGCGCTTGCCGTGATCGCAGCGCATCGTGGCACGGCAACGCACGGCATGGTTTACGAGGTGAACCTGGTCGCGGCTCCGTTGCCATCGGCCGGTACCCGGACTTCCGAGCGGACGGCGCCACCAACGCCCAAGTCCGTGGCACCCCCCGTCACGCCGAAGGTGGTCAAGCCGACGGCGAAGACGCCAGCGGTGCAGGCGAAGCGGAGCGATCCAGCGCCCGCAGCGAAGGCGGCAGTCGTGCCGGTGCCGGGTGAAAAGCCGGGCACGGGTCAGGACGTCGTGACGCTGCACCAGGAAGGAATCAGCTTTCCGTTTCCGGAATATCTGAAGAACATCGAGAATATGGTCTACAAGCGCTGGAACCACAGCATGTTCCGGCCGGGTCTCGAAGTGAGGATCGCGTTTGTGATATCCAAGGATGGGTCGGTCCCTGCCGCCAGTTTCGACGTGGTGAAGCGCTCCGGTAACTCAGCATTCGACGAGTACGCCCAGACGGCGATCGAATCGGTGGTCGCAAATCACGAATTCGGGCCGCTACCGACGGGATTCAACAGCCCGTCGTTGCCAATCCTCTTCGTCTTCACCCAGGTCGGCCCGGGCCGGCCATGAGCGCGCCGCGACGGTGGGCGACCGCGGTGGCGTTGGCGCTGGTGGCGCAGCGGGCCGCTGCGCAGGACCGGGTCATCGTCGGTGTGCACGGGGCGAGCGCGTCCCAGCCGGGTCTCATCGTACTCGCCGGGCCGGGGCTCGACTCGGTGCGCACGATCGTGCAACGCGACCTGATGAACTCGAATCGCTTCACGATGACGCCGCTCAACGACTCGGCCGGGACGCTCCGCGCTCCGCTCGACCCGAACACACTCAAGAATCTCGGGCTTACGTGGGCGGTCGAGTTGCAACCGGCGATCAATGGCGTCGAGGTGAAGCTGTACGACGTGGCGACCGGCGTCGTGCGCCAACAGGGCACCCGACCCGTCGACCCGAGCGGCGTCGGTGACACCCGGCTCACGATCCACCGCGTTGGCGACCAGGTCGTGACCTGGATCGGCGGCATCGGGATCGCGGCGACTCGCATCGTGTTCAAGATGAAGAACGGCAGTGACGACGCGATCTGGCGGGTCGACAGCGACGGTGCCAACCTGGTTCGTGTGACCCGGGCGAGCGGCGTCATGGCCTCGCCAGCGTGGAGTCCCGACGGTGGGACCGTCGCGTACAGCGAATCCCGCGATGGTCGCTGGACGCTCTACCTGCAACGGTTGGCCAGCGGAACCCGCATTGCGGCGACCAGCTCGGCGCCTGGCGACAGCTATGGCGGCAACTTTTCGCCCGACGGCCGGTCGCTGGTGTTCAGTCATGGACTCGGGACTGGTGCGGCGATCGAGACCGTGGACATCACGCGGAACTGCTGCGCGCACGAGCTGACCCATGACCGGCGGAACGCCGACAACGTGTCGCCGAGCTATTCGCCCGATGGGCGTCACATAGCCTATATTTCCAACCGTACCGGGACGCCCGAGATCTGGGTCATGGACGACGACGGGGCCAGCGCGGATCAGCTGGTGGCATCGGAGTTCGGGGCGACCGGCCGGGCGTTGGCGACCTATTCGCCGGCCTGGTCGCCGGACGGGACCCGGATCGTCTTTGGCCGCGATACCGATGGGGGTGAAAGGCAATTATTCACCTCCTCCGTCGCCGGCGGACAGGTAGTACAACGGACCGCGCAAGGCCGGAACGAAGACCCGAGTTGGGCGCCGGATTCGCGCCACGTCGTCTTCAAATCCAGACGGACCGGCAGGGAACAGTTGTGGCTGCTCGACATCGAATCCGGTGCGTTCCGACAGTTGACAACTACAGCGGGCGGGGCGCAGTACCCGGCGTGGTCGCACCCACTCGGCACCAACCCGTAGGCGGAGGATAGAAATGAATCGGCGCTCTCTCGTCGCCCTCTCAATGGGCCTCACCCTTGCTATCACGGCGTGCCACAAGAACGCGCCTCCGGTCGTGGCGCCACAGACGAACCCGGAATCGACCACGCCGCCGCCGCCACCGCCGCCGCGCTCCAACGAGGGCAACCCCGGCGCTGGAAACAACAGCGCCGCCCTCGATGCCGCGGTAAACGGTCGGGTGGCATCGATCACCGACCGAATCCACTTCGAATACAACGTCTCCGACATCAAGCCGGACGACGTCGCCCGGCTCGACGCCAAGGCCGCGCTACTCAAGCAATTCCCGCTGCTCAAGATCCGGATTACCGGGCACGCCGATGAGCGCGGCTCGGACCAGTACAACATTGCCCTCGGCATGCGCCGCGCCGCCGCCGCCAAGGAATACCTGGTCAAGGTGGGCGTCGACGGTTCGCGGATCGAAACCGCGTCGCTCGGCCGCGAAGTGCCGATCAATCAGGGCCACGATGAAGCGGCCTGGGCGCAGAATCGTCGCGACGAGTTCGACATCATCGCCGGTAGCCAGAGCCTGAGAGTGCCCTGATGCGCGCCGGACACGCTGCGGTTTGCCTTTTTGCCGGCGTGGCCGCCTGTGCCACGCCAGGGCAGGTCCGCCGTGTGGAAACGCAGGTGGCAGCCGCCGATCACGACCGCGCCCGATCGGACTCGGCCCAACGCGCCGAGCTCGCCCGGATCCAGATCATGCAGCGGCAGAACATCGACTCGATCAACACGCTCGTGCGCCAGCTCAATGAGGCGATCCAACGCACGAGCCGGGACAACGCGAGCAATTTCGAGGACCTGCGGCAGCGGCTCTATCAGGTCGCGACACTGGCCAATACGACGGTGGCGCGTGTCAACAAGTTGAGCAATCAGGTCGACCTCGCCGTGTCCAGCGGGCCGCCGGTGCAGACACCCGCCGACACGACGGGGCGAAGCAGCAGCAGCGGAATCGTTCCGCAGCCCGATGTGCTGATCGAGCACGCGCGGCGCGCCATGGATGGGTTAGCCTACCCGAGCGCGCGCCGGTCGTTGAACCAACTCCTCACGACCTACCCGCAGTCGCCGTTGGTGGCGGACGCGCTGTACTATCTCGGCTATTCGTTCGAGCGAGAGGCGCCGGATTCCTCGCGGGCGTACTACAATCGGGCCTGGAACAGCTATCCGCAGGCGGACAAGGCGCCCACCGCGCTGTACAAGCTCGGGAATCTCGAACTGCAAGCGGGCAACATCGCGGCGGCGCGCAAATATTGGCAGCAGATCGTCAAGGACTACAAGCAATCGCTTGAGTACGAGTCCGCGCAGACCCGCCTGCGCGAAAATCCCTAGTCCCACCCCGAACACGCATGCCTAATGCCACCGGCGAGATGCCGTTCCTCGATCACCTCGAGGAGCTTCGCAAGCGCATCCTGCTGGCGATGGCGGGCGTGGCGGTGGGACTCGGCACGGGGTGGTGGATCACCCGATACTTCCGGCTGATCAGGGTGATCGAGGGGCCGATCACGCCGTACATCCCGGGCGGCAAGCTCGTCGCCTCGACGCTGATCGCGCCGTTCATGCTCAACCTGAAGTTCGCCATGGTGCTGGGCTTGGTGCTGTCGTCGCCGTGGGTGCTGTTTCAACTCTGGCTTTTTCTCTCTCCCGCGTTGACGCCACGAGAAAAGAAGGCGATCCTCCCGGCGCTCGGCATCGGCCTGGTGCTCTTCCTCACCGGCGCCATGATTGGCTGGTTCTACGTCCTGCCGCCGACGATCAAGTGGTTCCTTGGGTTCGACGCGGGAACATTCAACAACCTGATCACCTACGAGTCGTACATCTCGTTGGTGATCAACCTGCTCGTCGCCATGGGGATCTCGGCCGAGTTGCCGTTGATCATGATCCTGCTGGCATCGCTCGGCGTCCTCTCGTATCGGCGATATGTTCAGTTCCGGCGGTTCGCGTTCTTTCTGGGATTTGTCGGTGGTGCCATCCTCTCGCCGGCTCCCGAAGTTGTCTCGATGATCCTGTTCACGATTCCGCTGCTGCTGCTCTACGAAGTCGGTGTCGCCGGGGCGTATCTCGTGGAGCGACGGCGTGCGCGCGCGGCGCGCAACGCCGCCGGCATGATGCTGTTGGCATTCTGCTTGACGCCCCGTGGCCTGCATGCGCAGGTGCCGCAACCGCCTCCCGCCCAGCGCCCGCCCGGCGCCGTCGACACCGGGCGCAAGGTGGCGGGGCAGAACGTCCAGCGCGTTGATTCCAGTGCGATGAAGCGACTCGGCTTGCCGGCCGGACCGGCACGACCCTTCGGCGCACCGGACTCGATCATGCAGGCCCTCCTCGCCCGGGAGGGCTTTGCTGCGACCCGGTACTCGGCGGACTCGATCCGGTTCGTTGTGACGGGCGAGCAGATCCTGCTCGGCGGTCACGCGGCGACGTTGCGCGACGGGGGCCAGCTGGAAGCCGATCAGATCAGCTATGACGGCAAGCGATGTCTGATGCACGCCGACGGCGAGCCGCGGCTGTTCCAGGCGGGGCAACAGCCGCTGGTCGGCAAGACGATGACGTTCAACACCTGCAGCGACAGTTCGCGGGGTGTGATCGGTGAGGCGTTTACGGCGCTCGCCGAAAAAGGCGCCAACTGGTTCATGCGTGGCAACCTGGCGGTCGATTCTGGCGGCAAGCGACTTTTTGGCGCGCACACCCAGTTCACGTCGTGCGACCTCCCCGATCCGCATTACCACTTCGTGGCCGGTCAGGTGAAGTGGGTGTCGCAATCGATCATCGTGGCGAGGCCAGCGGTACTCTACATTCGTGACGTCCCGGTGTTCTGGTTGCCGTTCATTTTCCAGGATACCAAACGGGATCGCAGCTCGGGCATCCTGATCCCGCGGTTCGGCTTCAACGACATTGTGCGGACCAATCGCAACTACAACCGTCAGGTCACCAACGTCGGGTACTACTGGGCACCCAATGATTACATCGACGTGACGGCGAGCCTGGACTGGTACGCCAATCGCTACACCCAGTACAGCGGCAGCCTGAACTACAAATGGCTGGACCGCTTCGTCAACGGATCGCTCACACTTCGGAAACAGCTCGAGAGTCGCGGCGGCAGCTCGAACGTGTTGCAGTGGAACCACGACCAGCGGTTCAACGTGACGACATCGATCCACTTCAACCTCAACTACCAGTCGAATTCCACCATCCAGTTGAACAACGCGATCGATCCGCTGGCGTCCACGCGACAGATCACCAGCAACCTCAGCCTGACCAAGGGGTATGCCTGGGGCCTGGTGACCCTCGGCGGCAACCGCACACAGGGGCTCGGCGGCGGTGCCGGGAGCATGACATTTCCATCGCTGACGATCTCGCCTAAGCCATTCCTGCTGAGCAGCCACGTCACCTTTTCGCCGAACCTCAGCGTGTCGAATGTGACGTCGTTCAACAACCCGTTGCAGCTGCCGCCGGTGCTCGCGTTCGGGGGTGTCGACTCGCTCTCGTCCGCATCGACCAGTCGCACCCGGAACACGACCATCACGCTGGCCCTGCCGACCGAAATCTTCGGCTTGAGCTGGCAGAACTCGGTACAGTACCAGGACCAACTGCTCGTCGGACGCCAAGTGGTCACCGAGCAGGTGCCCAACCCCGCGAACGGCGGCGCCGATTCGGTTGCCAAGACGACGATTCGCGGTGGCAATTATTCGACCGGACTCTTCTGGGAGACCGGCATCAACCTGCCGCTGGTGTTGCGCGGTACCTGGAAGATCACGCCGTCGATCGGCGTGACGAACGTCACTGGCGGCCCCTTCCTGCTCCGCTCCGCTGGGAGCAACGGCGACTGGGTGGCGCAAGGGAAGAAGCTGCAACTGGGGTTGTCCGCGGCGCCGACGTTCTTCGGCTTCACCAAAGGTGGCGTGGGTCCGTATCAGCTTTTCCGGTACACGCTCGCGCCGGCGATATCGCTGCGGTGGTCCCCGGCGTCCTCGGTTTCACCGGCCTTCGCCAAGGCGCTGGGAACGGTCGGCGGGACTGGGCTCGCCGATATCCCAGCGACGACGCTCGCCAGCGTCTCGTTGCACCAGGTCTTCGAAGGGAAACTCAAGCCGGCGGTGAAGGACACCAATACCGATCCGGTCCACCTTGCAACGCTGCCCAAGAAACAACTGCTGAGCATCAGCACGTCGCCGATTTCGTACGATTTCGAGCAGGCAAAGCTACCGCGTCACTCCGGCTGGACGATGGGCGTGCTCACGAATTCGTTCCAGAGCGACCTCATCCCGGGACTGACGGTGTCGACCACGCACGATCTTTTCGCGGGCCAGTTCAATAGCGACACGGCCCGCTTCTCGCCGTTTCTCTCCAATGCGAACGCGTCGTTTTCCCTCACCGGTCGCACCTTCCGGCCGATCGCGCGACTCCTTGGCCTGGTGCGCAAGGACTCCGTGCCAGCGAGCGCGCCGGCGGCCGCACCGATCTCCTCGTCGCCGCTCGCGCTGGCGCCGTCCCTGTCGCAGTTCCGCCCGGGTGGCGGTCCGCCGGCCGGGCTGCCGCGGGCCGGGTTCAGCGCCTCGCTCAACTTCTCGTATTCACGGCAACGGCCAACCGGCACGACCGGACTGCCGGTGTCGACCGAGCCGGGAACGTTCGGGATACCGACCGATCCGTTCGGCACCGGCTCGTTGTTGCCGGTGCCGGTGCCGCCGGCGCAAAGCCAGCTCGGCATCACCACCTCATTCTCGCCGACGCAGTTCTGGTCCGTCTCGTGGACCACCAACTACGACATCACTCGTGGCGCGTTCCAATCGCACCAGATCCATTTGCAACGGGACCTCCACGACTGGCGGGCGTCGTTCGACTTCACCAAGGGCCCCAATGGGAACTTCGCCCTCTTCTTCAGCGTCTTCCTGATGAACCTGCCGGACATCAAGTTCGACTACAATCAGACGACACTCCAACAGGCACCGATCCAGCCGTGATGGCGAACCGGGCCGTCGAGCTTGTTTCGGCCAGCGGCCGGGCCTACACTTCAAATCCGAAGTCCCATCGATACTTGCGCCACTCCCAACCCGCCGGCCACTCATGACGCTCCACAAGCTCAAAGTCGCCGCGCTGCAGCACGAACAGCGCGAGGATTGGGGAGCGGCGATCGAGCTGTACCGCCAGGCCATCCGCGAGGCTGAGGGCGGGTCGGACGGTGGCGACCCTTCGCTCTATAACCGCGTGGGTGACCTCGCCCACAAGGCGGGGGACGACGCGGCCGCCTGCGAGGCTTGGGAACAGGCAGTCACCCGCTATGGCGATCTCGGGTTTCTCAACTCGGCGATCGCCCTCTGCGGCAAGATCCTCCGCCTCGACCCGAGCCGGGTGCACACCTACCTGGAGCTCGCCCGCCTGCAAGGGCGCAAGCGCGTGCTGTACGACGTCCGCCAGAACCTGCGACTCTATGTCGATCAGATGGGCGTGTCTGGTCGCGCCGACGCCGCCCGAAAGGCCGTCGCCAAGTTCGGCGACGAGTTTCCCGGCTGGCGTGACCTTGAGGCGCTGCTCGACGAGATGCTCGGCCGCGAACGCGACAGCGGTGTTCGGCACGGCGGTGGCGCCGTGCCCGGCGCGGGCGGTAGCGGACTGGTCTTCCTCGATACCGCGCCGATGCGGATCGAGCGGGCGTCGGAGCCGGCGCTCGGCGCCGCGGACGACGTCGGCGGCGGTCTCGAAGGTCTCGTCGGCGCCGCACCGGCTGCCGGCGATATGCCGAACGTGCCGCGGGTCGAGGGGCTCGATGTTGTCGCGACCGCCGGGACGGCACCGCTCACGCCGGTCGACGGATTCGAGGGGACCAGCCTGGCGCCGCCGGACGCGTCCACCGGCGATGATCCGGCCGCTACGATCGGCGGCGATCTGGTATTCCTGCAGACCGACGCGGCCGCTGGGTCACCCGTCGACGCGCCGGACGACGACGCGCTCGGCGGTCGCGTCACGGCGCACGCGCTGCTGGAGCACGGTGACCGCGCCGGTGGCATCGCCGCGCTGGAACGTTCGCTCCTCACCTATCAGGAGCAGGGCGAATGGCTTCATGCCTACCAGGTGGCCACCGAACTCATTCACGCTGAGCCGACATCGATCGGGCGCTTTCAGGCACGCGTCGAGGTCGCCGCCCGGATGCGCGATCCCGCCCGTCTGTGCGAGTCATACGTCGAGCTCGGCGACGCGCTCATGCGGGAGGGGAGTGAGGAGAAGGCCGTCGCGGTGTATCGGCGGGTCCTCGAACTCGACGACGGACACCAGCGGGCGCGCGCCGCACTCCGCGCCATGGCGCCCAACGCCGCCGAGCCTGCGACACCGTCGGGATTCATTGATCTCGGGGCGATGCTGATCGATGACCATCCGCGCTCGACGCGGATGCGCACCGAGACGCCGGACGTCGACGCCGACGAGAACGAGACCTTCCGCGAAGCGCTCACCGAATTCAAGCGCGCGCTCGACCAGAATCTTCCGATCGAGGATCACCAGGCCCACTACGATCTTGGCATCGCGTTCAAGGAGATGGGCCTGCTCGACGAGGCGGTCAGCGAGTTCCAGAAGGCGCTGCGGGCCCCGGAGGTCCGGCTCCGGACGTCCGAGGCGCTCGGCGAAGTATTCTTCGATCAGGGCCGTCCCGCGGTCGCCGAGGCGGTGCTCCGGGGGGTGGAGAACAGCGCGGAAGGTGACGCCGAGAAGATCGGCGTCCTGTATTGGCTCGGCCGGGCGCTCGACGCGCAAGGCAAGCATCGCGATGCGATCGGGTATTATCAGCGCATCGTCGCGGTTGACGTCGCCTTCCGCGATGCCGGTGACCGGCTGAATCAGGCCACGGGAGATGCCACGGGATGACGCTGCCCCTACTCGGAACCGTGTCGCTCGCCGATCTGCAGGCCGGCATTGAGCCGCGCCTGGCCCAGGTCGAAACCGAGATGCGCCGGATGATCGAGGCGGACTTCCCGCTCATCGCCGACATCAACCAGCACCTGCTCCGGATGCGCGGCAAGATGTTCCGCCCGACGCTGGTGCTCCTCGCTGACGAAGCGACCGGCGGCCGGTCGTCGCACGGGGCGACCCTCGCCGCGGTCATCGAACTCATTCATCTCGCCACCCTCGTGCACGACGATGCCGTCGATCATTCGGTGCTCCGCCGCGGCATGCCGACGATCAATGCGCTGTTCTCGCACCAGGTCTCCGTGATCATGGGAGATTTTCTTTACTCCCGCGCCGTCGTGGAACTGGTGCGTTACGGCGACCTCAGCGCGCTCGCCATCCTTGCTCGTGTCACCAACGAGATGACGATCGGCGAGATGCGCCAGCTGCTCGCGCACGACCCGCTCGCGTTCACCGAGGAACAATACGACCTGCTCATCAAGGCCAAGACCGCGTCATTGATTTCCGGCGCCTGCGAGGTCGGCGCGCTCGCCGCACCACCGCAGCAACGCCGGGCGCTGGCGCGATTTGGCGAAAAGCTCGGCATGGCGTTCCAGATCGTGGACGACCTGCTCGACTACACTGCCGACGAGACCGTCACCGGCAAGCCCTCCGGCCTCGACCTGCGCGAGCACAAGGTCACGCTGCCGCTCATTTACGCGTTGCCGCGGTTCTCGATCGCGGAACGCCGCGGCTTGGAAGCGCTGCTGCGCAATCCTGAGCCGGCTGACGCGGAAATCGCCGATGTGGTCGCCGCCGTCGCCGGCCATGGTGGCCTGGAGCAGGCCCGCGAGCGCGCACAGCGGCTGGTGGTTCAGGCCGAGGCGGACCTCGCGGTGCTGCCGGAAACGCCGGCCCGCGAGACGCTCCGGGCATCGCTGGCGTATGTGCTCGAGCGGCGGCGCTGATGGCGGTCGGACCCAAGCGCCCGCGCTTCTACTTCGGCGTCCTGATTACCGGGTTCCTGGTCGGCGGGCTGCTCTCGGCGCTGATGAAGGAGTTTCTGCCGCCCAGCCCGACGCTGAGCTTCTTTACCTACTCGGTGGCGCCGGGTCTGGGCCCTGTGCCGGTCAATCTGCTGGTGGTATCCTTCACCCTCTGCCCGTGTGGGCTGAACGTGTCCATCCTGAGTCTGATCGGCGTCGCCGTAGCCTATTACGCCGCCCGATCGCTCTTCTGAACTGGAGTCCACCATGTTCGGCAAGGAAATCGGTTTCGGCGAAATACTGGTCCTGCTCCTGGTCTTCCTGTTGGTGTTCGGCGCCAAGAAAATCCCGGAAATCGGCCAGGGCCTGGGCAAGGGAATTCGCGAGTTCAAAAAGTCGCTCTCGGACACCAAGGAGGCGCTGAACGCGCCGGCGATGGACGACCACGCGCCGGGCCCGCAGCGGATCATGGACCCCGAGAGTCGCCCGGCGCCCACCGGCGGCGATCCGAAGCGGTTGTCGCAGTAGAGAACGAGAGAACGAGAGACGAGAGACGAGAGAAAGGGGCCCCACATCGGAGCCCCTTCTTTTTCCAGTATTTCTCGTCTCTCGTCTCTCGTCTCTCGTCTCTCGTCTATCGCGTCGTTTTCCCCTGTTGCGCCGCCAGCGACGCCTCCGTTTGCGCGTTGGTCTTCATCAAGTCGTTGCGCCGGTCCACGATCTTTGCGGATGTGCGCAATGACGCCACGTACTCGCGCACGCGCTCGTTCCGAACGGAACGAATCATGTCGCTGCGGAACTGATCCTTGTCCTTGACGAACTGCGCCGAGTCCGCCGGGATGTGCTGCAGGACCTTGATCACGTACAATCCTTCCGGCGTGTCGATCACGTCACTCAACGCGCCGACCGGCAGCGCGAATGCGGTACCAACAATCTTCGGGCTGGCGAGCGGTGGGGTGGTGCGGGTGAACGGGTCGAACTCCCGGTTGGGGAGCTTGAGGGCCGTCGCGGCGTCCTTGAGCGAGGTGCCGCCCTTGACGCGCTGGATCAGCTCCTCGGCGATCGCCATCGCCTTCGCCACCTTCTTCTGTTCCCGCACCTTGTGGGCGGCGACGTCGTGCACCTGCACCAGCGGTGGCACACCGGCCTGCTGCACCGAGTCGACGCGGAAGACGTAGGACGCCACTTCGCCGTCGATCACCGGCGAGGTCTCGCCCACTTTGGCCTGAAACGCCCAGACGCCGGCGTCCGGGATCACGTATTGCGCCAGCTGTACGCGGGTGCCGATCGGCACCGGGCCGGTTTCGCCCAGCGGCAGCTTCAGCGCGCGCGCGACCGTATCGAGGGCGGCCGGGTCGAGGCGTTCGGCGGCGAGCTTCTGCAGTGAATCCGTCTCCGCATCCACCTTGGCCCGATGCGCGCCCGCCAGCTCGATCGGGATCAGGATGTGGCGAACGGTGACCTTGTCGCCGGCCTTCTTGTCCACCGTCTTCTTGGTGACCTGGAGGAGGTGGTAGCCCGCGCCGTCGAGCACCGGCTCCGAGATCGCATTGACGGCCAGCGCAAAGGCGGCCTTCTCAACGACGGGGTCGATGTTGCCGCCGCCCTTGGCGCGTTCACCGAGGTCGCCACCCTTCTTCGCGGTGGCGGTGTCGGACGATTCCCGTTTGGCAACGTCGTCGAAGGCCTGTCCGCCGATGATCTGCTCGCGAACTGCCTTGGCGCGCGCGAAGGCAGCGGCCGAGTCACTCGCGTCGAGGCGGCGGGGGACGGCCACGAAATGCATGAACGCCGTCTTCGGCCGCTCGAACTCTGCCGTGTGGGCCTTGTAGTAGCTTGCGATCTCAGCCTCCGTCGCCGTTACCGCGCTGTCGGGCACGATGTTGCGGCCGATGATCGGCGTGAGCGAGATTTTCACCTTCTCATTCTGGTCGCGATACTTCTGCCACAGCGCCGGGTCGGAGAGATAAACGTCGGCCGTGATGTTACTGAACAACCGCGTGCGGAGGATCTGGTCGCGCGTCTGGGATTCAAACGTTGGCACGAACTGTTGACCAACCGGGCCGGCCAACCAGCGCTGATATTTGGTGAGGTCAAACGTCCCGCCGGTCTGGAACTCGGGCATCGCCTTCAGCTCTGGCGGCGGGAGGTTCTTGATCCACTCGGTGACTTCGTCCGGCGACGTCGTCACGTGGCTCCTCCTGATCTGGTCGTTGATCAAGGTGGCTTCGATGAAGCTGTTCCAGACGTCATTCCGTAGCCGGTCGTTCTCCTCGAGCGAGAGCGTGGTCCCGCTGGCGCGTTGCTGCTGCTGCAGCTGGTTCTGGACGGCTTGCTGATAGGCTCGCAGCTCGACTGATTCGCCGTTGATCGAACCGACCGACGTCCGCGTGAACAAGCCACCGTTTCCGGTAATCCCGCTCAGGTCGAGAATCATCCACGACAGGAACGTGATCGTGATGAGGTAGACGACCGGTTTGGCTGCGTTGCGAAAGGCTTGCATCATATGAAGTTCGACCCGCTCCGGAGCAATTGTGGACAACCTTCAAACTTAGGCCAGCGGCGCGCCATCCTCAAGCTCGAGGAGACCCGGTGGGGCAGGCCGCCTCGGGCGTCGTCCGCACTGGCAGCGTGTTGTTGACACCCGAGGGCGCCGGGCAGTACTGTTGCGCCCCTTCCTCAACCGCTCAGGTTCCCGATCGCCGTGCCTTCGATGCCCTACGGAGTTGAACTCAACCGCCTTGCGGTGCTGTGGGCGGAGCAGCCCACGAGCACCTGCTTCGCGGCGCTCGCCGAAGCGTTACGCAAGCGCGGCGCACTCGACGACGCGGCGGCGGTCGCGACCGCCGGCGTGGCGGCCCGACCCGAGTTTCTGCCCGGTCACCTGGTCATGGCCCGTATCCTCGTCGACCAGCATCAGTGGGACGGGGCACACGCCGAATTGCGGGCGGCGCTCCTGCTCGACGCCACCCACCCGGTGGCGCTCGAAGCCCGCGACGACGTCGCTCGCCAGATGGCACTGGCCGTGCCGGCAGTGCCCGCGGATGACGTCACGCCCGCCGAGCCGGATGACGACGACGTCGACGATCTCGTCTACACCGACGACATGGCTGACGACGCGGTGGCGTCACCGGTGGCGGAGCCGATGCTGACCGAGTCGCTCGCGATGCTTTACCGCGGGCAGGGTCACCTGGCGGCGGCCGTCGACGTGCTCGACGGGCTGGTCGCCCGAGCGCCCGGCAACCCCGAGCTGGTGGCCAAGCGCGATGCCGTGCGCGCCGAACTCGACGTCGTGCGTCCGCGTCCGTTCGACGCCGCGGAGAGCGGCGGCCTCCCAGTTCGCCGCTGGTTGTCGTCGCTCGCGACGGCGCACACGTCGGCGGCCGCGCCGGCCTCCAGCTTCGACGCCTTTTACCAGACCTCGGCCGTACCGGTGTCGGAGGACGGCGATCTTGCCGCGTTTCAGGCTTGGCTTCGGGAACTCGAGCGTTGATTCGCATCGTGGTGCTGAATGGTCCGAATCTCAACCTGCTCGGTACCCGCGAGCCGGCCCTGTATGGCTCGGCCACACTCGCCGACATCGAGGTGCAGGTGCGCGAGCGTGCCGCGGCATTGGGGGCGAGCGTTACCTTCGCCCAATCGAATCACGAGGGTGAATTGGTGGACCTGGTGCAGGGCATCGGCGGCAACGCCGAGGGCGCCATCGTCAACCTCGGCGCATACACCCACACGTCACTCGCGTTGCGCGACGCCTTTCTCGCCGCGCCGATTCCGTTCGTCGAGGTGCATCTCTCAAACCTGTTCAAGCGGGAAGCGGAGCGGCATCACTCGGTGACGGCGGATCTGGCGGTCGGGATGGTGACGGGGTTCGGGGCGGCGGGGTATTTGTTGGCCCTGGAGGCTTTGGTTGGGGTGCTCCGGGCTCGTCGTTGATGGCCGACCATCGTCTCGCTCGACAGGCCGTCGTTGTCGCATCATTGCCCGCCGACTGCGATGCCCTTCTCGTCAGCCACCTTCCGAACATTCGCTGGCTGACCGGATTTACCGGTTCTGCCGCGCTGTTGCTCGTCGCGCGCGATCGCCGAGCGTTGATCACGGATTTCCGCTACGCCGCACAAGCGCCGGGCGAGGTGGGCGGCGTGGCGGACGTCGTCATCGACCGCGCCAACGTGTGGGATCGCCTGAGGCGCCTGCTCGAGGCCAGCGGGCTCACGACTCTGGCGATCGAATCGCACGTCATGGCGGTGCGTGACGCCGAGCGCATCGGCGCACTGTTTCGCGGGCGGGTGATCCCGCTGGCGGACGTGGTGGAACAGTTGCGCCAGGTCAAGGACGATACTGAGGTGGCGGCGATTCGAGCGGCGGCGGAGCTCGCCGCTGAGGCGCTGGCTGAGGTACTGCCGACGGTGACGGCGGGGGAGCGCGAGCTCGACGTGGCGGCGCGACTTGAGTCCGCCTTGCGACGCCGCGGCAGCGAATGGCACCCGTTTCCGACGATCGTGGCCTCGGGGCCTCGCGCGGCGCTTCCCCACGCCCGGAGCTCGGCGAGGAACATCGTTCGAGGCGAGCTCCTCCTGATCGACTATGGCGCCCAGGTGGACGGCTACTGCGCCGACGTCACCCGGACGGTGGCCGTCGGGTCGGCCGACGAGCGGCAACGGGCGGTCTACGACGTCGTGCGCGAGGCGCAGGCCCGGGCGCGGGAGGGGATCCGGGCCGGGATGACCGGCCGGGAAGCGGACGCGCTGGCGCGCGATCTGATCGCCTGCCGTGGCTACGGCGACGCCTTCGGCCACTCCCTGGGCCACGGCCTTGGACTGGAAGTGCATGAGGCACCACGACTTGCGGCAACGGTTGACACCGTTTTGCCGATCGGCGCGGTGGTGACGGTGGAGCCGGGGATCTATCTTTCCGGTTGGGGCGGGGTCCGGCTGGAGGACGACGTCTGGCTCGGGCCCGGTGGACCAGCGCTGCTCTCCGACGGTCGTACGGACCTCATCATTCTCGACGCATAGGCGGGCCGTAGTGGCAACAACTGCAGACATCAAGAACGGCGTGGTGCTCGAGCTCGACCGGCAGTTGATGCAGGTGAGCTACTTTCAGCACGTGAAGCCGGGCAAGGGCAGCGCCTTTGTTCGCACCAAGCTGCGCAACGTCCGCACCGGCGCGGTGCTCGAGAAGACCTTTCCATCAGGCGAGCGGATTTTCCCGGTCGACCTGTCCCACCGGCCGATGACTTACTCCTACCGTGACGGGGAGTTCTACCACTTCATGGACCTGCAATCCTTCGACGACGTGATGCTGACCGCCGCCCTCATCGGTGCTGACCAGCTCAAGTACCTGAAGGAAGGGATGGAATGTACCGGGCTGGTCCACGACGAGACCGTGATCCTGGTCGACCTGCCGAACTTTGTCGAACTGGAAATCGTCGAAACCGACCCGGGCACGCGCGGTGACACGGCGACCGGCGGCACCAAACCCGCCAGGCTCGAGACCGGCGCCACGGTCCAGGTGCCGCTCTTTGTCGAACGCGGTACCGTCATCCGCGTCGACCGGCGCGAAGACAAATACCTGACCCGCGTATGACACCAGAAGAGATGCAGGAACTCGCGCGCGCCATGGAGCAGGTGCCTGGCCTCAAGGGCATCGACTTTCGCGACGTCCGTCGCGTGGCGCAGTTGCTTCGTGATCGGCCGGAAATCGGATCGATCGAACTCAAGGGATTCTTCGGCACCGGCGTCGTCATCAGTCGGACACATCAGGGTGGTGGCCCGGCGTCACCGGTCCCGATGATGGTCCACGTGCCCGGGGCGGTCGCGCCGGCGGCGCAAGCCACGGCCGAGAGCCCGGCACCCGCCGGCGCCGGGTTGAAGGAGATTCACTCGCCGATGGTCGGCACCTTCTACGCCCAACCGGAATCGGGCGCCGAGCCGTACGTCCGGATCGGGTCGCGGGTGACCGCCGGGCAGACCGTCTGCATCATCGAGGCGATGAAGATCATGAACGAGATCGAGGCGGAGGTGACTGGCGTCGTCCGCGAGGTGTGCGTCGACGACACGTCGCCGGTCGAGTACGGCCAGGTGCTCTATCGGGTCGACCCGAATGGTTGACGAGGCCGGCACGCGACCCGGCGACGGCGAAGCGGCTTCGGGCCGGTTCGAGTTCCGCCCGGCGATCGTGGAGATGGTGCAACGCGGCGCCTCCGACCTGCACCTGAAGGGCGGTCGTCCCCCGACGGTCCGCGTCAACGGCCAATTGTCGGTACTGCCGCAGCCCGCGTTGAAGCCTGAAGAACTCAAGGAACTGGCGGAGTTGTTGATGACGCCGCGCCAGCTCAAGGACTTCGCCGAGCGAAAAGAGGCGGATTTCGGCATCGGCGTTCCAGGGATCGGCCGGTTCCGTACCAACGTCTACCTGCAACGCGGTTCGATGGCGTTCGTCTTTCGTGCCATTCCGTATGAAGTGCGCACGGTGCGCGAACTTCTCCTCCCGGCAGTCCTCGAAGAGCTCGCGGCGAAGCCGCGCGGGCTGGTGCTCGTCACCGGCGTGACCGGAAGCGGCAAGTCCACGACGCTGGCCGCAATCATCGACCACATCAACCGCACGCGCCGTGTCAACATCATCACCATCGAAGACCCGATCGAGTTCCTGCACCGCGACCAGTTGGCCAATATCTCGCAGCGCGAAATCGGCACCGACACCCTCTCGTTCGGCGACGCGTTGAAGCACGTGTTGCGTCAGGACCCGGACGTGATCCTGATCGGCGAAATCCGCGACATGGAAACGATGGACACCGCCATCAAGGCCGCCGACACCGGGCACCTGGTGCTTTCGACGATTCACACCACCGACGCCACCCAGACGATTTCGCGGGTATTGTCGTTCTACCCGCCGCACCAGCACGCCGAGATCCGGATGCTCCTTTCGACCGCGCTCGCTGCCGTGATCTCGATGCGGCTGGTGCCGCGCGCGGACGGCAAGGGTCGCGTCCCGGCGACGGAAGTGCTGATCAACACCGCAACCGTCGCCGACAACATCCGCGACACCCAGAAAGCGCTCGCCATTCCTGACCTGATTTCGCAGGGCGGCATGAGCTACGCCATGCAGTCGTTCGACCAGTCGCTGATGCGGTGGTACCAGGACGGCGTGATCACCTACGAGGAGGCGCTGTTCAACGCCACCCACCCGGGTGAGTTCGCCCTGCGCGTCTCCGGCGTGAGCGGCACCTCGGACCGGACATTCTCCGACATGCAAGGCGGAGATCAGCGCTGATGTTCCGCAAGGTGATGATTGCCAACCGCGGCGAGATTGCGCTGCGGGTGATTCGCGCCTGCCGCGAACTCGGCGTCAAGACGGTGGCAGTGTACAGTGAGGCCGATCGCGAGTCATTGCACGTGCGGTTCGCGGACGACGATGTCTGCATTGGCCCGCCGCCGGGACGCCTTTCCTATCTTCGCATTCCCTCGCTGATCGCGGCCGCCGAAGTCACCGGCGCCGACGCGATTCACCCCGGATATGGCTTCCTTGCCGAAAACGCCGAGTTCGCCGACACCTGCAAGGCATCGAACATCGTCTTCATCGGCCCCACCGGCGACCAGATTCGCGCCATGGGCGACAAGGCCTCCGCGCGCCGCCTGGCCGCGGAAGCGGGCGTGCCAACCGTGCCAGGTTCAAACGGCATTCTGAAGGACGCCGACGAAGCAGTCGTTGTCGCTCAGGAAATCGGATTTCCGGTCATCATCAAGGCGACCGCAGGCGGCGGCGGCAAGGGGATGCGAATTGCCCATGACGCCGAGCAGTTTGCCCAGCTCTTTTCGCTGGCGCAGAACGAAGCGCTTTCGGCGTTCGGTAACGGCGACGTTTACGTCGAGAAATATCTCGCCCGTCCACGACACGTCGAGTTTCAGGTGCTCGGCGACACGCATGGCACGGTGATTCATCTCGGCGAGCGCGATTGCTCGGTGCAGCGTCGTCATCAGAAGCTGATCGAAGAGTCGCCCTCTCCGGCACTGACGCCCGAGCTTCGCGCCCGCATGGGTGCGTCTGCGGTCGGCCTTGCCGCGGCGATCAATTACGTCGGCGCGGGGACGATCGAGTTCTTGCTCGACGAAGACGGCTCGTTCTACTTCATGGAAATGAACACCCGCATTCAGGTTGAGCACCCGGTCACCGAAATGGTAACTGGCCATGATCTGGTGAAGGAGCAGATTCGCGTGGCAGCTGGTGCTCCGCTGTCGTTCGGGGAGACGCCGCTGATCGGGCACGCGATTGAAGTGCGCATCAACGCCGAAGATCCGTACCGGAATTTCCAGCCGTGCCCAGGCCTGATCACGGCATACCATCCGCCGGGCGGGCCCGGGGTGCGGGTCGACACGCATGTCTACGCCGGCTACGCCGTGCCGCCGTACTACGATTCACTGCTCGCCAAGCTGATCGTGCATGGTCGCGATCGCGCCGAGGCGCTTGCGCGCCTCGGACAGGCGCTCGACTCGTTCATTCTCGAGGGCGTCAAGACGACGATTCCATTTCTCGCGCGCGTGATTCGCCATCCGGATTTCGTGGCGGGGAAGATCGATACCAAGTTCCTTGAGCGTGCATCGCACTTGCTGAAGCCGGAAGTGTTCGATGCGTCGCGAGGCGAAGGGCGTCTTCCCGAGCCTGTTGAGGGATGAAGCTCGACGTCGCCTTCTCGCCCCGAGAACTGACCGCCAGCGAGGTCGCCGACCGAACCGTCATCGTTATCGACGTGTTGCGAGCCACCACCACCATTTGCGCCGCGCTCGATCGGGGCGCCCGTGCGGTGGTGCCCGCGGTGGACACTGAAGATGCGACCCGTCTGGAGGAGGTGCTCGGCCCGGCGGATGTCGTCCTCGCCGGAGAACGGAATTCGGTGCGGATTCCCGGATTCAAGCTCGGCAACTCCCCCAGTGAAATGACCTCGGATGTGGTGCAGGGCAAAACGCTCGTAATGACCACGACCAACGGCACGCAGGCATTGCTCGGCACCGCCGGCGCACGCGACGTGTTCGTTGCGGCCGCCGTCAATCTGTCGGTCGCTGGGGCGGCAGCACGCGCTGCTCTCGAAGAGCACGGCGACCTGTTGATTCTCTGCGCCGGTCGCGATCATGGCTTTGGATTCGACGATGCGTTTATCGCCGGTTGCCTCGCCGAGCGCGCGCTCGGTGGCCGCCGTCGGAGGAAGGGACTGAACGATGCGGCGCTCGTCGCGGTGGACCTCGTCATCCGCTACCGGGATCGCATCGAGCGGGCGCTGGCACTCTCGCGCGCTGGGCGTGAACTCACCGCCCGCGGATTTCGCAACGACGTGACCGCAGCGGCGCAGGTGGATGCACACCCCGTGTTGCCGGTCTTTCGCGACAAGCGCATCACGCTGGCGCAACATGGGGCGCGAAGCTGATGGACGGGCAGCGCCGCCGTCGCTTTGGCGCGGTTGTGGCTCTGGTCGCCGCGGCGTTTGTCACGTTGACCTTGCTGCCGATCGATGTCACCGGTCCGCTCGGTCGTGCCATTGGGCCCGGCTTGTGGGATTTTCTGGGTGTTGGCGCGATTGGGGTGCCGATTGTTGGCGTGATGCTCGGTCTTGCCGGTTTTGAGCGGCTGCCGCGACTTGACATGAAGCGCGCCGCGATCCTGGCGACGGGTGCCACGTTGCTCGTGCCGTATTTCATCGGCGTTCTGTCACACATCGGTACCGAGGAGTTCAAGCAGCCGTGGGCCTGGTCGGCGCGGCTCACGGGCTGGTTCCCGGGGCTCTTCGCGGTCACCGCCCTTGAAATGATCGGTACGGCCGGCGCACTGCTGGCTGGCTTCGTCGTTCTCACCGGCGTTACCCTGGGCACACTCGCCTGGCATCCGTTGCAGCGGCTCGAGCGGGGAGCGGAGCCGCTGGCGCCACCCAAGGTGAAACCGTCGCCATCCATGAAGCCGATTCCCATTCCCGTCGCGGCGGAGGAAAAACTCGAGGAAGCGGAAGTCGAGCAGGAAGAGATGTTCAAGCCGCGCAAGAACTCGAAATGGCGCAAGAAGGAGCAGCAGCTCGACATTGAGGACGGCATTGTCGCGGTACCGCGTCCGCAGGATGACGAGTTGCCGCCGATTACGCTGCTTGATGCGCCGAAAAATTCCAACGTCGAGGCGGATCAAGCCGAACTGCAGCGCCTCGG
>JANYLJ010000057.1 GCA_025357945.1 Gemmatimonadota bacterium
CATGCCCCGAGCAGGACTTGAACCTGCAACCTAGTGATTAAGAGTCACGTGCTCTACCAATTGAGCTATCGAGGCGCTGCGCGTCATAGCCCCAACGGGAGTCGAACCCGTCTTTTAACCTTGAAAGGGTCACGTCCTAACCGATAGACGATGGGGCCGACTCGTCCCGCGGATCACCACACACCATAGCGCTAACGGGAGTCGAACCCGTGTACCAGCCTTGAGAGGGCTGTGTCCTAGGCCTCTAGACGATAGCGCCCTGCAATCTTTCGTCGGCCAATATACACGGCTGGGAGCCGCCAGCCTGGAGCTCATGGTCGGAGCGCCGGCACACCACTTCGCCCGCCGGCACGAGTATGATCAGCTCACCAGCTCCTCGCCCCCAGCTACCAACTTCAGCCACAGGCCCGGCAGGACTTGAACCTGCAACCCCCGGTTTTGGAGACCGGTGCTCTACCAATTGAGCTACGGACCTTCGCCCTGCGCAAAACAGGGTGCCTGACGGGGATTGAACCCGCAACCTCCGCAGCCACAGTGCGGCGCTCTAACCAATTGAGCTACAGGCACCACGGTGCCGTGAAGTGCCTAAAATGCCTCCCGGCCCGGGGTGGGTCAAGCTGGGGGACGGTTCCAGAAGCGCGTTGCAAGCGCGGTCGTACGCGGATTCTCGGCAATCAGCGTCCCGTCGAGCATCCCCACCGACAATACGCCGCGCGCGGCGTTGCACGCCAGGAACGACCGCTTGGCCAGCTCGTCGCGCGTCAATACCGCCTCGCGCACCCCGCTGCGCGCCATCTCGGTCAGCCGGGACCGCGCCACGCTCTTGAGTCCGCCGAGCCCGAGCGGCGGGAAGCAGAGCGTTTCGCCGTCCCACCAGCCGACGGCCCACCGGGTCGCCTCGATCAATCGGCCCTCGGCGTCAAACAGGAGGGCGTCGTCGGCACCCGTGGCGCGACCCGTCGCCCGAGCCGCCTCGAGCCACGCTCGGGCGGCCGTCTTGTGCGGGTAGCCGCGGTGCGGTGCGGGCGAGGTGGCCAGCGCAATCGGCTCCACGCTCCCGACATCGCGTTCGGTTACGAGCGCGCCGTCGGCGGTGAACTCGATCCGCAAGACGCGGTCAGCGCCACCTGCCGGCGCGTCGAACTCGGGCAGCGGAAGGCCAAGGATCAGGGCGCTGTTCGTCAGCCGCCACTGATGCAACGGCCAGAGCGGTGCCACGCCGTCGATGATCCGCACCGTTTCGATCAGGGTGTCTGCCATCAGACCAGGCCCGGTGTGGGCAGCGCCGACGGCGAACGCATCGCCTGCACGATCGTGGCAGCCACGATGAGGCCGCCGCCGACGAGCGCGAGCGCCGCCGGCACTTCACCGACCAGCAGCCACGCCCAGAGCGGATTGAATGCCGTTTCTACCAGCAGCATCAACGAGGCCTCGATGGCAGGAACATGGCGGAGCGCCGACGTGACCAGCAGGTACGCACCGGCGATCTGGAAGACCCCAAGATAGAGGATCACGCCCCACGCCATCACCGGATGGATCCCCAGCGGCAGTGCCATCGGCAGCGCCGCCAGGCAGGCGATCACGTTGCCCAGCACCACGGCCGAGATGGCGCGCTCGGTGTTGCCGTCGCGACCGAGCCACCGCAGTCCCACCAGCAACAGCGCGTAGCTCAATCCGCTCATGGCGGCGAGCACGTTGCCGCGGGCCGGATCGGTCGCCGTGGCACTCGGCGGGTTTGCGCCGAGCAGCACGAGCACGAGGCCGCCGATAACTGTTGCGATGACGGCCAAGTCGCGGCGCCGAATCGGTTCCTTGAGCAGCAGCGGTGCGAACAACAGTACGTACAGCGGTGCGGTCGACTGCAGGTAGATCGTGTTGGCGCTGGTCGTCATCCGGTTGGCGAGCACGAACAGCACCAGCGTGGCCGCATACGCGACACCGACCAGGGCTGGCCGCCACCCGAAGCCTCGCCGCACGCTCGGCACCACCAACAACAGCGTGATCGCCGCGATTCCGGATCGGAACGACGCGATTTGCCAGGGGTTGAAATCGGCCGCCTTGATGGCAGCGCCGCCGGTGGAGAAGAGGAGCGCCGCCACCGCGATCCGGAGACGCGGAGACATGCGGGATAATAAGAGGGGTACCGTTCGAGGTGAGAGGGGCACAAGCCGTCCTGGTGGCGATGTTGGTGCCCGCGACCCGACGCAGCCACCGATCAGCTGGAACGCACCACCGAGGCGACCAGCGTGGCAATCTCCGCGTCGAACACGGTTCCGGCACACTCCTCGACGTACAGCACGACACGATCCGTCGGCCATCCGGCCCGGAGTGGACGCGGAGCACGCAACGCGGCGAAGGCGGCACAACATGCGACCAGGCGACTCGCCCAGTGCGGCGTTGGACTGAACCGCCGGGTGGGATAGCCGTTCCCGTCCGGCCGCAGGTGATGCTCGAAGGCGACGACCGCCGCGAGTTCGGAACCCACGCCACCGTGCCGCAACAGCAGCTCCGCGCCTGACACGGTGTGAGCCTCGACTGCGGTGCGCTCCGCGTCGGTGAGGCTCTCCTTGGTGGCGAGTTCGGGTGGGAGCCGGACCATGCCGATATCGTGCAGCAAGGCGACCACCCCGATCTGGTGACGCCCCACCCCGTCAACGCCGACGGCGCCCGCCGCGGTCATCGCGAGCAACGCCGTGTTCACCGGGTGCACCAGGTGATAGCGGCCCGCATAGTCGAGGTGGGCCGCCTGCGGCAGCTGATGCGGATCGACCAGTGCAACGAGGATTCGCACCACCGCCTCCGCTTCGGCTCGCGCCACGACTCCGCGAGCGGCCTCCGCCAGAATAAACTGCATCGCGGCGAGTTCGTCCGTGAGGTCGAGCCGCAGCCTCGCTTCCGAGTCACCGAGTGGCTCCGCCGGCTCGGCGGCAGACAGGTCGCCCTGACCCTGCACCGCGACGACGCCGAAGACGACCCCCGGGATCGGCGTCACTTCATCGCGTGACGGTTGCCCGGTGTTGAGCCTTGTCGTCAGCCGTTCGACAAGCCGCACGAGCGAGTCCAACGTCAGCGCCGAATCGAATTCGAGGCGCTGGACACCAATCGCGGCGAGGCGCGCGCTGTGGTGCCACTCGCGCAACTCGTGCAGCGCCCGCCCGGCATAGACCGGCGCAGTGCCCAGAAAGAGAAACACCGGGTGCGGGTCGGTGGCGAGCAACGCCGTGGCGGCCCGCCAGAGATGCTCGAGGCTTCGCCTCGTCGCCGGATGGCCGGGCGCGTACAGTGTGCTCGCGGAAAGGGTCTGGGCCAGCGCGTGAAGGAATCGGATCGCATCGCTCATCCGGCAGATCCGATCGCGCCCCGCACTTCGGGATCAGTCGACGCGGCGACGAGTTGCATCACGGCCACCACCGGCCCCTCCGTGCGCCAGCGGCGGGCGAGCAGCTCGAGCGCGGCCAGCATCACCGGCGACTTCGGCCGCAGACGGACGCGGCGGAACACACCGCGGCGTGCTCGCACAAGCGGAAGCAATCTGGCCACAATCAGCGGGCTGTCGCTCTCTGCCAGCGCCCGGATCGCCTGTACCGGAAGCGCCGGTTCGGGATGATCGAGCACGGCGAGCACCGCCGCCACGAGTTGCGGCGGGCAATCGCCTCCCAATGCGGTGAGCGCCATGCGTACCAGCGATTCCTCGCCGCTCACGAGCGCCTGGGCGATGGCGCGATCGCGGGCCGGGCGCTGCCGAACGAGCACCTTGAGCGCCTCCTGCCGCACGCGTACCTCCGGGTCCGACAAGGCCGTGAACACCGGCTCGACATTCGCGATGGCGGAGAACTGCGCCAATACCGCGAGGATGTTGCGCGCCAGGTACCACGGCGCCCCCTCCAGGCGAGCGAGTAGCGTGGCCTCGGCCCCCGGCCCGATCCGCACCAGGATATCGAGAAGGCGGCGACGGGCAGTGCGCTCCGTTGCCGCGGCGAGGGCGTCGAGCAGGTGGCCCAGAGCGGCCGATCCGATGTGCGCGGCGACGCGCTCGATCAGAGCGAAGTCGGTGGCCGGCTCGGCAACCAACTTCTCGATCAGGGCCGGACCGAGAATGGCGTCGCGCACGGTGTGCGCTGTTCCGGAATCGTTGCGCGAATCGTCGATCAACTGCAATGCCTCGACGAGCCGCTGCGCATCCGCAAGGCGGCACGCTGCGCCGATGACGCCGGCAGACGGCACGCCGACTTCGAGCCCGAGCGCGAGCACCCGTGCCGGATCTACGCCGACATGCGCGTCGGCAGCTTCGTCTACCTCATCGCTGACACCATCCCACTGCTGCACGAGTCCAAGCACCTGCATCGCGAACCCGCCATCAGCCGCCCCGATATCTATCGCTTCCCCGCCAGCGAGCTTCCCAAGCAACGAGCGGAGCGGAGCGGAGATCGGCTTATCATCGGCCTCCGCGACCGATTCGAGCAGCTGGATCAGGAGCGCCGGTGGCACCAGCTCGAGGGCATCGGTGAGGAAGCGACGGCGCGACGCAGATGACGGCGCCGCCGACACGACGCGGGTAGTGGTCGGTCGCGACAGTGCCGAGAGCAGCTCGACAAATCGGTGGCGCGCACCACCCGCAACATGCCCTTCCCGCCCCGCCAGCGCGGCCGCGAACGTCGCGAGCGCCTCATAGACCTGTTTGGCACCATCGGCGCCGCGGGCAGCCCGCTCCGAGATGGCGTCGGCGAGTTGCGGAACCGTCGGCGCTGCGTCGCTGCCAGCCATCTGACGATCGAACGCTGCTTCGGCCAGTGTCGTCCAGAACGCTTCATCGAGCTCGTGTTCGGCCGTCGTACCGCCGAGTGCGAGCGCATCGTAGGTCATCGGCACGACGCGCGCGTGCTCCAGGTGCAGCCCGTCGCGGCCCACCGTTTCGTCGGCGTCGCTCGCCGCCAACGCGGCGAGCACGGCGGCCAGCTCAGCGGCGGTCACCCCGCGGCGAAGTTGGATAACGGCGATGTTCTTCCGGTGTATCCGCGCCGCGAACTCGCGCAGGACGCCGGGGAGCGGATCCGCCGCCATTCCGTCGAGCAGCAAGCCGTGCGGCAGGATGCTGATGGTGAGGGAATCCCGGTCGGCCATCGCAACGTCAAGCCGATCGATCAGCGACGCGGCACTTTCGGAAATGAACCGGTGGCCGGGCGGATATATCGCGACCTTGCCGAGTGCGTTGACGAACTCGCGCAGGACGGCGTCGACCGCGCGCGGCACCGGGATGCCGTGGGTGTCGCCGCTCACGCCGCGCCGCGGCGCGTCAACGTCAGCCCGTCTTGCTCATGTTCTCCACCATGGCGCGCCCGAAGGCACTGGTGGAGAGCTTCGTGGCTCCTGCCATAAGGCGCTCGAAGTCGTAGGTCACCCGCTTCTGCGCGATCGTCGCGGCCAGCGATCGGACGATCAGGTCGGCTGCTTCGTGCCAGCCGAGGTGGTGCAGCATCATTTCACCCGACAGGATCAGCGAGCCGGGGTTTACCATGTCCTTCCCGGCGTACTTGGGTGCCGTCCCATGGGTCGCCTCGAAGACCGCGTGACCGGACACGTAGTTGATGTTCGCGCCCGGCGCGATGCCGATGCCGCCAACCTGGGCAGCGAGCGCATCCGAGATGTAGTCGCCGTTGAGGTTGAGCGTTGCCAGCACGTCGTAGTCACGCGGGCGGGTCAGCACCTGCTGCAGCATCGCGTCGGCGATGACGTCCTTGATCACGATGCCGTTTGGCAGCACCAGCCAGGGCCCGCCGTCGAACTCGGTGGCACCGAATTCGTCGCGCGCGAGCTGGTAACCCCAGTCGCGGAAGCCACCCTCGGTGAACTTCATGATGTTGCCCTTGTGCACCAGCGTCACGTTCTTGCGGCCGAGATCGATGGCGTACTGGATCGCGGCGCGAATCAGCCGCTTGGAGCCCTCCTCCGATACCGGCTTGATGCCGATCGCACTCGAGCCAGGGAAACGGATCGCGGTAACACCCATTTCGTTTTGCAGGAAGGCGATCAACTTCCTGGCGTCGTCGCTGTACGCGGCGTATTCAATGCCGGCATAGATGTCTTCGGTATTCTCGCGAAAAATCACCATGTCGACCGCACCGGGATCCTTGACCGGCGAAGGCACCCCGGTGAACCAGCGCACCGGACGCACACAGGCGTACAGGTCGAGCTGCTGGCGCAGCGTCACATTGAGTGAGCGGAAGCCGCCACCGACCGGGGTGGTCAGCGGCCCCTTGATGGCCACCAGATAGTGCCTGATCGCCATCAGGGTGTCGTCCGGCAACCAGGAGTCGAACTTCGCCTTCGATTTCTCGCCGGCATACACCTCGAACCATGCGAGCCGACGCTTCCCGCCGTAGGCGACCCGCACGGCGCCATCGAGCACGTGCCGCGTCGCGGCCCAGATGTCGGGGCCGGTACCATCACCTTCGATGAACGGGATGATCGGTGCGCCGGGAACCTGCAACGTGCCACCGGCGAAGGTGATCGCTTCGCCGTCGGTCGGCGACTTGAGCTGCTGGAAGACGGGGGGAGTGGCAGTGTTGCTGGGCATGGCTGAATAATACCGTCGTCCTGAGCGAAGCGAAGGACGACACCGTGCTCACGGCCGCTCGATCGGCGTCCTCACCGCGTTGCCCCACTCGGTCCACGACCCATCGTAGTTGCGCACATTGGCCCAGCCGAGGAGATAGGTCAGTACGAACCAGCTATGGGATGAGCGTTCGCCGATCCGGCAGTACACGACGAGCTCCTTGCCCGGCGCAAGGCCCTGTTCGCCAACGTACAGCTGGCGCAGTTCATCGGCGGTGCGGAAGGAGTGGGTCGCCGGGTCGACGGCCTTGGCCCAGGGCACGCTGCGCGCACCGGGGATGTGCCCGCCGCGGACCGCACCCTCATTGGGGTAGTCCGGCATGTGCAGCCGCTCGCCGCGGAACTCCTCCGGCGAGCGGACGTCAACCAGCGGGCCCTTCGCTGCGACGTGGGCGAGGACGTCGTCCTTGAAAGCACGGATCGGGGCATCGGTCCGGCTGCCGACGGTGATGTTGCCCGCCCGCGGCATCGGTGCATCGGTCACCAGCGGACGCCCCTCATCGGCCCAACGCGCCCGCCCGCCGTCCAGCAGCTTGCAGTTGCGGATGCCGAACAGCTGGAACACCCAGAACGCATAGCACGCCCACCAGTTGTTCTTGTCGCCGTAGAACACGATGGTGGTATCGTCGTCGATGCCCCGGGCACGCAGCAGCGCCTGCAGCTGATCGCGGTCGACGTAGTCCCGGACGACCGCGTCGTTGAGGTCGGTGACCCAGTCAATCTTGACGGCACCGGGAATGTGGCCGGTCTCGTACAGCAGCAGGTCTTCGTTGGACTCGAGCAGCCGGACCTTGGGGTCGTTGCGGTGCGCGGCGACCCAGGCACAGTCGACCAGCACGTCGGGCTGCGCGTAGCCGCGTGAAGCGATCGGGGGTGGGTTGATCATGGCTACTCCGTTCAGGATCCCAACAAGTCTTCCAGCACCTTGTCCACCGCCTCCACTACTCGCCCCGACACAATTTTCGCCAATACGTCAATCGTTTCCAGCGGGAGGCTTTCCGGGTACTTGCGATCCTTCTGAAAGCGGATGATCGAGCCGAGGAGCACGGCGGCCATCGGCCGCTCGCCGGGCGCCGTTTCGCGGTCCTCGGCGATCACCCGTTCGTACTGTGACGATGGCACGGACGCCGCCCATGGCTCCGCCTCACCGTCCTCGTCGTCCCGCATCGGTTCCGGCGGCAGCGGCACGATGGCGTAAAGCTCGCATTGCAGGCCGGGGTCTTCCTCTCGGGCGGCAAGGACCAGCCGGCGGGGCTCGGCGAACACGCCGTGCTTCGCGAAGTAGGCGGCCGCACCCGGCGGGACGACACAGCGGGCAACCAGCTTGGCATCGAGAAACGTCCCGAGACACCCCATGCCGTCCGGAACGCGATCGTCGGCGATCTCGCGCACCTCGATCGGCACCGGCCGATCGGTCGCCGCCAGCACCGCCGCTGGGCGCTCGGACCGCGCGTCATCGTCAGGGAGTTCGAAGGCATCAGGCATGGCTCCTGCAACCTAGTCGATATGTTTGATGCGTCGTGACGACGCCAACCATTCCGGTACCCACAACGCTCGACTTCACCGCAGCCGCCGGCTGGCCGGTCCGCGCAGCCGCGCACGTCCTCGGTGCCGGCTTGCTGCTCGCCGTACTGGTAGCGTTGCCGGTGGCGCCCACCGACCTCGACCGGCACCAGTTGCCCAAGGAAACCGTCGTCCATCTGTTCACCTGGGTGGCGGTACTACTCGCCCGGCCGGTCCCGTCCCGCGGCCTGCGCCCGGCAGCATTCTGGTCGGTTACCGCGCTGCTCGTCATCACGATCGTGAGCGGCGTGATGGCGAGCAACGGCTGGCTCGCGCTGCGTGCCGGCTCGCTCGTCGTGACCGGAGTCGCCGCGTTCGTTACCGCGCGCTACCTCGCCGCCGCCGGCGTCGGCGCCATCGTGCTGTCCTGGTGCTGCGTGGCGGCCATCGTGGGTGCCGGCACCGGTCTAGCCCAGGTGTACGGCGTGCGAAGTGCCCTCTTCGCCGCAACGCGGATACCGGGCGGAACGTTCGGCAACCGCAACTTCATGGCGCACTTCGCCGGGCTCGGGCTCCCCGTGCTGATGCTCGTCGCCTTGTCCGCGCGACGCCAGCTCGTCACCGTCGCGGTGAGCGTGGGGTGCGCCGTCCTGGTCGCCGCGATCGTCCTCTCCCGATCGCGCGCGGCGTGGGTCGGCTCGGGCAGCGGGACCCTGCTTTTCCTCGGGCTCTGCCTCGCGGCGCGCCGGCGCCACGCGCTGCCGGCACTCAGCCGGCGGGTGCTCATCCTCGGCGGCATGATGACCGCCGGCGTCGTCGCGGCGATGGTAATTCCGAATCGACTCGCGTGGCGGTCGGCGTCGCCCTACCTCGACACTTTCACGGCGCTCGCCAATCACGATGAGGGTTCGGGCCACGGCCGCGTGCTGCAGTACCGGAACACGGTCCGCCTTGCCCGGCAACATCCGCTGTTCGGCGTTGGCCCTGGCAACTGGCCGGTGCGTTACGGCGAGGTGGCGCCGCCGAGCGATCCGACCTGGGTTTTTGGCGATGTCGTGCCGATCAATCCGTGGCCAAGCAGTGACTGGATGGCGCTGCTCAGCGAGTTCGGTATCCTCGCGGTGTTGGCGGCGTTGCTGTTCGGTGTCGCGCTCGCGTGGCGCGGCCTGGCGGCGGCGCGTGGCAACGGCGATCGCGTACTCGGTGGTGCCGCGCTGCTGGCGTTGCTCGCCGTCAGCTTCATCGAGGGTAACCTCGACGCGGTATTGCTGCTGCCGGTACCGCTGCTCTTCGTGGCGATGAGCGCCGGCGCATTGCTGCAGCGGAGCGACGACACGCCGGGCGCCGCCGCCATCCCGTTCGGCGCGCCGGCGCGCGCGGCATTTCTGCTGCCAGTGGTGCTCAGCGTGATCACGTTGCGCAGCGCGATGCAGACCGCGGCGTACACGGTCGCCGGCAGCGGCCGCTCAGTGGCGCGGCTGGCGTGGGCCGCACGAGTCGATCCCGGGAGCTATCCGATCCGGATTGCGCTGGCACAACGAGAATCGTGCGCCGACGCCAAGAACGACGTCATCGCCGCCGTCCGCATGGCGCCGACCTGGCCAGCGACGATCGCGGCAGCAAGGCGATGTGGCATCCGAATTCAGAAATAACCCGAGAGAGGAGAGAGGAGAGAGGAGAGCGTAACGCAAGGCGGCAAGACCTGCGCACAGGACGATGGTGTTTCTCTCGTCTCTCGTCTCTCGTCTCTCCTCTCTCGTCTCTCGTTACTTGCCCCATTCCGCCCAACTGCCATCGTAAATCGCGACCGGCGGCCCCACTGCTTGCGCACCGGATTCGCGCATCGTCTCGACCGCGAGCGCCAGCGCGCAGGCACTCGTCCCCGACCCGCACATCGCGACGATCGGCTTCGCCACGTCGAGCCCGCGTTCGGCAAGCAGCGAACGCAGCGCTGCCGGCAGCCGCATCAGATGCGTCGCCGGATCGGTCAACTCCGTGTACGGCACGTTGCGGCTCCCGGGCACGTGGCCGCGGCGCAGTCCGGCACGTGGTTCGTCCACTTCGGCGTTGAAGCGAGGCGCCGGTCGGCAGTCGGCGACCTGTGCCAAGTCGGTTCCAGCGCCGATCCGCTCCACATCCGCGCGGTCGCGAACGAGGGTCCGGTCGATCATCGGCACGGGGTACCCGGTCGGCGTGCGACGCGCGGTCCCCCGTTGCACTGCGCGCGTCGCGGACGACCAGGCCCGAAAGCCCCCGTCCAACACGGCCACCTGTCGATGTCCGAAGACCCGGAACAGCCACCACACCCGTGCCGCGCTGAGGTTCACCCCGCTGCCGTCGTAGCAGACAACGCGGTCGGTCGGCCGGATCCCCAGCCGCTCCATCATGGCGGCGAAGCGCTCCGCGGTCGGCAGCATGTGGGGGAGGTCGGTGTCCGGATCGCTCGCGGCATCAAGATCGAAACGAAGCGCCCCGGGAATGTGCGCCGCAAGGTACTCGGCGTCCCCATCTCGCCCCGCTGACGGCAGGTACCACGAACAATCCAGCACCACCACGTCCGGTTCGTGGCCATGCGACGTGACCCAGATCGGGGACACGAGTGAGGTCAGACCGCTTGCCGCTGTAGATTCCAATGCGATGCTCTTCGATTCCTTGATTGCGCGCTTCCGCGCGGCCGACCGCAATACCCGCCTCGAGACGCTGCTCGACTACTCCCGCAAGTTTCGAGACCTCCCCGCCGGCCTACCAGCAACCAGCGACCGCGAAGTACATCGGGTCACCGAGTGCCAGACCCCCGTCTTCCTCTGGATCGGCGCCGCGAACGGCGCCGTCACGATCCAGGCCGAGGTACCCCGGGAGTCGCCAACGGTGCGCGGTTTCGTTGCGCTCCTGCAACACCAGCTGACCGGCGCCACGCCCGCCGACGTGGCGGAGATCCCTGACGACCTGCTCGACCGGCTCGCGCTGACCGAGACGCTTGGCATGACGCGGACCCAAGGGTTGACGGCCATTCTGGGGAGGGTGAAGCGGGGCGTCGCCGCTGCATCACCATAACGTCGGGATCGCATCCGCGGAACCGGGCGCTCGCAAACCGCCCTCGACCCCGACGCCCGGTCCGGAAGCCGATCCCGTCCGCTGTTCCGTTTATTGGCGCAGACGTAGCGAAAACCCCAATTCGCCCACCGCGCCGAGAACCGGCAAGTCGTTGCCAGATCGTGACCTCAGCGTCATCGGGCAGTGTCTCCCGGCGGCAATCGTTCGTCCTCCCGGATGTGGCACGAAGTATGTAGTACAGCGGATGCCGGTCGTGATGTTCACCGGCGAGTGCGACCGGGTCGATGCTGCGTGTCAGCGGGACGCGTAGCGGAACGACGCGGGAGTGAAGGAGGACCCGATGTTCGGCGATTCGATGTTTGATGAAGAGGACCGGCTCCGGCGAGCCGAAGAGGGACGCGAGGACGAAGACGTCACCGCGCCCGACGAGGAACTCGAGGACGTGACCGCCGCCGGCGGACTCGACGAAAAGTTGCGTCGCCGCCAGGCGGTCGCCCAGTTGCTCCGCGAAGTTGGAGGCTGCTGACCGCCTGCGTTACGGACGCAGGCTGGTCGCGCCTTTCAGTTCTTCTCCCGGATTCACATATCGATCCAGTGCCTGACGATACTGACGCTCATAAAGCGCCCGGTAGCGCCCCTCCAGCTCCAGCAATTCCTCGTGCGTTCCGCGTTCCGCGATCTCGCCTGCTTCGAGTACCAGGATCGTGTCCGCCGAGGCAATCGTCGATAGTCGGTGCGCGATGACGAAGGTGGTCCGGCCCGCCCGGAGGCGCGCCAGCCCTTCCTGGATCAGCGACTCGCTCTCGGAGTCCAGCGAGGACGTCGCCTCGTCCAGGATCAGGATCGCCGGATTGGCCAGGATCGCGCGCGCGATCGCCACGCGCTGGCGCTGCCCGCCGCTGAGCTTGACGCCCCGCTCCCCCACGATCGTCTGGTAGCCCAGCTCGAAGCGAAGCGCGAACTCGTCGCAGTGCGCCACCCGCGCCGCCTCGCGAACTTCGGCGTCACTCGCACCGGGTGCCGCAAAGCGGATGTTTTCGAGGATGGTCCCGTCGAACAGGAAATTGTCCTGCAGCACGATGCCGAGGCGGCTGCGGTAGTCGCGCAGCCGGAGGCCAGCGAGGTCGCGCCCGTCAATCAGGATCCGCCCGGAATCGGGGTGATTGAACGCCATTACCAGTGAAACCAGGGTGCTCTTCCCCGAGCCGCTGGTGCCGACCAGTGCCGTGGTCGTTCCCGCCGGCGCGTCGAACGTGATGTCCTTGAGGACCGGAGTTCCGGCGTCGTAGCTGAAGGTCACATGCTCGAACTTCACGTCACCAATGATCTTGCCCGCGGGCTCACGATTGGCGTCATCGGCGTCTTCGGGCACCCACGAGCGCAGCTCGCGAATGCGGTCCAGGCCGGCGAACGCTTCGGTGATCTGCGTGCCAATCGACGCGATCTGGATCAGTGGCGCCGCGACGAGGCCGGTGAAGAGGACGTACTGGAAGAGCTGGCCCACCGTCATCCGGCCCGCGAGGATGTCGCGTCCGCCGACGATGATGATCAGCGTACCAATGAGCCCCACGATCACGGTGGAGAGCGCGGTGGTCGCTGAAATTCCCGTCATCGTTGCCGCGACGTTCCGGAACAGCTTGTTGGCGCCGCGCGTAAAGCCGAGTTTCTCACGTCGCTCGGCGGCGTACGCCTTGACGACGCGAATGCCGGAGATGCTCTCCACCAGCCGACCGGTCACTTCGGCGTTCAGCTGGCCGCGCGCCCGGAAGATCGGCCGCAGCTTGGCGAACGCGACCGCCATGCCAACCGCGAAGCCGAGGAGCAACACCAGCGTGAACGCGGTGAGTCGCCAGTTGAGCGACACCAGCCAGACAAACGCGACGATCGCCGTCAACGTGCCGCCAACCAGCTGCACCAATCCCGTTCCGATCAGGTTCCGGATCCCTTCCGCATCGTTCATCACGCGGGATACGAGTTGGCCCGTCTGGGTTGCATCGAACATGCGGACCGGCAGCCGGATCAGGTGCGCCTGCACGGTGCGCCGCATTTCCGTGATGGCCTTCTGCGCCGCAACCCCGAGAATCTGAGACAGGCCGAAGGACGACGCGGCCTGAAAAAGCGTCGCGACGCCAACCACCGCAGCCACCACCCAGAGCAGGTGGGCGTCCTTGGACGGCAGCACCGTGTCGATCAGGTACTTGGTTGAGCCAGGAAGGACCAGTCCGGCGGCTCGATTGACCAGCATGAGCGCGAGCCCGACGCCAAGTCGTTTCCGGTGGAGCCAAAGGAGTTCGCGGGCTTCGCGCCAGACGACGTCGCGGCTGAGCTTCTTCTTGGGGGGATCGACGGGCTTGGCGGGTTTGGCGGGAGCAGTCATCGGGGGAAGATAAGGACGGGACGCCGGATGAGAGCCTCAACTTTTCCCGCCGACCCGCCGTACCAAGGCCGAGGTGCGACTGGGCGCTTCCGCTGAGGCTCGCGCCGCTGACCCCGACTCCGGGACATGACATGCTCGCTCGTTTCCCAGCTTGGTCCACGAGCGCGTTGGCACTATTGCTCGTGTTCAGCGCGATCACCGCCCGACCGCTGCACGCCCAGAGCACCGACATCATCGTCGGCACGGTCACCGACGGCGCCGGCAAGCCGGTCGCCGGGGCGAAGGTCGACGCGTTCAGCATCGAAACTGAAGTCACCCGGTCCGGGATCACGAACGACAAGGGTCAGTATCGCATCGTCTTCCCCGACGGCACCGGCCAGTACCGCATCAGCGTCAAGGCGATCGGCAAGAATCCCCAGATCTTCAACGTCGCGCGCGGCACCGACGACGATCGTATCGTCCTGAACATCAAGCTCGGCGACCAGCCGATCCAGCTGACGGACCTGGTGGCGAATGCGGGACGCCGGCCCAACGCCGACCAGCTCGACCAGCGAACCTCTGCCGGCGAAACGTCGCGCTCGTTGACGGGCGACCAGGCGATGCGCCTGCCGATCGACGCTGGTGATCTCGCCATGCTCGCGGCACTCGCCCCAGGCGTGATCCTGACCGCCGGGACCGACTCGACCTCCGCGACGTTCTCGGTAGCAGGCCAGAGCGCGGCCGGAAACACCTACGTGGTCAACGGCCAGACGACCACCAGCAGCACCGTGCCGCAGGACGCCGTTGGCCGGACCCGCGTGATCACCAACAGCTACGACGTCGCCCGCGGCAACTTTTCAGGTGGTATGGTGCAGGTCACCACCAAGGGCGGCAGCAATCGCGTCAGCGGCTCACTGAGCAGCGGGCTGCAGGACAAGAACCTGTCGTGGGGCGGCAACACCAGCAGCAGCTTCGGCGCAGGCCAGACGAACGAGAGCTTTGGCGGCGGCTTCGGCGGCCCGCTCAAGCGCGACAAGGTCTTTCTGTTCGGCGGCTTCAATGTCAGTCGCCGGATCAACCCGATTCCGTCACTCGACATTGCCGATGCCGCAACGTTGTCGCGCCTCGGTGCGTCAACGGACTCGGTCAACAAGTTCATCCAACTGGTCAAGAACACCGGGCTGACCGGGCAGGCCGGGACGATCGCGTCGGACCGCAACACCGATGCGTTCAGTAGCATCGTCCGGTTCGACTGGAACGCCGGGCAGGTCCATTCGGTGATTTTCACCGGCCAGTTACGGCTCAATGGTACCGATCCGCAGAGCATCGGTTCGACCTCGCTGCCGCAGGTTGGTGGCAACAACACCGGTAACAGCGGCAGCGGCGGCCTGCGCGTCACGTCGCGCTTCGCGAATGGAATGATCAACAGCTTCGTCGGCGGCTACACGTCGAGCGACAATCACTCGACGCCGTTCCTCTCCGTCCCGGTCGGCCGGGTCACCAATTATTCACCCGACACGCTGGGCGGGGTCTCGACGACCACGTTCGGCTTCGGCGGCAACTCCGGCATGCCGCGGACGAGCAATACCCGGACCCTGGAGATCGCCAACGAACTTTCGTACAGCACCGGGTCCGGCACCCATCGGTACGCCCTCGGGTTGTACGGCAACCAGAGCGACTTCACCCAGGACGTGACGAGCAATCGCTACGGCACCTTCGCCTACGCCACGCTGGCCGACTTCCAGAACAATGTCGCCGCGTCGTTCTCGCGCACGTTGCAGCCGAGCGTCCGCTCTGGCGGCATCATGAATGAGGCGATCTACCTCAGCGATGCCTGGCGGCCGCGTACGGCGAGCAACAACAGCAACGGCGGTGGTGGTGGTGGTCCCGGCGGCGGTGGTCCCGAGGGCGGCGGCCGCGGCGGTCGCGGTGGATTCGGCGGCTTCGGCGGCGGCAACGGCGGCGGCAACCTGCAGCTGAACTACGGCCTGCGGCTCGAGCACTCCTCGTACACCGGGGCACCGGCGCGCAACGACGCCGTGTTCAACGAATTCGGGCTCGACACTCACGCGCTGCCGACCGAGGTCTACCTGTCACCGCGCGCCGGCTTCAGCTACTCGATCGCCGCACCGGAGCAGCAGGGACAGGCCCAGCGCGGCTTCGCGCCGCCGCTGCTGACAGTCCGTGGCGGGTTCGGCATCTTCCGCGGCACCATGCCATCGACACTGCCCGGCACCGCGCAGTCGCAGTCCGGCCTGGTCGGCTCGCAGGTGCAACTGCTCTGCACCGGCGCGGCCGTGCCGATCGCCACTTTCCAGGATTACATCAGCCACCCCGAAGACATTCCGAGTCAGTGCCTCAACAACCAATCGACGCCAGTCATTACGGGCACGCCAAGCATCACCGGTTACGACCCGCACTACGGTGCGGCGAAGACCAAGCGCCTGTCGTTCGGTCTGACCCGGCGCATTACGCAGCGGGTGCAGTTCAGCATGGACGCCTCGTATGTGCGCGGTGTGGGCCAGAGCGCCTCGACGGACCTGAACCTCAACACCGACGCGGTGCGCTTCCGACTTGATAACGAGGCGAACCGTCCGGTCTACGCCGATCCGGCGCAGATCGTCCCGACCACCGGTCAGGTGCCGCTCTCGGCGTCGCGGCGCGACGTCGCCTACGGTACCGTCAGCCGGGTGTTCAGCGGGCTGGAGAACGAAACGAAGCAGGTCACGTTCAACGTCGCGGGCACGACCGTGAAGCAGGTCAGCCTCAACCTGTCGTACACGCTGATGTTCGCCCGTGACCAGGGCGGCGCGGGCGGTGGCTTTGGCAGCGGTGGCTTCGGGGGTGGCAACCTGACCGACGGCAACCCGAATGAATTCAATTGGGCTCGGTCGAACAGCGACCGCCGCCACAACTTCCAGACCTCGATCCTCTGGCCGGTCACGCCCGCCTTCGAACTCGGCTTGACTGCCGGCATGCAGTCGGGTTCGCCGTACACGCCGGTCGTATCGGGCGACATTAACGGCGACGGGTCGCGGGGCAATGATCGCGCCTTCATCTACAATCCCGCGACGACCGCCGACACGGCGGTGGCCAACGGAATTACGCGACTGCTGAGCTCGACGTCGGGCAGCGCCAAGAAGTGCCTGGAAGCGCAGACCGGCAGGATCGCGGATCGCAACAGCTGCCGCGGGCCATGGTCGCCGAGCCTGAATTTCCAGATCAACTACCGGCCAGCGTTATTCAATCGTCGCCTCGCGATCCAGTTCCGGACCGTGAACCTGCTCGGCGGCCTCGATGAGTGGATCAATGGCGACAACAACATCAAGGGTTGGGGTGGCAATTCCCGGCCGGACGCCACGCTGCTCACGGTCAAGGGGTTCAACCCGACGATCAGCCAGTTCACCTACTCCGTGAATTCCCGGTTTGGTAACACCAGCTCGGGAGCGACCGCGGTTCGCAGTCCGTTTCAGGTGTACCTCGGGCTGAACTACGCGATCGGCTATGACCAACGGACCCAGGCGATCCAGAACCTGGCGCGCGGCCTGGGCGGCGCCGCCACCGGCACCGGCATGCTCGATACCATTCAGGCGCGTTTCCGCCGGCAGAACGTCGCCACAGCGGCACTCGCCGGCAAGGATTCACTGGTGCTCAGCCGGGAGCAGATTGTCGTACTTCAGGCACTGGTCGACTCGAGCAACACCAAGCTCAAGATGACGCTCGATAGCATTCGCCCGATGGTGGCGACCGTGAACATGGCGGGCTCAGCCGCCGACATCGGGCCGCTGCTGCAGCAGCTCGGACCGCTCGCGGCCTCGCTCGGAAAGCAGCAGCGCGAACTGCGTGACGCAGTCCAGAAGATCCTGACCGACGTGCAGTGGGCGCTGCTCCCCGACTCGGCGAAAAATCCGTCGGCCAACTTCATCGGTGGCGGACGCGGCGGGCCGGGTGGCGGCGCTGGCGGCGTGCGCGGCGGTGGTGGCCGCGGCGGCGGGCTCTAACGAGAGGCGAGGGACGAGAGACGTGAAAAAGCGAAGGGGGCTCCGCAAACTGGGGGGCCCTTTCTCGTCGCTCGTTACTTCACCCGCTCGATATACGTCTTCTCCCGCGGATTGACGCGCACCTTTTCACCCTGCGCGACGAACTCCGGCACCTGAATCGTCACCCCATTGCTCAGCCTGGCTGGCTTGCTGCTGGCGGACTTGGTGGCGGTCTTCATCACCGGGGAGGTCTCGAGCACTTCGAGTTCCACCGAGCTGGGCAGCTGAAAGGAGATCGGTCGCCCTTCGAGCCAGGTGCAGTCAAAGCGCATTTCGGGGAGCATCCACGGGACGTCGTCGCCCACGACGTCGGGGTCGAGGGTGAACTGCTCGTAGGTGAGGGCATCCATCACGTGTACACCGTTGCCGTCGGCATAGAGGACTTGCATCCCCTTGGTATCGAGACGCGCCTCCTCGACGTTTTCCGTGGCGCTGTACCGATGATCGGTTGACATGCCCGACTTCAGGTTCCGCAGGCGAACCTGAACGAACGCCCGGAGGTTGCCCGGCGTGCGGTGGGTGAAGTCCATCACGAGATGGGGCTTGCCCTCGTGATAGATCACGGCGCCCTTGCGGATGTCATTGGCTTTCATGGGTTCTCTTCTGACGACGTGAAGCGATGAATGATTGCTCGTCGTCCAAAATCGCCGTCCGGTGGCGTCTCAGGCAAGGCAGCCGTTCAGCGCGAGGCGGCGAGCCGCTCTCGGACCGCCCGCAGGAGATCTTCGGGACTGAACGGTTTGGTCAGGATCGAGGCCTGATCTTCGCCAGCGGCGAATGAACGATGCGTAGCGGTCACCACCAGGTCGACATCGGGACGTTCGCGGCGAACCCGTTCGCCGAGCGGGCGCGCGCCAGCCGACAGCAGCCGCGCATCGATAATCATCAGGCGGACACACGAACCGGCGACATCATCCAGCAACTCGAGGGCATCGTTGGCCTGGCTTGCCTCGAGAACGCCGTACCCGGCGTGCCGGAGCGTGCGCGCCGCCGACATCCGGGCCCACTCGTCGTCGTCAACGATCAGGATGGCGGTAGCCGTTCCGGTTGCGGGCTGTCGGGAACGAGGCGGCTGCACCGTCGGGAGGCAAGCGGCCAGCGTGGTTCCGCCGCCGTTCGGCATGTCGAGCACCACGTGCCCGCCCGCGTTGGACACGATGGCCGCAACCGTTGCCAGGCTCAACGTCGAGTCGAACGGGAGCCGGCGCATCGATGGGTCGAGGAGGTGGCGCATGCGTCGCTCGTCGACCGTGGCGCCGTTGTCGCGCACTTCAAGCGCCGACCAGACGCCCACCGGCAGGATCCCGACGCGGTACGGGGTTGGCTGGTCCACCACCCAACGCCGGGTCGCCAGGCGCACCGTCCCGCCGAGCGGCAGCGCCTCGCGCGCGTTGATCGCCAAGCCGAGGGCCACCTGTTCGATCTGGCCGCGATCGACGGCCGCCCAGAGGCCGGGCAGGTGGAACGCTGTTTCGAGCGAGATGAAGGGCCCAAGGAGTCGCTGGAGCGGCGCGGCCATCTCCCGGACGACGGTGTTGAGATCGAGCGGCGTGGCGCGTACCGGGTTGAAGCGCGGCGCCGCGTCGAACTGCCCGGCCAAGACCGTCAGGTGTGCCATCGTCTGGTGCACCTGTTGCAGCCTGGGCTGCAACGGATCATCCGGCGCGCACGCGGCGAGCAGCTCGCGCAGGGTGGTTTTGGCCACCTCGAGCGCCTCGCCAATGCCCAGGGCGAGGGCGTCCGGGCCAGCTGATGCGGCCAAGTTAGGAAGACTCAAGCGTCGCGCCTCGTCTGACGTCGTAGGCAGTCACGATTCGTCAGCGAACCGGCCTGCGTGGTGCTCCAAAACGCAAGCGGCGGGCCGGGAATGCCAGCCAATGGGCAAGGCCGTAACTCTTTGTGCAATAATAACTTGTCGTTTCGTCACCCGAGCTACATCGGCGCCGTCGCCGGCGGTCACCTCAGTTACGCTGACTTGGCGCCACAGTCGGTTGTGACACCGCCCCCGCTGGTTTCGGCACGCCGTCCCCGACACCTTCCACGGATGCGAAGGAGATGCTCGGTTTGCGGATGACCCCGAAACAACGTCGGCGACTCCTGTTCGCCGCCGCCGTGACAGTGATCGTGGCGGTGGTCGCGCTCTGGGCCCTTCGCTGGCACCTGAGCCGTACGGTCGTACGGGTCGCCGACCCGCTGGTTCGGGCATGGGTCGCAAGCCAGGTACTTGCCACGAGCGACAGCGCCTACCGCTTTAGCGCCAGCAGCATCCGCGTCGATGAAGCCGCCCGCCGGATCGCCATCGACAGCATCACGATTACCACGGACACCGAGGTCAACCGCAGGCTGGCCCGGCCCCGGCCGATCCTCACCCTGCGATTTACCCGCTGCGAGTTGACCGGCATCGACCTCGCCGGGTTGGCGGCGGGACGCGGCCTGCACGCGACGCACGCCGGCTGCGACAGTGTGTCGTTGCTCGACCGAACGTTGGTGGCGTCGGTGGCCACCACGACCGCGACGGCGCAGGATGCCGACAGCAACAACTTCCTCCGCTTCCAGGGCAAACTCAACCTGCCAACGGTCCTCCCGTACGTCGGCGTGGACGTCGTCGCCTTCCCCCATGTCCACGTCGCATTCGAGCTGATCGGCACCGACGGAAAAGGGAGCGCGCTCTCGGTGGATAGCCTTGCCGTCGAACTCGACTCGGTGCGCATCGACCCGCGCGAGCCGGTCGCGAAGCGCCGCCCGCTCTTCTCGCGCGACATCAGCGTGCGACTCGACCGGTTTGCGGGACTGACGAAGGACGGGGCGCACCTATCGCTGGAACACCTGAACGCGAATCTCGAGGACGGCACCTGTCTCCTCGACGTCATCGTCTACGAACCGTCGCCGGGCCGGCGCGCCGATTCGCTCGGATTCGCGGCGCTACGCGCACGCCACGTCACGCTCGAGGGCGTGAACTGGCGAGCGTTTCTGTTGACTGGTGCGGTGGCAGTGGGGCGTCTAAACGTTGACACCACCCTGATCCGGATTGTGGAAGCGCGCGCTCCGCGCGACTTCCGCGCGCTGCCGCGGGCACCGAAACGGATCGAGACGACGCTTCGCGCCATCGGGCACCGGGTTCGGCTCGACTCGCTCGCGATCAAGGCGGTCACCGTGGTGGAAACGGGCCAGACGCCGGGCGACGCCGCCACGACCACCTTCCGTCGGGTCTCCCTCGGTCACCTCGAGTTCGGCGACGACGAGATGAGCTGGGGTTCGCCGTTCCCGATCGGGCACGTCACGCTCGCCATCGAGGGCCTGATGCGCCGAACGAGCGGGATGAACACGGCGGTGTCGCAGTTGGCACTCGACGCTGCGGGGAAGCGGATCACCGTGGATTCGCTCCGCTCGGCGCCGGAGGGTGACGACTCCGCGTTCCAACGACGAGAGCCATTTCGCAAGGTGCGGCTCAGCGTCGCAATGGCGCACCTCGAGGCAACCGACTTCGACCTGCCGGCATTCCTGCGCCGGGGCGCGTTGCGGACGCGAACGCTCGACGTTCGCCGGCTGGTGCTCGACGTGTTGATGGACAAGGCCAAGCCGGAGAAGCCGGGGTCCCGGGTGCGACGGACGCCGCAAGCCGTGATGCGGGACGCGGCGACCGAGATCCAGGTCGACACCCTCACCGGCACCGGCCTGGTGACGTACCGCGAGCGGGACTCGACGGCAACGACGCCGGGTACGCTTACGTTCGGTACCCTGCAGTTGCGCGGCTACAACTTCAGCACCGATCCGGCACGAATGACCAGCGCCACACCGTTTCGCCTGATCGGCGACGCCCGGTTGATGGGGGTCGGCGCCATGCACGTGGAGTGGGACGTTCCGCTCCTGTCGCGGGATTTCGCGATGCGGTGGCACGGGTCGCTGGGTCCAATGGACCCGAAGGCGATGAACAGCTTCCTGCCCGATGCGGTCGGGATGCGATTCATGGCGGGGACGTTCGAGGGCGCCGAATGGAGCGCCGTGGTCGCGAAGGGAATGGCCACGGGAAAACTGGCGCCGCGCTGGCACGACCTGCACGTGTCGCTGCCCGGCGTGGCACGGAACGATTCGGGCGTCGTCGGCGGTATCCTGCGAGGCGTCGCGAAGTTCGCCGCGAACACGTTCGGGATTCGCAGCGACAACACCGGCACCGGCGGTCACCAGCCGATCGATGCGAGCATTGGCCATCAGTGGGCCCGGAACGAGACGTTGCCGGAATTCGTCTGGGTGCAGCTGCGGGATCCGTTGCTGCTGATTCTCAAGAAATGACCGAAGGAGCCTTTCATGGACGCTGCACTTCCTGTTCTCGGCTGGTTGGTTCTCGCCTGGGGTGTCGGCATCGTCGTGATCGCGGAGTTCGCCAGCACGGCGAAGGTCCGCTCGCCGACACGACGGATCGCCGATGTTCTGAGCGGCCTGTTCTTCTGCCTGCTGGCGGGACAGGTGATCCTCGGCGATCTGGCCCGCGTGACGCGTCTCGTGCTCCTCAGCGCCGCGGTGGCCGTCGGCCTGGCCAGCTGGGTGTTGGGGCGGCGTGCCCGGCAAATTGACCGCGCAACCGGGGCACGTAGACGTTGAAAATCGCGCGCTCGCGGCGCGGCGCCCGCCAAGAATCGGCCGGACTTCTGCCGGGTAGGAACGGTAGTGGCCGTCCCTTACGCGTGACCGCGTTCAACCCCATATTAGGCTTACGATTGTCGAATGCACGACGTCATCGAGGGGGCCGGCGGTGCTGATCCAACGCAAGGGACTCACGCTCATCGAAGTGCTGATCATCATCGTGATGATCGGGATTCTCCTGACGATCGTGATCCAGAAGCTCGGGGGGAAAAAGAACAAGGAACTGATCTCAGCGCTCCAGACCGACGTTCGCAATGCCCAAGCGGCCGAGAACAAATATTTCGCCGTACACAACAGCTACGGCACGTTGGTGCAACTGGACAACGCCCGCCTCTTCAACCCCGTCCTCGGAAACACGGTCACGATCACGGTCACGCCGACCGGCTACGTCGCGACCGCAACCAACAGTGCTGACCCGATGGCCTGCACGTTGACGGTGACCATCGGCACCGCGGGTACCGCGGCTGGCGCCGACCCGGTCTGCCAGTAAGCCGAATCCACGGCCGACAAGCGACAGCGGACAGCCCAAGGGGGCCATCCCGGGTCCGCCTTCCCGTGATCGGTTCGCCGGTTCCCCGCAACAGGCCGCCACCGGGCGCCCGTGCAGAGCCACCACAGCGAATTGCGCGATCGTGGAGTGCCGCCAACCCGGCTCCCGCCCCGTGTTGATGTTCAGATTCGAATCACCGGCGGCCCAAAAACGGGCATTCCTCGGCGTTTTTGACCCCGGTACGCCATCTGGCCCCGGTATTGCCTTGGACAAGGGCCATGACGAAACATCGCGCCGGTTTCACCCTGATTGAGTTGCTGATCGTGGTCGTGATCATCGGGATCCTGGCAGCGATCGCGATCCCCAAGTTCGCGGCGACCAAGGACAAGGCGAAGCTTGCCTCGGCGCGAACTGATGTCCGTAACAGCGAGACGGCCGAAGAGTCCTATTTCAGCGACTACAACACGTACGGCAACCTCGCGCAACTGCAGGCCCTGTCGTTGCTGGGTCTCTCGTCCGGGAACACGATGACGATCGTTGCGGCGACGAACGGCTACACCGCCACCGCCTCGAACAGTTCGATCACCACTTCGATCACGAGTTGCAAGGTACAGGTGGCTGGCGGCGCCTCGTCCAGCGTGGACGGCGCGATCACCTGCCCGTGACCTTGCGGATCGGGCGCGCCAAGGGCGGCCCGGCACCAGCTCTCGCTCAGCTCCCCGGGTGATACACCCGCTCGGTGTGTCCCTTGAGCTGTGACGGGTAGAAGTACACGTCGCGCAGGTCGCCGGTGCTGTATCGCTTCGCCTGATCATTGAAGTGCGGCGACTCGGGGTCACCGCTCTCGCCGCCGGCGGTCACCGCTTTCGCGCGTACACTGTCGCCGAACTCCACCACCGCCACGAAACTATTGCCGCTCGTGCCGTAGATCTTCCTGGACCCGTTGTAGCTTCGCGCAGCAAACGAAGCGAGTGAGCCCCATGTCGCGGTGGTGAACGAAACGGGGACGCTCGGCGCAGCATCGTCGAACGGATGCACGATGTCGTCGGTGAGGCGCTGGAACCGGTTGATGTCGCCCCACCCGGTCTTCCAGGTGCCGAAGTCCGCGGTGAGCTTGTCCGATGCCGCGGCGAGCGCCTGCAGCATCTGGTCGGCCGAGGCGGCCGACACGCCGCCACCGTCACGCGCGGCGCGCCGTTGAATGTCGGATCCCCAGAACACCGCCAGCGACGTGGCAATCGACGTCGCCGACCAGCGCAGGTCCCAACCGCGCAACATGGCGATCTGCTCCGCCAGCTTCGCCTTGAGCGGATGGTCGGCCGGCGCGTCGTCCCACGCCTTGATCAGTGCCGTAATCGGCTTTTCGAACCAGGGCTGATAGCTGTCATATGCAGCCGCGCGGAGGCCATCGAGCGTGAAATCCTTCTTGTGCTCCAACACGCGGATGGCGTGCAATCCGCGGGCCGACTCGCCGCCCGATTCCACGTACACTGGAAAGTCCTTCTTCCTGGGGGAACTCGGCCCCGCCGCTGACCACGGCCAGTTGTTGGCGTTGTAGAGCCAGCCGCTGGCGGGGTTCAGCAGGTGTGGCGTTTCGTCGAGGGAGAGTACGCCCTTCCAGTCGGTCGCCGGATCGCTGCCATCCACCGGCCTGGTCCAGTCAACGGTGGTGTCGCGCCGGGGAATGAAGTTGCCGTGGAAGTAGGCGATGTTCCCCGACGCATCGGCAAAGATGGTGTTGTTCGACGAATTCGTGTGCAGTTCCATGGTCTGCCGGAACGCGCTGTAGTCCTTCGCCTTGGTACGCGTGTAGGACTGCGTCAGCGCCTTCACCGGCTCCTGCATCAGCGCGGTGCTCACCCACTTGCCATTCAGCGCGCGGACGATCGGCCCGTGCTGCGAGTAATAGACGGTGAACTTCTTCGCCGCCATTCCGCTCGCGGTCTGGTACGGCACCGTGATCACCGCGGTCACAAAGGGTCGCTCTTCGTTGCCATACTTGTAGTAGAACCGGTCCCCCTTCTGCACCACGGTTTCGAGATACTCGTCCACGGCGTCTGCACCACTGGACGTGTGCATCCACCCGGCGTGCTCATTGAATCCCTGGTAGATGAAGAACTGCCCCCAGGTGGCGGCGCCATACGCGTTGAGCCCCTCATCGCTCGTCATCTGCAATTCGGCGCGAAAGAAGAACGAGGTGTGGGGGTTGATCAGCAGCAGCGCGTGGTGCGCGACGGTATTCGCTGGCGCTACGGCGGCGCCGTTCGATCCACCTGGTTCGGCGGGAAACTCACGCTCTTCAGCTGGTGGCGGCGAGGTCGCCGGGCCGGTGCCATAGAAGTTCTGTAACCCGCCGAGGTTCACCTTCTCGATGTCTCCGCCAATGCTCCCCTCGCTGAACGTGAGCGCCATCCACGGGTCAAAATGCTTGATCACCCTCGGCGTCACCTTGGGATGTCCGGCGAGGTAGTAGTTCAACCCGTCGGCCCACGCCTCCATCAGCGTCTTCAACCACGGCGGACTCGTCGCGTACTTCGCCTTCATCGAGTCGGGGTTGATGAACAGCTTCATCCGCAGGTCGCGCCACACCTCACTCTCACCCTCGGCCTCCGCGAGCTGCCCCATTGAATTGATGTAGTTGGTTTCCACCCGATTGAAGTCGTCCTCCGCCTGGGCGTACACCATGCCGAACACCGCATCGGCGTCGGTCTTGCCGTGGACATGGGCGATCCCCCAGTCGTCGCGGATGATGGTGACGTTTCGGGCGCGCTGCTCCCAACGGACGGACTCAGGACTGTGAACGCCAAGAGCAGCCGGCGAAACAAACGCCGCTGCAAGGAGGAGAACGAGCTGCTTCATGGCTGGGCCTGTATCCGTGAGGGGGCAACGCGCATATTCTTGGTCACTACGCCACATTCCTGCGTCGGCATTTTAATCAGGACGGACTCCGTGCGCACCGCCATCTCACGCGTCACCCTGGCCATTGTCTGCCTCGCCGCCGCGGTCCAGCTCGCATCGGCGCAATCCCCCAGGACGTACGCCGGCATGCACTGGCGAACGATCGGCCCCACCAGGGCCGGTCGGGCGCGGGCGCTGGCCGGGGTGCCGAGCCAGCCGAACGTCTTCTACATCGGCTTCGACAACGGCGGCGTCTGGCGCTCGACCGACTACGGTTCCAATTGGGAACCGCTCTTCGACCAGGCGCCCACCGGCTCAATCGGGGCAATCGCGGTCGCCGCCAGCGACCCCAACATCATCTATGTCGGCACCGGGGCCGGGATCATCCGTCCCGACCTCGCCGTGGGCGACGGCATCTACAAGTCCACTGACGCCGGGAAGAGCTGGACCCACCTCGGCCTGTTCGACACGCAGATGATCGCAATGATCGATGTCGACCCCAAGGATCCGAACCGACTCTTCGTTGCCGCACTGGGCCACCCATACGGCCCGAACGCGGAACGCGGTATTTTCCGCTCGACCGATGGCGGCACGACCTTTCAGAAGGTGTTGTACAAGGACGAGTATACCAGCGGCAACGACGTCCGCCTCGACCCGAGCAATTCAAACATCGTCTACGCCGCGATGTGGGAACAACAGCAGAGCTTCATCGAAGGCGGCGGTTTTGGCGATGCGGCGAACGGCATCTTCAAGTCCACCGACGGCGGCACGACATGGACGCACCTCACCGAAGGACTTCCGGCAGTCGGCCAGGCGAACCTGGCCATCGCACCGAGTAATAGCCGGGTGATCTACGCGGTGGTTGGTGGAGCCGCGGGCGGCGGACGTGGTGGCGGAGACGGTCGTGGCACCGGGCTCTACAAGTCGCGGGATGGTGGCGAGCACTGGTTCCTCGCGGTCGACGACCCGAACGCACCAGCCGCGGTACCGCCGCGGACGGCGGACGCGCGGCCGATGGGGCGGATTGGCGGCGGTGATCTCCCCACGATCGCGGTGGATCCGAAAAACGAAAACGTCGTCTACAGTTCGTCGACGGTATTGTGGCGCACCGAGGACGGCGGCCTGACCTGGTCGGCGGTGCGCGGCGCGCCGGGTGGCGATGACTACCAGAAGACATGGATCAATCCCGACAACCCCGACATCATCCTGGTCGTGTCGGATCAGGGCGGCGTCGTGTCGGGCAATCGCGGCAAGTCATGGAGCAGCTGGTACAACCAGCCCACGGCGGCGATGTATCACGTCACGACCGACAATGCGTTCCCGTACCTGGTGTGCGGTGGCCAGCAGGACTCCGGCTCCGCGTGTGTGGCGAGTCGTTCGATGGACGGTGAGATCACCTTCCACGACTGGCACCCGGTCAATCTGCAGGAATACGGCATCGCGGCACCCGATCCGAAGAATCCCGACATGGTTTTCGGGAGCGAGCGCACCAACGTTTCGCTGTACAACCGCAAGACGGCGCAGACCTCGACCGTCGGGCCGGACGCGAGCGCGCGGACGCCTGACTTCAACCGCAACGTCCGCACGATGCCGATCGTCTGGTCGCCGGTGAACGCCGATGTGCTGTTCTATGCATCCAACGCTGTCTGGAAGACGGTTGATCGCGGACACAGCTGGAGCCGGATCTCCCCGGATCTCGCACGCGCCACGTGGGCCGTGCCCGCCAGTGCTGGCAAGTACGCCAGCGGCGTGGTGCCGGCGCCGCAGGGCTCGATCACCGCGCTGGCCGCATCACCGAAGAGCGTCAACGTGCTCTGGGCCGGCACCGATGACGGCAACATTCAGGTGACGATGAACGGTGGCGCCACGTGGCACGACGTCACGCCGACCGGGATCACGCCGTGGACGCGCATCTTCAATATGGAGGCCGGGCACTTCGACACGCTGACAGCCTATGCTGCGGCGAACACGCTGCGCGTGGACGATCTCAACCCGCACTTCTGGCGCACCCACGACGGCGGCAAGAGCTGGCGGGAGATCAACACCGGTATCGCACCGGGCGCGGTGGCGAACTCGATTCGTGAGGATCCGCGCACGCCGGGATTGCTCTACGCCGCCACCGACCTGCAGGTCTGGGTGTCGTTCGACGACGGCGATCACTGGCAGTCGCTCAAGCTCGACATGCCGGCGATCTCGGTGCGCGACATTCAGGTGAAGGACGACAGCACCTGTCTCTGCGCCGACCTGGTGGCGGGCACCCACGGCCGGGGCTTCTGGATTCTGGACAATGTGACGCCGCTGCGTCAGGCTGCCGCCGCGATGGCCGCCGGCACCAACTATCTCTACCGCCCGGCGACCGCGGTGAGAATCCGGTTCGCCGGCAACGATCCGACGCCGTGGCCGCCGGAACTCCCGGCGGGCGAGAATCCGCCGCCGGGCGCGCTGCTCGACTACTACCTGGCAACCGACGCATCGCAGGTGACGCTCGAGGTGCTCGACCTGGCCGGGAACGTCGTGCGCTCCTACACCAGTGACGACAAGGCGCGCGATCCCGATCCGGCGCGCGACCCGGCGAATTACAACGAAATCTGCAAGCGCACGCCGACCGCCGCGGACTGCGGCCTGCCGCTCTACTGGCCAGCGCCGTCGGTAGCGCTTTCGACACGGCAGGGGATGCACCGCTGGAACTGGGACATGCACTACGACCCGATCGCGAGCAGCGGCGGCGGGGCGGGTGGTGCGGTCCCGCACCGCACCTATCCGGGCGTCAATTCGCCCTGGGCGCCACCCGGGGCGTACACCGTGCGGCTCACCGTGGACGGCAAGAGCACCACGCAACCGCTCACGTTGCGGCTCGATCCGCGGGTGAAGACGCCGGCACTGGCGTTGACGCAACTCGCGACGCTCACGCGCGAGATGTTCAACGGCGCCCGGAGCGCGCATGCCGCCTACACCGACGCCCGCGCGTTGGTGGCGCAGCTCGACAAGATACCTGGCGCCGACATCGGTGCCTTCAAGGCGAAGGTCGATTCGCTGGCGCCGGCGGCGGCCCCGGGCAGCGGTGGACGTGGTGGTCGTGGTGGTGCGGCAGTCGCGACTGCAGCGCCGACGCTCGAAGGAGTGAGCATGGCGATGCTGGCGGCAGCAATGTCGATGCAGAGCGCGGAGGTGTTACCGACGGCAACTCAGGTTGCGGCGTGTGCTCGCGCGCGAAGCCAACTCCGCGGCGTGATGCCAAGGTGGAATGCCCTCAAGACGACCAAACTGGCGGCACTCAACGCCCGGCGAAAGGCGGCGGGCCAGCCGGTGGTGGGCCAGTAGACGCGAGGCGGCAGCCGCGCGCCACGAGCCCCTGGGGTAGCCTCGGCGAGAACGTGAGGTTCCGCACCGAGTCTACCCCAGGGCTCACGGCCTTTTACGGCTGCCCTTTCGCCAGGTCACCGACCGCGGTGGCAAGCATATGCGCCTTGGGCTTGTCGGCCGCTCCGTCCGCGTTCTTGCGCAGTCGTGTCGCAAGCTGCGACAGTGCGTCATGCCGTGCCTGTCCCGACGTCCGTTCCGCTCCCGCCAGCGCGGTCCGTGCGGTGGCAATTTTTCCGGACGCGAGCCCGTTCGACCGTTCAAGCTGATCAAGGTACGCCCGTGCCAGCGCGAAGCTCGCCGGCCAGACAAACCTCGGTTGGTCCTGCACATTCAACTGGTCGAAGCGCACCGTCTTGGCGGCGTCGATCTCGTTCTGCGAGATCAGGCCGCTCGGCGTCAATGCAAAGACGTCGAGCCCACGCGCAATTTCGGAGCTCACAATGACGCCGTTGTACCAGTAGGCGGACCAGGAGCCACCGGCGGCCATGTGGGTCGAGTCGATCGGGCCGCGATCGAAGAAGGCGATCTCCTTCGGGTGCGCCGCGTCGGTCCAGTCGAACACCGAGATGCCACCCTGATACCACGCCTGCGCCATCACGTCGCGCCCGGGAATCGGGATGAGCGAGCCGTTGTGGGCCACGCAGTTCTCGAACTTGGTCTGGGCTGCCGGCATCTTGTAGTAACTCTTGAACGTCAGCTTCCGGTCAACCAGGGAGAAGATCGCATCGGCGCCCCACTCCATCTTGTCGGTCGCGCGACACTTGGGCGCTCCGCCGCCGCCCCATTCATCCGAGAAGAGGATCTTGGTCCCGTCGTTGTTGAACGTGGCCGAGTGCCAGTAGGAGAAGTTGGAGTCGGCCACGGCGGCGATCCGCACCGGATGCGCTACGTCACGAATGTCGAGCAGCAGTCCGTAGCCACCGCACGCTCCGCCCGCGAGTCCGATCGCAGGGTAGACGGTGATGTCGTGACACTGGTCGGGCCCGGAGGGCTTGCCGCCGGCGTTCCCGCCAGTCATGATGTGAACCAGCGTCGGCAGGTAGGCGCGGAATGCGGCGCTGTCGGCCTTGGTTGGCGCGCCGGTGCCCTTCCGGGCCTTCACGATGCTGTCGAGCATCGGGTTGACGAACTGGGGTGGCAGGACGAATTCCTGCGTGCCAAAAACCGCAACGAATGCACCTGCCTTGCGCGCCGCCGCCATTTCGGCGAGCTCGTCGGCCGCCTCGCCGTGCGTGGGTGGTGCGGCCAGGTCGCTGAAGATCCGCGGCGAGCTCACGATCGCTGCCTGCTCCGGATGCGCGAGCGGCACCTTGATCACCTCGATCCGGAAGTGCGCCGAGTTCGGGTCCTTGTCCAGGGCCGTATTCGAGCAGCCGGGAAGCTCAGTCGGCGACCGCACGCCGGCTGAACCCGAGACGTAGACGTAGACGTTGGCGTTGTCCTTCGGATCGGTCACCACGGTGTGGGTGTGCGAACCGCGACACGTCTGCACACTGGTGACGTAGGTCGGGTGGCTGATGTCGGTGGCGTCAAAGATGCGAATGCCGCGCAACCGGTCCTTGCTGACGGTGTCCCGAACACCCTGGGTCCCACAGTCGAGGCGCCCCGAGTTGGATTCACTGGATACGAACAGCAGGTTCTTGTAGACCGACACATCGCTCTGCGACGCCGGACAGAGATTGAACGCCTTCAGCGTCGGCCGGCTCGGCGTCGAGATGTCCCAGACCTGGTAGCCGTTGTAGTTCCCCTGGATCGCGTAATTGCCGGTAAACGCCAGGTCGGAGTTGGTGACGCCAACGAATTTCTCCGACGCTGGCGTGTTCGACAGCAGCGTCAGGTTCCACGACGCCTCGGCGGCGCGTGCGAGAAAGACCTTACCGGTGGAGTCCACGCGACCGCCGCGAAGTCCGACGCGCGGGTCCGGCTTGGGCGCCGCGGTCGACATCGCTCCGCCACCGCCCGCCGTCGGGGTGGGTGCGCCGGTCGAAGACGTGTACGTGGCGCACGCCGCGAGCGCGAGCACGCCGACTACGAACAAATATCTGTACGATTTCATCGTCAGTCCCGTGGAAGTGTGAAGAGCATCTTCTGCATGCGATCGATCTCGGTGGTCTGGTCGACGTTCACATCGGAGGCGAACTTGAAGATCGCCTCATCCTGGCCGGCGCCGGTGGTGCCGAAAAGTTGCGCCACCATGTTGACCGCGCCCTGGTGGTGCTGGATCATGAAGGTCAGGAACCGGTGATCGAACTCGGTCCCCGTCGCCGCGTCCAGCTGCTTCATCTGCTCGTCGCTGAGCATTCCCGGCATCAGCATTTCGTGCTCGATGCCGTGCATCGTCATTTTCATCGGCCCAGCCGTCGCCTCTGGCACCGGCTGGTGCCGGTCATTGAGCCAGTTTTGCATCAGCGTGATCTCATCGGTCTGGGCATTGATGATCCGCTCACAGAGGACGCGCACTGACTTGCTCGCGCCGTGCGTCGGTGCCCAGCCGGCCATCACGATCGCCTGGGCGTGGTGGCCGATCATACCGGAAATGAAGTGGATATCGGCGTCGGTATATGGATATCGGCCGGGAAAGATAGCATTGGCGGCGGTCGAGTCCTGGGCCGCCGCCGGACGTTGCACGCCTGAGACGGTGACAACGCTCAGCAACAGGGTCGTCCAGATGGGTAATGCTGACCGGTTCATGGGACCGTCCCTCGATGTGCCATTTTGCCAACTACGATATTACGGCGGTGGTGTTTCGTTGGGAAGCGGGGCGTGTCGGCCTGGGTCCGTCATCCGACCCGGAGGGCGGCCGGGACCGGCGGGAAGAATCGCCGGTCCCCGAGCGCAACGTACCCCAGCGCGATCAACGCTGGCACTTCGATGAGTGGCCCGACAACCGCCGCGAGTGCCTCCCCCGAACTGAGCCCGAAGGTCGCGACGGCCACCGCGATGGCAAGTTCGAAGTTGTTGCCGGCGGCGGTAAACGCGAGTGAAGCGCTCTCGGGATAGCCGAACCGGAGTCGCTTGGCGGGCAGCATCGACAGACCGAACATCATCAGAAAGTACGTTGCCAGGGGTGCCGCGATTCGCAGCACGTCGAGCGGCCGTTGGAGAATGCGACTCCCCTGCATCGCGAACATCAGCACGATCGTGTATAGCAGGTCTAACAGCGCCGTCGGCCCGAACCGCGGCATGAAGACGCTGTCGTACCAAGCGCGAGGGAGTTCCAGATGAGCACCATCGCAATGCAGCGGGCGAGCCCGATCAGGATCAGTCCGTTCCGATAATTCGGCAGGTCGGGAAGGAAGAGCCACGCCAGGGCGAACATCAGGATCGGCCCGACGACCCAGTTGAGCACGAGCGACGTGCCGATCAGTCGCCCATTGCGCGCGTGTCGTCCGACCGCGTCGTAACGCACTTTCGCGAGCACCGGATACATCATCCAGAGCAGCCCGAATGCGATCGGGACCGACACGCCGGCGAGTTGCACTCGGTCGAGTTGCGCCCCGAGGCCCGGCCAGATCCGACCGATCCCCAAACCCAACGCCATCGCGCCGACGATCCAGAGCGGCAGGAACCGGTCGAGGAATGAGAGCTGTGCCGTCAGGCTGGTTCGGGTTGCTGGCGCCGGGCCAACGGTCACGCCGGCTCGTCTTCGTCAAGCGCGCAGCAATCAGGGCCGCAGCACCGCAAGTTGTAAGGCTTCCGAGCCCGCACGAACGCGCTCATCACTCGGCCGCCGACTTCGCGGGCCAGGGCTTCGGTGTCGAGTCCGGCCTCCTGGAGGAAGGCGCGCGCATCGTCGAACTGATAGATCCTGGTCGGTTCGATACTCGCGTCGACAAAGCCGACGTCGGCGAGAAGACGCAGGAACTCCGCTTCGGACAGCGCACCGGCGACGCACCCGACCCACAGCTCCATGCTGCGACGCACCTCGGTGGGCAATTCGCCGCGCACGACCACGTCGGACACGGCGAAGCGTCCGCCGGGCTTGAGCACCCGGAACGCTTCCGTCAGCACCTCCCGCTTGTCGCCCGAAAGGTTGATCACGCAGTTGGAGATGACCACGTCCACGGATTTGTCCGGCAGCGGCACCTGTTCGATTTCGCCCTTGAGGAACTCGACGTTGGTCGCACCGGCCTTGACCTGATTGGCGCGGGCCAGGGAGAGCATCTCTTCGGTCATGTCGAGCCCATACGCCTTGCCGGTCGGACCGACGCGCCGGGCGGAGAGCAGGACGTCAATGCCCCCGCCCGAGCCGAGGTCGAGCACGGTTTCGCCTGGGTGCAGATCGGCAAGCGCCGCAGGGTTGCCGCAGCCAAGCGAGGCGAGCACGGCGTCCCCAGGCAGACAGCCAGCTTCGGCGTCGCTGTACAGGTTCGACGTGATCGGGTCGTCGCAGGCAGAGGACGCGCCGCCGCCGCAGCAGCCGCTCTTTTCGCCAGCGACGACACGCATCGCTGCCGCAGCGTACTTCTCCCGGACGACATTCTTGATTTGATCGGGCTGCATTGCGTACTCCATCAATAAAAGTTGATATATCGGGGATCACACCCATCAGCCGCAGCAGCGGGCGGCGCGCTTCCACGCCGGCGCTGACATCGTCAGCACCTCGACCGCCTCGGCGAGCACGTCGCGCTGCAGCGTGTAATAGATCCATTGTCCCTCGCGCCGGCTCGAGACGAGGCCGGCGTCCTTGAGCACGCGCAGGTGGAACGAGAGCCGCGACTGGGCAGCGTCGAGCTCACTCATCAAGTCGCAGACGCAGCGCTCGCCGTCGGCGAGGAGCCCGAGAATGCGGAGGCGGATCGGGTCGGAGAGCGCCTGGAAGCGCGCGGCGGCGAGTTCGAGGTCGGCGACGGTGGCGGCCATGGGGGAAGTGTATATCAACATTTGTCGGGATTGTATACATGGCAAACACGGCACTGGGGCCGGCGGGGCTTGTGGTTGCCACTAGGTACTTGTACCATTCCGCCTCTCTCATGCCCCTGAGGCGTCATGCCCCGAAAGCACAGCTACCCGTTGTCCGTCAACGCCACCTCGAAGGAACAGGCCGCCCTGATCGCAGAGGCCGCCGATCTAGCTGGCCTAACGCTCTCCGGCTTCATGCTTGGCGCTGCGATCAAGGCGGCCAAGAAGCTGGGAGTCGACTTCAACGGATTCGACCAGTTGCCCGCCATCGGGCCAGTCCCCAAAAAGAAGCGTCAGAGGTAGCGCAGCCGCGACGACACGTCGCGTGGAGGGCTTCTTCACGCCGCAGCCTTAGTGGCCCAGATAGGTCCGGAGTCGTCGCTCGGCTTTCTCCGCGTCCCATCGTGCGTGGTCTTCCATGATTGCTACGATACCCGAGAACGGGCCGTCGCTCTTCCACATCAGGCGATCGCCATCCACCGTGACCCGGATCACCGTCTCGGTGGTGCGGCGGAATGTGCGCATCGTCGCGGTGCCGATCAGGTGGTGCCTGTCTTCTCGCAGCAGGGTCAATCCAGTCACCAAGATGTTGGAATCAGGGATGACCGCGCCTTCCCGAAGCAGTCGCATATCCTGCGTGTCTGCGCGCATTCGATACAGCTCAAGAAATGCGGAGTCCGCTTGGGCTTGAATCATCGGCTTTACGATGGCCGCAATCCTCTCCGGATCTGGGCCGCACGCAACGAGGAAGAACAAGAGACCGAGTGACAGCCGTCTCATCGTGCTACCATTTTGTGTTGGGGTCACGGCTTCTTGCGCGGAGACTTCTTCGTCGCCTTGGGGCGGACTGGTGGAGTCATCTTGCGGAGCGAAGCGTCGAAGTGCGCCTCGCTCTCATCAACGCCAAGCTCCTTGGCTTTGGCGATGAACGCCTCGCGCTGTTTCGTTGATGCCTTCGCTGGCGGCATTAGGAATCGGCCTCGAATGCGTCCATCTGCTGTTTCTTCGCTGGCAGCGTGAGATCCTTCAGGCCAATAGGCGTGATGCCATGCCGTTTCGCGAAGGTTCTCAGGCCGTTG
>JANYLJ010000001.1 GCA_025357945.1 Gemmatimonadota bacterium
GCTGGGCTTCATCGTGGTGGCGATCAATGGCATGGGGACGCCGGGCCGCGACAAGAAGTTCATGGATGCCTACTACGGAAGGATGGGCGACAACACGCTGCCCGATCAGGTCGCCGGCATGAAGGAGCTGGCGCAGAAGTACGCCTGGATCGATATCGACAAGGCCGGGATCTGGGGCCATTCCGGCGGCGGCTTTGCCACGGCCGACGCGATGTTCCGGTATCCCGACTTCTTCAAGGTCGGCATCGCCGAGTCGGGCAACCACGACAACCGTCAATACGAAGACGATTGGGGTGAGCGGTATCAGGGGCTGGATGTGAAGGGTGGCGATCCCCGCGCGAGCTACGACTCGGCGGCAAACCAGAACTTCGCCAAGAACCTGAAGGGGCACCTGCTGCTGGCGCACGGCGTCATGGATAACAACGTGCCGCCGTACAACACGCTGCTGATTGTGGATCAGCTCATCAAGGCGAACAAGGATTTCGACCTGCTGCTGATCCCGAATTCAGGGCACGGGTACCAGGGTGTGAACGGCACGTACATGCAGCGCCGGCGCTGGGACTACTTCACCCACTGGCTGCTGGGTGTCGAGCCGCCGAAGGAGTATCAGATGGGCACCCAGGTCGGTGGTGGCCGCGGCGGCCGCGGCGGTGGTGGGCGTGGTGGCGCGCCGCCGGCGGGTGGTGGCGGTGGCGGGCGGTAGGCGTAACCGTTGGCATCCTGACCGAAACAACGGCGAAGCCGGTGCGCCCGACCGCATCGTTGGCTCCGGCCACGGCTGACCGGGTAGCTTCAATCAGGAGCACTCATGCCGTACCGCCCGGTTTTCATCGCGATCAGCCTGTTGGCCCTTGGCGCCGCCAGGCCGACGCAGGTCGCGCTGATCCACATCGATGGCGCGATCGGCCCCGCCACCGCCAATTACATCGCCCGCGCCATTGATGTCGCCGCCGCCGAGCGTGACGAGTGTCTCGTGATCGAGCTCGACACCCCGGGCGGCCTGCTCGAATCCACTAAACAGATCGTGCAGGCATTCTATGCTGCCAAGTTGCCGGTGGTCGTGTACGTGGCGCCCGCCGGAGCAGTCGCCGGTAGTGCCGGTGTGTTCGTGACGCTGGCGGCCGACATCGCCGCCATGGCGCCGAACACGACCATCGGTGCGGCGCATCCGGTGGCAATCGGCACCAGCGGTAATGCCGAACAGGCCGATGACGTCATGAAGGCGAAGCTGGAGAACTATGCTGCCAGTTTCATCGAATCCATCGCGAACCGACGGCATCGCAACGTGGAATGGGCGCGTTCCGCCGTCCTCCAGAGCGTTGCCACCACCGCCGAGAAGGCGCTGGACCTCAAGGTCATCGACCTGATTGCCGATGACATGCCGCAGTTGCTCCAACGGATTGACGGGCGTACCGTCGGGGGTCGGACACTCCACACCGCGAACGCCACCGTGGTGGCGATTCCGATGAGCGCGGGCGAACACCTCTTCCAACTCATCTGGCGGCCCGAGGTGATGTTCCTGCTGATGCTGGTCGCCATGTACGGCATCATCGGCGAGCTGAGCAGCCCGGGGGCGATTCTGCCCGGCGTCGTCGGTGCGATTGCCGTGATCCTCCTGTTGTTCATGTCGGCGACCCTGCCGGTCAACGTCGCCGGCCTGGCGCTGATTGGACTCGCGGCGGCGTTGTTCATCATCGACGTGTTTGCACCAACGCACGGCGTGCTGACGGCGGGTGGCATCGTCGCCTTCTTTCTCGGCGCGCTGCTGCTGTTCAGCCACGCCGGGCCGGGCTTCGGATTGTCCCTGGCCTGGATCGTCCCGGCAACCGTGACCACGGCAGCGTTCTTCATGTTCGGCGTGGGCAAGGGGATCCGGGCGCAATTCCAGCCCGTTCGGGTCGGCCGGGAGACCATGCTCGGCCGGATGGTGACGGCCCGTTCGCGAATTGACTCGCGGAGCGGTAATGTATTCATCGAAGGCGAACGCTGGAACGCGGTGAGTGATACGCCGGTTGAAGCGGGACAGGCGGCGGAAGTCATCGCCATCGAAGGCCTGACGTTGAAGGTGAAGCCCCAATCACAGCACGTGGAGGACTCATGATGGACCTGTTCAGCGGTGTGGCCGCACTCGGCCCGATTGCGGTGGTACTGGCACTCTTCGTCATCATCGTCTTGCCGCAGGCAGTGCGCATCCTGCGCGAATACGAGCGCGGCGTGGTGTTCAGGCTCGGCAGGCTGCTTGGCGCGAAGGGACCGGGGGTTGTATTCCTGATCCCGATCATCGACCGGATGGTGAAAATGGATCTCCGTGTCATCACCATCGGCGTACCTCAGCAGGAGGTCATGACCAAGGACAACGTGCCGGCGACGGTCGACGCGGTCATCTATTTCCGCGTCATCAGCCCGACCGATGCGGTGGTGAAGGTGGAGGATTACTGGAAGGCCACTTCGCTGATTGCGCAAACGACGCTGCGGAGTGTGCTGGGCCAGGCCTCACTCGACGACCTGCTCTCGCAGCGCGACGCGATCAACCAGCAATTGCAGGAAATTATCGACCGCCAGACCGAGCCGTGGGGCATCAAGGTCACCGCTGTCGAGGTCAAGGACGTGGCGCTGCCCGACAGCATGAAGCGGGCGATGGCCAAGCAGGCCGAAGCCGAACGTGAACGCCGGGCGAAGGTCGTCAACGCCGAAGGCGAGTTTCAAGCGGCTGAAAAAATGGTCCAGGCGGCCGCGATGATCGCCAAGGAACCGATCGCCCTGCAGTTACGCTATCTGCAGACCATGCGCGAAATGGCCAGTGAGCACAATACAACCACGTTCCTGCCACTGCCGATCGATCTGTTCAGCGTCTTCCTCAAGAAGGGATGATCTGGCGGAGCGCGCTGAGCTTCTCGGCCGTCTGCCGAGCCACTGAATATCCGCGCATTACCTATCGGGCGCGGCAATCATGCCTTTACTGGTGTCATCGATCGGCACGATGCGATAGCGATAAATCATCCCGTGATCTCCGAGGACGTAACCGCGATCGCGGAGTACATTGAAGGCAGGTACACTCTCCATCGGCGGCACTCGACATCATGCGATTCATCGTGCTACTGGTCGCTCTGTCCGGTGCCAGCGTGCCTGCCCAGACCGGGCCCGCACCGCGCCCGGCGCCGCCGAACGCTCCGGCGACCGTCGTGGTACGCGGCGCCGCAGTTGAGCTGCGATATCAGGGGATCACCATACTCAGTGCCCGATTGTCGTCGACCGCGTCCGCACCGCGGCTGCGGATGCTGGTGGACTCGTCCGGCGGGAGGATCACCCAGATCATCAGCTGGACCGCGGACGACGATCGGATGACCCTGCGCGGGACGATCCATGGCACCAAGGATGCCTTCGCCGTCGAAGCCGACCCGCGAGAGAATGGCGTGCCGATCGTGCGGCACAGCGTGGGTCCCAGCTACAACCGGCTCAACCGGGGCGTCTATGCCCGCAGCGGCGACTGGCTGTTGAGCCTCGACTTTCCAGCGATTGCGAAGGTGACGCCGGTGGCGGGTGGTGACTCCGCGGCGTTCGCTGTCGACGCGGTCGGTCGCGAGGTGACGCTGCGATTCCGTCCGCGCTACTACCAGAAGCACCGCGGCCTCGAGTACTACGAGCCGTGGACGTATGCGCCATGGTATCGATCGGCCGCGGGATGGACCTCCTGGTTCGCGTACCGGGACAGGGTCACCGAAGCGGACGTGCATTCGGCGGTGGATGTGATCGCGGAGCGATTGGCACCGTTTGGGTACGAGTACGTGCAGATCGATGATGGTTTTCAGCGCCTCCCGATTGGCCCCCCGGAGAACTGGCTCACCACCAACGAGAAGTTTCCCGGTGGGCTCCAGGGGATCCACGACTACATCGCATCGCATGGGCTGCAACCGGGGCTCTGGACGAACACCACGTTCGCCGATACCGCGTGGGCGACCGCGCATCCGCGATATTTCGTGCGGACGCCCGATGGCAAGCCGGCGCAAGGCAACTGGATCGGCTTCGTGATGGACGGCGCGAATCCGGCGACGATGCGGGATCTCGTCCTGCCGGTGTACCGTCAGCTCAAAGCGCAGGGGTGGAGCTACTTCAAGGTCGACGCGCTGCGCCACCTGCGCTACGAGGGATACAACAGTCACGCCGGGTTTTACTCCAGACGCGGCATGGACCGGGTCCGCGTCTATCGCTCGTTCGTCCAGCAGATCCGCACGGTGATCGGGCGAGATGCGTTCCTCCTGGCGTCCTGGGGACCGCGACCCGAGCTCGTCGGGATCATCGACGCCACGCGGCTCGGAAACGATGGTTTTGGCTACGGCGGCTTTTCGCAGTTCAACTCGTTCAACAACGTGGTCTGGCGAAACGATCCGGACCACATCGAGATCTCGCGGGCAGACGGCTATCGGGCGGCGACGATCACGTCGCTGACCGGCTCGTTGTTGATGCTGACGGACCGGCCGGAGGTGTATCGGAGCGATCGAGTCGAGGCGGCGCGCCGCACCGCACCGGTCCTCTTCACCCGGCCCGGACAGGTATACGACATCGATCCGTTGCGCAGCAGCCGGCTCGCCATGGTGGTACACGAGGTCAGCGGATCGGGCCCGCGTCCGTTCGAGGCCGATCAGCGGCTGCAACAGACGCTCTACCAGCTGGACATCGCACGGCCGTTCGAGCGATGGACGGTGTTGGCCCGCGCTACGGGCGCGCCTGACACCCTCCGGATGACCGACCTCGGTCTGGCCGCCGACCGGGAGTACCTGGCGTTCGATTTCTGGCAGAAGCGTTTCCTTGGTGCGTTCCGAGACACCCTTTTCGCCGGAGCGGTCGACCCAGCCTTGCAGGTCCAGGTCATTTGCCTGCGCGAGCAGCAGTCGCACCCACAGCTGCTTGCCACCAACCGTCACGTGAGCTGTGGTGGGGTCGACCTCGAGCGCGTGAGCTGGAGCGGGGACGCGCTCTCGGGCACGAGCCGCGTTGTGAGTGGTGACGACTACGAGTTGTATCTGACGGAGCCCGACGGCTGGATGGCGGCGTCCGTCGCTGCCCCAGGCACGGAGGCCGTCCTGGGTGAACGCCGCGACCAATGGCGGCGGGTCACCGTGCGGGGCGCTCAGACGGGGCAGTTGACCTGGACCGTCCGATATCGTCGCTCGCGCTAGGACGTCGGCGCCGGCAGGGTCGTCAGCGAGATTGGCCACCGCACCACTGCGTTGCCCAAGGGGCGCGATTCGCACGCTCGCCCTCGCCGGCACCGGCTTCCACGTCCCCGGATGGGTCCTCGCTGCCGGTCTCGTGCGCACCGGCCGCCTTCGCGGTAGAATTGATTCATGCTCGACACCCATTGTGCCCAATGTGGCGCTGACAATCCTCCCGACACGGCGTTCTGCCGTAATTGTGGTGTGCGGTTTCCTGGCGCTGCCGCGCAGGCGCCATCGGCCAGCGTCGCGCGTCGCGGCAAGACGGTCGGCCTCATCGTCCTCGGCGTCGCGGTTCTCGGCGGCGCGATCGTCGCGTGGCAGCTGCTGAGGCCGGGCGCCGGCGGAGCGCTTGAGCGCGTGACCATGGAAAAGAACACCGCGCAGGCCCAGCTCGGCGCGACCCGCGCGCTCACGGCCGAGAAAGACAGCCTGCTGTCGGAGCTGTTGGAGACGACATCGCTGATCACCGATATCAGCCAGGCCGTCACTGCGGTGCAGAACGGTCGCAACGCCCCGATCCTGGAAGAATCCGGCCGGCCCATGACTACGAGGCAAGCCCGGGCCTTCCTGCTGCCGAAGATCGATTCTCTGCGCCTGCGGTTGCAGGCGGCGGAGGGGAGACTGGGCGCGTCGGTTGATCGGGTGCGACAGATCCCCACATCCGACGAGCTCCGAAACCAGATCGCGCAATACGAGCGAACCGTCGCGTCGGTGCGCAAGCTGGTCGCCACGCAACAGGAGCAGCTGGCCACGCTGGGCACCGAAGTGACCTCGCTTCGAGCCGAGAACTCGAAATTGCTCGAGACGCAGGGTCAGCTGGTCGCCGCGCAACGCGCGCTGCAGGACTCGATGGTCGGGCTCAAGGAAGACGAGAACACGGTCTACTGGATCGCCGGGTCGAAGAGTCGGCTTCTGGAACTCCGCGTGGTGGTGGAGGAGGGCGGCGGCAAGGTGCTCGTATTCGGCAAAGGAAAGACGCTGGCGCCGGCCCGTACCCTCACCGCAAGTGACTTCACACCAGTGAACAAGCGCGAGACCGTTACGATCTTGCTGCCGAAGGCAACCTCTCGCTATCGGATCTTGACGCGGCAGAACCTGTCTGCACTGGAGAACGCCCTCGACAAGGAAGGCCACGTGCGGGTATCGCTGCGTATCCGCGATCCGGCGGCGTTCTGGGCGTCGTCACCGTATCTCGTTTTGCTTGAAGACAACTGAACCCCACCTCAACCTTCTGCTCCCGGAGCCCGTGATGAAGCGTTATCTGGTTTCGCTACTCAGCGTCCTGTTCCTGTTCGCATTGCCCGCGTCCGGTCAGCAATCCGAAACGATGCGCATCAACGCCGATCGCGTCAATCTGCGTAGGGCACCATCGGTCGACTCGGGGATTGTTCGCGCGCTGGCCAAGGGCACGCTGGTGACCGTCGTGTCGCGTGACGGCAACTGGGTCAAGGTGCAGTTGCAAGGGCAGACCGCGACGGGTTGGGTTCGCTCGGATCTGCTGGTCGCCGTTCCCACGGCCTCGGCGCCACCGCCTCCCGCGCAGCCGAGTGCCCCGTCAGGGCAGGGCCAGCGAAACCTTGTGGCGCCGCCGCCTCCTCCACCGCCGCCGGTGGCGCCGCCCGCCGCACGGCGAGTCGACCCACCGCGACCGCCGAAACCGCCGAAGGCGCCGTCTGCACCTGGCAATTCGTCGTATCGCGGCGGCTTCACGGTCTTCGGCGGGATCACTTCCTTCACGGGCGTGGTCACGCCGGCTCCGGGCTTCACGCTGGAGAACGCCAGCGGGTTCATGGGCGGCATCGGCATCGTCAAGCACATTGGCGGCCCGGTTGGCATTGAAATCGATGGTGCCTATGTGCAGAAAGGGTCTGCCGAGACTGTGAGCGGGACCAAGTTTACGGAACACGACAACTACGCTCAAGGCGCGCTATTGCTCCGCCCGGCGTTCGGATCGGGCGCCGTCCGCGTCTTCCTGCTGGGTGGCGGTGAAGTCGGTTACCTCCTCGGTTGCAAGTTTGCCACCACTGGCACTGGTCCAGCCGGCACGTGCACCATCGATACCCAGGCGGTTTCCCGCATTGACTACGGGTTGCTTGTGGGCGGTGGGGTTTCGTTCGGCCCACTCGCCGTGCAGGTCCGCTACGATCTCGGCATCGCGAACCTCAGCAAGACTGCGGGTGTGACTGCGAAGAACAAGGGGCTGATGGTGCTCGGGTCGCTGATTCTGTAGCCGGGTCTCGTGTTCAATCACGTTCGGAACGGCGCCTCGATCGAGGCGCTGCTCACTGGCGGTAGACCACGCCGTTCTTCATCACGAACTTCACGTTGCGCACTGCGGCGATGTCGATGGTCGGGTCGCCAGCCACCGCAATGAGGTCGGCGAGGAGCCCTGCCTTGACCAATCCGATCCGATCCTCCATGCCGAGCATGTTCGCGTCGGCCGACGTCGCGGCGACCAGCGCATCGAGCGGCTTCATCCCGAATTGCACCATTAACTGCAGCTCCTTCGCTTCGTCACCGTGGCTGAACACGCCGACATCGCTGCCGCTGCAGATGGTGACGCCGGCGTCGAGCGCCGCCTTGAACGATGCCTGCTTGTTGCGTAATGAAATGGGCAGGGAATCACCCATCGTGTAGGCGCCGCGCTGTTCGAGTTGCGATTCACCGGCCGCGATCGTCGGCACCAGGCAGGTGCCGTGTTCCTTCATCAGCTTGAACACCGCCGGCGTACCGTTGTCGCCATGCTCGATGGTGCGCACACCGGCGAGAATGGCGCGTCGCATCCCTTCTTCGGTCGTGGCGTGCGCGGCAACCTGGCGGCCGGAGCTGTTGGCGATGTTGACGATCAGCTTCAGCTCGTCCTCGGTGAATCCCGGGCGGACCTCACCGTTCGGGCCCCAGCCGTAGTCCGCGTACACCTTGATCCAGTCGGCGCCGTGCTTGATCTGGCTGCGCACCACCTTCGAGATTCCGTCCACGCCATCGGCTTCCTCGGCGCCCTGCGGGATCTGGTCGGCGTATTCGGTCGTGAACCCCTTCGGTGCGTATTCGCCGGTGACGACGATCGCCTTGGTCACGACAAACATCCGCGGCCCCGGGATGATCCCCTGGTTGATCGCCATCTTGAGGCCGACGTCGGCATATCCGGCGCCCTCGGTGCCGAGGTCGCGGACCGTGGTGAAGCCAGCCATCAGTGTGGCTTTGGCGTGATTCACGGCACGGGCAACCCGGAGCGCCTCCGGTTCGTGGAGCACCTGGTCGTTCCACACCGTCTCGTTGTACGGGTGGAGCAGGAGGTGTGAATGCGCTTCGATCAATCCCGGCAACAGGGTGGTATTCGGGAGGTCGATCGTCGTTGCATCGGGGGGCGCGTTGATCGACGCCCGCGGACCGACCGCCGTGATCTGGGTGCCGCGAACCAGCACGGCCCATCCCTCGTGCGGCTGAGTATTGGTGCCATCCCAGACGCGGGTGGGCACCAGCAGTGTGGCTGCTCCGTTCGCACCACCGCCAACGCGGCCCTGTGCGACAAGAAGTTGCGGCAGGAGCAGGATAGCGCAAACGAAGAGCTTCATGTGGGTCGCCGTTGTCATCTGTAGTAGCGCTCTTTCAGTTGGAAGTAGTGGTTCGCGGGCGACGATTCGATGATACCCGGCACCTGTGGGCTGGCAAGATGTCGTTCAAAGTTTCACCACCCACGAAACCATCGTCATATCCGTCGGGACAAACGGTTTGCTCATCATCTCGGCCGGTCGCGGCGGCAATGGCCCGCTCGGCGTGGTCGGCAATCCTGCTGCACCAGTCACCACCCGGATGGTGATTGGTCCGCTCGCCCTGATGGTGAACCAGAGATCGACGCCCTCCTCCGGCACGCCGTAGAAACGGAGCAGGGTTCCAGATGTCCCCATATGATACTGCGGTCGGTACCGATCGTCGCTTCCGTCCGGCAGTGCTCGCCCGTTGATGGTCATCCGCGTGACCGTCGCCGCGCTGTCGGCATGGAGCCCCATGAACTCGCCCGTGCCAGGTTGCACAACCCGGATATGCACGCGATGTCCGTCGGCGACCACCAGATTCTCCAACACCTGCACCGGAGATGGTGGTGCGATCACCGGTCCCGCGACCGCGGCCGCCAGCAGCGGGCCACGGCCCAACCGGTATTCGTTGAACGTGCGCCGGGTGGGGTAGGCTCCGAGCGCGTTGGCGGTCCAGGGATCCACGGTGCGATCGAAAGAGACCCACCAGGCGCGCAATGAGTCGGCGTCGATGATCTGCGCGAGCGAGTTCGGTCGCTTCCGTGTCTCGTTGAAACCGGCCGTTGTTTCCGCGCGAATCAATGAGCCCGCGGACACCAATGCCGCCGCAACAACGATCCACGACCGCCCTCGACCGGCGAGCTGCAGCGGCAACGACAGCAGCGACAACACCAGGGCGACGAGCAGCGTGCAGAGGGCCAGCATCGCCGCCGTCAACGCCACTTCGAGTGACTTGATCAATGGCGGCCAGAGTACCAGGGCTGGCACAGCCAGCAGGGCCAGGATGGCCGGCGGCACGCGGACGGCCCGCTCGTCCCGCCGCCACCAACTGGCACAGATCGCCGCCGCGAAGACCGGCCACGCCAACAAGTAGCTCGCCCCCGGCAGCAACGCGGCGACGAACACACCGAGAACGCCCCACAGCAACAACGGTGCGACGGCGATCTCAGGCGGCGTCGCGTACGCACTCAACCGCTGTTGGACTGCCACAACGACGGCCACCGTCAACGCGCTGAATGCGAGCAGGTACCAGAGCGAGTTGTATGGATCGCGTTGCAGGATCTCGCGATAATCGGGATGCAGGTAACTGATGAATCGCCAACTGGCAAACGTCACGATGGTCGGAATGGCGAGTGAGAGAAGGAGCGCGATGGTGCCGCGACCGATGCCGGCGAGGGTCAGTGAACGGCGGCGGAGGCCGAGTCCCACCAGCACGATCACGATCACCAGTCCGTCGATGCTCAGCGCCATCGCCCACGAAGCGGGATAGTGGATCACGCCGAGCCACGGCGCGTTGAAGTAGATCGCGTCCGAGGTCCGCATGTTGCTCACGTCGGCATGACCGAGGGCCCGCGTGACACCCAGCGCATAGTCGCCCATCTGCTGCAGTACGCGCGGGTCGAACGACGAGAAGTCGTCGAGCGGCGTGTGGTAGTGGGTGAAGCCACCGACGTGCGCGAAGTTGAGGGCGCCCACCGCGAAGTCCGAGTGCAACCAGATGCTCAGGTCGGTATCGCTCGGCAGGTGCCGGTACACCTCACTCGTGAGCGAGTTGGTGCGGGCATCTGCGACGCTCGCCGCCAGCGCCTTGATCAACGTGGCGTTTCCTGGACTGGTCTGGAACATATAGACCGGGCCCGCATCGCCGCGGCCCTCGAAGTTGAGCACGACGCCGACGTCCTTGGCCCACGGATGCAGGTTGACGAACGCCTCAGCGCCGAGGAGGCCGTCTTCCTCCGCATCGCTGAACACCACGATCAGGTCGCGATCGAGCGGCGGACTGTTGCCGAGTGCGCGGAGTGCTTCGAGGATTGCGGCCACGCCAGCGCCATCGTCGCCGGCGCCATACGAGCGCGGGACCGCATCGTAATGCGCCGTCAACAGCACTGCTGGCCCGGGTCGGCTGCCGCGCTTGCGGCCCACCACGTTCGCCACAATCGCGGCGATCGGCCCGTCGAGCGTGTTGAATCCGGTGGCGGACTGCACATGGACATCGTCGAGCCCGAGCGCACGCAGCCGGTCGACGAGATAGTCGCGCAGGCGATCGTGCGCTGGTGTGCCAACGGGATGGGGTGCGGCGGTGATGATCCGAAGATCCCGCAGGGCGCGTTCGGCGGAGAACGCGGCGCCGGGCGCGGATGCGGGAACGACTCCTGGCAACCCGGCGGTGGCGAATCCGAGCCACGTGCCGAGCACCAGGATCAGCGTTGCGGTGAATTCAGCGGCGCGGCCGCCGCGCATCGGGCTTGGTGGGCTTGCCGTGGGTCAGACCCTTGCCGCGGCCCCGCTGGGCGCGCATTGCCGCGAGGCGCTCGGCGAGAGGGATCTCGAGCTTCCCCTCCGGTTTGGCGTTGTAGTCGAAGTCGGGCAGCGTGACGCGCGGCAGGCGCTTGCCGACGACCCGCTCGATGTCGCGCAGCTGCGATTCTTCGTCCGGCGCAATGAACGTGAAGGCGTCACCCGTCGTCTCGGCCCGGGCCGTGCGCCCCACCCGGTGGATGTAGTCATCGGGCGATTGCGGCACGTCGAAGTTCACGACATGGCCGAGCGCTGCGATGTCGATGCCGCGCGCGGCGATATCGGTGGCCACCAGGACACGATACTTGCCGCTCTTGAATCCGGCGAGTGCCTCGGTGCGCTGCGACTGGGAACGATTCCCGTGGATCCGCTCCGCCTTGATGCCGGCCTTGACGAGCTGCAGTTGCAGCCGGTTGGCGCGGTGCTTGGTGCGGGTGAAGACCAGCGCTTCCTTCATCACGCCCTGGGCGAGCAGGTGCAGGAAGAGCGCCGACTTGAGGTCCTGTCGCACCGGGTAGATCGCCTGCGTGATCCCGATGGCGGGGGTGGACTTCCGTTCCCGGTTGATGGTGACCGGATCGTGGAGCATCTCGCGCGTGAGCGTGGCGATCGGCGGCGGCATCGTCGCCGAGAAGAAGAGCGTCTGCCGCTTGGTCGGCAGGTGCTTCAGGACGCGGCGGATGTCGGGCAGGAATCCCATGTCGAGCATCCGGTCGGCTTCGTCGAGCACCAGGTATTCGATGCCTGGGAGCTTCGCGTACGGCTGCCTGAAGTGATCGAGCAGCCGACCCGGCGTGGCGATCAGTACGTCCGCGCCGCGGCGGAAGGCATGCTCCTGCGGTCCCATGCCGACGCCGCCATACACCGATGCGGCGGTGAGCGCGGTATGGGTCGCGATCTGGTTGAGCTCTTCCAGGATCTGCGCCGCCAGCTCACGCGTGGGCGTGATCACCAGGGCGCGCGTGGTGCCGCGAGGCTTCTCGAGCAGGTGGTGCAGGATCGGCAGCAGGAAGGCGGCGGTCTTGCCGCTCCCCGTCATGGCACAGGCGAGGATATCCCGGCCTTCGAGCGCCGCCGGAATCGAGTCGGACTGGATCGGGGTCGGCCGGGTGAAACCGAGGTCTTTAAGCCCGCGGAGCAGGGCAGGATTGAGGTTCAGCGATGAAAACGGCAGATGACATCCTCAAGTAGGAAACACGCCAGCAGGCAAAGTGGCGGTTTGATGGCAGAAGTGCGAGGGGGCCCGACCGCTACACCCTCAGGTGATCGGCCCGCCACTCCGACACCATCTGCTTGATCGCGTTGCGATCGTGGATGCGCTGGTCAAGCACGGCGCGCGCGAGGGTTGGCAGCTCGCCATCCGAGGCAAACCGGAGTGCCACGAATTGATCGCGGGTGAACTCCGGGATCCGGCTGCGCAGGTCGGCCGGAAAGAGCCGCTCGAACCGCACCTGCTCTTCGAGGCGGATGACGCGGTCCTGCAACGTCGTGGCAAAACCGCGTCCGGCAAAGAAGAGCACGAGCAGGGCCAATCCCACCAGCGCGCCGTCGATGTTGTCCCAGATCGGGATGCGCACCGCGAGCACGATCGAGTAGATGAAGTTCACCAACAGGATCGGTCCGGCCACAAAGTGAAAGAGCGGAATGTACCGCGCATGATTCTTCATGTTCTGCGACGCCACTTGGCTCATTGGTCGATTCTCCGGGTCAGGACTGCGACCCATCTGGGGATCTCGTCAGGGCGGAATACGCGGCAGCCGGGGTGATCGTTGACGTTGCGCTCAGCTGGCAAACAGGTAGCTGCACCCAGCCTGTTGCGCCCGCAACACCGCGAAGACGCCAGACGGCTGCAGGATGATGCCGGGGACCAGGTGCGCCAGCGCCTGCTTGCGTGCCTCATCGTCGGAAAGTTTGCCGTCGGTCTTGAACTTCCCGATGACCGATTCACTGAACGCCAGGTTGCAGGCGAGCACAATGCCCCCCGACGATAGTAATGTCGCCAGCGTGTAGTTGGCGAACGCGGGTGGCATCCCGGGCGGAACGGTGCTCACCGGGCTGGCCGTCGCCCACTCCTTGCCATCCGGAGTGTGCACCTTGGCGTGCTCGCCGATCTTGAAGCGCTCCCAGTAGGCATCGTTCATCGCCAACGCGATCCCCTTGTGTCGCAACACGGCGACCGCTGTCATGTCGGTCGGTCGGGTGCCGTAGACCTCCCGGTACTGGTCGCGCCAGAGCAGGGCACGAAAGACGGCGTCGCCGTCCGCAATCTCAGGCGAGTCGAACACGGCGCGCAGCTTGCCGTGTACGCGATCGCACCAACTCATGTCCCATGCGTCGGTCGCAGGGACGAGGTGTGCGTCGGTGCGAGCGGGTGGAACAACGGGAAGGCCGGCAGCGGCGAACGCACCACTGGCACCAAGCCAGCTGAGGAAGTCACGGCGGGGAGTCGTCATGGGGTCGTTGGGTCGAGGGTGATGGGTTGCGACGCTTCGATGACGAACGAACCAACCTCAGTCTATGCTAAACCCGTTGTGCGCCCTCCGATAGCCGGGCGGGCTCACCGGGTTACCGCTCCGGCCCCACGTCGCGTTCCGGCGGCGGGAGCGAGGCGAAGAACGGTACGGCGCGCAACGTCGCGGCGGGTGAGGACGCAATCGCCAGCAGGTCGGCAACCGACGTGGTCACCGTCGCCGTCTGCCACACGTAGCCGGTCTGCTGGCCGTAGACTGCGCCGGACATCCACAATGTCACGCTGGTCGCCTTCGGGTTCGTCATGAACGTTGAGCGATAGATCAGGTGCTTGAACGCGCCGATCACGCCGGCCGACGCGATCGGCGAGGGGTAGGTCGTCCATTTCATGCCGTCGGCGCTTCGGGCGAGGTAGAGTCCGTTGGTCGTGCAACTCGTCCCGGCCGGATAGGTGTTGTACAGCGCCCAGTACTCGGAGCGCGCCGGGATCCATTGCACGTCGATGTGCCAGATCGCCTGGCCGGGCTGGACGAGTTCGACGGTTCTGGGTGCGCTCCAGGTGAGCCCATCGCTGGCCGTCCGGCGCTCGACCGTCGTGACCGGTGCGCCGCATCCCTGGATGCCGGCATTGACCGACCACATCTGCCACGGCGCGTGCGGCGCGCCGCGCACCACCGCTGGCGATATCAACTGATGGCTCGGTACTGAAATCACATCGGTGGCGCCGTCCCAGTGCAGCCCATCCGGGCTGCGGATCACCTTGATCACGTTCTGCGAGTGGGCGACGCTGCGATAGTATAGCCAGAGGCGTTGGTCGTTGTTGACGATGATATCGGGATCGGAGAGGTAGGCCTCGCTGTCGGGGAGCGCCACCGGATTGGTGATGCCTGGCGGCGGCGCCCAGGTCTTGGCGTCCCTGCTGCGGAACAGCGACGGGTTCTCGTACTTGGTGTTGCCGCCAGGATACGGTGTGATCGCCAGCCAGAACCCGGTGGCGTTGCCGTGTCCGCGCACCACGTCCGGATGAACGGCCTGACCGGACGAATCGTAGGTGGCGAGCGTCAGCAACGTTGCATCGCTCAAGGTGCTGGAGAGCTTTTCGAGCGGGAAGCACTGGGTGGGGTCGCAGCTGGTCGCCGTCGCGGTCGCCACCAGCGCGCCGTTGACGTGCGCCTCGAGGGTCTGCACGCCAGCCTGCGCTCCCATGGTCCACTTCGTCGAGGCGACACCGGTGGAGTCGGTCGCCTTGGACGCGGCCGGTACGGAACCACCACCGATCGGAACCGCAAATTGTACCGTGACGTCCTTCATCGGCTTGCCATCACCGTCGGTCACCTTGAAAACGACGAGATCGGGGAGGACATCCTGCGGGTCGGCCGCCTGCCGGTCACCCCCGATCACCGCCACCACTGAGGGAACGGGGCTCGGTGGCGTCGTGGGGGCATCCTGGCGGCAGGCCGCAAACAGGAGCAACGACGTCGCGAGGTGCCAGCGGCGGCTACGGATCAACGAACGCTCGATTGTGATGCTTGAGAATTCGGCCCATGGGGGTCGAGCCGAGTCACACAATACTACGCCCCGGAAGCATTCGGGCAACTGTTGACTCACGGCATCATGTGGCACGTTCGCCTCGCCCCTGAAGTCGAGAAAACCGCGTGGGACGACGTGGCAGCCCTTCGCTTCGTTCGGGGCGACGAAATCACCCGGCCCGGATAAATCCCCACACGGCCGGGATCGACAGGACCACCCAAGTGCCGATCGCCGTCGCCCAAGCCTGCCCCTTGGTGCTGCGGCCGGTCACGTACATCCCGATTCCGACCAGCGCATACGCCCAAATCACGAACAGGTCCAGGCGGACGAGCAATTGTCCGAGGCCGGGGTGCGCGGCGAGGTCGACGAAATGCGCCGGGCTGAGTGTCAGCTTGCTCGCCGAAGTCAGCTCGGCCTCCGGCGTCATCGTCGCAAGGATGGCGCCCACGAGCATCCCGGCGAGGCGTGGGAACATCGAGAACGTTCCGATCATCACCGCGACACCGAGCTCCTGCTTGATGCCGGCGATCTTGGCGATGACCCACGACACCAGCCCGACGACAAACGGGGAAACGACGAAGAGCAGGACGGCTAACGCGGGGCCGAACTTCTCAATAAACGACGCGGATTGGGCGGCCTGTTCCGCAGTCATCCTTCCCGCCGCGATGGCTGGCTGCATGCCGCGCATCGCGTCGGCGTGCATGGCGGCCTGAGTGAGGCTGCCGGTGAGGAAACTGAAGACACCGGCGAGTACTGCCAGCACGACGAGTGGGAGCCCGAAGGCACCGTCGCGGCGCCGGTCGAACACTGCGCCCGGCGCATAGAAGATCTCGGCCATGTCGCCGAGGCCGGGTTTCCCGGCTGGCTGTTCCGTTGCGGCGTTCGTCATGCATCACTCCAGTTAGTAAGAGGCCCGGTTCGTCTCGTCTCTCGTCTTGCCCCTGCTACTCCCCGATCACTGGTTCCACTGCTTCTTCGCCGCGTGGCGCGATGTCGGGCGACTGGTTGAGCAATCGCGCGCAGGTGTTCCAGCGCAGGATCGCGTCATCGTCACCGGCTGGCCGGATCGCCGCTGCTGTCTCGTACCATTCCATCGCCTCGCGCAGTTCGTCGTAGGCGGCAAAGCGAGCGCCCGGCGCGCGATGCTCGAGCCCGGCCTTGGCGAGTCGTTCGCACACGAGCCCCGCATAATAGGCCCGCTCGTAGGGATCGTTGAGCTTGGCCAACGCCTCGCGTGCCCGCCGCGCAGCGCCCGTGTCGGTGCCGAATTGATCGGTCTGCGCCAGCAACCGGGTGCGAAGCGCGGCCTGATTGGCCGGGTCCAACGCCGCAATGTCCCAGCAGATGCTCTCGGCGGCCCACGGCTGGTTGAGCCGGCGGTATTGCTCCGCCTTTTCGAGCGCCGAGGGGATGCCGGCAGCGGTGAGGAGCTTCAGTTCAAACATGAGCCGGTCTCCGGGAACGGGAGAGACGAGAGACGAAAGACGGGCGACGAGACAACCCGACAGGGAGGGCACCACGGCGCGAGCAGTTCACGTCGCTCGACTCTCGCCTTTCGTCCCTCCCCTCACCAATCGCACCAACGCTTTGAGCGGATCATAATACCGATCCACGACTCGTTCCTTCAGTGGAATAATCGCATTGTCCGTGATCGCGATGCTCTCCGGACAGACCGTCGTGCAGCACTTGGTAATATTGCAGTATCCGACGCCGTGGGCCTCGCGAAGTTCCGCCGTCCGATCGGCGGTGTCGAGCGGGTGCATTTCCAGCGCGGCAATGTGCACCAGGAACCGTGGCCCGACGAATTCGTCGTGCAGTTGATGGTCGCGCAGGACATGGCACACGTCCTGGCAGAGGAAACACTCAATGCACTTGCGGAACTCCTGCACCCGGTCGATGTCGCGCTGCTGCATGCGCCAGGTTCCGTCGGCGGCGTGGGGTGCGGTCGGCGTGAACTTCTGGATCTTCTGCTTGACCCGGAAGTTCCACGACACGTCGGTGACCAGGTCGCGCACGTGCGGAAATGCACGCATCGGTTCGATCGTGACTGGCCTTTCGAGATCGAGCTCGTTGAGGCGCGTCATGCACATCAGCCGCGGCTTGCCGTTGATCTCGGCCGAGCACGAACCGCACTTGCCGGCCTTGCAGTTCCAGCGGCAGGCGAGGTCGTTGGCCTGGTCCGACTGGATCTGGTGGACGGCGTCGAGCACGACCATCCCCTCGGACACCGTCGTCGGGTAGTCTTCGAAGCGGCCATCACCGCGCTCCCCGCGCCAGATCCTGAAGGTGGCCGTGCTCACGATTTCTGCTCCTCGATGACCTGCTCCAGTTCGGCCGGCAGCGGCGGGATCGGGACCCGGGTCAGCCGCATGGTACCATCCTCACCCTTGGCGAGCACGACGTTGAAGCCGGCGAATACGGGGTCCTTGTCCGGATAGTCGTCGCGAAAATGGCCGCCGCGACTCTCGCGCCGCTCGAGTGCGGCCCGGGTGATCGCTTCGGATACCGCGATCAGGTTGCGGAGATCCATCGCGGTGTGCCAGCCGGGATTGTACTCGCGGTTCCCACTGATCCCGACGCCCGCCGCGCGGCGCTTGAGATCGTCGAGCCGCGCGAGGGCCTGCCGCATTTCGTCTTCGTGGCGCACGATGCCGACCAGGTCCTGCATCATGGTCTGGAGGTCGTGCTGCACGTGATACGGGCCCTCCCCGCCGCCGCCGTGCTCGAACGCCACGAGCGCGCTGCGGGCGGCGTGGTCCACCGCGCCGGCGTCGATCCGTCCGGCGGCGTGGGCCTTGGCGAACGTCGCCGCGTGTTCGCCAGCGCGCTTGCCGAACACCAGCAAGTCGGACAGTGAGTTGCCGCCCAGGCGATTGGCACCGTGCAATCCCGCGGCGCACTCGCCCGCCGCGAACAGCCCCGGGACGGCGGTCATCTGCGTGTCGCCGTCGACGCGGATGCCGCCCATCATGTAGTGCGTCGTCGGCCCGATCTCCATCGGCTCGCTCGTGATGTCGATGTCCGCCAGTTGCTTGAACTGATGGTACATGCTGGGAAGTTTCTTCCTGATGTGCTCGGCCGCGTTGGGCAGCTTCTCCTTGATCCACGCGATGTCGAGGTACACACCGCCGTGCGGCGAGCCGCGGCCGGCACGCACCTCGTGCACGATGCAGCGGGCCACATGGTCGCGCGTCAGCAATTCCGGTGGGCGCCGGGCGCTCTTGTCGCCTTGCACGTAGCGCCATCCCTCTTCCTCCGTGTCTGCCGTCTGGCTGCGGTAGTTCTCCGGAATGTCGTCGAACATGAAGCGGCGGCCCTCGTTGTTGCGCAGCACGCCACCCTCGCCGCGCACCGCTTCGGTGACCAGGAGACCCCGCACGCTCGGCGGCCACACCATGCCGGTAGGATGGAACTGCACGAACTCCATGTCCTGTAGTTCGGCACCGGCGTTGTAGGCGAGCATCTGCCCGTCGGCGGTGTATTCCCAACTGTTGCTGGTCACGCTGAACGCGCGGCCCACGCCGCCGGTGGCCAGCACGACCGCCTTCGCGCGGAACAACCGGAACCGCCCGCGTTCCCGGTCATACGCGAACGCGCCGCACACGCGATTGCCATCGGTGAGCAGCGTGATGACGGTGACTTCCATGTGCACGTCGATGCCGAGATGGACGGCGTGGTCCTGCAGCGTGCGAATCATCTCGAGCCCGGTGCGATCGCCGACATGCGCCAGGCGCGGATAGCGGTGGCCGCCAAAGTTGCGCTGCAGGATCCGGCCGTCGGGGGTGCGGTCGAATACGGCCCCCCAGGCCTCCAGCTCGAGCACGCGCGCGGGCGCTTCCTTGGCGTGGATCTCCGCCATCCGCCAATTGTTGAGATATTGGCCGCCGCGCATCGTGTCGGCGAAGTGCACCCGCCAGCTGTCGCGGTCATCCACGTTGCCGAGTGCTGCGGCGACGCCGCCTTCGGCCATCACGGTGTGCGCCTTGCCGAGCAACGACTTGCACACCACGCCGACCGTGACACCGGCGGCCGCTGCCTCGATCGCGGCCCGCAGCCCGGCCCCGCCAGCGCCGATCACGAGGACATCGTGTTCGACGGTTTCCGTGTCCGGCATCAGAGCAGTCTCCAGTCGGTCCAGATCCCCATCGAGCAGAGGCGGATGTACAGGTCGGCGAACATCACCATCACCAATGACAGCCGCGCCCACTGCATGTGGTTGCGGTTGAGGCAGCTGGAACAATCGTACATCGCCCGGCGCACTGGACGCTCGGCAATGCGGTCCAGGATGCCGCCCACCATGTGCCGTAGCGAGTGGCACCCGAGCGTGTAGCCGCCGAGGAGCGTGGTATTGGCTGCCAGGACGAGCGTGCCGACGCCGATGCCGAAGCTGCGATGACCAGCGGCATCAGTAAACCAGAGCGCCTGCCACACGTCGTGCGCCAGGAAGACGAGGAAGACAAGTGCCAGATACAGAAAGAAGCGATGAATATTCTGGAAGATCAGCGGGAAGTAGCGCTCACCGAGGTACGACGATCGCGGCTCGCCGACGGCGCAATTCGGCGGATCGGCCCAGAAGGACTTGTAATACGCGCCGCGATAGTAATAACAGGTGAAGCGGAAACCGCCCGGCGCCCAAAGGATCAGGATCGCCGGCGAGAACAGCAACCACGACGGCCACCACCCCGGCTTGGCGCCGAACCAGGCGTGGGGCGAATCACCGAACAGCTCCGGCGAGTAGAACGGCGAAAGATACGGACCGTAGGTGTAATGATTGCCCTGCAGCGCGGCCCAGGTGGAATAGACGATGAAGGCGCTGAACAGGAGGAAGATGACGGCCGGCTGAATCCACCAGGCGTCGGTCCGCATCGTTTCCCCGAAGCGGCGCGGCGCGATCGGTAGCGGCGCGTAAGCCATGATCGGGACATCCTGCGAGTTGGGGAGAACTCGCAAATTGAACCCGGCCGAAGGCTAGGGCAAGAGCGGACGGCGCGGGTGCACCGGAGTCAGCGGGCCAGACAGTCCCGCGAGCGCACGCCGTTCAACGTGTCACCGCTTGGGAATGACGCTGACGGCGCCGTTGTTCTCGAGCATCGCGCAGTGGACGTCCTCGATGGAAAGGCAGCCGGCCCGTCGTAATGCGGCGTTGAGTTCGTGGTGGGTCAAGCGGGCGTCGGTGAGCACCGATTCGAAGAGCTTGCCGTTGTGGATCAATACCTGCGGTCGCCCCTCGATCAGTGCCTCTGCTTTCTTGCTGCGGAAGGTGAGCATCGCCACGACGTAATTCATGGCAATCAGCGTCGTCGCCGCGATCATGCCGCCCACGAGTGAGTTGTCCCCAGCGTTCATCGAATTCTGGACGGCATTCGATAGGACGAGCAGCAGGACCAGGTCGAACGGCGCGAGCTGGCCGACCTGTCGTTTTCCCGTGATCCGGAGCAGGACGATCAGGAAGATGTAGATGACGACGGAGCGGATGACCAGCTCCCACCACGGCACGGCAATGTTGAACATTTCAGCCCCTGGCTGTCAGGTGAGATGGCTGAATAGTGTCAGATGTCGGCGTGGCCCGGGAGGGCTCGGCGGCCGACGTTGACAGCCTCGTCGATCGATGGGGCGGTCGAATCGGCGGCGCATTCAGGGACCGACGCGCCGTGGTTCGTCCAGCTGTTCCTCCTTGCTCTGGATGCTGATCTTCTCGTCCTTGATGTCGAGGCGGAGGCGATTGAACACACTGATGTACTGATTGGCCACCCAGACCAGCGCGAACCAGGCGATCAAGTAACCGCGCCAGCCCGGCATCAACAGCGTGAATCGGGTCACGAAGAGGAAGAGGGCGGCCACGTAATGGCTGAAGCAGTACTCGCAGGTGAACAGGTAGAAGAACTTCCGCTCATACCACCGCCGGCAGTTCTCGCTCCGCTTGACGCAGTACTCCCTCGGCTCCCGAAACACGTCCTCATGGGTGACCGTCCACGTGACACAGGCGACGGGAATGGCGAGTATGAAGAGCCAAATGATCTGCGTGCCGAGCGGCATGCGAACTCCGGGGACGAAGGGGACAGCACTCATATTAGGCGCCGGAGCATCTCTTTCGTCAGTGCCTGTTTTGCGGTCAGCAGCTCCCGCCACGGATCGGCGCTCGGCACCCGGACCGACGTGACGGTGTACTGGTCGCCGGCGCCAACGTGGCCGAGGCGCGGCCATGGCAGCGGAACCGAGACGCCGGCGCTCGGTCGCGCGCGGGGCGACCACGGTGCGACGGATGTTGCCCCCCGCGAATTACGCAGCCAATCGATGAACACGCGTCCGCGGCGCGCCGACTTGCTCGCCTTGGTAATGAAGCGATCGGGAAACGCGGCCTGCAACTGCTCGGCGATCGCCCGGGCAAAGGCGCTCACATCGTCCCAGCTGGGACGACGCGCGATCGGCACCACCACGTGCAATCCCTTCCCGCCGGACGTCTTGAGCCAGCTGTCGAGTCCTTGCCCGCCAAGGAGGCGATGCAACTGGCGCGCGCCGCCTTGCACGGTGCTCCACGCGACGCCGGGCGCCGGATCGAGGTCGAACACGATCCGGTCGGGAAGGTTCGCATCGTCGGCGCGGCAGCCCCACGGATGAATCTCGATCACACCCCATTGCGCGAGCGTGACGAGTCCGGTGGCGCTGTGAATCACGACGTGGCGGCGGCGGGTGCCATCGTGCTGCAGGATAGGCACGGTATCGATCGCGGGCGGCGGCGTGCCGGCCCAGTGTTTCTGGAAGAAGCACTGCTTGCCGACGCCATCCGGACAGCGCACCAGCGCGAGAGGCCTTCCCGCGACGTGCGGCAGCATCAGCGGCGCAACTCGCGCATAGTACTGTGCCAGCTCCAGCTTGGTGATCTGCAGTGCCGGAAACACGACACGGTCAGGATGGGTAATGACGACCCCCGCGACGGTGGCTCGTGTGACGGAGCCGGCGGTGGTGCCGGGTCGAGCTCGCTTCATCGTGGATTCTCCCGGTGGACGTCACCCGCCGGTTTGTCTTCGCGGACGCCCTGAAATACCGGGTGGCGGAGCCGACCGTCTCGCGTCCATTCCGTGAAGGAAACTTCCACGACGACCCGCGGCTGCACCCAACGCACGGCGATGGGCAGGCGACTCGGTGTGCCCGGCAGTGGCGACGTCTTCCGGGTGATTCGAGTCAGCCGCCGGAGCAGCCTGCCCAGCATGTCCTCATCCATCCCGGAGCCAACGCGCCCCGCGTAGCGAAGCGTGTCGCGCTTGTGCACGCCGAGGAGCAGTGAGCCGATGCCAACGCGGGAACCCTTCGGCGGTGTGAAGCCGATCACGACCATTTCCTGTCGATGACCGCACTTGACCTTGACCCACGCACGAGAGCGCCGGCTGCGGTACGCTGCATCCCGTTGTTTGGCGATGATTCCCTCGAGGCCCCGGCGACAGGCGGTGCGCAGCAGCGCCGCGCCATTGCCGCGCAGTCGTTGTCCGACCCGTACCGCGCCGCTCCGGGTGGCGCCGGCGCGACGGAGCATTCGCAGCAGTCGGCGGCGGCGTTCGTCCAGGGGCAGGGCGCGGAGGTCCTCACCGTCGAGCCGCAAGAGATCGAACACGAAGAACGTCAGGCGTTGACGGCGCGTGGCATCGAGGCTCTGCTGCAGCAACACAAACTTCGATCGCCCGGAGCGGTCGAGCGCCACCAGCTCGCCATCGAGTGTCGCGGACTCCACGGGAAGCCGGGCCAGACGTTGCGCGACCGCCGGGAATCGTCGTGTCCAGTCCTTGCCGCGGCGGGTGAACAGGCGGGCGGTGCCCTCGTGTACCAGCGCCTCGATGCGGTAGCCGTCGTATTTGACCTCGAACACCCACTCGTCGCCGGTGGGCGCAGCAGCCACGAGCGTCGCTAGTTGCGTCGGGACGAAACGTTGCCGCGCGGGCATCTTCACGCCCCAGGCTTTCGCTTGATCAGCAACCATTGTGGTTTCTCGCTCTGTCCGCGGCCTCGAGCGGTCCGGACCAGGACCCAATTTCCCTTCAGCTTTCTCCCCGTGAGCCTGAACGCCAGCTTGCCACTCGTGAGGCCGTCGTGTGGGTCCTCTTCCGGTTCCCAGGTGCCATGGTCATAGATGCTTACGGTACCGGCGCCATACTGACCCTCGGGAATTCGTCCCGTGAATGTCGCGTACGCCAGCGGGTGATCTTCGACCTGTACGGCGAGGCGTCGCACGCCCGGGGTGGTGCTGACGAGCTTGGGCACCGCCCAACTCTTGAGGACGCCGTCGAGCTCGAGCCGGAAGTCATGATGCTCGTGCGACGCGCGATGATGCTGCACGACAAAAACGCGGCCGGTTGCGGACTTCACCTTCCGGCCGCGCGGCTCGCTCGTCTTCGTGAAGGATCGCTTCCGGCGGTACTCGTCGAGGGCCATCATGCGCTCCGTCACGCCCGCGATCGGGCTGCTCTTGCGTGTGTCAATGGGACGACAGGGCGGTGCCGTGGTTGCACGGGTGTGCATCGATCGATCCGCAACGTCTCCAATCCCAGCCCATATCAGGAGCCCGCCATGGCCGACGTTACCGAACGCACCGTCGTTCCGATCCCAGGAAGGCCCCGCGGGCTGGCCCGCCTGTCCCAGTGTATCGATTACGTATTCTGGCTGCTCTACACCCTGCTGCTCATCCGGCTGCTGCTCGTGTTCTTCGACGCCAGTTCATGGGCCGGGTTTGTCCGGTTCATCCGCGTCCTCACCGATCCCTTCTATGCGCCGTTCCGCGGCATCGTGCCGAGCCAGACGGTGGACGGCGGTTTCACGCTGGCGATGCCGATCCTGATCGCGATGGTCGTGTATGGCCTGTTGCACCTCGCGATACACAAGTTGCTGAGAGTGGTGGCGTACCGCCGAACGGCGGTCTAGGACGGATTCTGATATCGCTCGTTCAATAGCCGCGCGACCGCCTGTCCGCCGTCCGTGGTCGACGTCGGACAGTCACCGTGCGCAGGTCAGCACTACCTCATCACGGAGCGGAATCATGGTAAGCCATCAGCAGGACAGTGACCCAGAGGACCGCGCCGACGGATCACGGCGCGAGGGGGCATGGACCGGTGCGGTGGACGACGAAGATGCGTCGTTCGACGGGTACGACGCCGAGGCTCCGGAGGCGGGCAGGAAATCGAACGGACCGAGCGGCTCTGGCGCAAACCGCCCGTTGAGCGGGCCGTCAGGCAGTTCGCACCAGCACTAGTCCGCTCAGGAGTTGTTGCGCAGCTCTCCCGCCGGCGTCACCGATGGATCCTTCTTCTCCACCACGAGGGTGTAGTGAGACGCGAGTGCGGCGATCGAGCCGAGTGCCACCAGAACCGGCAGGAACATGGCACCCGCGATTCCGACGGTGAGCGGAATCTCCATCAGCGTATGTCCCTCCCCGTTCTTGACGATGATGCGGCGGGCGTTCCCTTCCTTGACCAGCTCCTTGACGCGATCGACGAGCCGTTCGCCGCTGACCTTGTGCTCTTCGGTTGCCATATTCGCTCCGCGGGTGAGTTCTGCCGTCGTCTTGCACCGCAATAGTAACCCGACGGTGCGCCGGCCCGGTTTCACGCCTGCAACGCTCAGGGCGCCGCGGTCGCCGGATCGGCCAGCGTCGCGAGCTCGGTCTCGTCGGTGAACGCCAGCGACTCCGAGTTGAGACAATGCCGCTGCCCGGTCGGTGGCGGACCGTCCTCGAACACGTGCCCCAAATGAGCATCGCAGCGGGCGCAGAGGATTTCGGTGCGGACCATGCCATAGCTCCGGTCGACGTGGGTCGCCACGTTCGCCTCGGCGATCGGCTGGAAGAACGACGGCCAGCCAGTGCCGGAACTGAACTTGGCGTTTGACGCGAACAGCGGTAGCCCGCAGCAGAGACAGCTGTAGACGCCGTGTCGCTTGTTGTCGAGCAGCGTACCGCAGAACGCCGCCTCGGTGCCCTTGCCGCGCGCGATCCGGTACTGCTCGGGCGTGAGTTGCTGGCGCCACGCTTCGTCGCTTTTTACAACCCGATCAACTTCAACCGGGCCGACCAACGCTCCGTCACGATTGAATACCTTGACCCGAACGTTCACTGTCTCTCTCCGTGCGTCTAGTGACGCTTGAAGTATTGCACCTCCCGCTCGTGTTTCTCGGCGGCGGCGCGCGTGCTGAAAGTACCCAAGTTGCGGGCTTTTCCGGTTTTCGGGTTCTTCTTGCGTGAATAAAGGCGGTATTGGCCAGATGGAAGTTTGCGGATCATGATCCCTCCCCTCAGCGTTTACCCGATGAGCAGCGAAAGACAGGTCAGTGACCCGTCGCCCTTCTCGAACTCCGACATGTCGAGCGTGTGCAGGGTGAGTTCCCGGTATTGGGCGAACTCCCAGAACGTCGCCGCGCTGGCGGGGTAGTTCGCAAGCGCCAGAAGGTGGCTGCCGATCCGGAGCGCATTGGCCGCCTTGTCCTCACCCTCTGCCGTGAAGAGCACCCGTTCGATCTCGAAATAGCTGATGTCCACCAGGTCATGCGCCACCAGGAGCGTCTCATCGCCCAGCCATGTCGCGGCGCTCTTGAGGTGAAGGCAGCGCTCCACCGGCACCTCGACCACCCGCCGCTTCGCCGGCGCCAAAAACTCGCGCACCGCGCCCGCACCGGCGGCGTTGGTGCGGCTCGACCGGCCGACGTACGTGACGTCCTCGGTGGGCAGCACGTCGCCGCCGTCGAGTGTCGCGCCGGGTGGGAGCTGGACGATCTCGTGCGTCTGCTGGAGATGGCGGATCACCGCCTCCTGCTCGCCCTCGCGGTGCGCGACCATGCCGGTCCGTAGTGCGCGACCGTGCCAGACCACGGCCGTGTCCTCGATGAAAACGCCGTCGGCGAAGTGCTCGTCAGGTGCGATGGCCTGGATGTCGAGGCCGGCGGCTTGCAGCGCGTCGACGTACGCCGCGTGCTGCCGATCGGCGAGTGGCAGGTCGATCGCCACGCCGGCGGCGGCGTAGAATTCGGCATACGTTCGGGGCGGGCGGCAAATCAGGGCGATGCGAGGAGTGTCCACCAGCGGAATATCACTGTCGGCGCGAGAGGAACGAAGGGGCGCGTCCTGCTCCGTTCCGGTCGGTCAGCGCAGGGCGAACCGCACCAGCTGTTCGACCAACTGGCGCACCTTGCGACCCATTATCCGTGCCGGCTTGAAGCGCGATTGCTGAATCGCTTCGATCGCCGGAGCCTCGAACGATGGGTTGCTGCTCTTCAGCGTTTCAATTGAACGCGGCTCAGCGTGTCCGTCGAGCCCCACGATGAAGCGCAACTGCACCCATCCTTCGATGCCGACCCGCCGCAACGCCGGCGGATACTTCGGTTGTGGTCCGTCGAGATACTCCGCCGGCTCGTCGACTGCCCGCAATGCGGCGAGGAAACGCGGGTCACTCGGTGTGTCGTCGTCGCCGAGACCGAGCGGCAAGCCGTGCGCGTCACTCGGCTGACCAATCCGCGCTGGATCGAAACCCTGCATCAACTCCACCGGCGCGATACCGACCGGAACAGTGATCGGTGAGGCGACCGCAAGGAGAACTGGAGCTGCGAGGAGTATTGGTGCTGCCGACACTGACGCGTTGTGCCGAGCCGCCGGCGTCGGCGCGCGGGCGAGGATCATCTCGCTTGCTGGTGGCGCCTTCGTCACCGTCGCTGCCATAGCGCGGGTCAGTTGAATCGACGCGGCGATGATCACGGTGTGCACCGCGATCGAGGCAAGCGCCTGGCGTGCGTTGCCTTCCCGGTGCGGTCGCGATTCTACGAGGTAATCGAACATGAGATCCTCCGGCTGAGGGGGCTGCAGGAAGTCTCGGTGCTGCACCTCGCGGCGCGATTGCCGGTGGATGACGGTTTCATAACGGAGCGGTTAGGAGTCGCCCTCGGGCCGGAAATCGAACCGCCTCCCGGAAAACTTCCAGCAGGCGGTTCGTCGCTATGGTGTCAAGCCGGCCTCGGCTCGATCAGCTCTTCTTGTAGGATTGCGTGGTAGTAACCGGATCACCGGCGCCACCGCGCGGCGGCCGCGTGGTCGCGATCACGAGGTTGCCAGACGCGTCGAGCGAATAGGCCGCCGTGGTGGTCACCGTGGTGCCGTTGAAGTCCCGCGTGGACGTCACCACGAGCTTGGAGCCGTCCCACTTGGCGTGCGACAAGACCTCTGTCGGCCCGCCGCGGCCCCCCATCATGTTCTTGCTGTCGGTGCCGTCGAGGTTGTAAACGGTCTTCATTTCGCCGTTCGGGGTGGTCCGGCTGATCGTCAGCGCCTTGGAATCCTGAGTGATCGACAATGGAGCGGCACCGCCGCCACCACCAGCACCCCTGGCCGGCGCATTCGGATCGACGATCACCGTCCAGGTGCCGGCGAAGTTCGGCGCTTGTGCGCGGAGCGGAGCCGCACCGGCAAACAGCACACCTGCGGCGAGAAATAGTGCTCTACGTTGCATGAGGAAACACTCCAGAGAGACGGCCAGCGGGTGACCGCCAGCGTTTGGTGAGCGTAGGATGCAGACTGAATACGGACAACGCCCAGCCGAGGTTGGGCTGGCGGTCTAAGGAAGCTCTGCACAAGTCGGTGTGATTAAGTACGTTTCCGTGGTCGTTGTTGCGCTCCCCGTCGATCACGGAGCCCCGCCATGAGCCCCCAGCATACGTTCGCCAGCGTCGCCTACACCGCCAAAGGGAAAGTCACCCGTC
>JANYLJ010000019.1 GCA_025357945.1 Gemmatimonadota bacterium
GGCGTTCCATATCGACGAAGCGCGGCAAGTCTTTTCGGCGGCCCAGGCTGCCGGTCTCCGCGTCAAGGCACATGTCGATCAGTTCCACGCCATCGGCGGCGTGGAGTTGGCCGTGGAGTTTAACGCGCTGTCGGCCGATCACCTCGAGGCTTCCGGTGCGGCACAAATCGCCGCACTTGCCGCAAGCGATACGATCGGCGTCCTCCTCCCCGGCGTCACCCTCCATCTCGGCATCCCGGCCGCTCCGGGGCGAGCGCTGATCGACGCCGGCGCCGCCGTGGCCGTGGCAACCGACCTCAACCCGGGATCGTCGCCGCTCTTCTCCACCCAATTGGCCATGGCGCTCGCGGTGCGGATCAACCGGCTCAGTGTCTGCGAGGCACTCACCGCCGCCACCGCCAACGCCGCGGCGGCCCTGGGCTTGCGCGACACCGGCCGGCTGCGAGCGGGCCAGCGCGCCGACTTCATCATCACCGACTACCCCGATTGGCGCGACATCGTGTACACTCTTGGGGGTACGCCGGTCGAACGAATCTACATTGGCGGCAAGGAGCTGACATTCTGACGAACGCGGAGATGAAACCGGTCCTGATCGGGACGCTCCTCACGCTCGCCGACGTGATGCGTGTCGCGAACGACGCCGCGCCGGTGCGACTCGCCGACACCGCCCGCGAACGGGTTCTCGCCAGTCGTCGCTACATCGAGCGCGTGGTCGCCGAAGGACGCACCGTGTACGGCGTCACGACCGGGTTCGGCAAGCTCGCGAACATCCGCATTGCCCCGGCCGATGTCCAGCAACTCCAGCGCAACCTGATCCGCTCGCACGCCATGGGTGTCGGTGAACCATTGTCCCAGGAAGTGGTGCGTGGCATGCTCCTCCTCCGCGCGCAGTCACTCTCCCTCGGCTACAGCGGTATCCGCGTCGAAGTCGTTGAGCTCCTGCTGGCGATGCTGAATCATGGCATCCACCCGGTGATCCCGTCGCAGGGATCGGTTGGCGCGAGTGGCGATCTCGCCCCGTTGGCGCACATGGCCCTGGCACTCATCGGCGAGGGCAAGGTCGAAGTCGGGGACGCGCTTATCCCCGCAGCTGGCGCGCTCGCCGAGGTTGGCCTGACGCCGGTGACGCTCGAAGCGAAGGAGGGTCTCGCGCTCATCAACGGTACCCAGGCGATGACCGCCATTGGTGCCCTCACGGTGTTCGACGCCCTTGAGCTCGCGACGGCGGCGGATATCGCGGCGGCGATGTCGCTCGAAGCGCTCAAGGGCTCGCGGGCGCCGTTCGATCCCCGTGTGACGATGGTGCGCAGCCACCCCGGTGCGGCCGAGACCGCCGCGAACGTGCTCGCCGTGTCGGCCAGTTCGCCCATTCACGCAGCGCATGCCGATTGTGACAAGATCCAGGACGCCTATTCCCTCCGCTGCGTCCCGCAGGTACACGGCGCCTCCCGCGACGCCTTGCGTCACGCCGCCGAAGTGCTCACGCGCGAGATCAATGCGGTCACCGACAATCCGCTGGTCTTCGCCGACGACGACGCGGTAATCTCGGCCGGCAACTTCCATGGCCAGCCGGTCGCGCTGGTGATGGACTACGCCAAGATCGCCGTCGCGGAACTCGCGAACATCGCTGAACGACGCATCGAACACATGATGGACCCGGCCGTGTCGGGGCTGCCAGCGTTCCTGGCCCATCAGGGCGGGCTGCACTCGGGGTTGATGATTTCGCAGTACACCGCGGCATCGCTGGTGAGTGAGAACAAGGTGCTCGCGCATCCCGCCAGCGTGGATTCAATCCCGACCAGCGCCAACCAGGAAGATCACGTCTCGATGGGCACCATCAGCGCGCGTCAGTGCGCGATGATCCTGGAAAACGCGCGTTGGGTGATCGCAATCGAGGTCCTCAGTGCCACCCAGGCGCTCGAGTTCCACAAGCCGCTTGAGGCCGGGCCCGGCGTCAGCGCCGCGGTCAACCTGGTACGCAGTGTCGTCCCGCCGCTCGAAGCCGATCGGATCATGACCGGCGATCTCGCTGCTGTACGCGACCTGATCGTCTCGCGAAGCCTGCGCGATGCGGTGGAACTTGCGGTGGGGCCGCTGCACTGACCTGACCTGGCACGCCGTGTGTCCTTTGGGAGTACCGCTATCCCTCGATCAATCTGGTCCGGCGGTGGTCGAACCGCCGACCGTGATCGGCCGCCACGCAATCGCTTCCCACGCTGCATCCAGCGTGGCCAGAGCATGGGGATGGCTCGCGCTCCATTCGCGGCTCGCAACGCGCTCGGTCGCGAACGCCACCAGGGTCAGCCACACTGACGTCCAGAGTTCGACCACCCCGGCCCGCACACTCCCTTCCTGCTTGCCATGCGCGATCAGGTGTTCGAGCCCGTGTCGCAGTTCAGCGGCCGCGGCTCGCGACGGATCATCGAGCTCGCGCGTGTGCCGCCAGCCGAGGAGCAGGCGGACCCGGGCCGGATCCTTTTCGGCGCACTCCAGCCATTTTCGGCCAAGCCGGTTCAGTCGTTCGCCCACTGATCGACCGGTCCCCGAGCTCACCTCTCGCACGCCGGCGATACCCCACCGTTGCATGTCCTGGTACGCCGCATTCAATAGCGCATGCTTGCTGGGGAAATGCCGATAGATCGTGCCTTCGGCCACCCCCGCCCGCTTGGCCAGGATCGGCGTGGTGGTGGCGTGGTACCCGGTGGTGGTAAAGAGCTCCCGCGCCGCCTCGAGCAGCCGATCGCGGGTGGTTTGTCCGGCTTCCGGCATCGATCCTCGTGTGTTGTCGTCCTGAGCGAAGCGAAGGACCAGCGTGATTGCGTACACCTGACGCCCTACGGCACGGATCAGCAGTTCCGTCTACGTTGGCCCTTCGCTTCGCTCCGGGCGAAAGATCTGGCTCACGGCTCACGGCTCCCAGCTATTTTCCCTCCGCACCTAACGCCACACCAGGGTCAATCATGAAGATGCTGGTACTCGGAGCGGGCTTACAAGGCTCCGCCTGCGCATTTGATCTGCTCCAGGATCCGGAAGTCACCCAGGTCACCCTGGCGGACATCCAGCCCGAACGGATGGCCCGGTTTCTCTCCTCGCGCAATGACCCGAAGCTCCGCCCGGTCACGCTCGACGTGACAGATCATACCGCCGTTCGCAACCTCATGGCGGGCCATGCTGCCGTGATGAGCGCACTCCCGTACTACTTCAATGGACCGATGGCCGCCCTCGTTGTGGCAACCGGCTGCCACTTCGCCGATCTCGGTGGCAATACCCAGATCGTCATGGAGCAGAAGCAACTCGACGCCGAAGCCCACGCCAAGGGGCTGTCGATCATGCCCGACTGCGGACTCGCACCCGGCATGGTCAACATTCTCGCCGCGGAAGGAATGCGGCGCCTCGACACGGTCGACCGGGTACGGATCTACGTCGGTGGGCTGCCGCAGCATCCCCAACCGCCGCTCAACTACCAGATCGTCTACTCGCTCGAAGGGGCGCTCGATTATTACACCACGCCGTCATGGATCCTGCGCGACGGCAAGCGCTGCACCGTAGACGCACTGAGTGAACTCGAACAGGTGGAGTTCCCCACGCCGATCGGCACTCTCGAAGCGTTCCACACCGGTGGCGGTATTTCCACCATGCCGTTCACGTGGCAAGGGAAGGTGCGCGAAATGGAATACAAGACGCTGCGCTATCCCGGTCACGTCGCCATCATGAAGCCGATCCGCGAGCTCGGCCTGCTCAGCCTCGACCCGTTGATGGTAAAGGGCCATCCAGTGATCCCACGCGACCTCTTCATCGCCGCGGTCTCACCCCAACTCACCAAGCCGGAAGGGCGCGATCTCGTGGCACTCCGGATCATTGTCAGCGGGGACAAGCACGGCAAACCCGCGAGCACCACCTTCGACCTGATTGATCGCTTCGACGAGGTGCATCACGTTTCGGCAATGATGCGCACCACTGGCTACTCGCTTTCGATCACCGGCCTGGTCCAGGCCCGCCGCCAGGTGATCCGCTTCGGCGTCACCACGCCCGACGAAGGAATGCCGTTTGATCGGTATGTCGACGGATTGAAGCAGCGGGGGATCGTGATCCGGGAGAGCTGATTACCAACTCCACCCACTGCTGATGTACAGTCGCGTCGCATGCTCCCCGCGCGCGACGGTCGCCGTCAGGACGGAGTTCCGCAGCAGGCGGAGTGCGACGCCCACGCCTGGCCCGACGGTCCATTCCATCGGCGCCGCGATGCCCGGCGTGTCGGCCAGGTAGGCACAATCGCAATACGCGCGACTCGCATCAACAAACGCGAGTACCGCAATCGCCCCACCAGGGAAGACTTTCAGGTCGTGGCGAATTTCCGCGGCAAACAGCATCATGTTCTTGTTCACGCGGGCGCCGATCGGCAGTGCGCGATTCGACTCCGGGCCGCCGCCGAGTACGAAATCGTCCTCCCATGCCGGCAGCGTGCGCACGCCATTCGTCGTCAGGTGTGAGCCAGTGCGAATGCCCGCGCGAGCGGTAACGCGGGTGCGTTCGCCCATCGATGCCCAGCCGCTCGCGAGCGCGTACGCTCCGAGCATACTGTTCATGGACCCGATAAATGGCCCGAACTGGAGAAGCGCGCCGCGGCGCGTGTCGTATTCCCGGTCGCGCAGGTCGATGACGAGCGCGAGCCGACCACGAACCTCCGACTCGGATGTCGCCGAACTTCCGCCCACGATGACATGCGTGGCGTCGCCGCGAAGCGCGACCGACACCGGTCCCTGTATTCGTCGCGTAACCTCGACACTTGCCACCTGACGCATCGCTGGCGTGTCGCCGCCATACATCCCTTCTTTCCCAGCCTGCACGATCACCTGCAACCGCCAGCCATCCGCCAGCCGCGGGAAATCGCCCCGCGCGCGCAGCAGCCAGGAGTCCTTGGTGGAGTATCCACCCTCCACCGCCACCTGGTCGTGCACCGACACACGGTCATCCCAGCGCGACTGCCGGAACCACACCGCCCGCGCCATCGCCATCACGCCGTCGTTCGGTGACGCCGTGACGTACGGGAAATACGACAGCCGCCGTGGGTACGGTGGCGTGGAATCCTGCGCGGTCAACGCAAGCGGCAGAACAAGCGCTGTCATCCCGAGCAACGCGAGGGATCGGCCGGCGCGAACGAGACGATTCTTCGCCATGCACGGGCTAACAGCCCTCACGAAAACAGCACGGCGCAATCTTCCGTCCGGGCGCCCTTCTCGTCACACACCGCGAACGGCGACGCCGTCATCGCCGCCGCGCCATACACGCCGGCCTTGTTCACGGCGTAATACTGCAGCTGAAACGTGGGCCGACCATTCGGGGCAACCCATCGCGCTGGAATCATCGCCATCACCCGCTTGAGCGTCGCAAGACACGCATCCTTGGGGTGCATGCCGCGACGCATGTTGTCCACCACCGAGAAGCCACCGCACACCAGCATGTTGCACTCCCCCAGCCCGGTCGATCCCGCCGCTCCGACGTCGTTGTCCGTGTATTGGCCGGCACCGACGATCCCGGAGTCCCCGACCCGCCCGGGGACCTTCCACGACAGTCCGCTGGTGGTGACGATCGACGAAACGTCACCGGCCTGGTTGACCAGCATCATCGGGCAGGTGCCCGTCGTGGTCTTCACCAGCTTTTCGCTCCCCGGGACGTCGATGTAGTTATCCGTCGCGCTCATGTTGGCTCGCCAGTGCAGCCATGCTTCGCGCGACGCCGGCGTGAGCAGGTCCTCGATCGGATATCCGTACGATGTCGCAAATCGCTGCGCATCCCGGCCGACCAGCATGATGTGGTTGGTATACTTCATGACCAGCTGCACGATCTCGCTCGGCGTCTTGATCCCTTCCAGTGCCCCCACCGCACCCGCTCGCTTGGTCGGCCCGTGCATGCACGAGGCATCGAGCTGCACGACCCCGTCGGCGTTCGGCAACCCACCGTATCCCACGGACTGATCCGTCGGATCCAGTTCCTGGATCTTGACGCCCGCCACGCCGGCGTCGAGCGTGTCGGCCCCCTGGGTCATCATGTCGACCGCCTTCGCCACGCCGCGCAAACCGTTGGAGCTGGCCACCGCACACAGGCGCGACGGCGACCGGCGGAGCACGTACGGCGCGGCTACCGCGTGACCGGGCGCCAGCGCCGCCCCGGCGAGGGCGGCACCGGCGGCGCCGAGAAATGAGCGGCGGGAAACGGGAGTGTCGGCCACGAAATGGCTCCGGTGGGTGATCAAGGAAGGTAAGCTAGATTTCCCCGCCCATGACCGCCCGCCCCAAGCGCCTAGACCCCGCGATCTTCAATCTCCCCGTTGAACGGATGCGCGCCGGGTACTACTCCGACAAGTACTTTGTCCGCGCCCGCGAGGTCCTCAACCGGGACGGCTACAACCCCAGCGTTACCGTGCAGATCTTCGGCAAGGCCGATGCCCTGCTCGGCGGGATCGACGAAGCGATCGCGATCCTCAAGCTCTGTAGCGACGACTGGAGCGCGCTCGACGTCAAGGCGTTGTACGACGGCGATGCCGTCGCCCCTTGGGAAGTGGTACTCGAAATCGAGGGGCCGTACGCCCACTTTGCCCACCTCGAAACACTCTATCTCGGCGTCCTCGCCCGTCGCACGCGTGTCGGCACCAACACCCGCCGGGTGGTCGCCGCCGCCGATCCCAAGCAGATCATGTTCTTCCCGGCACGCCACGACCACTGGCTGGTGCAGACCGGCGACGGCTATGCCGCCCATATCGCCGGGGCGATCGGCGTCTCCACCGATGCCCAGGCGTCGTGGTGGGGCAGCGAAGGAATCGGCACCGTCCCGCACGGATTGATCGCTGCCTACGGCGGCGACACCGTACTCGCGTCGCGCAAGTTCCTCGAGCACATGGACCACGACGTGCGGCTGGTGACGCTGGTCGACTTCGAAAACGACTGCGTCCGCACCTCGGTCGACCTCGCCAACGCCCTCGGCAGTTCGCTCTACGGCGTCCGCATTGATACCAGTGAAATGTTGGTGGACAAGTCCGTCATTCCGATGATGGGGCATTCCAAGCCCACCGGTGTCACGCCGCAGCTCGTCCACAATGTTCGCGACGCCCTGGATCGCGCCGGTCACCGGCAGGTCCGGATTGTGGTCTCAGGCGGGTTTACGGTGGACAAGATTCTCGATTTCGAGGCGCGTCAGGTCCCTGTGGACGCGTACGGTGTTGGTTCTTCTCTCTTTCAGGGCCGTTTCGACTTCACGGCCGACGTGGTCATGCACGCGGGAAAGCCGTGCGCAAAGGTCGGGCGGGAGTATCGCGCCAGTCCTCGACTCGAGAAAGTGGTGTGACCACGATCTGCTGGGACATCGACACCCAGGTCGACTTCATCATGGCCGCGGGCCTGCTCGCTGTTCCGGGCGCCGACGCGATCATCCCGAATCTCCAGCGGCTCACCGACTGGGCCCACCGCTCCGGAATCCGGATCGTCGCCACCGCCGATGATCACGACGTGGGCCACGCGGAAATCACCGATCGCCCCGACTGGAGCACCACCTTTCCGCCACATTGCATGCGCGGCACACCGGGACAGCAGAAGATCGCGGCCACCACGCTGCGCGATCCGTTGTTGTTCCAGCCGGTGCCACTTGATGCGGGCGACGTCGCGGCAGCAGTTCGCGCTCGTCGCGGTGACATCCTGCTCAACAAGCCGGGCACCGATGTCTTTCGCTGGAACCCGAATGCTGCCACGGTGCTTGCCACGCTGGCACCCGACCGGATCATCGTCTACGGCGTCGCCACGGATTTCTGTACTCGGGCGGCGGTCACCGGGCTGGCGCGGCGGCGGCCGGAGGCCGAGCTCGTCATCGTGCGCGATGCAATTCGCGGCATCGACGATGCCGTGAGTCGCGCGCTGGTCACGGAGTGGCGGGACGCCGGGCACCTGTTGATCACCACATCGGAACTCGTCGGGTGACGCTGACGGGACGCTTCTTCAATCCCGGACCGGTCGAGGTCGACTCCGAGGTGGCCCAGGCGATGCTTCGTCCGATGATCGGACACCGCGGACCCGAAGCCCGCGCGCTGGTCGGGCGCTTGCAGCCCGGGCTGCAGGCGCTTTTCGGCACGGCACGTCCGGTGATGCTCACCACCGGGTCCGCCACCGCAATGATGGAGGCGGCGATTCGCTCGGGGGTTCGGGATCACGTGCTCTGTATCGTGAGCGGCACCTTTGGTGAGCGCTTCGCCGATGTCGCAGAGCGGTGCGATAAGCAGGTGATTCGACTGCACGTCGCCCGCGGCGCCGTGCTCGAACCCGAGTTGCTTGAGAGGATGCTCGACGGCCCGCCGGTCGATGCGGTCACCCTGGTCCATTCGGAGACATCCACCGGTGCGCTCGCGCCCGTGGAACAGTTGATCGCGCGCCTGCGACGCCTCGACGACGTTGTTACCATCGTCGACGCGGTCTCTTCGGTGGGAGGGATCGCGATCGAGGCCGATCGCTGGGGCGCGGACTTTCTTTTTGCCGGTTCGCAGAAGGCGATCGGCCTCCCACCCGGACTCGCCTTCGCCGTCGCCAGCGAACGCTTTGTTGAACGCGCCGGTTCGATCGACGATCGCGGCTGCTATCTCGATGTGCTGGACCTGCTCCAGGCCGCAGAGGAGTCGCGCTTTCCGCAGACGCCAGCGCTGCCCATCGTCTATGCGCTCGAGACCCAACTCGGCCGTATCGCTCGTGAGGGACTCGCCACCCGTTTTGCGCGGCACCGCACCATGCGCGAATGCGTGGAGGCCTGGGTCGCCCGCCACGGTCGCTGCGGCATCCTCGCCCCACCCGGCCGCCGCTCCGATACTGTCACTGCGCTCACGCTCCGCCCCGACATGGCAGCCACCACCGTGGCACGGGACCTGGCGTCGCGGGGGTGGCAGGTCGCCGTCGGCATCGACGCCGACAAGGACCAGCTCATCCGGATCGGCCACATGGGCGACGTCAGGCCAGAACAACTGGAGGAACTGCTCGCCACCATCGAGCCGCTGCTGTAGCGGCGAAGGTGTGCTAAAGTGTTTCTGCCAAAGCGCTTACGTAACGGTAACAGAGTCGCACTGGTGCCTGTGCGCCAAGGTGCCTGCAGCGGCGTCCCTTAACGCTGGCAAGCTGAACGCGTCCTTGCACTGTGCAGGGGCTGATCCGCGGCCCCGTGCCAGTCACCCAACTTGAGAGGTTCACCCAATGCTTCGCACTCGACTCATGGTCGCCGGGCTGTTCGTCGTTGCCGCGGCCTGCAACAGCAAAGACACGACGACCACCTCGGCAGGCGACCAGGCCGTGATCACCGCCGATGTCGCGGTCGCGGCCGCCGACGGCATGGCGGAGGATGTGGACGTGATGACCGGCATGGACGGCGGCATCGGGAACTCGGCGTTCCTGGTCGGACCAGGTGATTTCCGCCCCGGACTCAGCGGCTGCACGTTCGCCGGCGGCATGTTCACCTGCCCGTCCACGACCCGCAACGGTCTCGTCGTCACTCGCACGATCACGTTGCTTGACGCGGGCGGCGTCGCCGAGTCGGCGTACGACGCTCTCCTGACCGCCTCCATTCATGTCGTAGCGAACATCTCCGGGGATGTAACGCACGGCCCGTGGAGCGCCACGGTCTTGCGCCATCGCGACTTCACCATCAGCGGCCTGGCCGGCACCGAGACCACCCGAACCGTCAACGGTAGCGGCACCGAAACGGTCACCCGCTCGCGGGTGACGCACAACGACGGCACGCGCACCTATGATATCACCGGTGCGAGCACGGTCACCAACGTCGTCCTCCCGGTACGCACCGCCGACGGCGGCAACGGTTGGCCGCTTTCCGGCACCATCACCCGGACGTTCACCGTCACGCTGACTTCTGGCCCGAACGCTGGCAGGACTGAGACCCGGACCGTTGTCATCACGTTCAACGGCACCTCGAGCGTGACAGGCACGGTGAATGGCACGCCGTTCACAATCGACCTCGCGGGCCACACGGCGCTGCCGCGCGGCTGACGCCGTCGGTGGCGGGTGAGCCCAAGCGAAGCGAAGGATCGGCTTGCGACAGGCGAGAGGTAAGGGGGGCTCCGAAAGGGGCCCCCTTCTCTCTTCCCCCCTCTCTCCCATCCGGCGATATTGGCCAGCATGCCCGAAGAACGCACTCCCTACGACCCACATGACGTAGAAGCCAAATGGCGCGCCCGCTGGGCCGAACGCCGCACCAACGAGCCCGACCTCGATCACGCCGCCCGGCCATTCTACAACCTGATGATGTTCCCCTATCCCTCAGCCGAGGGATTGCACGTCGGCAACCTGTTCGCATTTACTGGCGCGGACGTGTTCGGGCGGTTCCAGCGGATGCAGGGGTGGCACGTTTTCCAGCCGATGGGCTTTGACGCGTTCGGCATCCACTCCGAGAACTTCGCGCTCAGGGTCGGCATCCATCCCGCGGACCTGATCCCACGCAACATTGCCAACTTCACCCGCCAGCTCACCGGGATGGGTGGCATGTTCGCCTGGGACCACGTGCTCGCGACCACCGACCCGGCGTACTACAAGTGGACGCAGTGGATCTTTCTGCAGCTGCTCAAGCGCGGTTTGGCATACAAAAAGCAGGGCGCGGTCAACTGGTGTCCCACCGACAAGACCGTGCTCTCCAACGAGCAGGTCATCGGCGGCGCCTGTGAGCGATGCGGCACCATGGTCGAGCAGCGAGTGCTCGAGCAGTGGTACTTCCGCATCGCCGATTACGCCAAACGGCTGCTCGACAATCTCGACGATCCGACCAAGATGGACTGGTCGCCAACAACGGTGATGGCGCAGAAGAACTGGATCGGCCGCTCGGACGGCGCCGAGATCCAATTCCGTGTCGCCGGCCACGAGGGCGTGACCGTTCCAGTCTACACCACGCGGCCCGACACCCTCTTCGGCGCCACGTTCCTGGTGCTCGCCCCCGAACATCCACTCGTGGGCCAGTTGACCACGCCGGCAGCGCGCGCATCGGTCGCAGGCTATCGCGCGCAAGCCGCCGCCAAGGATCTGGTGTCCCGCAAGGTGGGCGACAAGGAAAAGAGCGGTGTGTATCTCGGGGCCAGCGCGATCAATCCTGCGACTGGCCACGAGATCCCGATCTGGATCGCCGACTACGTCATGATGGAATACGGCACTGGTGCCATCATGGCAGTGCCGGGACACGACGAGCGCGATTTTGCGTTCGCGACCCGATTCAAGTTGGCCGTCGTACGTGTCGTCGCTCGCGACGGCGAGAGCGCCGACGACCCACTCGACGCCGCGCTCGTGGACGTCGACGCGGGGCGCATGGTGAATTCGGGAGAATTCGACGGTATGGCGCCGCTCGATGCCAAGCGGGCGACCACCACCTGGATCGAGCGTGAAGGACACGGTAAGGGCTCGGTGCGGTACCGCCTCTACGACTGGTGCATCTCGCGCCAGCGGTACTGGGGCCCGCCGATCCCGATCATCTACTGCGACGCGTGCGGCGCGGTACCGGTGCCGGAGGATCAGCTCCCGGTGCTGCTGCCGTCGCTTGAGGACTTCCGCCCCGATGATTCCGGCGTCTCCCCGCTCGCCCGTCACACCGACTGGTATCATGTGCCGTGTCCGAGTTGCGGCAAGCCGGCGCGGCGCGAGACCGACGTGTCCGACACCTTCCTCGACTCGGCGTGGTATTTCCTGCGCTATCCGAGCACCGAGTTCGCCGACCGCGCCTTCGATGCCGATCTCACCCGTCGCTGGTTGCCGGTGGCGAACTACATTGGCGGCAACGAGCACGCCGTGCTGCACCTGCTCTATTCCCGCTTCATCACCATGGTGCTGCACGACGCCGGCATGCTTTCCTTCGAAGAACCGTTCCGACGCTTTCGTGCCCACGGCCTGATCATCAAGGACGGCGCCAAGATGTCCAAGTCGAAGGGGAACGTGGTCAATCCCGACGACTACATCGCGCGCTGGGGTGCGGACACGCTGCGTACCTACCTGATGTTCCTGGGGCCCTACCAGGAAGGCGGCGACTTCCGTGACGCCGGGATCAGCGGCCCGCGTCGCTTCCTCGACCGGGTGTGGGACCTCGCCTCGGACGCGGCCAACCCGGATTGCCGCGGAGGCGAAATTCGCCGCGACGTGCTGATCAAGTGGCACCAGACCAAGAAGCGCGTCACCGCCGATCTGGCCGGGTTGCACTACAACACGGCCATTGCCGCACTCATGGAACTGGTCAACGCCCTCCGCGACCAGCATTGCAGCGAACATGCCGTCGTGAGCGAACTGGTACAGATGACGGCACCCTTCGCACCGCATTTTGCCGAGGAATGCTGGGAACGGCTCGGCCATACCACATCGGTGTTCGACTCCGCCTGGCCCAGCTTCGACGACACGCTGACACTGAGCGACGACATCACAGTGGTCGTGCAGGTCAACGGCAAGGTGCGCAGCACGCTGACCGTGGTACGGGACGTCGCCGAAGCGAGCGTCCGCGCGTTGGCGGAACGCGACGAGAACGTCCAGCGACATCTGGCGGGAAAGACGATCAGAAAAGTCGTGTATGTGCCCGGGCGTTTGGTAAATTTCGTGGTGGGGTGATGACCGACGCTCCGCTGACCTTCGACCAATTTCTTGCCGTCGACATCCGGGTCGGCCGCGTCATTGCCGCACGCTTCAACCCCACCGCGATCAAGCCGGCATTGCACCTCGAAGTGGATTTCGGCCCGGAGATCGGCGTCAAGCACTCGAGTGTGCAGCTCACGGTGCACTACACCGCGGAGTCACTCGTCGGACGTCTTGTCGTTGCGGTGGTCAACTTTCCGCCCAAGCGGATTGCCGGCGTGACGAGCCAGGTGCTGGTCCTCGCTGTGCCCGATCCGGCTGGAGCTGTCGTGCTGCTCCAGCCGGATCAGGATGTCCCGGTCGGTGGACGGATGTTCTAGCGCTATTCCTGCATCGGCTTCCCTTCAAGCCGTGCCTTCAACCGCCGCAAGTCTTGCTCGGACATCAGGCGAAACACCGACACCAGCATCTTCGAACCGAAGTCGAGCACCGCGCCGCCTAACTTCCCGCCGGAATCGCCGCGCTCGTTCCGCATCGAATCGATAACCGGCGATCCGATCGTGCTCACCACGAGCGTTGAATCGCCCGCCCCGACCAGCGAGTCACGGCGGGTCGCGAAGATCTGGCGACTCGAATCGTTTCGCATCTGCAGCACGAGCAACCGCCCCGGCGTCACATCGCTGACCGTCCAGGTGTAATTCTGCTGCTTCGAACCGCGCGACATCATCTCGATGTGGAGGGTGTCACCCACCGCCACGATCCCGTGGCGCGACGCGGTGACCTTGCTTCCAACGGCCATCCAGATCGACATCGAATCGGAATTGGCGAGCGATGCCCAGACGCGATCAGGTGAGGCGGCAACGGCCACCGTTACCGAGTCACCGCCTTCCATCAACTTGCGATAGCCGATGTAGCAGGTGGCGGCCAACGCCACGACCAGAAGCAGCAGGGCTCCGACGATCCACTTCCACATGCAGGGTTTCTCCGTGAGAAGGGGCAGCCGGCTACCCGCGGAACCTAACAGACAGGTCTGGAGCCGGCCGCGACCCATTCGGCCCCTTCGGCATCTATACTGTTGCCATGACCAGAGCCCTGACAATGCACGCCATGTCCCTCCCCGATGCCGATGCCGTGATTGCCAGGGCAAGGCTCGGCGATCCGGTCGCTCTGGAAGCCATCTACCGGGCCTACGCGACGCCGGTCTACAATCTCTCCCGGCGGATCTGCCGGACCACCGAAGATGCCGAAGACATCCTCCAGGAGACCTTCTTCGAGGTGTGTCGTAGCATTCGCAACTACCGTGGCGACGGCTCGATCTGGGGCTGGATCCGCAGCGTGGCCTCAAGCAAGGCGCTGATGCGGCTCCGCCGGAACAAGTACCGCGACACCGACGAGCTCAACGACGATCTTGCCCCCGCCCGCTCGGCCTCGTATGCCCTGCGGATGGACCTCGAGTCGGCGATGGCGCGCCTCTCCGATACCGCCCGGGCCGTGGTGTGGCTCCACGACGTCGAGGGCTACACCCACGACGAGATCGCCGGCCAGATGGGGAAGACCGTTTCGTTCTCCAAGTCGCAGCTGGCGCGGGCCCATTCGCGGCTCCGCACCTGGCTCGGCGAGGAGGCGCCGGCATGACCGCCCATCTCACGATGGAGCAGCTGCTGGCCCTCCGTGATGACGACCGGAGCGAACCGGGGCTGGCCGCCGGACGTGATCACTTTACAACTTGTCGCCGCTGCCAGTCGGAGCTGGAACGACTGCACCAGCGCACGGCGCGGTTGCGGGCGCTTCCCCCGTTGGCACCGGCAACGGACGAGTTTCCGGCCGTCCACCAGCGGATCACCGTGGCACGCCAGCGCCGCGACCGTGCCGCCGCGTCGATCGGGTTGGCGGCGGCAGCAACGCTCGTGCTCACGCTGATCGGCCGCGACCTCGTGCATCCGCGTCGGCTCGACGCCGAACAGATGCTGCAGAACGAAGTGAGTCAGTCGCAGCGGCTCGAACAGGAGCTGCGCCGGTGGAATCCGGCCGAGCGCGTGATCGATGGATACACCGCCATCGTGGTGATTCAGCTCGAGAACAAGATCGCGGAACTCGATGGCCAGCTCGCGGCAGCCGCCAACAGCAAGCATGCCGCCCCGATCGAGAATGAGATCAAGCTGTGGCAGCAGCGCGTCGGCCTGATGAACGCACTGGTCGAGGTGCACCTGACCAAAGCAAACAACGTGGGTCTCTGAACAGACTCACCCGGAAGGAGTACGAGTCATGCGTCATCTCTTTGCTCTGGGTCTTACCCTCTGCGTCGCCGGTTCGGCCGCGGCACAGACCGAAGTCATCATCCGTCGGCCCGGCCAGCAGGACCAGGTCATCCGCCTCGACAGCGCCCGCACGAGAGAAGCGCTCGCGAAGGTGCAAGCCGAACTGCAGAAAGCGACCACCGCGATGTCGGGTCGGCTTGAGCTACTGCAGCACGACCCGAGCCACCAGGCGGCGTTCGAAGCGCCGATGCGCGTGAGCATGCTGGCGCTCAAGGACGCCGAGATCGCGGCCACCTCCTGGGCTCGTCGGCAGCCGCATCTCGGCATCCTGGTGGCGACGACGCCGCGGGAAACCGACAAGTACGGCGCCTACATCAGCGCCGTCACGCCAGGCAGCCCGGCCGACAAGGCCGGCATCATCTCCGGCGACATCATCGTGAAAATCGCCGGCAAGTCGTTGACTGAAAAGAACGCCAAGGACGATTCGGGTCCGGGAGTCCGGTTGATCAGCATCGTCGCGACGCTCACGGTGGGCAAGCCGGTTGACGTGGAACTCCGTCGCGGCACGCAGAACAAAACCGTCAAGATCACGCCAACCGAGGACGAGGCGGGCGCGATCGCCCGGATGGCACCGAGTGTCACCGACCTCTCCCGACTGTCGCTCGATCTCGCGCTGCGCGCGCCTGAGTTGCCGAGCCGCATGGCGTTTCTGGCGTCGCCATCGTTCAGTGTCTTCGGCAACGGTAACGGCGCCTTCAGTTACTCGTTCGGTAGCAACGGCCTGTTCGCCAATGTGGAGCTCGCGCCGCTCAACGAGAAGCTCGGCAGCTACTTCGGGACGAGCGAAGGCGTATTGGTCGTAAACACCGGCGTGGATCGGCCAGCGCTCGTACGCGGGTTTCGGATCGACACCGCGCGCGCCGCGGCGCGGAGCGCACGGGTCCGGAGGATCGAGGCCGACTCGATCGATGCACCGGCTAACGGCCCGGTTCGCGCCGTCAACACCATCGGCCTCGAGCCCGGCGACGTGATCCTCTCAGTGGATGGCCGCAAGGTGACCAATCCATCGCAGTTGATGCGAATCGTGGGCAGCTACGACCACAACGACCAGTTCAAGCTGCAGATCATGCGGCAGAAGCGCGCCGAGACGTTGACAGTCAAGATGCCCTGAGTTTCGCCTCTCCTGGGCAAACGCGAACGGGGCACCGACCGATGTCGGTGCCCCGTTCGGTTAACTTGCCGACATGACTCGCCGAAACCTGCTCTTCGCCCGGGCGCTGGTGCTCCGCTGTCCGCATTGCGGCGGGCGTCACGTCCTGCGCCATTGGCTGGCGATGAAGGATGCGTGCCCGACGTGCGGCCTGTCGCTCGCTACTGGCAATCGCGCCGGCGCCTACATCCTCAACCTCTTCACGTCGGAAATGTTGCTGATGGTAGTGCTGGCGACCGTCGTCGTACGCAGCTGGCCCAGTCCGCCATACGACTTGCTGCAATGGCTCGCACCGCTGCTGATGCTCATCGCACCGCTGCTTTTTTATCCGTTTTCCAAGCTGGTCTTCGTCGCGATCGATCTCGCAATGCACCCTGACGCGGCGCCGGATGCGTTGGTGCATGGGGAGGTCAAGAAGCCGCTCTAAGCGTTGTCATCCTGAGCGGAGCGCACCGCAGGTGTGCGCAGTCGAAGGACCTCGGTGCCATGCACGAAGCGACTCCTCTGCGCTCGGGGCCGAGGTCCTTCGACTGCGCAACGGCCATGCCGTTGCTTCGCTCAGGATGACAGTTCCCTGGATCCCCATCTCCTCCAGACGACCGCAACCAGAAACCACCCCGCCACCGCCGCGACCGTCACGTCACTCAGGAAGTGCGCCTGCGCCTGCACCCGCGTCACCGCGCACCCCACCGCCATCGCGAGCCACACCGGCCATGCCCGCGGGTACATCCGGCACAACAACCACGCCGCGCTGAACGCCACCATCGCGTGGCTGCTCGGCAACCCGAACTCGGCGCCGTGGAAGGGCCGGTCGCTGAACGCGCGAAATACGTACTGTCCGCCGTGCAGTGCCGGCCGTTCGCGACGGATCAGCACCTGGAGGAGCGCCGCGAGGGCGCCACCCGCCGTGGGGACCAGCGCGAGTAGCAAGGCGGTGCGGCGATCACGTGTCTGTGCCCACATCGCCATCGCGGCCAGCAGCCAGAGCGGCAGGAACCCGAACGTCCGCCACATCCGGCCAACGTCGTGTTCGTATATATCTGGCTGGACGAGGTGGCTGAACGCCCAGCCATCCGCGAGGTGTGCTGCGACGATGGCCAGTGTGGCGTACAGGGCGATTCTGACCGGTGGGCGCATCGGTCCAATATATTCGTAACCATGCATCATATCTGTCGGTTGTCACTCGTTGCTGGCTTGCTGACGCCCTTCCGCGCGTCGGCGCAGGATATCCCGCCGTACGTTCCGGCCAATCCGCTGCTGGCATCGCGGAGCGCGCTGTACGCGCAACCGTTTATTTCCGCCGGCGTGGGCACGCAGCTGCGATTTGTTGCGGATTACTATAACGCCGTGGAAGTGGCGCAGAGTCCTGGCCCGTTCCCGCGCCAGACCATCTTCGATGCCGAAGTGCTGCAAGCCGATCTCTGGGTCACGCGAGACGTGTCGCGGCGAGTGTTCCTCGTCGCCGACCTCCCGATTCGCGGCGGGTACGACGGATTTCTCGATGGCTTCCTGAATTGGTATCACAAAGCGCTCGGGCTGTCGGTCCCGGCCCGCGATCAACTGCCGGAGAACGTCTTTCAGTGGAGTTTCGTGCTGCCGGACTCGAACGTCGATCGCGTCAAGCCGGGGACCTTCATCGGCGATCTGCGAACCGGTGTGGGAATCCGCTTCGGTCGCGCTCAACTGGTCGCGAGCGTTACCCTGCCCACGGCGACCCTTGGCACGGACGGTTGGACCCGCCACGTCGTGGGCACGTCGATCGCCCTGACCGACGAGTTGCTGCGGAACTCACGCGTCGTGATCGACGCCAGTGCCAGCGCGGGTTTCACGCCGACACACGGGGCGCTGAGTCGATATCAGCGGAGCACGTTCGCCAGCGCGCTGGTGAGCGGCAAGTGGCGTTTCGCCGGTCAACAGGCGGTGTTCAGCTCGGTGTGGATACAGTCAAGCAACTGGAAGAACACCAGGTTCACCGCCGTCGACGATCCCGAAGTCATCCTGGACTTCGGGTTCCTGCTGCACCTCAAGCGCCACTGGCCCGAACTGCAGCTTGGCATGACCCAGGACCTGCTACCCAGGGGCCCCGCAATGGATGTCGGCTTTACCGCTGGACTGCGCTGGTAATCAGGTACCCTGGTCGCTCGCACCGAGCGGTGTTTGCGAAATGAGGATGCGCAGCCGCGGGTGGCGCCGCCAGAGCCAGCCCGTCATCGCGGCGCCAGCCAGCGCGTTGGCCACAAGCACGCTCACGAACGGCAGCATCCCACGCACGATCTCGGAGCCGATCGACACCACCCCGTAGAAGAAGACCACGAACGCAACCAGCAGCTGAACCACCGCGTAGCGGGCCAGGCTGCTCGCCTCGGACGCCCGGGTCAGCACGGCGAGCAGGAAGCCGAAGGCGACGAACGCGATGACGTGGAAGATCGTGTACGCGAGCACCGCGACCGTGTCCGGTGCCGTCAGCGTAACCGGCCGGTGCAGGATGAACGCCTGTCCCAGCACGCTCGGCGTCATCAACGGGTGCCCGCGTGTCGCGTCGACGGCGAGGTAGAACAGCGCGACGATGCCGGCCCCGAGCAGGCCGGTGATGATCCCGTCGCGAGGGATCGACTCCTCGCCCGTGGGACGAGACCCGAATGACTCGATCATCGCTAACTCCTCGACAAAGGCGCTGGGAGGGGGACGAACGAACCGGGAGTCACAGCACCTGGTCGGGGGCGCCGGTGCCAAACAGGAACTGCTCCATGTTCCGGAGCAGGAACTCCCGGGACTTGGGCTGGTGAGGAATCAGCGCGTAGTGGTTGATCAGCTGCTGTTGCGCCTTGAGCCATTCAGCCCAGCACGTCTTGCAGATCGTGTCGTAGACCCGAGTCCCAAGGTCGTTTGGAAACGGCTTGAACGCCTGCCGTTCCCCTGCCAGCCCGCACCGGACACAATGAAGCGTTGCCATCCGGTCAAATTAGCGTCGAGCTATTCGCCTCGCTTGAGCGCCTTCACGCCGCTGGCGGTGCCCAGGCCGGTCGCCCCACCGACAATCAACGCGGTCCCGAAACCGAACAGGCTGCCGATGATCGGCACAATGTGAATGAGCGCGACTGCCGGTGCCAGAATGACCGTTGCGAGGATTGCCACAACCCACGGCGCGATGGGATGCCGGACGCCGTCCACGAAGCGGAGCCGGTTCCGGACGTATTCCCGGGCGAGCCCGAACGAGAGCATTGCTGCGCCGACAGTAACCACGAACCCGACCAGCGTGAACAACGAAGCAAAAAAGTGGAACATGGCCAACCTGCCGGATGGAGGTGTGTTTCAGTACGGAACACACCCTGGGAAAGATTCACACTATCGCCGGAACCGATAGGCCACCTTCACGAAGAACCCGTCCTGTTCCCGCCTCAGGCCGCTGAAGGCCAGTGGCCGGTCGCTTCCCGATGTCGAGCCGTAGCCGAAAAAGACGACGGTGCCCGGCTGCGGCTGATAAGAGGCCAGCCAATCGACTCGCAGTGAATCGCCACGCGTTGCCGCAACTGGTACCCCGTTTACGCCGAGCGGCAAGCCGGTTGCCGCATCCTTGAGGGCCGCCTGCCGTTGGGAACGATATTGCGCCACGACGCGAAAGAAGAGCGCGCGGGTTGGTTGGACTTCAACCTTCAGGCGCGGGATGACGGTGCGCCCGAACTCGCTGCCATCACTGGCGCGACGTAGCCGTGAGTAAGCCAGCGTGCCGAATACACGCACGGCGTGCGCCGGGCGAAGCGTGACACTCGCGTTGACGTTGAGGGCCGAACCGCGTGTCGCTTCCGGGAAAATCGTGGTGGCGCCACCGGACACGCCGAGTGACGCCTCGTAGTACTGAAACAACGGCGTGCCGACGGTGAAACTGCCACTCCACGCATCGAACACGCCACTCGGCGGTGTGAACGGAGTCGCCGGACCGACAACGGTGTACCGGGAATAGTTGGCCGGGTCAAATCGCGCGAACGCATCAGTGGCAGCGCCACTGATGTTCCAGCCACCGCGCAAACGCAGCGACCAGTTGACGTCACCGTCCCCTTCGATCGGGCGGTGCGACAGGAACTCGTTGTACCGCCAGACCTGCGGCAGCCCACCGTAGACGGTGACCTGCTCGACCAGCGCATTACGGGCGCCGTACCACGAGAACCGGTTGAACGCGTGCGCCGTGACCACGCCAGTGCGCGGGATGAAGCCGTCCTGGGCGGTAAAGTCGCCGTCGATTCCGGTCACCTTGTAGTTGAAGCCCCAGCCGCGACCGGTCCGGTCGTACTCCACGTCCCAGAGCGGCGCCGTTCGCGTTGCCCCGCCCGAGGAGTCGCGGGTGGCTGCTCCGGCGAGCTGCGCCTGCAGGTAGTACACGCCGCCAAAGAGCAGTCGCGTATCGGCCGAGGCGACGCGGTTGAACCCGCCGTTCTGCTCGCGGTCGGTGACGGTGAGGCCAGCGACGGAGTTGGCGCCGATGTCACGACGAACCCTGGTGATGCTGGCGAGCGCGTCGGGGGCCCCGCTCTCCTGGTCGACCGCGGTCAGGTGTGCCACCGTCCACGACCCGAACTTGCCGGTGAGTTTCGCTCCGCCTGCCGGATTTGCGATGGTACGGGTGTAGACGAGGTTGTTGGGTGACGCAAACAATTCAATCCCTTCCAGAAAGAAGGGGCGGCGCTCCGGATAGAACAGCGCGAACCGCTGGTTGATGGTGACGAGGCCAGCGTCCGATTCCACCTGCGAGAAATCGGGATTGATCGTTCCGTCGACGGTCGCGCTGGTGAAGCCGAAGCGGAAGTTGCCGCCGAGCTCCGGATGCAAGGCACCACGACTGAACGATCCATCCGCCAGTCGGTTTCCTGGTAATTGCGCGGTGACCTCGGGTTGCAGTTCAGTGACGACGCCGCGGTGGATGCCGTGGATCCCGGTGATCGTTCCCGACTGCCCCAGGAACGACTCACTCGCCCGGCGGACATCGGTCCAGGTGTCTTCGTACCCGGTGCGCTGGGTCACGCGATCGATGTTAATCCCCCACGTCAGCTCGTCGCCACCGCCATAGCGGAGCGACTTGAAGGGAATCCGCATTTCGATCACATAGCCAAAGGCGGTGCGCCGACCCTTGGTCTGGTAGAGGAAGTCGGGATTCCGGTCCACCGTGCCGGAAGAGAAGCTGCTGGCCGAGAAACCGCCTTCGCTCCGCACGCCGTCGTCCTGCACACCGAGTGGATTGCTGCCGAAGAAATATGCCCGGCGGCGATCATTGAACGTGTCGAGATACACGACAACCTCGTCCTCGCTGGCGAGGTTGTCGCGGTCAGCCGACGTCGCGTGGACCAGCTCCGGCTCCCGGTCATAGGCGAGGATGCCAAAGTAGATCGCGGTCGGTGAATACCACACCAGCACGACCGTCGAATCCTCGGCCGGCCGCGAATCCACCGGGCGATACTGCTTGAACCCGTCGAGTCGAGCGGCCTGGCGCCACACCGGTGCGTCGACCGAGCCGTCGAGCACGAGGTCGGTCTCGATCCGCGGAATGCGAACCGACTGAGCACCTAGCCCCGTGGTGAGGACAAATCCCAACAGAAGGGGGAGTTTCATGGGTGGGGAAGATAAAGGGAGAGCGGAGAGACGAGAAACGAGGGGCTCCACATCGCGCGCGGCCTCTCGCTATGTTCGACCCGTCTCTCGTCTCTCCTACTCGTATCTCAACGCCTGGATCGGATCCAGTCCCGCCGCCCTCTTTGCCGGCCACAATCCGAAAAACAGTCCGACCAAGCCGGAGAAAGCGAACGAGGCGACAATGGCAACCGGGGACAGCACGGTGGTCGTGCCGTACTGCTTGCTCACGAAGATCGACGCGGCGACGCCGATCGCGATCCCGAGGGTGCCGCCGGAAATGCACAGCACCAGCGCTTCGACCAGGAACTGCAGCATGATGGTGAGCTTGGTGGCGCCGAGTGCCTTGCGGATGCCGATCTCCTTGGTCCGCTCGGTCACCGACACCAGCATGATGTTCATGATGCCGATGCCGCCGACGAGCAGCGACACCGCCGCGATCCCGAGCAAGAGCGTCGAGAATGTCTGTGCCGTCTGCGCCTGAGTCGCGAGAATGTCCCGCGGTGAACGAATCTGGAAGTTGTTATCCTGGCCCGGCCGCAGCTTGTGCTGCTTGCGGAGCACTCGCTCGATATCGACCATCCCCTGTTCCAGTGGCGTCTTGTCGCGAACGATCACGGAGATGGAGCGCAGCCGGTCGGTGCCGACGACGCGGTATCGGGCGGTGCTCAGCGGAATCAGGATCTGCTCGTCCGGGTTCTGGAATCCCAGGGCGCCCTTCGCACTCAGGATGCCGATGATTTCGAACGGGATCTGCCGGATCGTGATCGTCTGGCCGATCAGCGCCGCCGGGTTGGCGTTCAGCAGCTTCGGCACATCCGCGCCGATCACGGCGTAGCGTTGGCGGGCGGCATCGTCGCCGTCGGTGAAATTGCGGCCGTTGGTGATGGTGTAATTGTGTGACGCGGCGTAGTTGGCCGTGGTCCCGACGATACTGGTGTTGATGTTGCTGTTGAGGTAGATGACCTGCTGGTTTCGCGACAATTCGGGCACCACGTCCGTGAGTGTGGTCGCCTGAGCCTTGAGCGCGTCCGCGTCCGCCACATACATCGCGGCACGATCCTGGGTGGCGGCGCCCATGCTGAAACCCTGGCCCGGATTGATCGTCACCAGATTGGCGCCGAGGGAGTTGATCCTGTCCTGCACCGACTTCTGCGCGCCGCTGCCCATCGCGACGACGGTGATGACGGCCGCGACGCCGATGATGACGCCGAGCATGGTCAATGCGGCGCGCAATTTGTTGGCGCGGATACTCCCGAACGCGACGCGGATCGTTTCGCCGAGCAGCATTACGGGCCGCCTCTCCCACCGCGGGTACCACCACCGCCGGCGGCGCCCGCAGCGGCGGCTCCGGCCGCCGGCCTCGCTTGCCCGGGCAAGCCGGAGTTCTGGCTCATGCGCGCCTGCATCTGCGCCTGCTGCTGCACCAGCGACGCGCTCGGCAGCAACAACACCGAGTCGCTCTCGAGCAGACCCAGCTTGACCTCGGAGTAATCGAGATCGGTAAGGCCCGTCTGAATGTAGACCGGCATCGGTTTGCCATTCCGTATCGCGAACACGATGAAGCGCCCGCCGAAGCTGAAGTCGCTCTTGCCGCCACGCCCGCCGCCCTTGCCACCCCGGCCGCCGTTCGGGAGCGGCACGCCAGTGCCGGTGTCAGCCTTCTGCGCGGTTGCGTCGGCCATGACCTTCTTGGCGTCGGCGAGCATCTGGGTCAGGTCCGCCGGCGCGATGCCGAGGACCGACGCCGCGCTGGCGACGTCGCGTTCGGTGCGGAGTGCCGCGTTGGGGATCGCGAGCACTCCACTGCGCGAACCGACGGCCATCTTCACGTCAGCGTTCATGCCCGGCTTGAGCAGATTGTCGCGGTTGTCGATGTTCACCAGCACCGGGAACATTGTCACGTTCTGGATCGTGTCCGCCTGCGGCTCGATCTTGGCCACGGTGCCGCGAAAGGGGCGATTCGGGAATGCCGCCACCGTGACGTCGGCGTCCATCCCCTGATGGATCTTGCCGATGTCCGTCTCGTCGACCCAGGTCTTCACCTGGACCTGCGACAGGTCCGCCATCGTCAGCAGCGCAGTGCCGCCGCTGGCGCTGTTGGTCGGCGACGAGATCACGCTGCCGCGCTGCACCGTCTGTTCGATCACCGTCCCGGTGATCGGCGCACGCACTTCGGTATCACCCATCGAGATTGTCGCGTCATCCAGGGCGATGCCGTCGCGCACGACCGATGCGTTCGCCTGGGCCACGGCCAGCTGTGCCTGCTCCAGCTCCTGCTGCGTCACCGCCCGGGCGGCAAAGAGCTCCTGCTGCCGCTTGAGCTGTGAGCGCGCGTTGGCGAGCTGGGCGCTGTCGACCTGCAACGTCGCCCGAGCGGTCGCCACCTGGTTGGCCGGAATGCGCTGGTCCACCTGCAGCATCAGCGTGCCGCGCTTGACCAGGTCGCCGGTCTGGACCTTGATGTCGAGGATTTCGCCGGACGCTTTTGATTTCACCTGCACCACCGTGTCAGCGTTGATCGCGCCGGAGGCCTGCGCCGTGACGATGATGTCCCGCTTCTGCACCGCGACGGCCTGGTAGACGGGCAGTGGCGCCGGCTTGTGGCACGCGCCGAGGAGTACGAGAAGGAACAGGAAACGTGGACCCGACCTCACGAGACAACCTCCGCCGAACTGGTATCGCGCGCCACCTTGCCGTCCCGCAGGATGATCTGGCGGTGGGCGTGCGCGGCAATATCGGTTTCGTGGGTGACGAGAATGATGGTTTGGCCTTCGGCATGCAACGTCTTGAAGAGGTTCATGATCTCCTCGGACGTGGCAGAGTCCAGGTTCCCCGTCGGCTCGTCGGCGAGCAGGATCGACGGATTGTTGACGAGGGCCCGCGCAATGGCTACGCGCTGGCGCTGACCGCCGGACAACTCGTTCGGCTTGTGGTCCATCCGGTCCGCCAGGCCGACCGCGGTGAGCGACGCGATAGCGCGCTCGCGGCGCAACTTGCTCGACGCCCCGGCATAGACCAGCGGCAGCTCCACGTTGGCCAGCGCCGAGGCGCGCGGCAACAGGTTAAACGTCTGGAACACGAAGCCGATTTCCTTGTTGCGGATCCGGGCCAGCGCATCGTCGTTCAGCTCGCTGACGCGATACCCGTTGAGCCAGTACTCGCCCTCGCTCGGCGTGTCGAGGCAGCCGATGAGGTTCATCAGCGTCGACTTACCCGAGCCCGACGGGCCCATGATGGCGACGAATTCGTTCTTCCGGATCACGATGTCGACGCCCTGCAACGCCCGCACCCGTTCGGTGCCCATCTGGTATTCCCGCTGCAGGTTGCTGGTAACGATCACCGCGTCTCGCGGGATGTCCGCCGGGAGTGCCGCCATCCGCTCGGCGGTGGTCTTGATATCGTCGCGTGCCACTAGAGCTTCCTCCCCAGGATCTGTTCGAGTTGTGCCTTCGCCAGCAGGTAGTTGTACCGGGCGCTGACCTGCGCGGCCGACGCACTCACCGCCTGCGTCTGGGCGGTGAGCACCTCGGTGATCGTGGCGACACCGATACGGTAGCGTTCGGTCACCACGCGCAGGTTTTCCTCGCCCGCGTTGCGGGCAGCTGCCGAGACGGTGATCGTCTCCTGCGCGGTCGCCAGCGAGGCGTACGCCTGATTGATCTGTGCCGCGAGCGCGTTCCGCTGATCGACGAGGACGGCCGCGATGTTGTCGACCGCCAGCGAGGCGTTCTCGATCTGCCGCTCACGGGCGAAGCTGGTCCACGGCGTGATGCTCAGGGCGAGATTCAGGCTCCGACGGACCGTCACCGCCGTTGGTGTCGTCGGTTGAGTGCCACCGGCCCAGTACCCGGTCCAGCTCTGACCTGCCTGCGCGGTGAGCGTCGGGAAGTACTGTGCCTTGGAGGCCCGATATGCGTCTTGGCTTGCGATCAGGCTCGCTTCGAGGCTCTTGATGCTCGGCGCGCTCGTCAGCACTTCGTTCCGGATCGCGGTCGTGTCGAGCGATGGCGGTACCTGATAGAACGCGGAATCGTCGATCGCAGCGACCCGTCCGGCGATGCCGACGAGTCGGCCAAGGTTCGCCTCATTGACCACGAGCGCGTTCTGCGCCGACAGCAGGTTGAGCCGGACCTGGAGGTAATTGCCGAGGGCAGTGAGCGAATCCGACAACTGGCCGGAACCAGCATGCAGTTTTGCGGACGCGAGACGGAGTTGGCTTTCCGCCGCGTCCAGGTTGCTCTGCGCCACCGCAACCAACTGGTTCTGCGCCAACGCCAAAAAAAATGCGGTGGTCGTATTGAAGTCACTGGCGAACTTCGCCGTCGTGAGCGTTGCGTCTGCCCCGGCCTGCTGCGCACGATTCTGCTTCAGCGTGTAGTTGCGGGCGAATCCATCGAAGATCGTGTACGACGCCTGCAGCCCCACCGTGTAGCTCGGCACATGCGAGTTGCCGCTGATGATTTCGCCGGTGACCGGATCGAGGCGCGACTGGCCTGAGGACAACGCCACGTTCATCGACGGCGTGAGGTTCAGCGCCGGAATGAACGACCAGAGGGCGGAACGCGTGTTCAATTCGGCGGAGCGAATTCCGTTCGTTGCACTCACCACCGATGGCGCAAATCGCTGCGAGAGCCGCAGCGCATCCGCGAGCGTCACGGTGGTAACGGCCCGCTGCTGACCCGCCAGCGGGTTGGTGAAAACGAACGCGGCAAACGCGGCGCTCAGGAGATGCTTATCGCGACCCACGATCGAATCCTCCTCGCGGACCCGACCCGCCGGGGCTGCCGGAGCAGGGTCCGCCGCCACCACCGTTCAGTGACGAGCCCCCCTGATCACGCATCTTCTTCCGCTGTTCATCGTCGGCGCGATTCATGGAATCGTACCGCTCCCGTTGCGGCGGTGTGAGCAGCGAGCGGATCTCGGTACGGGCCTGCGCCCGGCGAAGTTCCACCACCGGGCGGATGGTCTGGAATAGCGAATCAATCGGCTGGCGCAGCGGGGTGCGCAGAGAATCCATCGCCGCAAGCCCGCGACACGCGATCGCCGTAATCGAATCCTGCTTGGCGGGCTCGAGGTTGAGATGAAGCTTGCGATCGAGCGACGCACCGTAGCTGCCGGAGCCCGGACGCCCGCCGGAGTGGCCCCGCCAGGCCCAGCCTGCGTTACCGCTACGGACCGTCTGGACGATGACCCCGCCGCCCACGATCAGCCCGAGGACAAACGCCAGCCCGAGCAGCGTCATCGCTCGCGACCGTGAGGCGATCACGGGGTCTCCGTCGACGTCATCGATGCGAGCAGCACGTTGGTCCCTGGGGTTGACCCTTCGAGGAGCTGGGAGGCAACCGACGTGATACCGGTGTCGGACTCGTCAGCGACGGCAGCGGACCTGCTCAGGCCCCATCCCGCCAACACCGTCACCAGCACCGCGGCAACCAGCCCCTGCCAGAACCATCCGGCCAGCTCTTCGTCCCAGCTGCGCGGGCGATTCCGGCTGAGTCGCGCCCGGAGACGGTTGACGAAGGCCCCGCCAAACGGCATGGCCAGCGCCTCGCGCAGCGCGGCACCCAGCTCGACATCCCGGGCCGAATCCAACGGCAAATGTTCAGGCATCCCACTCCTCCTTCACGGTACTCAGGACGCGACGCAGCGCGCGGCGGCCATGGAACACGTCCGATTTCACAGTGCCTTCAGGAATCCCCAGCAGTGCCGCGATTTCCGCCTGGGCGTATCCTTCCGCGTCGAACAGGACGACGGCCAACCGTTGCCGCTCCGGTAGCGTCGCGAGCGCCGCCCGCAACCGCTCGCCGAGATCCAGATCGCCAGCCTCGCGGGCCGGGTCGTCCCGGGCAGCCGGCGAGATCTTGTCCAACGGCTCCGCCGCGCGCACCCGGCGCCGGCGACGCAGGTCCCGGGCTGCGTTCACCACGATCTGCATCAGCCACGGCCGAAACGCCTTGTTCGGATCGTAGCGCGCGATCGCCTTCCACGCGGACAAGAACCCCTCCTGAGCGGCGTCGTCGGCGTCCTCGCGATCCTCGAGGATCGCGTAGGCGACGCGGCGGGCCATCGCCTGGTGCAACTCGATCAACGCCCCAAACGCCTCAGCGTCGCCCTTGCCGGCCCGGCCAGCGAGGTTCGCCTCGTCCACGCCCGTCATACGCGGCCGGCCGGAGGCACGTTGAGGGTCATCCGCGGGCCCGGTGGCCCACCGCACGGACCAGCATCGCCGCCCCGAACGCGGCAGCCAGGGCGGATGCGGTCCAAGCCATCGGCCTGGGGAAGACGGCAAATAGCACGGCGACAACCAGCAGTATGAGGGCCAACGGGCCAAAAATTGCCGCCCGGGCTCCCTGAATCACGCTCCCGAGCACCACGCTCGCCCGGATCCGCCGCTCCCGGAACGACCGGGAGTGGCGCTCGGTGGCGGCATCGACCGGCGCCTGCCGGGAGAGGGCGGGATAGACCTCCCGCCCCATCACGGTCGGGATTCGCCGGGCCCGAAGTAGCACTTCGCTGGACGCTGCCAGATCCTTGAGAAACTGCTGTTCCATCTGGTGTGCCAGGATCTCGCCATAGGCGAAGAGATCGATTTCCCAATTGGCGAGCAGCGACGACGGATTGAGGTTGCTCGACCCCACCCGTACCCATCGCCCGTCTGCCACGATGGTTTTGGCGTGCAGCATCGGGCCACCCCACTCCCAGATCCGTACGCCGGCCCGCAACAATCCACGGTAGCCCACCCGCGACAGGTTCCGGACTGCCCGGATGTCGCTGCTGCCAGGCAGGAGCAAACGAACGTCTGCCCCGTCCCGGGCGGCGTCCTTGAACGCCTGGTACATCCGCTGCGGCGCCGAGAGGTACGCCTCGGTCACCCAGATCCGCGACGCGCTCACTCCAAGGAGGAGGTCGATCGTCCGGAAGCCGCGCTCGCGGCCCGGCTCGGTCGCGACCACCCGCACGTCCATCTCGCCTGACCGTGGCGGCGCCCGCCCGCTGAGTTCGACCGCGTCGTCCGGTGCCTTCCCGCCGTTGAAGGTCCACGCTCGGGTGAACGCGGCATCCAGGTCGGCGGCAGCCGGGCCGTGAAGCACGACGGCGGTATCGCGCCACGGTTGGCGATGCTTGCGCGGATCGCCGAGCCATTCATTTCCGATGCACAAACCACCGGTAACGGCGTGCTCGCCATCCACCACCAGCACCTTGCGGTGGTCCCGGGCGAAGATGAGCAGCGGATCAGCGGCGCGGAATCTCCCGAACGCCCGCACGTCGATCCCCGCTTCTCGCAGGCTGCGCCAGAATCGTCGCGCCGTGGCGATCGAACCAATCCAGTCGTACATGACGCGCACGGTGACGCCGGCCCGGGCGCGCTCGACCAGGCGATCGGCGAACTCCTGGCCGCAGGCGTCGCTGTGGATGATGTAGTTCTCGAGGTGGATCCGATGCTGCGCGCCCTCGATCAAGGCGAACATCGCGGCGTACGTGGCCGGTCCGTCGATCAGCAGTCCGACGCGGTTGCCCGGGATCACCCCCGAGCCGGCCGCCCGGCTGAAGGCTCGCTGCAGCGCCGCCAGGGCGGGCTGTGCCGCACCTTCGGGTGCTGTCACCCGGCGCCGAGGCCGAGCTCGGCCTGGTGCGGCCGCAGCGCGGTGATCACCTCGGCGATCAACTCGTCGAGCGGGACGCCGAGCTCTGCCGCACCGAGCCGGACATCGTCGCGGCTCACGCCGCGCGCAAACGCCTTGTCCTTGAGCTTCTTGGTCACCGAGCGCGGCTCGAGGTCGTTCAGCGACTTGCCGGGCCGCACGAGCGCACAGGCGACGACGAACCCGCACAATTCGTCCACCGCAAAAAGGGCCCGTGCCATGTCGGTCGTCCGCGCCACGCCGGTGAACGCCGCATGACCAAGAATCGCGACGCACGCGTCATCTGGAAATCCTGCCGCACGCAGGTGACGGACACCTTCGCTGGGGTGTTCCTGGTCGGCGGCACGGGCGTCGTTTGGGAAGCGTTCGTAGTCGAAGTCGTGCAACAGGCCAACCGTGCCCCAAACGTCGGGGTCACCGCCGTACTTGGGCGCGAAGTGGCGCATTGCCAACTCCACCGAGCGCATGTGCGCACGCAGCGCCGGCGAGGTGGTCCAGGAGAACATCAGTTCCTCAGCGCGACGACGATCCCAAACGGATTCCGGCATTGTTGAAAGGTAAGAGCGGAGGCTGGGAGAGACGAGAGACGAGCGACGAGAGAGACCTGCCGGAACGGCTGGGCGTCGGCCGTGCGGGAGGTTTCTCTCGTCTCTCGCCCTTCTAGTGCAATTGTCCCGCCGGTCCGCCGACCATCGTCGCCAGAAACGTGACCCTGGCCGCCTCGATCTGGTCGACCGTGATCACGAACGCGTATTCGCCGGCGGTCGCGAGCGGCAGGTCGAACACCAGGATGGCCGGCGCCTCCAGGTCAACGACGCCGGCCGGTGGCTCATTGATCTGCATCATCCCGGTCTGTTCGAGGGCCGGGGTGCCCGACGGGTCGAGCATCTGGACGCGGAGTTCGTGATTGCCAAGCTCGGTGCGTCGTCCCCGGAGATGCAGCACCAGGTGCGCCCGCGGGTGCATCGCCGGGAACTGCTGTACGGCGACGTGCCGCCAGATCCCGAGCACCGAGAGCTTGCCGCTCTGGTCGAGCAGGGCATAGTCGCACAGGAGCGCGAGGTCGACGCGCGTACTCAGCTCACCCGGATCGTGCGCACGACGTCGCCCTGCTTGATCGCGTTGACGATGTCCATCCCGGTGGTCACCTGACCGAACACCGTGTGCACCCGGTCGAGATGCGGCTGCGGGGTGTGGCAGATGAAGAACTGGCTGCCACCGGTGTCCTTCCCCGCGTGCGCCATCGACAACGTGCCAGCCACGTGCTTGTGCGTGTTGCGGGACGTTTCGCACTTGATGTGGTAGCCCGGTCCGCCGGAGCCGGCGCGCGGGTTGTTCGGCGTCTTTGACAGGGGATCACCGCCCTGGACCATGAAGTTGTTGATCACGCGGTGGAAGCGGGTACCATCGTAAAACTTCTCCTGGGCGAGCTTCTCGAAGTTGGCGACCGTGCTGGGCGCTTCGTCGTCGAACAGCTCGAGGACGATGGTGCCTTTGTCGGTGTCGAACGTGGCGATTTTTGTCATGGCTGGAAAATAACCCCTCGCGTAAGGGCGCTGCGCGCAGCGCCCCTCCCCTATGTGCGACGCCCCATGATGCCCGCCGACGGACAAATGTCGTTCAGCACACACGCTTCGCACTTCGGTCGATTGGCAATGCAGATCCGGCGCCCGTGCCAGATCAGCAGGTGGCTGACCACGGCCCAATCGTCACGCGGTACGAGGTGCATCAACTCCTGTTCCAGTTTCTCCGGGTCAGTTGCGCGCGAAATGCGGAGCAGCGCCGACAGGCGCAGCACGTGGGTGTCGACCGTCACTCCTTCGCTGGTATCGAACGCGTTGCCGAGGATCACGTTCGCGGTCTTCCGTCCGACACCGGGGAGGGGACGCAGTTCGGCCATCGTGCGCGGGATGCGGCCATCGTGGTTGGCCACGACCGCCTGGGCCATCCCGATCAGGCTCTTCGCCTTGTTGCGAAAGAAGCCAGTCGAGCGGATCACGTCCTCGACCTCGCTCGAGTTCGCCTGCGCCAAGGTGTCGGCATCGGGCCAGCGCCGGAACAGTTCCGGTGTGACCATGTTGACGCGCACGTCGGTGCATTGCGCCGACAGGATCGTGGCCGCCAACAGTTCAAATGCGTTGCCGTAGTTCAACTCGCAGTGTGCGTCGGGATACAACCGCTTCAGGCGAGCGATGATGTCGAGCAGGCGGGCCTGGAGCGCCGCACGGGACTCCCTTCGACTCATGGGGCCGCCGTCCTTCGCTGCGGTCAGGACGACCCCCTGCGGGCTCGGGCAAATGCGAGGAACCCGTCGACGTCGCGACAATTCAGGACCGCGTCCGGGCCGAGGCCACCTTTGCGGGCGATACCGACACCGAACTCGACGTTGGCCAGCCCGGCGATATTGTGGGCATCGGCGCCGATCGAGATTGTCACCCCGCGCGCTCGGGCGTCGGTGAGGACGCGCCAGTCGAGGTCGAGCCGATGCGGGTCGGCGTTGATTTCGATCGCAACACCGGTCTCCGCCGCCTTCGCGAACACCCGGTCGAGATCGATCGGGTACGCCTCGCGCGATAGCAGCAGCCTCCCGGTCGGGTGGCCGAGGATCGTGAGATACCGTGAGTCCATGGCACGGCACACGCGCTCGGTCATTTCGTCGCGACTGAGGTTGAAGCGGGAGTGGATCGACCCGATGATGAAGTCGAATCCGGCGAGCACCTCGTCGGGGTAGTCCAGGGCACCGTCGACCAGGATGTCGCTTTCGATCCCCTTGAGTACGCGAAATCCCGACCGCGTGGTGTTGACCGCGTCGATCTCCTGCCACTGCTTCCCCACGGCCTCGGCCGACAGGCCACCGGCATATGCGGCCGCACGCGAGTGGTCGGTGATTCCGACGTACTGATACCCGGCCGCCTGACAGGCCTGGGCGATCTGCTCGACCGAGTTGCTGCCGTCGGATGCACCGGTGTGACAGTGGAGAAATCCTCGCAGCTGGGCGCGCTCGACCAGATGCGGCACCGGACGGCCGACCTCCTCGCCGGTTTCGCGCAATTCGGGCGGGATCCACGGCAGGTCGAGTGCTGCGTACAACGACTGTTCGGTCGGCGTCGGCACGAAACGACTCCCGTGCCAGAGCGCCGTACCGGCGAGGTTGAAGCCGTGGTCCGTCGCGTGCTTCGCCAGCGCCGCGAGATGTGCCTCACTGCCGGTCGCCTGGAGCAGCACCGCGCCAAGATTTTGCGGCGGCGTGATCACCACTTGCACGCTGCCGCCGCCGGCGAAACGGAGCGTGACCCGTCGCTCGTCGTCGCCGGCGATTTCGTTGACGCCCGGCATGGCGCCGAGCTGGCGAAAGACATCCTCGGGCGGGACATCCGCCACAAGCACCGTGACCAGCTCGCGCACCACCTCGCAGCGACGGCGTACCTCGCCCGCGGTGTGCGCGGCGACGATGTGTGGCAGCCGGGCGAACGCCGCGCGGAAGGCCTCAGCTTCCTGTGCCGCGTGATGCGAGAGCCGCCACTGGCTTGCCTGGCGCAGGAATGCGATCCCCTGGAGGATCTTCTCGGCGGTGCGCTGGCCGAAGCGGGGCAACGCCGCAAGGCGGCCATCGCGCGCCGCGTCCTCGAGGTCGGGGAGCGTTTCGACGCCAAGGGTTTCCTGAATCTGCCGGATCTTGGCGACGCCGAGTCCGGGAATCGCGAGCATGTCGACGAGGCCGGGCGGAACATCGGCCCGCAACTCCTCAAGGACCCCGGCACGGCCGGTGGTCACCAGCTCGGTGACGATCTGGTGGATCGCCGGTCCGATTCCCTTGGTCTCTGCGAGTGATCCGTCGGCGATCCCGGCGGCGAGTTCGCCGGAAAAGCCGAGCACGCTGCGGGCGGCGGCGGTGAACGCCCGGACACGAAATGGGTTCTCGCCCTTGAATTCGAGATAGGAGGCGATCTGCTCGAGCGAGCGCGCCACGCCAGTGCGATCCATCATGGTCATCGCGCGACCTCCTCGCCGGCGGCTACGCGCCAGCCGAGCAACAGCAGTTCGTCAGGTCCGCTCACCGCGTGCAAGTGCGCGGCGTCGCCACCAGGCATCGTCGGCGCGAAGAGCGGTGTACCATCGTCGCGTTCGACCTTCGCCGGGTGCGGACCCGCGACGGCCACCACCGACACGCCCGGCCGTTGTTCGTGCACGCCAAAGCAGGCAACTACCCGCAATTCCGTATCGCCGGGAATCGTGAACCATCCATCGAGTGGTTCGAACGGTTCCTCGTCGGCCAGCTGGCCCCAGACCAGGCGCGGTGCGATCTGAATGTACCGCGTCGGCGTCGCTCCGAGCGGAGTTCGACCGGAGGGACGCCACCCAGGATGACAGAGCTGGCGTGTCCCGGATTCGTCGAGCGCGACCGTGTGCTCGCCATCCCGCCAGAACAGGTAGGCGGCATGTACGAGCGCAACGAAGTCGTCCACCGCGTCGCCGAACCCGTCGTCGGGCCGCAACTCGCGCATCAACTCGAGCGCGGCGGCGGCAAGCAGGAACGCGTGGCTGTCGGAGTCGTCACGAAGCTCCGTGCGGATGGCGGGGAAACGGGCCTCGCGAAATCCTCCGAACATCAACTCGAACGGATGCGGTCGCGGCGGCACGGCACGGCTCATCGCTCACGCCTTGCGGGGCAGGAACGGATCGAGCGCCGCAACGAAGGCCCCAGCCGCCTCGACGTACGGCACGTGACCACATTCGGGTAGCACCACCAGTGGTGCCCGGAGTGCCTCGGCCGTCGCCCGCGCAGTCGGCAGTGGAATTGGATCGTCGTCACCGTGCACGACGATCGCCGGCACGTCGAGACGCGAGAGCGCTGGTCGCAGGTCGAAATCGTCGCCCAGTGAGTTCCATACCTCCTGCTGGGTGCGCCCGGTGATCCGGAACGGTGTCAGCTCACGCGCCCGACGCGGGTCGTGGAAATAGCCGGAAACGGCAAGCTCGAACAATCGCTGGTTGTAGGCAGCGACGTCCTTCGAGCGGAGACCGCTCCCCTGCAGGGCTGCCCGCTCCGCGATCAATTCTGGCGTGGCGTTGCGGCGCGCCAGGTTCTGCTCGAACTCCAGCCGTTCACGCTGGGCGGCCGGCGCCGGCGATACCAATGCCAGCGACGCCACTCGCTCGGGGTACGTCACGGCAAAGAGCATCGCGAGCAGGCCGCCCCACGAATAGCCGCAGAGATGCAGCCGATCGAGCCGCCAGAGGTCGCGCAACGCCGCCAGGTCGTCGACATGTTCACGCCAGCCGACTGACACGTCGCGACCCACCGGCGACCGGCCACCGCCGCGTTGGTCGTAGTACACCAGGGTGCGGCCGGGCGCGAGTCGATCGAATCCGGGGAGCAGGTAATCGTGCTGTGCCCCGGGTCCGCCATGCAGCACGACCACCTCCGGGCCGTTGCCGCTGCGATACTCGTAGAGATCCACGCCACGCACGCTGCGGATCAGAGCAGCACCGCCAGTGCATCCGCGACCTGGCGCACGGCGAGCTCTTCCTCGGCCGTGAACGGATCGGGAACGTCAGAGTCGATATCGATCTGGCCAAGAATCCTGGCGCCGCGGCGGATCAACACCACCAGTTCCGAGCGGGTGAACAGGTTGCACGCGATGTAGTTCTCCCGGGCGCGCACGTCGCCGACATTCTGGTCCTCGCCGGTCGCGACGGCGGTGCCGCAGACGCCGTGTCCAACGGCAATCCGCGTGTGCTCGGTTTCCCGGCCGCTGAACGCTGCCAGCACCAACTCCTCACCGTGCAGCAGGTACAGGTAGACCGACGTGTACGGCGGACCCGCGCGCTGGATCAGCTCCGCGGCAAGTACCAGCAGCTGCGGCCCGATTGACCCGTGATTGAACGCGGCGCGCAACCGGGTGACGATTTTGTCGCTCTCGAGGACCGGCATCGGGGAATCCTTTCGCCTGTGCAGGTACATTCTACCGACCCCGACACCGGCGAACCACACCTTGCGCATCTCACCGCGTCTTTTCGCGCTCGTCCCGGCCGCCGTGGCGATCAACCTGGTGTTGGGTGGCGTGGTCAAGGAACTGTCGCTGCCCGTGTTCCTCGACACCGTCGGGACGGTGTTGGTCGCGGTGCTGGTCGGCTTTCCCGCCGGTGCCCTGGTCGGCACCGTCAGTCAACTCCTGTTGGGGCTATTGACCGGGTATCAGTACCTGCCCTTCGTGGTGATCCAGTGGCTGCTCTCCCTGTTGGCCGCTGCGGCCACCAATCGACGCGGTTTCTCCTCGCTCCGGCGGACGATCGCCTGGGGGGTAGCGGCCGGCCTCAGCTGCGGCGCCGCATCGGCGTTAATCTCCTATTTCCTCTTTCGCGGCGTCACCGGCGGCGGCGTGACCTGGGTGACGGCGGCGCTGCGATCGGTCGGGCTGCCGTTGCCCGTGGCCGTCGCGATCGGGTCGAGCGGCACCGACGTGCTCGACAAGACCATCGTAATCATCATGGTGGGCGTCCTCCTGCGAGCACTCCCCAAGCGGATCCTCGGCCGCTTCCCGTTGGCCGCCCGCGCGGTGGCGCGATGAGCTCGCTCGCCCAGCGCGCCCACCCGTTCACCAACGGTGCCGTGGCGATGGCACTCATCGCGTTGGCGCTGGTGTTGCCGTCCGCATCGCAGACCGCGGTGCTCTATCTCTGCACCATGCTCATCGCGTGGTCGACCGGCGCCGGCAGCGGCGTGCGCCGCGGCCTGGTCGCCGTGGTACCGATCTGGGTGCTGCTCTTCCTGCTGCAGGGTGTCCTCGGCGACGCGCCGCGAATCGCCGCTCCGTGGGGCGGCACCCTGTCCGAACCCGGACTGCAATGGGCACTCTCCCAGGGGAGCCGCCTGGCCGTCATCGCGACCGCGTCGCTCGCATTCGCCCGCGTGTTTGATCCGCACCGCTTCCTGCAAGCGGCGATCGCTCGGCGTTGGCCGTTCGGTTTCGCCTTCCTGTTGGTGGCCACACTCGATGCCGCCCACCGACTCGGCGAACAGGCGCGACGCCTGCGCGAGGCACAGCGCACCCGCGGCGTGCGGGTCACGGGATCAGTGGCCGCTCGGATGCGTGCGGTTCCGGCTCTGGTCTTCCCGTTACTCCTCGCATCACTCACCGAAGCGGACGACCGTGCCCTCGCGCTCGAAACGCGCGGCCTGATGATCACCGGTCCGCGTACCGTCATCGATCCGCCGCGAGACACGGCGATGGATCGCACCGTGCGTTGGCTGGTGTTGCTCGTCGTCGCTGCAGCCATTGCATGGCGCATTCGCGGCTGATGCGATTCGCTACCCGCGGCCTTCGCGTCCGCTATCCAGCCCAGGAACAGTGGGCCATCGACGGCGTGGACATCGACATCGCCCCGGGCGAGGTCACCTGGCTCACCGGTGCGCTCGGCAGCGGAACAAGCACGCTCTTGCTCGCATTCGCCGGACTCTCGCCGCGCCTCACCGGCGGCGACCGCGAGGGAACGGTCCTCTGCGACGACGCGGATGTGTCGCTGACCACGCCGCTGAGTCAGGGTATCGCCTATCTCGGTCCATCACCGTCACTCCAGATCAGCGGCATCGCGAAGACGGTGCGCGACGAGATCGCCGTGGGCCCGATGAACCTCGGTCGACCGCGCGAACAGATCGTTCTCGCGGTGGCCAGTGCGATGCAACAGCTACGCCTGGACCATCTCGCCGCACGAGCCCCCGACTCGCTGTCGGGCGGCGAAACGCAACGGCTGCTGCTGGCATCACTGCTCGCCGCGTCGCCTCGGGCATGGTTGCTGGACGAACCGTTCTCCGCGCTCGATCACGCCAGCGCCCGCCACGTGCAACAGCTGCTTCGTGCCCGGGCTGCTGCCGGCGCGACCGTCGTGGTCGCGTGCGACGATGCCGACGCGATGCTCGAAGTTGCCGACCGGATGATCGTGATGCAACATGGACGCATCGTCCTCGATGGCGACCCGACGGATCTGCTCGCTGGCGACGCAATCCTCGCCACCGGGTCCGGCACCACGGACGCGGCAACACTTGCACACGATGCAGGAATCCCTGCCCTCCGACCGCTCACCCGCAGGCAACTGCTCCAAACGATTTCCGGCGCGCCAGCGCGCACGGCGGGAGCACCGAGGCTGGCGTCGGTGGGCGATACTGCGGTCGCCGCGGATGCGACCGGCATCGCCACCGACGCCAGCCTCGGAGCGCGCCGCGTCCCCAGGCAGCCGTCCCTGCAGATGAGCAATGTCAGGTTCGCCTACGGCGACGGCCCGCGCGTCCTCGACGACGTCAGCTTCGAAATCCACCCGGGCGAGGCGGTCGGCCTCTTCGGCGCCAATGGCGCCGGCAAGTCCACCCTCCTGCGCCTCGGCATGGCGCTCGAGCAGCCGACCAGCGGTACGGTGACCACCCTTGGCGCACGGACCGCGGGTCGGCACCCCGAGGACTTCTCCCCACGGGCTGGCTTCCTCTTCCAGCAGCCCGAGCGCCAGCTCTTCGCGGCGTCGGTCCGGACGGAATGCGCCCTCGCCCCCCGGCTGGCTGGCTGGAGCGCTTCCCGGATCGAGGCCGCGGTCGCAGCGGTACTCGCCGAGCTCGGTCTGACCGAAACTGCAGAAGAGCACCCGTACGATCTCCCGCTGCCGCGGCGCCGGCTGGTCGCCCTGGCGGCGATTCTCGCGGCGGACCCGGAGCTGGTGTTGCTCGACGAGCCGACCGCGGCGCTCGATTTCACTTCGCGCGAGCTGGTCATTCGCGTCGTCAGGGAACGGGTCCGCCGCGGCAGGACGGTCCTGGCAATCACGCACGACGCGACCTTCGCGCACGAAGCGTTACAACGTGGTATGGTGCTCGAACATGGGCAGGTCGTGCATGACGGTCCGATCCGGAGCGTCATAGATGATGAGCGAATGGTTCGGCCAGCGGCTCTGGCAGTCGCACTGGCACTGGGACTTTCCCCGGGCAGCGACCGTCGGGACGAGGTCGCCCGCACGCTGCGGTCACGTTGAAGACGGAGGACCCGATGTCGGTACCAGTAGCGGCACTGTTCGCAGCCGCGATCTATCAGGTCCGCTCCTCACTCTCTGACGCCGAGGAAGTCGACCGCACGGTGGGCCTGTTGATCCGGGCCACTGAGGGCGCCGCCGTGAACTTTGAAGTGTTCGGCGACGACCTGCGGATCAACGGCACCCCGCTCTCGCTCGAAGCCCCCGGCACCGCCGTGATCCGACATGCGCTGGTGGACCATCACACGGCCCGCCTCACGCTGCCACCGGCACTCACGACGAGCCAGTGGCGCGACGTCGTCGAGCTGTACGCCTCGGCGCCCGGCCTCTACGGCTCGGTGGATGATCTCCGCGATGTACTGCGGTTCACCGTTCACGAAGCCGTTGTTGCCGGCAGCAGTGGAGCGGCGGCCGAAGGGGATCTGCGCCAATCCCTGTTCGAGCTTCCTGGCCTGCGCGGGGGCTCGTCGAGTCTCGACCCGGCACGCGTCACCGATCCGCACAAGGTGGCGCTCGCCGAACTCACCGCCCAGCTGGACCCGTTGCTGCAGGCGGCGGAACGCGCGCGCGGCCGCGCGGACTATCACGGACTGGCAGAGACGTTGTTGCAGATTCACGACTTGGCGCAAGACAAGGACAGCGAACTGCGCGCTATCGTCGTACGGGAGCGTCGTCGCGTCGTGCCCGCTGACGTCCTCGACACCATGGCGCGCCTGATCCCGAAGCCTGGCTCCCCCGCGATCATCTCCCGGGCCCTGGGCATCCTCAGCCACGACGGCGCCGCGGCACTCCTCGGCGCGCTCAACGGAGCACCGGGGCCGCACGAACGCCGCGCATACATCGATGCGCTCGTTGCCTGTCGCGATTGCGACGCGACGATCGTCGAAGCCTTGGGCAACGAGCGCACCGAGCTGGTCCGAGACGCCGCTGAAGTAGTCGGGCGCAAGCGGATGGTACTGGCGGTGCCGCTCCTCGCCCATCTGCTTCGCCATGCCAAGGTCGACGTCCGAACCACCGCGTGGCACGCCCTGGAAATGATCGGCACCCCGGAAGCGATGCGGGCGCTTCGTGCCTAGCGCGTGGCGTGGCGGTTAGCTTTTCGCCATGCCCGCCGCGTTGACAGCGCTTCGCAATGTGATCGCCGCCCTCTGGACCTGGTTCGTGCTCGCAGCCTGCCTCCTCCTGTTCATGCCGGTCATCTTGCTGTGGCGCATCGTCGGTTGGCCGTTTGACCGGATGAACTACGTCGGTGGGCGGCTCTTCCGGCAGGCCGGTGCGATGACTGTGCGCCTGACGCCGCGCTGGCATTTTGCCGTGCGTGGCACGTTGCCGTCAAACCCGCGATTGCCCTACATCGTCGTTGCCAACCATGAATCCTTTGCCGACATGCTCCTGCTCTGCCTCCTCCCGTGGGAGATGAAGTGGCTCAGCAAGATCGAGATCATGTGGATCCCGGTGCTTGGTTGGTCGATGTGGGGAGCACGAGATGTCGGCGTGAAGCGTGGTCGGGCGACGAGCGCCAAGCTGGCAATGGCGGCGTGCCGTGAACGGCTCGCCCACCATGTGTCGGTGATCTTCTTCCCCGAAGGAACCCGGTCGCCAACCCGCGAGCTGCTGCCGTTCAAGGATGGCGCGTTTCGACTCGCAATAGAAACCGGCGTCCCGATCCTGCCACTCGCGATTCACGGCACGCGCAACGCGATTGCGCGGCACGATTGGCGGATCAATGCTGCGACCGCGGTGGTCGAGGTGCTGGAGCCGATTCCGACGGCCGGCGTTAATCAGCAGGAGCTGAAGCAGCAAGTGAGGGCGACTATCGAGACGGCGCGGGCGAGGTTGCGGGCCAGCCAGCCGTCAGCGCCTAGCGTCTAGCGTCTAGCACCCAGCTCCTAGCGCCTAACTCACCGCTGCGCGTAGACCTTCGAGTGTCCCTGCGCATCAAACGAATAGATGGTGTAGTGCTGGCCCGGCATGTCCATCCCCGGCGCACTCGCCGGCATGCCGGGTGCGGCGAGTCCCTTCACCCCTGCCGGTTTCTCCACCAACAGCTTCTTGACCAGGTCTGCCGGCACATGTCCCTCGATCACGTACCCGCCGACGAACGCCGTGTGGCATGATTCCAGTTCCTTCGTGACGCCGTTGGCGCGCTTGAGCGCGGTGAACTCGTCCTGGTTATCCACGGTGACCGTGAATCCGGCCTTTTGGATGTATTCGGTCCACTTGGCACAGCAACCGCACGAGCGTGACTTCACGACACGCATCGCCGGCAGTGGAGTGGACCCGCTCCGCCACGCCGTGAGCGTCACACCGGCGATGAGAACGATGACGGCGACACTGGAACGCAGCTTCAACATGTGAACCTCTGAGACGTGAGAGGGGAAAAGTAAGAGGGAGCGCCCGGTCACCGGGGCCCCCTCTTACCGCTTACCTGTTACCGGAGGCGCTTCTCAGTCACGCACCAGGATCAGGTACTTCCCTGCATCCCAGAACGACGGCGACGTCACATGCAGGTCACCCTTCAGCCGGCCGTCGCGGAGTACATTCGTGGTCAGGTACGTCGGGCTCTGCCGGGTGACAATCTTGTATTCCTTGGTCGGCTCCGGCACGGTCAGCACCGTATCGCGGCGACGATCGAGTCGCTGGAACAACTCGGGCTTGAGTTCGCGTGCCGGCTCGATGGTCTTGGCACCGAACACCAGGAACTTGGTCCCTTCGCTCACGACGATGCCGCGCTTGAGCAACTCGTCCTTGGTACCAACCGCGTAGTACACCGTGTTGTCCTGATCGATCACGTGAGCCAGCGTGTCCTTCACGGCGGCCTTCTCGGTGCTGAGCACTGCCGATTCCTGCGTCAGCGTGTCGACCCGGCCCGCCAGCGTGGTGATCTGCTGCTTCTGCTGGGTGATCATCGCTTCCTGCTGCAGCGCGGCAGCCTTGAGGCCATCGATCGTTGCCTGGAACGAGTTGAGTTGATCAGTCAGCATCTTCTTCTCGGTCGCGTGCGCCGTCGACATCGACGCGATCCGCTTCTTGCCGGCGGTGACGGCCTGCTCGGCGGCGTTGAGGCGCGCGAGTACTTCGCGAACCTTGCCAAGCATCACCGCGCGATCTTCGGCCTTGCCGCTCAGGGGGCGATCGCCGGTCGAGACCGGGCTCACGCCGAGACCCTTCACGGCAACGAGATCCGAGTTGATGTCGGCCATCATCTGGGTGGTCGCCAGCACGTCGGTGACAAGCGAGTCCTTCTCCTGCGTGACCCGCTGCTGCTCGAGCACCAGGTCGTCATACTTCTTCTTGCTAACGCAGCCCGCGAGTGCGCCAGCGCCGAGCAGGGCCAAAATTGTCTTCCGCATATGGATCCTCCGTTGGTCGGGTCGACGCACTATTAGACGATTGGCGCCCCGAACGATGCACAGGCGGCCGCCGATCGGCCAGCCCCAGGCCGTCCGGGTCCTTCCGGTCCCCGACCCGGATCTCGTGCCGGCGGCGGCGACTTCCGGCTTTGGAACGGCCGGATCTGGCCGTGCGCAACCCCGGCGTGCCCGGCCACGTACATCGGAGGACGGCGCCTCGCGCGCCCCAGCAGATCATCGCCCCCGACGTACCGGTGTTGGAGGGGCTCCCCCATGCGGTCCGGATCGGCTCCACCGTTTACGTCTCGGCGATCGTCCCGCTCGACTCCACTGGCACGCTGATCGGCGCGGGCGACCTCGCCGTCCAAACCCGGCAAGTCCTCGCCAATCCTGGCGCGGTCATGCGTGCCGCCAGGGGAGTGCCGGGAGACGTCGTCCGGGCCACTGTGTATGTGCGTGACCTGACGCCGGCGAAGGTCGCCGTAATCCGGCGGGAGGTCCTCGAGGGCCGCGATCATGCCGCACCCCCCGCCCTCACCGTCGTGGGCGTGAGTGCCTTTGCGGAACCCGGCATTGAGGTGATGATCGAGGCGACCGGACAGCTGCGAAGCGACTATCCGGACAAGAGCCGGCTGGGGAAGCCCTGGCGGCTACTCGTCCTTCTCCTGCCAGAGCTCGATCCGGTTCCCTTCCGGATCGTCGAACCAGGCGTAGTCACCGTCGGCCGTTTCCTGGCGTTCGTCAACGGTGACACCGAGGTCGACGAGCTGCTCGACGAAGTCGTCCAGGTTGGCGACGCGCCAGGTGATCTCGACCAATCGGCGGTCGTGGCCCAGCGGATGCTTGGTCTGATGGATGGCGAACGCCGCGTTGCCCAGCTCGCACCACCACTCATGGCTTCCCGGCTCCCGAGTGAAGAAGATGCCGAGATGTTTTTCGTACCACTGGGCGAGTGAGTCGGCGTGATCGGCGAAGAGCACCACACCACCGATCCCGTCTACGGTCTGCCGTTCCATTCAGTTGCTCCAGGCTCGAGGTCGTCAGTTACAGCGCACGGTGTCGGGGCGCGCACGGGTGGTAATTCGAAAGCCGGTCGGTGAACTGGGCACGGCGATCGCGACCGCAGGCGCGGTGAGCTCCTGTGTGACGCCACACCCCGCAGGGGGAGTGAACGCCGTGATGCCGATGAGTGCCGTGTCTCCGACAACGTGACCTTCGTCGAGCGCCAATCGGTAGCCACCCGTTGGGCGGCTCCCCGACGCCACGATGACTACGCGGTACTTGGCAAAATCGATCGCGGGAAGCGCCGGTCGCAGCGACGGCGCGGGAAACAGCTGCATCCACGCGCCGCGAAACGCTGCCGAATCTCGATAGACAAGGGTTTGCGGCGCGCTCCAATTGCTCCGCGGGCTGTGTCCGAGTTCCGAGGCGTGCCATGGGAAAGTGGCGACGGCGACCGTCACTACCAACAGTGCGGAGCGCCGGCAGGTTTGGCCCGCCCGGCGCAACTGCGGCGCCGTATGCGCGGCCAAACCGACCCATTCTCGCACTATGCGCGTCATGCGGCCCATTTGTTCCGCGTCCGGAGATTGGCGATGTGCGCCACGTGATGCGTGCTGTGCCAGGAGTACAGTGCCGCCGCCTGCCACAGGGTCATCGTGCGGCCATGTTCGGGGTGCACGAAGCCACGCTGCCATTCCGCCGATGTCATCGTATCGATCAGCGCAATCAAGCGGTTGTGCAGGCCGTCGAGAAGGCCAAGGGACGGAGCGACCGGCAACGTGCGGGCATCAGGGAGTTCGGCCCAGAGCGCTTGGAGGTACGGCTTGATCGTCGGCGCATCTTCGGTCAGCGCGAGCCGGAAACGACAGTATGCATTCAGGTGTGAATCGGCGACGTGATGCACCGTCTGCCGAACGGTCCAGCCGCCGTCGCGATATGGGGTGTCGAGTTGCTCGTCGGTGAGCCCGCTGACCGCCGCGCGCATTCGCGCCGGCAGCTCGGCCAGGTCGGTGCGCCAGCGTGGCACGTCGGCAGGATTCCACGCCACCGGGGCCGCGAATTTTCCAACGGGGTAGCGCAGGTCTTCGGTCACGGCGTTCTCCTTCCGTGGGTGTCAGGTCACGGGTCGGTTTGGCTGCATCCCGCGCCGCAGTCGTATCGGGAGGCCATACCGAGCGCCGGCCTGACGCGCGACACACTACGGTGAAACCGGTCGCCCGACGATCCGCTGCCAACCGGCCGGATCGGTGGCACCCTCGGTGGACCAGACCAGTACTCGTGAATCCAATCCCAATCCAATATGCCTGCGGACGGCTTCATACGCCGGATCCTGCATTAAGGCCATCAGCCCGGCGACGCTGGCAGCACCCGACTCGCCCGAAACGATCACCGGCTCATCAGGCCCCGGCGTTGCCAAGCGACGCATTGCCCGCTCCGCCCACAGATCGGGAATGGCGACGAACGCATCGACACTCCGCCGAAGCACTTCGAACGCTGTCGTGGACGGATAGCCGCAGTTGAGCCCCGCCATGATGGTACGGAGCGAACCGGTCGCTCGGGTCGGGGCGCCCGCGCGCACGGACTCGAGCACGCACGCCGCGTCGGTCGGTTCGACGACAACGAGCCGCGGCCGTCGTGCCCCGTACCGGTGCCAATAGTACTGTACCATCGCCGCGGGCCAGGTACCCACGCCGGCGTGCAACAACACGATATCGATCTCGGCGCGCTCAGCGCCATGCACCGCCGGCTCGAGTTCGCGGGCCATCGTCCAGTACCCCGCGCCGATCCAGGCCGGCACGTCGCGGTAACTGTCGGTGGCAATGTCCTGAATCACAATCCAGCCATGGCTTGCCGCGGCATTCAGCGCGAGTTGGACAGCGGCATCATACCCTTCGTCCACCAGCACCACCTTGGCGCCTTCGTTCTGGATCGCTGCGACCCGCGCAGGAACCGAGTACGTCGGCATGAAGATCACGGCACGAAACCCAAGCTGCCGCGCCATCCAGGCGACGGCGCGGCCGTGGTTGCCGTCAGTTGCGGTCGTGAACACCGCTGCGTCGGCCACCTCGTGCGTTGCCAGCCAGTGGTGCATCGCGAACGATGGGCCGAGCCCCTTGAAGGCGTTGAGCCCGAATCGCGACGATTCATCCTTGAGTAGCAGTGAGGCGAGCCCAAGTTCATGCGCGAATTGATCGAGTCGGCGGAGTGGGGTCGGGGCGTAGTGTCGGAAGGAGCGGTGAAACGCCCAAGCGAGGTCGGCGAGTGCCGCGATTTCGGTGATGCCGGGGGGAGGCACCGGGTCGCCGATCAGCACGAACGGACCGTTCACGCCAGAGTCCAGCTCTGCAGCTGCTCCCAGGTCTCCCGTGACAGCGCGACACCGTCGGGAAAGTGCTGGTGAAAGTGGCCACGCATCCGGTCGGCGTGTTCGGTGAGATAGCGATCAAGCTGCGGCTGGGACGCCGCTTGATATACGGTTCGAAAGCGGCCATCGGAGCGGTCGAAATGGATGGCGACAAAACAGCCGGTATCGAGCATGTGCGGAATGTGGGTATTCCGCATCCACTGCTCGAGTGCCGGCGCGTTGCTCTCGGAGCACTCGAGGGTGACTTCGTAGCGTATCACGGCGTGAAGCTGTGGGTCGGGGTCATGCCGCAACTTAATGCCGAACCGGTGCCTCCGCCTCACGCAGAAATGCGATAAAGTCTGTTGCCAAGGGGGTGCCTCCCGCTTGCCGGACCCCGAGCGCCACCTGCCCGCGGTGATACATCCCGTGCATCACGACGTGGTGCAGGATCGCTTCCACCGTGTTGGTGAATGACGCGCCCGTGGTGTTGGTATAGCTGATCGTCCGGGCCAGTTCGCCTGGCGTGAGCGACGTCGCGAGCGCGCGAAGTCCAGCGTGATTGCGTTCAGCCAATGCCTGGCAGCCGGCGACATCGAGCTCTGGCCAAGGCGAAACGTCGGCGGGCGCGCCGTTGATCCGCGCCAACCACACCGCCTCCGCACCGACGATGTGGGCGTACCGCCTGGCCAGGTCACCGTCAGGCGTCGCGAGTGACGCGAGCGCGCGTGCGGTCCGCTCGTCCGCCCAGAGGAGGTGGTTGAGCAAGCGAGCGAGCATCGGATCAGGCATCGAGCACCTGCGCCGCAACCTGATCGAGTGCCTCGCCCGACGCCGCCGTCCCCTGCGCCACCCGCGGTGACCCACCACCCCGGCCGCCCACCGTCGCGAGCGCCGGCTTGAGCCTCGCCCCGGCATCGATGCCGCTGTCGTTGCTGGTCGCGACGTAGATCGCCGGTGGCGACCGGCCAATCACCACCAGAAGCGCCCGCTCGAGCGGCACGGTCGCCTGCACCATCGCGCGCAACAGGGCCGCCGATTCCTCCTGGCCACGATGCGCGATCCGCCGCACACCATCAGTGCCGGGAGCAGTCGCCTGGTACAGCGCGCGAACGCGCGATACCGCGACCTCCTGCTCCAGCTTGACCACCTGCTCGCGCGTCACCTTCGACTCCAGCTGTCGCGCCGGCACCAGCGTCTCGAGGTCGCCGACCGCACAGCCGAGTTCGCGCGCAAGCGCCGTGAGTGTGCTGTCGCTCGCGCGGGCGCGCGTCAGCACGCGTTCGCCGGCCAGAAAACCGACGCGGCTGTTGCCGCGCACGCTCTCGACGCCGAGCAACAGCACCGAACCGATTTCGCTGGTGCGCGACACGTGGGTACCGCCACAGGCACTGCGATCGATGTCGGTGATCGTGACCACGCGAATCTCGCCAGTGCGCCCCGACGTCTTGCGCAACCCGGCCTGATCCGCAGCTGCCGCGTCTTCAAAGCTGACTGTCACCGCCCGTGCTTCCGCCACCACGTCATTCGCCCATCGTTCCAGTTCGGTGAGTTGTCGATCGGAGATTGATGCAGTCGCGAACTCGATTGTCGAGTGTTCCGCGCCGAAGTGCACGCTGACGGTTTCCCACTTCAGGTGGTCCGCCGCCAGTGCCGAGAGAAGATGCTGCGCGCTGTGCTGTTGCATGTGGTCGCGGCGCCGCACCGCGTCCACCGCCCCGCGAACCGGCCCGAGTGGCACCGGTGCACTGGTGACATGGATGATTCGATCCGCTGCATCGATGACGTCAACGACGCGTGCCGCGCCGAGCCCGCCGATGTCGTGCAGTTGTCCGCCGGACGTGGGATAGAACGCGGTGCGATCGAGGACGACATGCTGCGCGTCGCCCACGTGTTCCATCACGTTGGCCTGGAAATCGAGCAACGTGGCGTCGCGGTAGTAGAGCCGTTCCGTCACATCAGCTCGACGGCATCGCCGACGTGGAGCACACCCGTGCCGCGCGGCACGATGTTCTGCCCGAAGATGGCACCGAGACCGGGGATGGTGCGGAAGGTGGCGAGTGTGCGCAGTGGTTCCTGTCGCGCGTGGCGCGCGCCCGTGATCTGGTCGGTGGTGGTGACCACGCAGCGGGCACACGGCTTGACGGCGTCGCAGTCGAGCGGCCCAAGCGTCATCGCCATCCAGTCGTCTTCACTCCATGCCGGCGCGCCGCTGATCACCACGCTGGGCCGGAACCGCTCCATCGGCGCCGGTTCGGCGAGGCGCGCGTTCAGGTCATCGAGCGATTCCTGCAATGCCGCCATGATCGGGTAGCCATCGGTAAACGCTGTTTCGGCCGCAGCGAGTAACGAATATTCCGGATCGATCGGGTTTCGTGCCTGGCTGCCGAACGCGACGAGCCGGCAGGGTGCACCGATCGCGGCGGAGAACCAGCGCGCCGCTGCGTCGCCCTGATCGGCAGCCATGATGCCGTGATCCCGCCAGACCCGCACTTCGCGCGGCGATCCATCAGGATCGATCGGGAGCTGGATCGATTCGCGGCCCGGTGCGGCCACCATGAGGGCACCGCCCTCAAGCGCCGGCACCAGTGTCGCCAGCGCGGCAACTTCTCGCTGGCTGATGAACCGATTCTCTGCATCGACCAGCATCAGGCGCCGATCGCCGACAAGACCGAGCCGATCGACCGCGGTGGCCGCGAGCGGCACACCGCGACATCCCTTGATCGGATAGATATTGAGAGCGGTGATGCGCATGGCTACCTGGCCGTCGGATCGTCCTGCATCACACCGAAGCGGTTTCCCTCGGTGTCCTTGGCAAACGCCAACCAGCCCATCGCCGGAATGGCGTGCTTCGGCAGGGCGATCGTACCACCATTCGCGGTGATCGCGGCGACGGTCGCGTCACACGATGCGACCTTCATTGTGGTCGGGTAGGAGTTCACCGGCTGATCGTCGGCAGGAGCCGGCCCGCGACGGGGCACCATGCCGCCGTTAATCCCGGGTCCCTCACCCGTGTTGACCAGCCAGTACGGCATCGGGCCGTCCCACTTCTGGAACTGCCAACCAAACACCGTGGTGTAGAACTTGATCGCGCGCTCCGGGTCGCCGGCGTGGATCTCAAAGTGCGTTGGGCGATTCATCGTTGCGACTCCAGAAGAAGCGTTGATCAACGGTCCCGCGTGGTGGGCCAGTTCGACTACAGCCGGCGCCGACGTTGCGCCGGGCAGTCAAGCTGGCCTGCCGCCCGAGGTCGAAAGATATTCCGGTGGACCTTTCTCCTGGGACGCGCGACCGGCCATCTTTCGACCGTCCTTTTCAGTTGACCTGCCCATGCGTGTTCTGATCCAGCTCGCCGCGGTTCTTGCCATCGCCCCGGCATTGACTGCCCAGGCTCCCCTCGGCCACACCATGATGCCGGTGCCGGCGTCCGTCGCGCTCACGCCCGGGCGACTGCGACTGGACAGCAGCATCACCGTCGCCTTGGTGAATTACCGCGATCCGCGACTCGAGCGCGCCATCACCCGCGCGGTCACCCGCCTCGAGCTGCGGCTCGGCGTCCCGCTCCCGCGCCAGTACGGCAGCGATCGCAACGCCTCTCTCGTCATCGACGTCGCCGGCCAGGGGTTTGCCACGCCCGACCTGGCAGAAGACGAGTCGTACGAATTGAACGTTACGGCCAATCAGGCGACACTGGTAGCGGCGACGGTGGTCGGAGCAGTTCGCGGGCTCGAGACGTTGCTGCAGCTGCAGGACGCTGACTCGCACGGGTGGTACCTCCAGGGCGCCGAGATCCGCGACACGCCACGCTTTCGCTGGCGCGGTTTGCTGCTCGACGTATCGCGTCACTTCGAGGACACCGACGTCATCAAGCACCTCCTCGACGGTATGGCGATGGTCAAGCTCAACGTGTTTCACTGGCACCTGTCCGACGACCAGGGGTTCCGCGTTGAGAGTCGCATTTACCCGCGGCTGCAGCAGTTTGGTTCCGATTCGATGTACTACACGCAGGATCAGCTTCGTGAGATCGTGACGTACGCCGCGGATCGCGGCATTCGCGTCGTGCCGGAGTTCGACGTTCCCGGGCACTCGAGCGCCTGGTTCGTGGGCTATCCGCACCTCGCCGCGGGCGCCGGGCCGTTCGCCATCGCGCGCACATGGGGAACCTTCGAACCGACCATGGATCCCACGCGCGAGTCGACGTACCAGTTTCTCGACGCGTTCATCGGCGAGATCTCCACGCTCTTTCCCGACCAGTACTGGCACGTCGGCGGCGACGAGGTGGACCCGAAGCAGTGGCGGGAAAGTGCCACGATTCAAGCGTACATGAGGGACCACGGCATCGCCAACGAAGTGGCGCTGCACACCGCGTTCAACAGGAGGCTCGTCGCGATCGTGCAGCAGCACGGCAGGATTCCGGTGGGCTGGGACGAAATCTTCCAGCCGGACCTGCCGACGTCGGCGGTGATCCAATCCTGGCGCAGTTCCACCGCGCTGGCCGCCTCGGCCAAGGCCGGCTTCCGCGGCATCCTGTCGGCGCCGTATTACATCGACCACATGAAGCCGGCGTCTGACTTCTACCTGCCGGACCCGATTCCCGCGAACACCGACCTGACCCCGGAGCAGCAAGCGCTGGTCCTCGGCGGCGAAGCCTGCATGTGGGGCGAGTATGTCGTCACCGAAACGCTCGCCTCGCGCATTTGGCCACGTCTGGCCACAATCGCCGAGCGTTTCTGGTCACCTGGCAGCGTGGTCGACATCGCCGACATGTATCGCCGCCTCGACGTCACATCGCGGCGCCTCAGTGAGGTCGGTCTGCGCCACGAAGAACACGTCGTGCGCGCCGTGCGGCATCTGGGCGGCGATTCGACCGCCCTCTTCGAATCGCTGCTCGACTACATCCGCCCGCAGGACTTCGGCGGCAGTGGGCGCACTCAACCGGTACCGCACACGCGCCTGATCGACGCTGCGGTCGCCGATCCTCGCGCGACCTGGAACATGTCCGATCGGGCGCGTCGTGCGGCCGCAGGAGATGCCGCAGCCGCCGCCTCACTCCGGAACGATTTCACCCGGATGGCTGGCCTTCAGGCTCGGCTCGCCGCGATTCAGAATGAACTCCCGGCGGCAGGTGACGCCGCCGCCGTGGCTGGCGCATTGCGCCAACTCGGACAGATCGGCGGTCAGGCCCTCGACTTCATTGCCCGGAAGCAACCGCCGAGCGCGGCGTGGCAGGCGAGCACCGACTCGACGCTCGCCGAAGTGCGTCGACGCAGCGGTCGCGACGGCTACGGTGGCCTGCGTCCGGTGCCGTTCGACGCGGTAGGGGTATTGGTAGACGCTGCGAAGGGCCTTCCGTCACCGCGCCACTGACCCTAACCTTCGGCATCCCATCACGTTGGTTTCTTTGTCGATCCGAGGTCCTGCCATGATTCGACGCGCGTTCGCGCCACTCGCCGCGGCCACCTTCGCGGTGTTGATTGGCGCGTGCGGTGGCAATACGCAGCGCACCCGCGACACCGGGGCGATCGGCCGTGACAGCACTCGCGGTGGCTGGATGCCCCTGTTCGACGGTCGCACGCTCGCCGGATGGCACACCTACAAGCAGGCCAACGGCGTGACGTCGGGTTGGACCGTTGACGCCGGGGCGGTGCGTACCGACGGCAGCGCGCACGACCTGGTGAGCGACCAGCAATACAGCTCGTTCGAGCTGGAGTTGGAATGGAAGGTCGCGCCGGGCGCGAACAGCGGCATCTTCTACTGGGCCAATGAGGGCACCGCCGAGATCTACGAGAACGCACCGGAGATGCAGTTGCTCGACAACACTGGCCATCCCGACGGCAAGTCGCCGCTCACCGCTGCCGGCTCGCTGTACGCCCTCTATCCATCGCCGATCGAGCTGGTCAAGCCGGTCGGCGAGTGGAACCAGGTACGCATCGTTGCACACGGCGGCAAGGTGCAGCAGTGGCTGAACGGGGTGAAGGTGGTGGACGTCAACTTTGATTCCAGGGCGTTCAAGGCCAACGTGGCCGCCAGCAAGTTCAAGCAGTGGCTCACCTTCGGGAAGTCGCGCCGCGGCCACCTCGGCCTGCAATCTCATGGCGGCAGGGTCTGGTTCCGCGCTATCCGTATCAAGGATTTCTCATGAGCCCGCGCCTTCGACTGCAGTTGATGATGTTCCTCCAGTACTTCATCTGGGGGAGCTGGTTCGTTACCATGGCGACATACCTCCTGCGCACACGGCAGTTCACGGGCCAGCAGGTCGGCTATGCCTACATGGCAACGGCAATCGCGGCCCTGGTGAGCCCGTTCTTCGTCGGCATGGTTGCCGACAGGTTCTTCGCTTCGGAACGCATGTTGGCGCTGCTGCACCTGATCGGCGCAGGCCTCATGCTACTGCTGTCGATGCAAACCACGTTCAGTTCGTTCTATCCGCTGTTGATCCTCTACGCGCTCTGCTACATGCCAACGTTGTCGCTCACCAACTCGATCGCCTTTCATCACGTCGCCGACCCGACCCGCGATTTTCCGATGATCCGCGTGCTGGGAACCTTTGGCTGGATCGTCGCCGGCGTCGTTGTGGGATTGGTACTCCGTGCGGAGGCGCTTGCGACGCCGATGCAGTTGGCCGCCGGGGCGTCCCTGTTGATGGCGGGCTTCTCGCTCACGCTGCCACATACTCCGCCCAGGGCTGCCGGCACGCCGTTCACCGTGCGCGACGCCCTCGGCCTCGACGCGCTGGGACTGCTCAAGGACCGCTCGTTCCTGATGTTCTGCGTCGGCTCCTTCCTGCTCTGCATCCCGCTGCAGTTCTACTACAGCTTCGCCAATCCGTTCCTCACCGAGATCGGCGTGCAGCACCCAGCGTTCATCCAGAGCTTCGGGCAGATGTCGGAATTGCTGTTCATGCTGGCGCTGCCGCTTTTGCTGCGACGACTCGGTATCAAAGGGATCATGCTGGTGGGCATGGGCGCGTGGTCGCTGCGGTACTTTGCGTTCGCGCATGGCAATGCCGGTTCGTACTACTGGATGATCCTCCTCGGCATCGTACTGCACGGCATCTGCTATGACTTCTTCTTCGTCGCCGGGCAGATCTACACCGACGAACGGGCAGGTGTTCGCATTCGCGGCGCCGCCCAGGGATTCCTGAACTTCCTCACCAACGGCGTCGGGTACTTCATTGGGGCGTTCGTTTCGGGACGCGTGGTGGACGCCTACCTCGTCGGCCAGAACCAGCACAACTGGCACGCGATCTGGATGGTGCCGGCCATCGGGGCGGCTGCGATCCTGGTGGTCTTTGCGGTGGCGTTCCGGCCCAAAACGGTCTCGGCCGCTAGCACATGATCGGGAAAGACGAGAAACGAGAGACGAGAAACGCGGCACAAGAGGGTTGCCTTGCCCGTGGCCTGGGCTGTCTCGTCTCTCGTCTCTCGTTTCTCGTCTCTCCTTCTTGCTCGTCTCTCGTCTCTCGTTGTTGATCGAAGCCTGCGTCGACACCCTCACCTCTGCGCTCAACGCCCAGGGCGGCGGGGCCGATCGTGTCGAACTCTGCGACAACCTCGCCGATGCCGGCACAACACCGAGTCACGGCACCCTGCTGCTCGCCTTGGAACAACTCACCATCCCGGTCTTCCCGATTATCCGGCCGCGCGGTGGCGGATTCGTCTACGACGCCGCCGACGCCGCAGTCACCGTCGCGGACCTGAGGCACGCCCGTGACCTGGGCGCCCCTGGTGCGGTGATCGGCGCGCTGACCGCCGATGGTGACGTGGACGACCGCCTGGTCGGAGCGCTCCGCGATACGGCACCGGACCTGCAGCTCACCTTCCATCGCGCGTTCGACGCCTGCCGTGATCCTGTCGCGGCACTGGAAGCACTGATCAAGCTCGGAATCAATCGCGTGTTGACGTCCGGGCAGGCTGCAACCGCGTGGGAGGGGCGCGAGCCGATCGCCGCGCTAGTGCGTCAGGCGGCCGGCCGCATCACGATTCTTGCCGGCGGCGGGGTCAATGAAGAGAACGCGGCCGAACTCGTGCGCTTGACCGGCGTCACCGAGTTGCACGTCCGCGGCGCCATGCTCCGGCGCGACGCGGGTCCCACCCATGACATTCCGTTTCGGAAGAGGCTACCGAAGGACGAGTTGACGCGTGGGGTGACGGATGTGCGGCGGATTGCAGCGATACGGGCGGCGGTGTCATAGGGCTCTCGCGAACGCACGAACAATCTCACCGGCTGGCTCGATACTGGTGATCCCCGCCACGCTCTTCCCCGCCTGCCAGTATTCGTCACCCCCCTTGGGGTCGAGCGAGGCCAGTTTGAGGCTCCGGATCGAGCGCAGGGCGTACCACATCCGCAGCCAGCGCTTCCGGCGCCGGCCCCGGAACATCCAGCGGGCAAACGGCCCGGCGTGGAGACCCATCCGCACGACCTTCGGCGTCCGGATCACGGCCACCGGAACGCCGGTGATCCGCTCGGAGAGCACGATATCCTCCTCGTCCGCAGCGAGGATCGCGCGCTTGTAGTGCTCGCTGACGAGGCACTCACTCGTCGCGATGAACCGGGTGCCGCACTGAACCCCCACATAGCCGAGGTCGAGCATCGCCCGGAACTCCTCGGCAGTCCCAACCCCGCCCGCCGCCACGACCGGCAGGCCGAACGGGGACAGTTCGGCAAGGAGGGCGGCGGCATCCCGAGGCCCGGCGTGCCCTCCAGCCCGGCGATTCACTGCGATGAACCCCTTCGCCCCGGCGGCGGCCCCTTTCTCGGCCCACTTCCGTTCAGTGACGTCGTGGTAGACGATGCCGCCAACCGGCTCCACCATTCGCACCACCCACCCGGGGTTGCCGAGCGACGTGACGAAGAATCGCACCCCCTCCTCGAGCGCAACGGCGATCCACTGCTCCATTCGCCGGCGGTAGATGCTCGAGGAATCCTCGATCAGCGCGTTCATCCCGAACGGCTTGGCGGTGACTGACTTGATCAGTCGCAGGCCGGCGCGAAACTCATGCCCGTGCACGTACGTGAGGGCGATCGGCTGGACGATGCCGATCGCGCCCGCCTCGCTCACGGCGGCGACCAGTTCAGGATTGGAGCAGGGATACATCGCACCGCAGATCAGCGGCACACGAATCCCGGCATCGCGGGTGAGTGGTGTTTCCATCAGGTGGGCGGCGCCAGGCGCCAGGTGGCCGTGGCGACCGCGACGATGTCGCCGACGGCATCAGTAATGTTCGCAGCGACCTTTACCTCAACCGGCTCGGTGACCACCGGTGGCGCGCAGCGGCACTCGGCCAGCAGCAGGCCACGCGCTTTCTTGCGGTATTCCAGCTGCAGACTGACCAGGATGCTGCGGGCACCGGCGGCGGCAGTGAGCACCGCCAGGCCGGTGGCGACCTCGCCCAGGTTGGCGAGCGCAATGGCGTGGATGGAATCGAGGTGGTTGCGCACGGCGCGACGGTCACGCAGCGACACGCGCGCGTGTCCCGGTTCGAGTGTCTCGATTCGCGCGCCGATGGAGCCGGTATACGGCACGCTGCGACCGAGCATCCTGGCGAAGAGCCACTTGCCGCCCGGCACCGGCTCCAGCCGGCGCCAGAGCCGCAGCAGCCGTGCCGCTGCCGGCTCAGGCACGGTCAGGAGGAGCCGCCGCCTCTTCCGCAATCACTGCCGTGCCATAACAGAGCACTTCCGCCACGCCGGACATGATTTCGGTCGCATCGTAGCGAACGCCGATTACCGCGTTGGCACCGACCGCCTGCGCGTGGCCAAGCATGATGTCAAAGGCGTTCTCGCGCGCCGTTTCGCACATCGACGTGTACAGCGTGATGTTGCCGCCGAACATCATCTGGATGCCGGCGCCGATGTTTCCGAACACCGAACGTGATCGCACGACGATGCCGCGCACGAGCCCGAGCGACTGCACGATGGTGCACCCGGGAAGCTCGAACGCCGTCGTGGTGAGTTCGTGCGGGATCGTCTGACCCCGGTGCATCACGGTTGCCATGTGCCCCTCGCAACCGCCGGGAGAAACACATCAAGCCCGCGCGGCGGAAACGCGAGCGTCTTGCCCTGTTCAGCGCTCATGTAGGCCGCCATCAGCAACTGCATCACCTCGACGCCGTCCTGCCACGTCAACAACGGCGCCTCCCGGCCGAGAAACGCCCGGACAAAATGTCGATCCTCGGCCACGTAGCCGTAGGTCGCCGCCTCATCAGGCACCACCGGCATCAGCCCAATCTCGGCGTTCTGTTTCTCCACCAGGTCCTCGCCGGCCGCCCCTTGCACTACGCGCGAGAAGAAGCAGCTCAGTTCGGAATTGAGCGTGTTCCAGTTCATCGAGTACTCGGGGCCGAGCAACTCGCCGGACAGTCGCAGGCCCGGGCCCACGAAGCTCCACGACGTGGTCGCTTCGCCGATTGCCGTGAGCCCTTCGGGTGTTTCGTACCTGACGGTGACCGAGGCGAAATCCTCTGACGGCCGCTTGGCGTAGTCCACGTTCTTGCCGAATCGCGCCTTGAGCTGCTTGACGTACGCTGGCCGACTCCACTTGAGTGACGCGATCCGCCCATCGACCGATACCGGCCGCAACGTCGATCGCGCCGCTCCCGGCTCGGTGAGCAGGAAGCGCACGACTTCAATCGAGTGACACATCATGTCGCTCAGCACACCACCCCCCTGCTTCTCGCCCTGCCAGAACCAGGCGTTGTGCGGGCCGGAGTGCTCTTCGGCTGCGCGAGCGAGATACGGGCGTCCCGTGGTGCGGGCACCGCGCGCCCAGATCAGCTCGCGGCCACGGACCACGCCTGGCGAAAAGAGCTGGTTCTCGAGATAGCCGTGGGCGATCCTGGCCCGCTGCACCAGCTTGAGCACCTGCTTCGCCTCGGCGACGCCGCGTGCCAGCGGCTTCTCGCAGGCAATGCCGCGCAGTTCACCCTTGCCGCGTGTGACGGCGTCGCAGATCTCCTCGACGTTCTCGATCCGCGCCTGATTCGGTCCGCAGAGCCAGATGGCGTGAATGTCCGGATCGGCCACCATCTCGGTAATCGACCGGTACGGCTTGGCGTCACCGACGCCGAGATCGCGGGCGAGCCTGGCCGCGCTCGCGGCGTTCCTGGCGTTCGGGCTCCACACGCCGCGCACGTCGCCGTCGCGGACGCCCTGCCAGCCCTGGATGTGAAAGCGGGTATTGAAGCCGGAGCCAATGAAGCCGACGCCCAATCGCGCGGGTACCGTCATCCCGTCACCCCCAACCTCCGGTAATTCTCCGCCGGACACCCGGTCCATTCCGGCAGCACGGTGTTCCCCTGGTATCCCAGATCGTGCACACCCAACTCCGACGTGAAGAACCCGGTCGCGGTGAAATCGCGAAACGAGTTGAACCACGACGCGCCGGCCGCCATTTCCGGCCGGGCCCGACGCGGAAACGCGATGTCGTCGAGCAGCTGGCGACGCTGGGCGTCGGCGCAATCGATGAAATCCCGGCCAAACCGCAGGTGGCACTGATGGTCGATCCACGCCAGGCCGCCGCGGTTCGCGGTACGCATGCTGGCTTCGAGATCGAGCATCGTGTCCATGAATTCCGGCACCGCAGCGTCCGTCGCCGAGCCGCTCCTGGCGTCCTTCGGAATCACATAATCCACCAGCGACTGCACCGTCGCCCACTCGTGCGCCGAGTACACCTTGGGCGTGTACGCGGCACCGGCGGCGGCCGCGAGACGACGGGCGTGCGTGGCAATCCGGCCGGCCTCTGTCGCCTGCGCGGGACGGGGGATCAGGAAGGCGCCGGCCGTCGCCGCCAGGGCGCCGACCACCTCGCGCCGGGTGAAGTCGCTGCTCATAGCTTTCCCTCCTTCCGCTGCGCCGCGATGTAACGCGACGTCCGCATCGACAGCGCCAGAATGGTCCAGGTGGGATTCTTGTCCGCCTGCGTGGTGAATGGTCCGCCGTCGGCAACGAAGAGATTCTTGCAATCCCACGCCTGGCAGTTGGCATTCAAGGCGCTGGTGGTGCTCGAGCTCCCCATCCGCACGCCGCCGACCTCGTGAATGATCGAGCCACCGGTAGCGATGCCGTAGTTCTGTTCGCGTGTCGGCATGCTCGACGAGACCACGGCACCCATCTCCTGCAGCAAGGTCCGGAAGGTCTCCTGCATATGCTTGACTTGCAGCAGTTCGTGATCGCTCCACTTCCAGTGGAAGCGCAACACGGGGATGCCCCACTGGTCCACCGTTCGCGGATCGAGTTCGCAGTAGGAGTCTTCGTTCGGAATCATCTCGCCGCGGCCGGAGAATCCAACTGATGCGCCCCAGTACCGGCGGTAGTCGTTCTTCAGTGATGCGCCGTAACCGCCGCCGGGGGGATAGCCCTGGATCCCACCCATGAAACCGTAGCCGGGCATCCCCATGCCACCCCAGATTTCGATGTGGTAGCCGCGCGGAAAGTCGAGCTTCTTGTTGTCGAGCCACCACGGCATGTACAGGTGTGCGCCGCCCACCCCGTCGCAATTGTGCCGCGGTTGGTCCACCAACGACGGGATGAACCCGCCCACGTCCGTGCCGGTGGTGTCGGTGATGTATTTGCCGACCACGCCGCTCGAATTGGCGAGCCCATTGGGAAACTTCGCCGACTTGGAGTTGAGCAGGATCCGCGCGGATTCGCAGGCGCTCGCCGCCAGCACCACGATCCTGGCGTCGACCCGTTTCTCGGTGCGCGACACCTTGTCAATGTAGACCACACCGTTCGCCAGGCCATCGGCGCCGACCGTCACCTCGCGCACCATGGCGTCGGTGCGAAGCGCCAGCTTGCCGGTTCGCATCGCCGGCTGCAGCAATACGTTGGTCGAGGAAAAATTTGCGTTCACCTTGCATCCGCGATTGCACTGGCCGCAGTAATGACAGGCAGGCCGGTCGTTGAGCGGTTTGGTCAGGATCGAAAGTCGCGACGGAATGCAGGTAACGGCGTGCTTGTCCGCGGCCTTCTTCACCAGCATCTCCCAGCAACGCGGCCGCGGAGGTGGCTGGAAGACGCCGTCGGGGTGATTGCGAAGCCCTTCATGGCTCCCGAAGATCCCCACCAGGCGATCCAGATCGTCGTAGTACGGCGCCATCTCGTCGTACGAGATCGGCCAGTCGTCGCCGAGTCCGTCCGCCGTCTTGTGCTTGAAGTCGTCGGGGCCGAATCGCAGCGAGATGCGCCCCCAATGATTCGTGCGCCCGCCCACCATCCGTGCGCGCCACCACTGAAACTGGGTGCCGGGTGCCGTCGTAAACGGCTCGCCCGGGACGGTCCAGCCACCGAGGCAGGCGTCGTGTTCGCCGAACGGCCGCTCCGCCGTGCTGCGCCCGCGGCGCGGCGTGTCCCAGGGCTGGACAAACATGTCCGAATCCGTGGTGTTATCCCACATCCCGCCGGCTTCGAGCAGGATTACCTTGGCACCGGCCCTGGTGAGCTCGTGGGCGGCCATGCCGCCACCCGCTCCTGAGCCGACGATGCAGACGTCGTAGACATCCTGTCGCGTTCGGATTGGCATTGCAATTCCGGATCTGTTGGTGGGAAGGACTGCCGAACGAAAGCTATGCGGCTCGCGGGACGCGGTGAAGTAGCGGCGTCTTCAACCGACCTCAAACCGGCATGTTGGCGTGCCATCGTGGTCGCATCGGGTCGCCACCGGAACGCCAGTCGCGTGCGCGAGTAGCGAGCGAACCAGTTCACAGCTCTCCGGGCAAATGCGCACCGTCGCCGCCAGCGGACACGCGACGCCTTGCACGACGGCGCGGCCATGACCGGAGTGGACGGTCGCCGCCCCGCCGAGCGACTCGAGTAGCGATTTCGCGACGGCGGCCGCGTCGCCGCGCGCCGATCGGTCAACCTGCGCCGCCAGCCGCGCCCCCGCCGCACCAAAGAACAAGCGCAGCTCGTCAGGCGATAACCGGTCCGCGAGCGTCTCGGCGACGGCGGTCAGCGCCGGCATGTACGCCCGTGAAAACTGCGTCTGGGCGTATTCGGTGACCGCATAAAGCGCTGGCGGTTTCCCGGCCGCTTCGCGGTGACGAACGCCCTGGCGGCGAACCAGACCGTCACGGCCCAACGCGGCAAGCTGGGACCGGATGGCATTGGGCGTCAGACCTGCTACCACGGCCAGTTCGGCCACCGTCCGCGGCGCTAACCGGAGCAACGCTACCAGGAGGGCGTGGGTCGGCTGGTCAGCCTGAGGCCGGTCAGCGGAATTCATGGCAGTCAATCAACACGGGTAGCGGCATTCTGACAATATAACAAATAACCACTTGACATATTGCGGTTTATCGCGATGTTACTGGCGCCGGGTCAGTTCACGCCCGCTCAAACGGCGGATCCCGGCGTCAGCCACGGAATTCTCACCTCGGAGAAAAAATGCAGTTCACCATCCTCGCAACGCTCGCCGTCCTGATCGCCCCACTGCCGGGCACGTCGGCCCCGCCAATCGCCGCTCCGCGCGACGCCGTCGTGGTTCGTATCGCGCTCGACGATCCGACCATTGTGGCGATCTACGATGCGGCGAATACCTATGACATCGCGACCGGCGCGCTCGGTGCCAAAAGGGCAACCACGGCGGCGATCCGCGACTACGCCACCATGCTGGTGACAGTCCACACCAGTGCCCGCCAGCAGGGACGGGATCTCGCCAAGAAGCTCGGCGTAACGCCGACGCCCCCGAAGGTGAACCCGCTCGCCGCAGACCACTTCGCCGCCATGAAGACGCTGAATGGCCTCTCCGGGAAGGCATTTGATAAGGCGTTCCTGGAAAACGAAGTTGCGTATCACAAGGCGGTCATCGCTGCGATTCAGACGACACTCGCGCCGGCAATCCAGAACGCCGAACTCAAGGCACTGGTGGCGACGGTTTCCCCCGTTTTCGTCCAGCACCAGCTGGCGGCCGAGCAGTTACTGGCCAAGATGACGATGTAATATCGGGCCGGCTTCCGAGGGTGTAGCCACGCTATTGCGAAGTGACCCGCGTGTAAGTTAGGGCGGCAGGGCCGTCTCCCTCCCTGGCACAACGGTCACTTCTACTCGGGCGGGGCGGATTCATGGGACCTTTCAAGCGTTTGATCGACATCCTCACCCTCGGATCCGATCGACCGATCCGGCGGCTGTTCGCCTACTACGTGATCGTCGCCGCCGTGGTCGTTGTCATCTTCCAAGTTGTCCCCACGGCCGGCACCCTGATCAAGGGCGACCATGTCAGGACGCTGACCACGAACTCACAGCTGCTGCAAGACGGACTGTCGGCGACCAAGGACAAGGACAAGGCGACCGAAGCTCCCCGTGAAACGGGCATCGACCTCGCGCTGACGACCGTCATCGTGATGCTCAGTACGCTGGCGTTGATGCTTCCTGTGAGCTGGGTGTTCATGTCGGCACGACGCGCCCACGACTTCAATCAGGGCGTGGTACAAACGCTGATCATCCTTCCCATCGTCGTCGCCGGCATCGTCCTGGTGGTGCGCACCAGCCTGGCGCTGGCGTTCAGCCTGGGCGGCATCGTCGCCGGCCTCCGCTTCCGGACGACCCTGCGGGACGTCCGCGACACCGTGTACATCTTTCTTGGCATCGGCGTTGGTCTTGCGGCAGGAGTACAGTCGCTCATTGTGGCCGCTGTGCTCTCGGTGACATTCAACTTCGTCGTGCTCCTGATCTGGCGGTACGACTTCGGCCGCAACGTGCTCGAGCCGACGGCGGCGTCGCAATGGGCTGAACCCCTGGGCGACCTGGCGGAGCGGAACACCGATGACAGCGTACCGGATCGCGATCTGGTACTCGCCCTCTCTCCCAAGAAGGCCGCGGTGCTCGCGAAGCGATTCAACCGCGTTCGCAAGATGCTCGGCCCAACCAAGAAGAAGCCCCGCTTCAATGCGATCCTTACGGTCAGCACCGAATCGCTCAGTGAGGCCCAGACTCGCGTCGAAACGGTGTTGAACGCGCTCGCGCGTCGTTGGCGCCTGGATCAGGTGACCACGACCGAGGGCAAGCCGGCGGAACTCTATTATCTGGTGGGCATCCGCAAGAACGTCACCCGGGATCGCTTCCTGACGGCGATACGTGAGAGCGCTGGCGACAAGATCCTCACCGCGACCATGGAAATCGGCGATGCCGTGGCCCAGGAGAAGCAGGAAGCAAAGTGACGCGCCGTCCGATCCTGGTCGCACTGCTGGCCGCACTCGGAGCCGGCACGGGATGCGCGAAACCCGCGACACGCGACACCCTCGCCAGCGACAGCCTGTTACTCAACCAACGCCAGGCCAGACTCGACCGCGCCCTCGCCAACCCGGACAGCGTCGCGGCAGGCACGCCGATCGCACTCTGGCAGCTTCCCGACCAGCTCAAGGAGATCTCCGGCCTCGCGCTCACCGCGAATGGCCGGCTACTGACACACGGAGACGAGCGGGGCAAGGTGTTTGAGGTCGACTACCGACAGGGCATCGTGGTCAAGGAGTTCACTGTTGGATCTCCCGCGGTGCGCGGTGATTTCGAGTCGATCGCGATCGTCGGAGACACGGTGATGCTGCTCACCAGCGACGGCGTGCTCTACCGCTTCGCGGAAGGATCCAATGGCGCCGTCGTGGAATACACCGTTCGCGACACCGGGCTTGGCGTCGAATGCGAGTTCGAGGGCATGGCATTTGACGCGTCATCCCGGTCGCTCCTGCTCGCATGCAAGAGGACGCACGACAAGGCGCTGAAGGATTCCCTGGTCATCTTCCGCCTGCCCGTCGAGCCCGGCAAGGACGGCAAGGTCCAGAAGCCGTCGCACTTGTCGGTTCCGCTGACCAGGGTCATCGGCGCGAACGGATGGGGCGGCTTTCATCCGTCCGACATCACGGTCAACCCATTCAACGGCGACTACGTGCTGGTGGCCTCGCGCGAGAAGGCGCTACTCGAGATCACCCCGACCGGAGAGGTGGTCTTCGCCCGTCCACTTCCCGCAGGCCACGACCAAGCGGAGGGCGTCGCGATCACCAAGGACCATATCCTCATTGTCAGCGATGAGGCCAAGGGCGGCCCGGCCCTGCTCACGCTGTATCGGTGGCCCTGATGACAATCGTATCCGGCAGTGCCAGGGCGGCGTCCACAACGCGACGCGTTGCTGCCGCGTTGCTGACGTTGGCGCCGGCCGCCGCACCGGCCCAGAAGCCGGCGCGCGATCTGCTCAGTACCGACAGCGTCACCGTCTCGGCCGGTGCGGAGTACAAGGCAGGTGGGATGCATCGATTCCTCCTGGGCGGTACTTACCGCGACCTCTGGCTCATGCCGATCCGGGCACCGGTGTTGAACCTGCGCACATTCGACGGCGGGTTGAAGCCCGAGAAGGCCGGCGGCGGCTTCGAGACAAAATCCCTGCGATTGATCGCGCCGGACGGAGTGGAGTACACCTTTCGCTCGGTGGACAAGACCCACGGCCCGATCCCGGCGGGACTGGCCGACGTGGCAATGGCGAACAGCATCGCGAGCGATCAGACCAGCAGCAGCCACCCGGCGGCGAACGTGATCGTCGCGGCATTACTCGAGGCCGCCGGCGTGCTGCACGAATCGCCCGTGCTGGTCGTGATGCCGGACGACACCTTGCTGGGAAAGTATCGCAAGGGGTTCGCGCACCGGCTTGGTTTACTCCAGCTTTATCCCAGGAAAACCAAAGGTGACACGCCCGGCTTCGCCGACGCGATCGATATCATCGATAGCGACACGTTGCTGCATTTGCTCGATCGCGATCCGGCGGAACGGGTCGATGCGCCTGCGTTCCTCGCGGCGCGCCTCATCGACATGCTCGTCAACAACTGGGATCGCCATCCGGGACAATGGAAGTGGGCACGGCTGCAGCCCGCGCCGATGGGGGCTTGGGAGCCGATCTCGCGGGACTACGACAAGGCGTTCATTTCGGTGTCAGGGTTCCTCCCGGGTGTGGCCCGGCACGCGTTCGCGAACCTCATCACGTTCGACAGCACGTACCCGAGCGTGCATGCACTGACGTGGAACAGCGTTTCGCTGGATCGGCGCCTCCTCGGCGGTCTTGCGAAACCGGTGTGGGACTCGGTCGCGCGCGCCGTGGCGCAACGGATCACCGACTCGGTGATCGACGCGGCGCTCCGGGCAATGCCGGTGGAATATCGACCGTCGGCACCGGCGCTGACCGCGAAGCTCCGGGTGCGGCGTGATTCGTTGCCGGCGATCGCCGACCGAGTCTACCGCTACCTGACAGGCGTTGTTGACATTCACGCAACCGACGCTGCCGATCACGCCACGATCACCCGGGTGGATGACCGATATGTCGAGGTTCGCCTCGAAGCCCGCGACAGCATGCCGTATTTCCTCCGCCGGTTTGACGCCAACGAAACCAGCGAAATTCGCGTCTACCTCCACGGCGGCGACGACCAGGCACGCGTGATCGGTGACGTGCCCAGCAGTATTCCGCTGTGGATCGTTGGCGGCAACGGTACCAATCGCCTGGCCGATTCTTCCAGCGTCGGCGGCCGGCACAACACGACCCGTTTCTACGATGTCGGCACCGTGAGCGGCGTTACTTACCCGCCTGACACGCTGTTCAACCGACGACCAATGGTCAACAGATTCGGTCACCTGGTCCCGCCCGGCAAGGACTACGGCGTCGGCACGTCACCGATCATCGGCCTCAGCATCACTCACGACATGGGCATCCAGCCACGTCTCGGCATGACGTGGTACCGCTACGGCTTTCGTCATGACCCCTACGCCAGCATGGTAGCGCTGGAGGGACGCTATTCGTTCAAGATCGGTGGATACCGGCTCGCGCTTACCGCCGACCAACGGCGGGAGAGCTCACCACTTCACTTCACCGAGCTCGCGCGAATGTCGCAACTTGAGTTGGTCAACTTCCACGGCTTTGGCAATTCGTCGCCGCAGAGCCCCGGGCTGGTTCCTAACGTATCGGCGCCGCGGACCGACTATTACGCGCTCAATCAGCGGGAGTGGCTATTCCAGCCCGCTCTTGCGCTCGCGTTGGGGCCGACGACCGTCCTGTCGTTCGGGCCAGTGCTTCAGTATTCCGTCATCGACAGCACACCGAATCGGTTTGTGTCGGCAACACGTCCGTATGGGTTCGGCCATTTCGGCGAGGCCGGGTTGCGCTTCAACCTGTATCGCGATGACCGCGCCCCGCCGCGGCATGCCCACCGCCGCACGGTACTGGACCTGAGCGCGAGCTATTTCCCAGCCCTGTGGGATGTCCGGAGCGCATTCGGCGTGGTCAACGCCACCGGCGCCGTCTACTTCACGATTCCGGTGCCGTTGCATCCGTATCTGGGATTGCGGGGTGGCGCCAAGAAGGTGTTCGGAGACTTTCCGTTTCAGGAATCGGCGTTCATCGGCGGCCGGACCGACGTTCGGACGCTCGACCTGCAGCGGTACGCTGGCGATGCGTCCCTCTACGCCACGGCCGAGCTCCGGATTCCCGTGGCGAAGTTCACGGTGCTGCTGCCGTTGAATGTGGGCCTCCTCGCCACTGAGGACTTCGGCCGCGTCTACGTAAAGGGTGACTCACCCGGCGGATGGCACAACGCATTCGGCACCGGATTCTGGGTCGCGTTTCACGAGCTCTCGCTTGATATCAGGGTAATGCGCGCCAACGAAGTCGGCCGCCCGGCTGTCATCGCGCTCCGATTCGCAATACCAGGAGTGATTCAATGAGATTCCGTCCGCTCGCCCTGGCGATGTTCGTGCCCTTGGTGGCATTCTCATGCAAGATCCCGGTGCAGATCACACCGGCGCCAGCCGCGGCCTCCGCAGCGGAGGTCGCGGTGACCGGCGCCTCCGTGATGATCGGCGTTGGCGATATCGCCGTGTGCGGCACTGACGGAGACGAACGGACGGCCAAACTTGTCGACAGCGTGCTTCGCGCCGACAGCGCGGCAAAGGTGAATGACGAGGTCTTTACCCTGGGTGACAACGCGTACCCCGACGGTTCGGCGAGCAACTTCGCGCTCTGCTTCGCGCCATCGTGGGGTGACTCCAACAAGCGCATCATGAAGAAGATCCATCCTGCGCCAGGAAACCACGAACACCAGAGCGTCGGCGCAGCACCGTACTACCAGTACTTCGGAAGCCACGCCGGTTCTTCGAAAAAGGGCTACTACAGCTACGACGTGGGCGAGTGGCATGTCATCGTGATCAACAGCGAGATCGTCATCAACGGCGCCTTCTCCGACGCCGAGCGGAAGGCGCAGGAGGACTGGCTACGCACCGAGCTCAAGGGAAGCCAAAAACTCTGTACCCTGGCGTACTGGCACCATCCACGCTTCAGCTCGGGCTGGCACGGTGACGACGTGTCGCTGCACCCCATCTGGCAGCTCCTCTACGACGGCGGTGTGGACCTGATTCTCAACGGGCACGATCACGAGTATGAACGGTTCCTCCCGCAGAACCCGCTGGGAGTCGCTGATTCGGCGAAAGGGATGGCTGAATACGTCGTTGGCACCGGTGGCGGCGACCTGCGCGGCTTCAGGACCAATCTCAGCGCGAACAGTGCCGCTCGTGTCCAGGGGTATTTCGGTGTCCTCAAGCTGACACTTGGAAAGGCCGAATGGCGCGCGGCATTCCTGGATGTCAGCGGCCGCGTCTGGGATCCAAGCGGTGGCACGTGCCATCAGCAGCCCGCAGCGGCCCCGGGCAAGTAGGCAACATCGGCCGGACGGCCGTTGTCGGCCCCGGGAGCTCTTCAACCGTTTCCCTTGGTGTGAGGTGTCCCATGCTGGTTGGAATTTTCGCAGCGATCATGGTGATGCAGGCCGGGACCGCCGGGCCGCCGCTGAGCCCCGCTCCCCACGACCCGGTCGTCCAGCGCACCGACGACGGCATGGTACTCGGCACCATCGGCGCCGTCGACGCAAACGAGCTCGAAGAAGCCAAGCTGGCGGCGACCAAGGCCAGCACGAGCGAGGTCCGCAACCTCGCCACCGCGCTGGTGAAGGACCATGGGCGTTCATTGCAAACTGGCGCCCGGCTCGCCAAGCAGTTTCATATCGCGCGGCTTCTGCCCGCCGACTCGGCAATGGCGAGGGCGCATGTCGTGGAAATGGTGCAACTCAATACGCTGACCGGAGCGGCGTTCGACAAAGCCTTCGTCGAATACACCCTCGCCGATCACACGGCCGTGATCGTCAAGATCAAGGCAACGCTGCTGGCGGCGGCCAAGCGTCCGCAAGTGAAGGCGTTCGTCCGCGCACTGTTACCAGAACTGGCTGCGCATCAGCAAAGCGAAGCAAAATGGCTGGCGGCTCACCCGTAGCCGCGGACTAGAACTGGAGCGCTTTCAGGTATTCGTAACTCGCCTTGGCGCTGGCCATCGGATCGGCTGGCTGGTCATGCTCCACGAAGTAGTGTTTGATCCCGGCCTCCTTCCGGTGCGCGAAGAGCTCGGCCCACTTGATGGTTCCCTTGCCAACATCCTCCATCACGTACGTCGGCGCTGGGCCCGCGTCCTTGACATGCACGATCGGAAACCGACCCGGCCAACGCTTCCAGTACGCCAGCGGATCGCCGCCGCCCTTGGTGATCCAGTAGAGATCCATTTCAAAGTCGAGCTCGCTCGGCTTCGTCAGCTCAAGCAGGTGGTCATAGATCCGCTTGCCGCCAACCTCGCGGAATTCGGCGTCATGATTGTGGTAGCCGATTCTGATCTTGTAAAACTTCGCGTCCTCGGCCGCCTTGTGGATCAGGCCGGTGGTCCGCTTGATCGCATCGAAGGAGTTGATGTCCGAGTCAGCGGCCGAGGCGATCACGAGCCACTTGTGCTCGATCTCCGCGGCGTCGCTGAGGGTACGGTTCCACGGGCCGCGTAACGCGTCGAGCGAGATGTGCGCGGCTGGCGCACTGAGACCGTTGTCGTCAAGCAGCTGCTTGATCGCCCGGGGCGGACGCCCGAAGTAGTTGTTGGCAAACTCGACTTCCTTGTATCCGACCTGGGCCACCTGCGACAACGTGCGCTCGACGCTCCCCTTCATCTGGTCGCGCACGGTGTAGAGCTGCAACCCGATCTTGTCGAGGTGGTCCCAGGCAAACGACGAATTCGGCAGCGGCAGCGTCGCGGCCGCCGCGGCACCACCGGCAGTCTTGACGAATGTGCGACGGTCCATCGGGGACCTCCAGAATGGTCTGGGCGAAAGATAGCGTCCGGGCGGATGCGGCGTCCCAACCGCGCGAACGCTACCCCTCGCCGGTGCCGCCATCCTCCAGATGCACCCGGTGCAGCAGCCGGTGCAAGACCGGGGTGAGCAACACTGCGGACGCGGCGATCAACACCAGGCCAGCGTACAGGGCATAGATCCCGGCAAACAGCTTGCCCGACGCCGTTGGAATGTCGCCAACCGGACCCATCCCGCCCAGCAGCATTGCCGCGTTGAGGAAGGAGTCGATCCAGCTGAAACGCGCCAACACGTGGTAGCCGACCATCCCCAGCAGTAGCGAGGCCAGGACGATCGCGAGGGCGATCAGGAAGTGCCACCACACGCGTTGGAGGAATTTCCGTCGGGATAGCAGTGGCTGACTGCGATGTTCGTAGCGGTGTGCCACGCAGTGGTCCTTTCTATTTCGGCTTGTCGAGGGCGTCTTTGTCGAGAACGATTCGAAGCAACTCGGCGCGCAGCCAGCCGGCGTGGGTGTCCACTTCGTGTACCAGCACGCCCGGCTCGGCGATCGATCCGCAGGCGATATCGAAGCGCGCCATAGCAATCAGGCGCCCCGTCACCGGGTCGCGCACCTCGACGATCGTGTCGCGGTACCGGTCGAGCTCAATGTGCTGCGCGCGGTTCGAGCCGGCTTCGATGATTCCCTCTCGCCAGTGCCGATCCGCCACGTCGCCCAATATCCAGAGTCGCCCGGCAGCGTCAAACCAGATGGCCTTGATCGCCGGCGGCGGCGGCTGATCCGGCCTCGTACCCGCCGTTCGGTGGTCGGCGATGGAATCCACCAACCAGGTCGAGGCCGGCTCGATGACCTTCAGAAGCTTGCCGGTGGTGTCCCATTGCTCAAGGCGCCAGCGTCCGTAAATGGTCGTCGTCCACAAGGTTCCGTCGGGAGCGAGCGCGATATGCCAGACGGACGTGGGCGGTGACCCGCTGAACTCTTGCGCACCAATGTCGCGCTCGACGGCACCGTTCGCGTCGAAAACGTGCACGACCGCGGAGCCGTCCGTTGTTGCGGCGAATCGACCACCGGGCAACAGCACCGCATCGTCGAGTCGTACTGATGCCTCCGGGCGTGGGGACGAGAACGCAATCGTGCGGACGTACCGGCGCGAAGGATCAAAGATGAGCACGCGCCACGAGTTGTCGAACACCCAGAGGGAGTCACCCTGGCCGATACGCGTAAACAACGGCCGGTCGAGCCTGCCGATCGGCGCACCGTCGCCGCGGAGTGTGCCGAGGAATCGGCCGTCGTCGCCGAACACCGCCGGCGGTGAGGCAAGGGCGCTCCATCGCGCGATCACGACACGAAACCCGCCGGGATGCCGTGCGCTGACCATCGGGGTCGTCGCGATCGCACCGTCGCCGCTGTCCGCTCCGAGCTTCATCATCGACACCAGGCGGATCGGCGACAACTCCCGGCCCCTGCCACCACACCCCGCCACGAGGACCGCCACCGCCAGAAGCCAACAGGAGCGCATCGATTCTCCTCAGTGCGGTTGGCCGAGTGCCGCCGGTCCGCGACGCCGACCGACGGCAACGGCGAGCACCGCGAGTGCCAGAAGATACGGCAAGGCGACGAAGAGTTGATACGGCACCCGACTCCCGACCGCCTGAAACATGTACTGCAACGCGGTGGCACCGCCGAAGAGCAATGCGGCGGCAGCCACACCGCGTGGATGCCAACCGCCGAGCGCCACGATCGCGATCGCGATGAAGCCACGCCCGCCCGTCATCCGCTCGGTGAATGTGCCCACTTGCGCCAGCACCAGCGACACGCCCGCGAGTCCGGCGCACGCGCCGCCCAGGAGCGTGGCGATCGTGCGGGTGCGAGCAACCCGCACGCCCGCTGAGGCGGCGGCGGTCGGTGCTTCGCCGCACGCGCGCAGTTCCAACCCGAACCTGGTGTGGAACAGCAGCCAGGTGGCGATCGGAATGATCAGGTATCCCGCGTACGTGAGGACCGACTGCCGGAACAACATCGGACCGACAAACGGAATGCTCCCGAGCAACGGAAGCCGCACCGTCTGCAGGGTCGGCAACGACAGACCAGCGCCGGTCGTGCCCCAGACGCGTTGCGCGAACAGCCCGGTGAGCCCGGTTGCCCCAAGCGTCATCGCGGTGCCCGCGATGATCTGATCCACGCGGGCGCCAACCGCGATCGCAGCGAACAACGCCGCCACGATCAGTCCGGCGACAACTCCGGCCGCAACACCAACAACTACCCCGCCCTCTGCGGCCCCGGCGGCCGCGCCGAACGCGCCCGCAAGCATCGCACCCTCGATCCCAAGATTGATCACGCCGCTCCTCTCGACCACCGTCTCACCGATCGCCGCGATCCCCAGCGGCGTGCCGACGCGAACCGCGGCGGCGGCGAATGCCACCGCGATGGTACCGTCGATCACGCTCGCCGCCGCGCGGTGAGCAACACGGTGATGATCACCACCGCCTCGACGACCTGCACGGCGACCGCCGGAATCCCGGCGTCGCGCTGCATCGCCGCCGCCCCCGCCTCCAACGCGCCGAACAACACGCCGGCGACCAGAACGAACGTCGGCTGCAGACGGCCGAGCAGGGCGACGGCAATTGCCGTGAAGCCGTACCCGGGCGAAAGGTTCTGATAGAGGGCGTAGGACACCCCGGTCACTTCGACGGCACCACCAAAGCCAGCGAGCGCGCCGGACCAGAGCAGCGCGGTGGCGGCAATAGTCGCGACCGGCATCCTGCCGATGATCAGGGCTGCTCGGGGACCGGCGCCGACGGAGCGAATCCGGAAACCCCACGCCGTCTGTTTTAGGAGTAGTGACAACAACCCCGCAATGATGATCGCGAAGATAAAGCCAAGATGGAGTCGGCTGCCAGCGGCGAGGTGTGGCAAGCGAGCGGCCGGTGCGATCAGGGCGCTTTGCGGATAGATCCGCGACGGCTCCTGCAGTGGACCGGTGACGGCATAGCTCACCGCTGCGACGCCGACGAAGTTGAGCAGCAGCGTGGTGATGACTTCACTGACGCCGAGCTTCATGCGAAGGATCACCGGCAGCGCCACCCAGGCTGCCCCGGCGATGAGCCCGCCGGCGAGCGCCACCGCCACCGCCAGCACCGGTGGCACGCCGCCGAGATGCAAGCCAGCCCACGTGGTACCGATAGCGCCGGCGGCGAACTGCCCTTCCATCCCGATGTTGAGGGTGCCGGCCTTGCTGCCAAGGGTGAAGGCGAGGCCGAGGATCACCAGCGGTGTAGCGCGGACGAGCGCGGCCGACGTGAAGTTGTCCCATGATCCGAACGCGCCGTTCCAGAGCGCGCTCAGTGCCGGCGCGACATGAAACCCGGCAATCGCGAGGAACGCAGAAAGTAGTACCACGCCGAGTCCGAACGCGCCGGCCACATGCGCGAGATCACGAGCACCGGCGCGCATCGGTGCGGCGATACTCACGCCACTGATTCCAGTGCGAGCATCGTGTCGCCCACGACGTCGCGTGGCGTGTCCCGTGGCAGCTCACGCACCTGGCCGCGTGCCACGACCAGCACGCGATCGGCGAGGGCGAGCACCTCGTCGAGGTCACTCGAGTGGACGATGACCGCCGCTCCCTGTCGCGCTGCGTCACGCAGCCGCTCATGAATCACCTGCGTCGCCCTCAGGTCGAGTCCGCGGGTCGGATCTTCGGCGACGACCACGCGCGGTTTGCCCGCCAGCGCGCGAGCGAAGACGAACTTCTGCTGGTTGCCGCCCGAGAGTGTTGCGGCGGCGGCATCCGGCCCGGATGCGCGCACATCGTGTGCCCGCAGCAGCTCGCCGGTCCGAGCACGAAGCGCCGGCCAAGCGAGCCAGCGTGTCGACCGCGCGATGGTTCCGAGCAGGAGGTTCTCGGCGAGCGTGAACTGCGGAATCAACCCCTCGGTGGTACGATCCTCCGGGATGAAGCCGACGGGTCCCGCCACGTCCAGTGAGCCGGTCGTGATCGCGATGTCGTCGACGCTCGCGATTGCCCGCAGCAGTTCTCGCTGACCGTTCCCTTCGATCGCCGCGACCCCGACGACTTCACCGGCGCGGACCGAGAAGTCGGCGCCCTCGATGCCGGCCCGGTTGGCCGCGACGCCACGACGTTGCAGCCTGAGGCCGCTCGCTCGTACCAGCACGTCACCAGTTCGCGCTTCCAGTCGAATCGGCGGCGGCAAGTCCGCGCCGATCATCGCGCGTGAGAGCGACTGCGGCGTCTGCTTGGCGATCACGTCGCGCAGCGTCACTTCACCTCGACGCATTACCGTCACGCGATCGGCGACACGAAACACCTCGTCGAGCTTGTGCGTGATCAACACCACCGCCCCGCCACCGAGCGCGAACTCGCGGACGAAGGTCAGCAGCTCGTCGACCTCGCGCGGCGCGAGCACGGCGGTCGGTTCATCGAGAAGCAGGATCCTTGCGTTGGCGGCGAGCGCCTTGACGATCTCAAGCCGCTGCCGCAGTTGCACCGAGAGCGACTCCACGTAATCCGACACCCGCAGCGGCAGGCCAAGGCGCCCCACCACGCTCTCGGCACGTCGCTCTGCCGCTCGGCCCGTTTCCGTCCACCCGGCAGTCAATGCGATGTTCTCGCAAACCGTCAGCGCGGGGATTGAAGTGAAGTGCTGGTGCACCATGCCGATTCCTGCCGCCCGCGCTGCGCGAGGCGAGGGAAACCCGTGCGTCGTGGTGGCGATGCCACCGGCAGCGCTTACCGTAACGGTTCCGGCGTCGGGCCGCAGCATTCCGTACGCGACGTGCATCAGCGTGGACTTGCCGGCGCCGTTCTCGCCCAGAAGCGCGTGGACCTGTCCGGCAACAACAGAGAGGCTCACGCGGCTGAGCGCAACGGTCGCGCCGAAAGACTTCGAGATTTCGTGCAGCACGAAATTGGCCGTGAGCCGCGGGTGTGCGGTCAGCGTGTGCCGTCCGTAGTTGACACGCTTCCGCCGATGTCGGGCTCACGGCTCATGGCTGGTACTTGTCACATCCCCGTCGGATGATCGTGGAACTCCCAGGGGAGTCCGAAGCGCTGCGCGAGATGCTCCGCCAGCGCCTTGACGCCAACGGTCTCGGTTGCGTAGTGCCCGGCGTAGAGGACGTTCACGCCGAGCTCGAGCGCATCGAAGGCTGTGTGGTGCGCCCCCTCGCCGGTGATGAAGGTGTCGAGGCCGGCATCGGCGGCGGCCTGGATCCTGCCGCCCGCGGCACCCGTGATCACGCCGACGCGCGTCGTCGTTTCCGGGCCGCCAGGGATCAGGTGCACCCGTCCGCCGAGCAGTTCACCCAGCTTGGTCGCCAGCACGTCGCGCGACATGATCAGGTGACCGGACGCGCCGAACGGGATGCCGCGGTAGGAGTCGAACGGCACCGGATCGAGGATACCGAGCATCCGCGCGAGCACCGCATTATTGCCGACGTCCGGGTGCGCGTCGAGCGGAATGTGTGCCCCGTAGACGGCGACGTCGTGATCGAGGAGCGCTTTGAGGCGGCGGTACCGACGACCACGCACTGGTTGGTTGCCGTCCCAGAAGAGCCCATGATGGACCAGCAACATGGTACCCCGCGCGCACTCCGTGACGACGCGCTCGATCGTGCGCTGCGACGCATCAACTGCCGCGACGAATCCGGCGACGGTGCCACTGTTTTCGACCTGCAGTCCGTTGAGTGCCGTATCGTGATCCGGCGTCTCGGCGATGCGCAGATATCCATCGAGGTAGCCAACAGCGTCGGCGAGCCTGAGTGGCTTCACGGCACCGCCTGGGCGGCGACCTTGAGCGTCCCGGCCGCGATCGAATCGCTGGCGGCCTGAACCCGCTCCTTCAGGCCCGCCGGCCATCTGGCCTGCAACGCTGGGTTGACCGCAAGGCGGATGACGCCGCTCTGCAATCCGAAGCTCTCGGTGTGCGGCGTGAAGGTGCCGTGTTTCACGTCGCGCGTCACCAGCAGGAATGCCCGCGGCAAGTCCACCACCGCCGACGCGACGACGCGATCGGGGGCCAAGGCGCTCTGGTCGCCATTGGCGCCGTAGACCAGCACGTTGGCTGATTCCTTGGCCGCGGAGAACACGCCGAGTGCGGCGGCATCCGCGTTGTGGTGCAACTGGTCGACGCCCAGGCGGATCATCGCGAGCGCCGCTTCCTTGCCGGCTGCCGCGTCGTCGAAAGTGTTCAGGTACGTGATGCGAGTCTCGACGTCCGGGCGCACTGCGCGGGCACCCCGCACCCAGCCGTCGTAGCCGAGCTTGATCGGCGGCAGTTCCATGCCGCCAACGAATCCGATCTTGCCGCTGTGCGTCAGCGCGCCGGCCAGCATCCCCGCGAGGTACGTCGCTTCGTGAATACGGAATACCAGCGGTACCACGTTGCCGCTGACACGTTTACCGCTGGTGATCACGAAGATCGTCTTGGGGTAGTCCTGCGACACGCGTTCCGCCGGCTGCTGGAACTCATAACCGTGACCAAACACGACGGTGTATCCCTGTCGCGCATAACTGCGTAGCGCCTCTTCCTGCTCCGCAGGTGTATGCGCTTCGATGTGCGATACCGCTGCGCCGAGCGAGTCCTTGACCTGCTGGAGGCCCTGATACGCGCCGGCGTTCCACGCGGCGTCCGTCACCGATCCTGGCGTGATGAGCGCGACCTTGAATGCGGTTGATGGCGCCGCGTCAGGTTGCTTGCCGCAGGCGCAGAGGCACAGCGCCAAGAACACCCAGGATCGCGTGATCACCGTATCATCCCTCGAACGGCTGACCGAGAATGAGTTCGAGCAGGCGAGCCAGGTCGTCGTTCGAGTAGTACGAAATGTTGAGGAGGCCACGACCACGGCGCTTCGCGGTCAGCCGCACGTCGGTGCCGAGACGCTGGCGCAGCGCTTCCTCCACTCGACGGGCGTCAGCAGTTGCCGGCTTCTGCGCCGCCGACTTTTTCATCATCCGCCCGCGCGGCTTCGCCGGTGTCTCGCCGCGAGCCAGCGCTTCCACATCGCGAACCGACCAACCGTGTTCCACCACCTCGCGCGCCACCCGCGAGATCTCGCGCTCGTCTTCGATGGCGAGAAGCGCCCGGCCGTGCCCCTCGGACAGCTTCCGGCTCTGCATCAGCTCCTGAACGTCGGCCGGTAACTTCAACAGCCGCAGCGTATTGGCGACGGTCGAACGGTCCTTGCCCACCAGTTTGGCGACCTCGGTCGGCGACACCTTGAAGTCGATCACCAGTCGTTGATACCCGTGAGCGGCGTCCAGCGCGCTCAAGTCATCGCGCTGCAGATTCTCGATCAGGGCCAGCGACAGCGCCGTTTGGTCATCGAAGTCACGAACGATCGCCGGCACCTTGGTCCAGCCAAGGCGCTGCACCGCGCGCCAGCGGCGTTCGCCGGCGATCAGCTCGAACCGCGAGCCAACCGCACGAACGGTGATTGGCTGCAACAAACCAGAGGCGGAAATCGACGCGGCCAGCTCGGCAAGAGCGGCGTCGTCAAAGCTACGACGTGGCTGAAACGGGTTCGGTGAGATCGCGGCGACGGCGACGTCCCGCAAGGCGCCCGTCGTTTCCGCCTGTTCGCGCGACATGGGACCGAGGAGAGCCTCCAAGCCGCGGCCAAGCCTCTTGGTCTCCGTCACGGCTTTGCCTCCCAATCATTGCCCTTCGCCAGTGCTTCCGTTCGCTTCATAAGTTCTTGTGCAACAGAGAGATAGCTCTTTGCCCCGATCGACTGTACGTCGTAGAGCAGGATCGGCTTGCCAAAGGACGGTGCTTCGGCGAGCCGGACGTTCCGCGGGATCACGGTCCGGAACACCTTCGCCCCGAAGTACTCTCGGGCCTCCGCCACCACCTGTTTGGAGAGGTTGAGCCGGTTGTCATACATGGTGAGCAGCACGCCGTCGATCTGAAAGTCCGGATTGAAGTTCTGCTGGACGACGCGTATTGTGTTGAGCAGTTGTGAGATACCCTCCAACGCGTAGTATTCGCATTGAATCGGGATCACGACGGCATCGGCGGCAGAGAGGACGTTGAGGGTGATCAGGCCGAGGGACGGTGGGCAATCGATCAGGATGTACTCGTACTGGTCCTGGATCGTAGCGAGCGCCCGCCTGAGCACGGTTTCCCGCTCTCCAATTGCGATCAGCTCCAGTTCGGCGCCAACCAGGTCCTGGCTGGCTGGAAGCACGTGGAGAAATGGGAGCCGGGCGTCGGGCACGATGACCTCGCTGGCCGCGACACCATCAATCAGGACGTCATAAAGCGACTTTGTCAGGGCGGCCTTATCGATCCCAACGCCGGACGTCGCGTTCCCCTGAGGATCGGCGTCCACCAGCAGCGTCTTCCGCTCCGCGATGGCGAGGGATGCCGCGAGGTTGATGGCGGTCGTGGTCTTGCCGACGCCGCCCTTCTGGTTTGCGATTGCGATG
>JANYLJ010000027.1 GCA_025357945.1 Gemmatimonadota bacterium
CTCGGTGGCGCGGGCGAGCGCGCTGCCGGATTTCCTGCGATACTACAATCAGGATCGCTTTCACATGGGCATCAACGGGCTCACTCCCATGCAACGCCTGCTGGGGCATCAGTGAACAACGTCTTCATCAACAACACCTAGGTCACCGCTTGCTCTTCAGCCACGCAATCGGATCGAGTGCAATCTGATTCTCGCCGCGGATCTCGAAGTAGAGATGCGGCCCCTTCGCCGAGTTCTGGCCGCCGACCGTGCCCACCGTGGTCCCGCGGGCGATCCGATCCCCTTCCTTGACCGACGCGTTTTGCAGCTGCCAATAGAGTGAGTAGTACCCGTTGCCGTGCTGGACAACGACGCCGAGGCCGTAGGTGGAGAGGCGCTGGACGCGCACGACCTTACCAGCCGCCACCGCCCTGATCGGTGTGCCGACCGGCGCCTTGATGCCGATGCCGGTCCAGCGGATCACGCCGCCACCCTGCTGCGGTGACAGCGTTTCCGGCCCGAAATTGATCACGATGTCGCCGTCGACCGGCCAGTCGAGCTTGCCGATATCACTCGTCGATAACGTGCCAACGACCGGTGCATTGGCGGTTTCCGGTCGGGCGGCGCGACTGGCGGCGGCCGCCCGTTCATTCTTCGTGAGCGTGGCGAGCAAGTCGGTGACGGCTGCTTCGTCCCGTTCGATCGCGGTGAGTTTCTGCCGGGTCTGTTGCGACGACTTCTGCAGCTGCGCGAGCTGCGACTGCTTGTCGGCCGCGAGCTTGTCGTAGTGCTGCATCTCGGCCTCGCGCTCGACCTTTTTCTCGTCGAGCTGGGTGCGGTAGCCCAGCAACTTGTCACGTTCCTTCTGGACGTTTCGGGTGAGCTTGGTCACGTCGTCGACGAGCGAACGGTCCTGGCGAGACGTGAGGTAAAGGTACTTGTAGCGCGTCAGCAGGTCGCCGAACGATTCTGCGGCGAGCAGAACCTGGAACGTGTGCAACGGACCGCGACGATAGATGTCGGCGAGACGCCGCTGCAGCACGGCCTTGCGGTCGGCCAGGTGATCCTGCGAGAGGGTGAGCTCGGCGCCGGAGCGATCGAGTTGCGAGCCGAGTCCGCTGATGCTCCGTTCGATCTCGTTGACGAGCCGGTTGGTGGCGTCGCGTTGCTGTTCGAGGTTCTTGAGCGTGGCCCCGGCGTCGCTCACCTGACTCTGCAACCGGAGCTGCTGCCGTTCGAGCGTCTGGCGCTCCTGGCGGATCTCGTCCAGGCGGCGGCGGGATTGTTCGAGGTCGGGCTGCTGAGACGAGAGACGAGAGGCGAGAGACACGAGCAGGAGAAACGAGAACACGAGAGACGAGAGACGAGAGACGAGAGACGAGACCACAAACCGCTGGGGTGTGACGCAGCACGTGATCCTTCGCACGTCTCTCGTCCCTCGTCTCTCGTCTCTCGTCTCTCGTCTCTCCGTGTTCACACCCTCCTCAAATGCCTGCCCACGCTGACCAGCGATCCTCCAAAGCCGAGGAGGACGCCGAACACCAGCAGCACAAGCGCCTCGCCGACGCCGAAGAAGCGCAGGCCGACGCCGAGCCCCATGCGCTGCGCCCGGAACGCGCCGAAGACGGCCGCGCAGAGGATCACGGCGACCGCGCCGCCGAGGAGGCCCTTGATCGCCCCTTCAAGGAGGAAGGGGCCGCGGATGAACCAGTCGGTGGCGCCGACCAGTCGCATGATCTCGATCTCGCGAGCGCGTTGCAGCACGGTCATCCGGATCGTGACGCCAATGATCACGATCGAGACGAGCGCAAAGGCGAAGCCGATCGCGAGGCCGATCAACCCGGCGATGTCGCGCAGCGAGTCGAGGCGCTGGACCCAGTCCTGGCCGTATTTCACTTCGTCAACGAATTCGAATCCGTGCAGCCGTTCGGCCACCACTGCCGCATGCTTGCCGTCGCGGAACGCGGGCTTGAGCGTCAACTCGATCGACGGCGGGAGCGGATTGACCTCGAGGCCCTTGTAGACCTCCTGAAACTCGGTCAGCTCGCGCTGCGCCCGCTCGAGGGCCTGCGTCTCGGAGACGTACTGGACGTCGAGCACCTCGGGAAAGACCGCGATGTCCGACATGGCGGCGGAGATCTGCTGGCTGGGTGTCTCGCGCTTGACGAAGGCGACCACCTGGACGCGCTCGGCCACCTGGCGCAGGGCGCTCCGCAGGTTGAGCGCAACCAGGCCGAACAGGCCGGTGACGAAGAGCGCGAAGGCAATGGTGGTGACGGAGAGGACCGAGAGCGTCCGCGTGCGGTGGAACGAGAGCAGCGCCTCGCGCGTGACGAGATTCACCACGACTCCGTGGCGTCGTCGGCCGAGTCGAATACCATGCGGCCATCGCGCATTTCCAGCGTGCGCTTGCCGGCATGGCGTACCAGGTCCAGGTCGTGGGTCGCCATCACCACGACGGTGCCGGCGGCGTTGATGTCGCAGAGCAGCTGGAATACGCCGCGGGTGGCGCGCTCGTCGAGGTTGCCGGTCGGTTCGTCGGCCAGGAGCACGGGCGGCTCGTTGACCAGCGCCCGGGCGATCGCGACGCGCTGTTGTTCGCCGCCGGAGAGCTCGCGCGGGAACGCGTCGGCCTTCATCGCCAGTCCCACCTGGTCGAGCACGCGGGCGACGCGCGCCGGGATGACGTCGGCGCGGGCGCCGGTCACCTCGAGGGCGAAGGCGACGTTCTCGGCGGCGGTGCGATCCTCGAGCAGGCGGAAATCCTGGAACACGATGCCGAGGCGGCGGCGAAGCCTTGGCACCTCGTCGCGTCCGAGGGTGGCGGTGGCGAACCCGGAGACGCGGACATCGCCGGACGTGGGCCGCTCCGCGGCGTACATCAGTTTCAGCAGCGTGGTCTTGCCGGCGCCGGAGTGTCCGGTGAGAAAGGCGAACTCCGCGCGGCCAATGTGAAACGAGACGTCTTCGAGTGCGGCGTCAGTTCCCGTCGTGTACTGCTTGCTGACCTTGGTGAAGCGAATCACTGCAGCGCGCCCGCCAGGTCGTCGATCAGGTCCTCGGGGTCTTCACAGCCGCACGACAGGCGCAGGAAGCCATCGGGAACGCCCTGGCTGGCGCGCTCGGCCGCCGTCAGCGGCTTGTGCGAGGTGAGCCGCGGTTCCGAGATGAGCGACTCGACGCCGGCGAGCGAGGGGGCGTGGGTCACCACCTTGAGTCGCTGCAAGAACTTCTTCGCCGCCGGCGCACCGCCCTTCAGCACCAACCCCACCAGTCCGCCGTAGCCATCGAATATTTTGGTGGCGAGGGCGTGGTCCGGATGGGTCCGGAGACCGGGGTAGTACACGGCGGTGAACTCGGGCCGCGTACTCGCCCACGTGGCGACCGCCATCGCGTTCGTGTTGGCGCGTTCGACGCGCAATGCCATCGTCTTGAGGCCGCGTTCGGTCAGCCACGCGGCGTGCGGGTCGATGGCCGGCCCCCACGCGCGCATCAACCGGGTGATCTCGTCGATCACCGCCGCACTGCCCGCGACGGCGCCGGCGATGACGTCGCTGTGCCCGTTGATGTACTTGGTGGCACTGGTGATCACAATGTCGGCGCCGTGCTCCAGTGGCCGGAAGTTGATCGGCGATGCGAAGGTGGAGTCGACGAGCAGGGCGATCCCGTGTTCGCTGGCGAGCTTGGCCAGCAGCGGCACGTTGAGTACCCGCATGACCGGATTGGTGAGCGCTTCGACGAAGATCGCGCGGGTGTTCCTGGCGATTGCCTTGCGCCACTCCCGTGGCTTGTCCGGATCGACGTAGGTGATGCTGATGCCGTGCCGCGCGAACTCGCCGTCGAACAGGACGCGCGTGCCACCGTAGATCCAGAGCGAGGACACGAGGTGGTCACCCGGGCGCAGCACCGCGAGGTGCGCCAGCGCGGTCGCGGCCATTCCGCTCGCCAGAAAGATGGCACGTTCGGCGCCTTCGAGCAGCGCGTACTTCCGCGCCAGCTCGACCTGGTTGGGGTTGTTGCCATAGCGCGTGTAGAGCACCTCGTCCTGGCTGTCGACTGGATTGCGGAACGTGGAGCTCTGGTAGAGCGGTGTCACCACCGGCGACCAGTCGGGCCGCCGGTGTGGGCGGCCATGAATCGCGATGGTGGAAAGACCGTGGCGCCGGGTCATGCGACGGCTCCCAGTTCAAAGGTGGCGTCCGGATGTGCCACCACACAGCGGCGGCGCGCCAGGCCTTCGAGGGCCGCGACGGTGCGTGGCAGCGGCCACGACAGCGCGTCGGCGATCGGCGGCGCCGGGGCGCGCCCGAGGGGTGTCAGGGCGCGGAACGCGGCTCGCCAGTCGTCCGGGGCGGCGCCGAGCAGGCGTGGTTCGGGGGATTGGGTCAGCACGGCGACGATGACCAGGTCGTATCGCGCCAGCGCGTGCTCGATCGCATCCGCGTGGTTCTCGCTCACGCCCCGAAGCATCACCCGCTGCACCGGGAGGCCGAGCGTTTCCACCAGCAGCTTGGCGATGATCTCGTCCGCGCACGAAAAATCCAGCAGACCGACCTCGGAGAAGTCGAGTTGGGCGTCAGGCTCGCCGGTGTTCCGCAACACGGTCAACACCCGCTGGCGGACCGCCGCACCGGTGGGGCGGGTGACCAGGTCGCGATACGGTGTCGCCACCGCTTCACGCAACAGCAGGTCGAGCCGGATGATGGTACTCATGCTGACGGCTCCTTGCCCGGTATCACGATGGTCACCTGTGCGCCGGGAAACCATGGCAGGCCTTCACTGCGTGGCGGCTCGTCGTCCCAGCCCGGCACGATCGCCACGCGCGCGGTACCGCTGCGAATCGAGATTTTCCCCTCCCAGCGCGCAAGGTACCGCTTGATCCCGGTCAGGCCCTGGCCGCGGCCCGGATCGCGGAACCGCGAGATGCCATGAATCAGCGCCGTCTCGATCGCCTGCGCATCGCCCCAGCGATCGCCAAACCGCTTGCCCTGCGTCGCGTCGAGTGACCGGTGAAAACCGATGCCGGCGTCACTCACGGCGATCACGGCGACTTTCCGGCCGCTGAGTCGCTTGCGATACACGTACACATGTGCGGCCACAGAGCCCGCCGTTCCGGCATGCTCCACGATGTTCTGGCAGGCCTCGGAGAGCGACTGCCCGAAGCCGCCCACGACGCTCGATTCCAGGCCGAGTTCATGCGCCAGGATCTGGGTCGCCTGTTCCGTGAGACGCCCGACGATTTCGTGGACGTCGGTCGCATTGCGAATGATCGTCAGGGGGACCACGATGTCGCTAGTCTCGCTCACCCGTCGCCGGGGCACCTTGCCGTGCAACTGGAACAACGGCTCGGCGTGACGCAGCACGCCCACCTTCGCCCAGTACGATGCGACCCCCTCCACCGCCGGGAGCGTGAGCTCGGGCTTCGGTGCCCCCAGCTCGGCGAGCGCCTGCCCGAGCGTGATCAATGCGACGAACCCTGCCGGCGATGCCCACTCTGTCGCATGAGCATCGACGAGCAGCCGCTGTTCCGGAGGCCACGGCCCGAGTCCGGCGGCAAGCTGATCGACCGACAGGTGGTCGAGGTGCTGCGGCACCGGCACGACGCGCGTCACGCCGACACCAACCCGCCGCGGAGGTGGCGCGGCAGTCCGGTGGCGCCGCGGAACACCGCGTTGCGCGACGCGGCGCGGTTGGCGGCGTCGAGCGCCACGGGCACTTCGTCGCCGGCGAGCAATCGCGCGAAGCAGGTCGCGCCGAACACGTCGCCGCAGCCGGTGGTGTCGTTGGCGTCGACGCGCGGCGCGGGGCGGCGTTCGGTATGCAATACCGATCCCTGGTGGGGCGCCGCACGCGGCGCCCCGACCGCCAGGTCCAACCGGTCGAACCCCGGCCGCGCCACGTACACCACGCCGTGCGCCCCGACGGTCACGTTGAGCAACGACACACCGCTCGCGATGGCGTCGGCCGCAATCGGCAGCGGATCCGGTCCGAGTTGTTGCATCTCCTCCTCGTTCAATTGCACGATGTCGAAGAAGGCAAACCACGCCGGGGCATTCGGCAGCGGGCGAAGCATGCGGATGCCGTCGGCGCTCATCCCCAGGAAGAGCGAATGCAGGTCGGCATAGATCGGTCCTCGAAAGCCCTGACGAAGCGCCTCGGCGGTGCCGAGGCACATCTCGAAGCCGGAGATGAAGTTCACGTAGATCGCGTCGAGGTCGGCGATCATCGGGCCCAGCTCCGGCCAGGTCCACCCCGGCACGCCGCCCGACATCCGTTCGCAGCGGCGGGCGCTCGACTGGTAGCGCAGCGTGACCCGGTTGTTCGGCACCGGCACCTCGATGCACCGCGCTCCCGGGGCGAGATGCTGCAGCGTGCCGAGGAACTCGGCCGCGCGCGGCGCGAGGTCGCGACCGACCTTGATCAGCGGCACGATTTCCCAATCGTCGGACAGCGCGGCGTCCATCGCGGCCAGGGCGTAGGCGATGCCGCCCCATTCTTCCACGGCGGGCGCCAGCGGATCGCGGCCGTGGATCTCGTCCCAGACGAGCGGCCCGAGGACGCCGACGCGCCGCATCAGATCAGTCCCGCCGCGCGCTGGTCGAGGAAGGCCTTGGCGGCGCCATACACGCCGGCCAGACCGCCAAGCGCGCCGGGGATGATGGTGCAGGCATCGACCGCCGGCTGGAACGCGCGGGCGGCGACTTCGCGACGCAGTGGCGCGAACAGCGCATCACCGGCATGGATCACGCCGCCAAGAATCACCACGGTGTCCGGATTGAAGATGTTGAGCAAGTTCGCCACGCCAATGCCAAGATACCGTGCCGTGTCGTCGGCGACCTGCTGTGCCAATGGGTCACCCCGGGCTGCCGCTTCGTACACCAACTCGGCCGTCACCCGCGTGAGATCTCCGCGAGCGAGATCACGGAGCTGGCTTGGGCCGGCAGCCGCCAGGAGCTCGCGGGCGCGCCGCGCGATGTTGACGCCCGACGCGAACGCTTCGAGGCAGCCGTGGTTGCCACACCCGCACAGCGGCCCGTCGATATCAATCACCATATGACCGAACTCACCAGCGGCATCCGACGCACCGTGGTAGAGCGTGCCGCCGATGACGATGCCGCCGCCGATGCCGGTGCCGAGGGTGAGACCGATGACATACTTCCCGCGCTGTGCAGCGCCGACCCAGCACTCCGCCTGGACGGCACAGTTGGCGTCGTTCTCGAGCGCCGTGGCGAGGCCGAGGCCTTCGGCGAGGATGGCCCGCAGCGGAACGTTGGTCCAGCCAAGGTTTGGCGTGAGGATGACGATGCCGCGGTGGATGTCGAGCGGTCCGGGCGCACCGGCGCCGACGCCGATGATCTCGGCCCCCGGGTCGGCGGCGCGCACACTCGCCGTGGTGCGCTCTGCCATCGTCAACACGTCGCCGATGACCCCGTCGGCACCGCGCGCGGCCCCGGTCGGCTGGGAATGGTCTCCCACGACGCGCGACCCGTCGGCGGCAACGGCACCGACGACGCAGTTGGTGCCGCCGATGTCAATCCCGATCACCCATTGCATCAGGGCACTCCTGCCACGGCAGCCTCGGCCGTTGGGGGTCGGGCGGGAAGCGAGTTTCCCGCCAGAACCGCATCGTAAACGGCGGCCAGGTGTGCTGCCAGCCGGTCGCCATCGAACTGCATCGCCCAGTTACGGCCGGCGTTCCGCATCCGGGTCCTCGCCGCAGCATCCCGCACGAGTTCGCGGATCGCGGCCGCCCAGCTGTTGGTGTCGCCCGGCGACAGGTACCGCGATCCGGGGCCGCCCGCCTCGACCAGGCAGCCGCTGCCCGAACTGATCACCGGCGTCCCCGCACTCAATGCCTCGACGATCGGCATGCCGAACCCCTCGACCAGCGATGGATACAGGAATATGGTGGCGCTCTGCATCAGCGCCGGCAGGTCGGCGCTGGCGACGTTGGTCAGCAGCTGGACCCGCCGGGCCAGCCCGCGCGCGGCGATCTCCCGCTGCAGCGTGTGCAGCGCGCCGCCATCTCGACCTGCCAGCACCAGCGGCAGCGCGTCGGCGGTGGCCAGTGCCGCCAGTGCGGCGATCAGGGTGCGATGGTTCTTGCGGGGCTCAAGCGTGCCGACACTGAACAGAAATTCGGCCGGCACGCCGTACTTCGCGCGCACGGCAGCGCGCTCCGGGGCCGCGACTGGCACCGCGAACGCCGCGTGACGGGCCGGCGGAATGACGGCAATGCGCGCCGGGTCGATGTGGTACCGCTCGACAAGCTCGTCACGCGTCTGTGCGCTGACCGCCACGAGTGCCGTCGCCTGGGCGGCGCTCCAGCGGTACCGCCACCGGTAACTCCACCGATCGACGAGCGGGAAGTACCCGGGATGCTTCTCGTAGATGAGGTCGTGCACGGTGACGACAGACGGCACACCGGTGCGGGGCAGGTCGCGCGGTATTTCGTGCGTCAGTCCGTGGTAGAGCTGGACCTGATCCTTGGCGGCCACGCGGCCCAGCCGGAAGGTTCGCCACACGGCGCGCGACACCGGATTGATGTTTCCCGGCGGGAGGTGCAGCGTCGCGCCGAGTTCTCCCGGCAGGTCAGCGAACTCGGCGCGTCCGGCAGCCGGCGCATAGAGATGGATGTCGAGTTGCGGATCGTGGTGGTGGAGTCCGCGCAGCACGCCGCGAGCATAGTTGCCGAGCCCGGTGGTGTTGCGCAGCGCGCGAATCGCATCGAACCCGATGCGACGCGACGGCAATGGCTAGTCGACCTGCAGGACAGCCAGGAAGGCTTCCTGCGGAATCTCGACGCTGCCCACCTGCTTCATCCGCTTCTTCCCCTCTTTCTGCTTCTCGAGCAGCTTCCGCTTGCGGGTGATGTCGCCGCCGTAGCACTTGGCCAGCACGTCCTTGCGGAGTGCCGAAATCGACTCGCGCGCAATCACCTTGTTGCCGATCGCTGCCTGGATCGCCACGGCGAACAGCTGCCGCGGGATCAGCTCCTTCAGTTTCTCGGCGATCTTGCGACCCCACTCATACGCCTTGTCCTTGTGGATGATCACGCTGAACGCGTCGATCGGGTCGCCGTTGAGCAGCATGTCGAGCTTGACCAGCGGTGATTCGCGAAACCCCGCCAGCTCGTAATCGAGCGACGCATAGCCGCGCGAGATCGACTTCAGCTTGTCGTAGAAGTCGAGCACGATCTCGCCGAGCGGGAACTCGAACGAGAACTCCACGCGGGCGGCGTCGAGGTAGGTCATGCCGTGGTAGTCGCCGCGGCGCTCCTGGCCGAGGTTCATGATGCCGCCGATGTATTCCACCGGCGCCATGATGCGCGCCTTCACGTACGGCTCTTCGATCCGGAGGATGCTGGCCGGGTCGGGCAGCGCGCTGGGGTTCTCCACCAGCATCATCTCGCCATCGGTGAGGTAGACGTGGTATTCCACCGTCGGCACCGTCGTGATCAGCGACAGGTTGAACTCGCGTTCGAGGCGCTCCTGCACGATCTCGAGGTGGAGCAACCCGAGGAAGCCGCAGCGGAAGCCGAAGCCGAGCGCGGTGGACGATTCCGGTTCGTACTGGAGCGAGGCGTCGTTGAGCCGCAGCTTTTCCAGCGCATCGCGCAGGTCTTCGTACTGCACCGAGTCGGTCGGGTAGACACCGGCGAACACCATCGACTTGACCTCGCGGTAGCCCGGGAGCAATGCTCCCGTCGGTTGCGCCGCGTCGAAGATGGTATCGCCCACGCGCGCGTCGCGCACGTCGCGCAGGTTGGCGATGACGTAGCCCACTTCGCCCGCCTGCAGCACGTCGGTGGGCCGCTTCCCGAGCGCCAGGATGCCCACCTCGTCGACGCCGTAGACATCGGACGGGTGGGCACCGAACGCGATCTGCATGCCGGCTCGAACCTCGCCGTCGACCACCCGGATACTGGGAATCACGCCGCGATAGCGGTCGAAGTACGAATCGAAAATCAGGGCGCGAAGCGGTGCCGTACTCGATCCGCGCGGCGCCGGGATGCGTGCCACCACGGCTTCGAGCAGTGCCGGTACGCCGGTGCCGTCCTTGGCCGACACGGCGAGGATCTCCTCGCGCGAGGTACCGATCAGCTCCATGATCTCGTGGGCTCGCCGTTCCGGCTCGGCCCCCGGCAGGTCGATCTTGTTGAGCACCGGGATGATTTCGAGGCCGGCATCGAGGGCGAGAAAGAGATTGGAGAGGGTCTGGGCCTGGATCCCCTGCGACGCATCCACGACGAGGATGGCGCCCTCGCACGCCGCCAGCGAGCGCGACACCTCGTAGGTGAAATCCACGTGCCCGGGGGTGTCGATCAGGTTGAGTTCGTATTCCACGCCGTCCCGTGCCACGTAGTTCATCCGCACGGCGTTGAGCTTGATGGTGATGCCGCGCTCACGCTCGAGGTCCATGGTGTCGAGCAACTGCTCGCGCATGTCCCGCTTGGCGACCGTGCCGGTGATCTCGATCAGGCGGTCGGCGAGCGTGGACTTGCCGTGGTCGATGTGCGCGACAATACAGAAATTCCGGACCCGGGACTGACGCATGGCGGGAATATAGAGGTGAGGGGGTGAGAGGCCCGATATATTCCCGCCATAATGTCCCGTTCTCGCGGCCTCTCGCCTCAAGCCGGCATGCTGCTGGTGGTTCTCTTCTGGGCCGGCAACTTCACCGCGGCCAAGATCGCCTTCAACGGCCATCTCGATCCAACGGCGTTCACCGCCCTCCGCTTCGTCCTCGCGTCGGTGGTGCTCTGGGCGATCGTCCGCTGGGCCGAACGGCCCGCCCCATTGCCGCGGGGCGCACTCTGGCGTCTGGTGGTGCTCGGCGTCATCGGCAACACCATCTACCAGGTCTGCTTCATGGAAGGGCTGCAGCGGACGTCTGCCACCAAGAGTTCGCTGATCCTCGCCGGCATGCCGGCACTGGTCACGCTGACGGCGGGGCTGCTTGGGATCGAACCGGTGACCCGGATGCAACGCATCGCGGTGCTGGTGGCGACGGTGGGCGTCGTGGTGGTGATCCGCGGCCGCGGCGGTTCGATCGACGACGGCTTCGGCACTGGCGAGATGCTGCTGCTTGGCGCGGTGTTCACCTGGGCGGTGTACACGCTGCTGCTGCGGCGCTGGACGCTCAGGATGTCGGCGCTCAATCTCACCGCGTGGACGATGTACACCGGCACGCCGGGGCTGGTGCTCATCGGCATCCCGGCGCTCCGTCACACCGCTTGGCACGCCGTCTCCGCCGGCGCCTGGGCGGGGTTGCTCTATTCGGCGCTGCTCTCGCTGGTGGCGGCGTACGTGCTCTGGAACCGCGGCGTCGCCATGCTCGGTGCGGCCCGCACGGTCGTCTACAACACGGTCGTGCCGCTGGTTGCCACGGTGATCGCGATGGTGGCACTCCACGAGCGCCCGGGCATGATCCACGTCGTGGGCGGCGTGTTGATCGTGAGCGGCGTACTACTGACCGGCCGCGGACCGGCGGCGCCGGAGGGCTAGGCCCTCACGGCCGTTTCGTCACCGCTGGCACCTTCTGCTCGACCACGATCGTCTGGTAGCTCGCCGGGTTCCACCGCGGCCGCTCCGGGGTGTTGGCGATCTCGACACCGAGAAAAAAGCCAAGCTGGGCGACGCGGGCGAGTTTGCTGGTGTCGATCAGCCGCACTTCGTCATCGGGCTGATGGTACTGGGGATGGGTGCCATTGAAAAAGAAGAGGACCGGCACACCTTTGCGGGCGAAGTTGAAGTGATCGGAGCGGGAGTAGAAGCTTTGCTCCGGCCAGATGTCGTCGGCGGCGATGAGGTGCAGTTCGGGGTGCGCTGCCTGCACGCGGGCGAGCGTTTCCCCCAGGTCCGAGTGTTCCTTGCCGATCGCCACGATCGAGTCGGGATTGTTGCGACCGATCATGTCCATGTTGATGTCGGCGACAACATTCCCCATCGGCACCGTCGGATGCGCCGCGAAGAAGGCGGAGCCGAGCAACCCTTTCTCCTCGCCCGACACGTTCAGGATGATGATCGACCGCTTGGTGCGGCCGTTGAGCCTGGCGACCGATTCGGCGAGCGAGAGCAGCCCCGTGGTGCCGGAGCCGTCGTCGTCGGCGCCATTGCAGATCTTGTCGTCTCCCTTGGCCGTGCAGCCGCCGACGCCGTCGCCGGCAGTACCGACGTGGTCCATGTGCGCCGAGAAGATCACGTATTCATGCTTGAGCACCGAATCGGTCCCTGCCATCATCGCGACCACGTTCGGTGCCGTGGCTGAAGACACCGTCTCATCCTTGGCTGTGACGGTGATGGTGATCTCGGCCGGGACGTCCATCACCATCGCGGTGGGTTGCCGGCGCATCGCCGCGAAATCGGGCGCATTGAGCAACCCGGCCACTAGCGAGTCGTGCGCCGTGATGGTGAGGACACCGGCGATCGGCATGCCGACAACAATCGGACGGGGATTGCCGTTTCGTTGTACGGCGGCGACCCGGGTGCGGAAGTCCGCGGCACTGCTACTCTGCAACACGATGAGCGCCGCTGGCGCCTTTTGCGCCAGCAAACGGGTCACTTGCTGATTCTCCAGCAGACGCGTCGGATTCTGCGCGAACACCACGATGACACCGGTGAGCGTCATCGGGAGCACATCAGCCGCAGTCACGGCGCCGGAGATGATCTTGACGGGTCCGGTGATCGGCTGGCCCGTCATCGGTCCGGTCACGGTGGCCCACTGGTCGAGCGGGAATCGGCGCGGCACGCCGTTCTGGGCGATCTCGAGCCACGATCCGTCGCGCTGTGCCCGCTGCCGCAGGAGGGTATAGCGCTGGAAGAAGGTGCCGCTGTCTCCCGCGGGCGTGAAGCCCCAGCGCTGGTAGTTGTCAGCGAGATATTGCGCTGTCTTCTCGAGGCCCGGGCTCGGCGTATTGCGGCCGCCCATCGAATCGTCGGCGATCACCGAAATGCGCGTGAGCACCTTGTCGGGAGTGATCAGCGCGGCCGCATCCCGAATCTCGGCGTCGGCCGCGATCCGCGGGAGTGGGGTGGGCTTCGGCGCGGGCGGGGTGCCACCGGCGCAGGCGGCGAGCAGGGCGAATCCGACAACGGGCAGGCGGTGCGACATGAGGGCTCCTGGCGGAGACACGATGCGCAGAAAGATAGGCTGGAGAGCTCGTGGCTAAAGCCACGGCTCGGCTGATGTCGCTAAAGCGACCTTGATCTCGACGCCGCAGCATATGTGCGATCCGCAAGCGCTTGCGCGCCGCGCCGAATCCCGTCCTGTTGGGATCGAAGTCGCTTTAGCGACATCAGCCGAGCCGTCACTTTAGTGACGGGCTCCGCGGCTTGTCGCCTATCTTTGCTCCGCCCAATGACTCGTCCGCTTACCGCTTCACGCCTTGATCTCCTCCGCCCCGACGAGGTCGCCCGACTCGGCGGCCTCGAAGTTGTCACCGACGGCATCGTCGAAGGCTTCCTCGCCGGACTCCACCGCTCCCGGCGACGCGGGTTTTCGGTGGAATTTGCCGAGCACCGGCAGTACCAGCCCGGCGACGAGCCGCGCTACGTGGATTGGAAGCTGCTCGGCCGAACCGACCGCCTCTACGTCAAGCAATTCGAAGAGGAGACCAACCTCCGTGCCATGCTGGTGCTTGACGCGAGCGCGTCGATGGCATGGACCGGGGCAGTGGAGCGGCTCACCAAGCTCGAGTACGCCACCCGACTGGCGGCCGCACTCGCCCTCGTCCTGCTGCGGCAACGCGATGCCGCCGGGCTGATCACGTTCGACGAAACCGTACGCAGCATCACCCCGGCGCGGGCGCGGTCGAGCCACTGGACCTCGCTCGCCCGCACGCTTGCGAATACGGGCCCCGGCAGCGCTACCGCCGCCGAACCCGCGCTCCGTCAAGTGGTGGCGGCACTGCGGTCGCGCGGCATGGTGATCTTCATTTCTGACTTGCTGCTCGATCGTCCGCTGACACTCAAGGCGCTCAAGTACCTGCGCCACCGCGGTCATCAGGTCCTCGTGCTGCATATCGCCGATCCGGCGGAACTGGAGCTCGCCCGCGGCGACGAAACCCGGTTCCGCGATCCCGAGTCGGCTGCCGTCGTCACGCTGACGCCCAGCGAATGGGGCGCCGCCTACCGCGAGACAGTGCGGGGCGTCGTGCGCGCGTGGGGGGAAGCGTGTCGCGCCTCGGGGATGCGCTACGCGCTGATCCCGACCGACTCGCCATTCGGCACCGCGCTCGGCCACGCGCTCAAGGCATGATCGCCTTCACGGTGCCGTGGGCACTGCTCGGGCTGGTGGCCGCGGCACTGCCCCTGCTGCTCCACCTGGTGCAGCGCCACGATGCACCGGAAATCATCTTCCCCGCGGTTCGCTATCTCGAAGACGCCACCCGCGACCAGCAGAAGCGCCTCAAGTTCCGTCACTGGCTGCTGCTGATCCTCCGGACCCTGCTCATCATCGCACTGGTCCTCGCCGCGGCCGGCGCGACGGCGCGACGCAGCGTGATCGGTCCCCACGCTCCGAGCGCACTGGTGCTGGTGGTCGATAACTCGGCCGCGAGCAGCGTGGTCATCGACGGCGAACCGCTGCTCACCTCCCTGGTGCGCGCCGCGAGCCGGGTACTCGATCGCGCCACGCTGAGCGACCGACTCTGGCTCGTCGCCGCCGATGGTGTGGCGCGCGCCGGGAGCGCGAGCGAGCTCCGTGCCCATCTCGCGCGCCTGCAACCCGAGCCCGTCCGACTCGACCTCGGCCGCGCGATCGGGGCCGGTCGCGACCTGATTCGCGGCAGCAACCGGTCCGGCGAGGTCGTCGTTGTCAGCGCGTTGCAGCGCTCGGCCCTGAGTGCGGCCAACGGTGCCGGCGCCGTGCTCGTGTTGCGACCCACTGCGGCGCCGCCAACCAATCATGGCATCGCCACGCTTTCCGCCAGTCTGCAGCCGTGGGGTCCTGCCGGTGGTCGCGTCACGATCGCGATCGTGTCGAGTGACACCGCGCCGGTGCCGGTGACGCTGTCGATCGGTGGTCGCCCGTTGCGCGACGTGCTGGTGACGCCGGGCGTGCCGTCGGTGCAACGCATCGGGCCGCAACCGCCGGGTTGGTTCGCGATCACCGCGTCCCTGCCGCCCGATGAATTCCGCCTCGACGACTCGCGCAGCATACCGGTGCGGGTGGCGCTCCCCGCGCTCGTCGACTGGGATGCCACCGATCGCTACGTGGCGGCAGCGGCGCAGGTGCTCGCTGCCGACGGCAGGATCCGCGCTGGCAGCGGCAGCCGCCTCGGTTCGCTTGGTGCCGGCGTCAGTATCGTGTTGCCTCCCGACGATGCGGCACGCGTCGGTGCCATCAATCGCGCCCTCGCGGCACGCGGCGTGAGCTGGCGCTTCGGCAACGTGGTGACCGGCGCCGAACAGACCGACAGTGGCGAGATGCTCCCGACGCGCGAGGGAGTGCAACGCCGCTACACGCTCGAGCACGTTGGCAGCGGCGGCGAGGTGCTCGCGACGGTAAGCGGGGCGCCCTGGCTCGTGCGTTCAGGTGACGTGCTGCTGATTGGATCGCGACTGGACCCGGCGTGGACTGGGCTGCCGTTGTCGGCGTCATTCGTGCCCTTTCTCGATGCGGTGCTCACCCGCGCCGCTCGCGGCGACCTGGTCAGTCCCGTGGTCGTCGCCGGCGAGCCGTATCGGCTCCCCGAGCGTACCACGGCAGTCGGGCACGACGGCGTGCTCGGGGGCGTTGAGGGCGGCGCGCTCTGGACCCCTCATTCGTCCGGCGTGTTCCATTTGCTTGGCCGGGCGGATACCTTGGGCGCCATCTCGGTCCGGCTGGACCCGCGCGTATCTGATCTGGCGCGGGCCGGCGATCGAGACGTGCGCGCCCTCTGGCAGGGCGCCACCATCGCGGGGCTGACGGATGGTCCCGCGCGTGCGTTCGCTGCCGGGGGCCGCGGAGATCTTCGCGGCGCCCTGCTCCTGTTGGCGCTTTGCTGCGCACTGGCGGAAACCGTCCTGACGGGACGTGTGCGCAAACGGAACTGAATGACGCTGCGCCCAATCATCGAGGCCTTTGACCGCTGTGCGACTGTCCGTGCGCTGGCGGAACGGATTCCTGCGCGCGGAACCACCGTCCGACTCGGCGGCGTTCCTGGTTCCAGCGGTGCGGTGCTCGCGACCTGGCTCGCCCGTCATGTTGGCGCCGGCCGTCTGGTCACCATCATCACCGCGACACCCGCCGACGCCGAGCGCTGGCTCACCGACCTGCAGCACCTGACCGGCAGCGGGACCGCCCTCTACCCGCAGCGCGAAGCGCTGGGCGAGGACGAACCCCACTTCGAGATCGCCGGCGAGCGCGTCGAGACCCTCGAGGCGCTGCTGCGCGGCGAGTTGCGCCTCCTGGTGACCACGGCGCGCGCCAGTGCCGAACGGACCGCCGTGCCGGCGGCACTCGAATCGTTGCGGCTGCAGCTGGTTACCGGGGCCGAACGACCGCTCCGAGAGGTGGTCGACGCGCTCGAACGGATGGGCTACACCCGCGTGCCGACGGTGGCCGAGGTCGCCGAGTTCTCGGTGCGTGGCGGCATCATCGACGTGTACGGCTTCGGGATGGCGTCGCCCGGACGGCTGGAATGGTGGGGCGACAGCGTCAGTTCGATACGTGCCTTCGACCTGACGACGCAGCGTTCCGGCGCCGAACTGCCCGATGTGACCATCCTGCCGATCAAGAGCGTGGCCAGCGACGACTCGCTGCCCGGCGGCGGTCCGGTGGAGCGGCGATCGCTGCTGGAGTTGCTCCCGGCCGACACCCTGCTCATCGAAGAGAGCGCGCATCCCGACGAAGAAGAAGTCGACCGCGCGTGGCGCGAGGCCGAGCATCATCTCGAGATCGCGCGTCGCCTGGGCGAGCACGCGCCGCCGCGCGAGGATCTCTTTGTCGATCCGGCCGAGTGGCGCCGTCGTGTCGGTACCTTCGCGCGATTGCTCCTGGGTGATGAGCCGGCCGAGGTCCAGCTCGGGTTCTTCCCACCCGAGCGCGTCGATCGCGACCTCAATCGCCTGCGCGGCCTGCTCGGCCACGGCACGCCCACGCTGATCCTCTGCGACAACGACGGCCAGCGCGAACGCCTCGACGAGTTGCTCGAGGACGCCGGCGGCGGCCGGCCAGCCGGTACCACGCTGGTCGTGGGCGCGCTCGATGGCGGCTTCGTGATGCCGACGCTCCGCGTCCTCACCGATCACGAGATCTTTCGCCGCGCCCGCCGGCTACGCCGTTCCCGGCGCTACCGTCAGGCGGCGCCCTCCACGATCACCGGGGCGCTGTCGCTGGGCGACTACGTCGTGCACCTCGACCACGGCATCGGCATCTATCGCGGCATTGCGGCGATCACGGTCGAAGGCGGCGTCATCGAGGTCGCTGTGCTCGAGTACGAAGGTGGCGACCGCCTCAACGTGCCGCTCTATCGCCTCGACCAGCTGGAGCGGTATCGCGCGGCGGACGACGACGGCGATCATCCGCCACCCAAGCTGCATCGCATCGGCGGCACCCATTGGCGCAAGGTCCGCGAGAAGACGCGCCAGGCGATCCAGGCGATGGCGGCGGAGTTGCTCGACCTGTACGCCAACCGCAAGTCGGTCGCCGGTTACGGCTTTCCGCCGGACACCCGCTGGCAACGCGAACTGGAATCGTCGTTCCTGTACGAAGACACACCGGACCAGCGCAAGGCGACCGAAGACATCAAGCGCGACATGGAGCGCCCGATGCCGATGGATCGCCTGCTGGTGGGCGACGTGGGGTACGGCAAGACCGAAGTCGCCGTGCGCGCGGCGTTCAAGGCGGTGCAGGGTGGCAAGCAGGTCGCCGTGCTGGTGCCGACCACGATTCTCGCCGAGCAGCATTTTCGCACCTTCGCCGACCGCCTCGCCGACTATCCGGTGACCGTGGAAGTGCTGTCGCGGTTCCGTACCCCCAAGGAGCAGAAGGAAACCGTGCGCAAGCTCGCCGCTGGCGAGCTCGATATCGTGATCGGCACCCATCGCATCCTGTCGAGCGACGTGCTCTTCAAGGATCTCGGCCTGCTGATCGTGGACGAAGAGCATCGCTTCGGCGTCAAGCACAAGGAGCGGCTCAAGTACCTGCGACTCGCCGTCGATGTGCTCACGCTCACCGCGACGCCGATTCCGCGCACACTCCACATGTCGCTCGCCGGGCTGCGCGACATGACGGTGATCGAGACGCCGCCGCGCGATCGCTCGCCGATCCTCACGTTCGTCGAGCCATGGGATGACGGTCTGCTCGACGAAGCGATGGCCCGCGAACTCGACCGCGGCGGCCAGGTCTTTTTCGTGCACAACCGGATCGAGACGATTGCGACCATCGTCGCCCGCGCCCGCGCCCTCGCGCCGCGCGCCCGCGTCGCCCTCGGCCACGGCCAGATGCCGGCCGACGAGCTCGAAGACGTGATGCAGAAGTTCGTCACCGGCGAGGTGGATGTCCTGGTCTCCACCATGATCGTCGAGTCGGGCCTTGACGTGCCGAACGCCAACACGATGATCGTCCACGACGCCCACCGCTTCGGGCTGGCGCAGCTCTACCAGCTGCGCGGCCGGGTGGGGCGGTCGCACCGCCGCGCCTTCTGCTACCTGATCGTCCCCGACATCATCGATCCCGCGGCGGAGGAACGGCTCAAGGTGCTCGAGCATCATACTGACCTGGGAGCCGGATATCGGATCGCCCTCAAGGACCTCGAGCTGCGCGGCGCCGGCAACCTGTTGGGCGCGGAACAGTCGGGCCACGCCCAGGCGGTCGGGTTCGACCTCTACCTTCGCTGGCTGGAGGAGACAGTCACGGCGCTCAAGGGCCGGGTCGGCGGCGAGCTCCCCCAGCCCCCGGACGTCGTCTTCGACATCCCGGCCCACCTCCCGGACAGCTATATCCCGGACGATGGCATCAAGCTGGACCTGTATCGGCGACTGGCGCGGGCGCAGGCACCCGGCGACATTGATGAGTTGCGGACCGAGCTGCGCGAGCGGTTCGGCCCGCTGCCGCCGGCGACCGAAGCCTTGCTGGACATGGGTCGGCTGCGGACGATGGGTGCCCGGCTCGGGCTGCAGCACGTGCTGGTCCGCGGCGACGAGGCGCGGCTGACGTTCCGTCAGGGCGCGGCACCCCGGATGTCGGGCCTCACCCAGGCCCTCGACGACGTGCAACTCGCCGCCGAAGTGCGGCGTACTGTCCCGCTCTCCCTGCGGCTGTTGCGCCTGGGAGGCGAAGCCCTGGTGCCATCGCTGGTGCGAGCGCTGCGGCAGGTGGCCGCATGATCCTTCACAAAACTATTTGGGGAGTCCGATGCGTCGTTACATGATGTTGGTGGTGGGGCTGGCGGCACTGGTTGGTGGCTGCAGTGTCTTCTCGGCGCATTCGGACGTGATCGAGGAAGCGGCGGGTCAGAAGTTCACGGCCGAGCGGCTGGCTGACATCCTCACCCGGATCAAGTCGCCGATGAAGTACGACGTCAAGGTCGGTGGCTTCGTGACCGCGTTCTGGACCGACGTCACGCTGTTCTCGCAGGCCGTCGCGGCCAACAAGCTGACCACCGACTCGGCCCTCGTGGCCGAGGCGATGTGGCCGACGATCGCCGAGGCGACCGCCACCCGCTGGATCGACACGGTGCTGGCGAAGCGCGCCAAGGTCACCGACGCGACGATCGACAGCGCGTACCAGGCCGATCAGATGCGCGCCGTGCAGCACATCCTGATCAAGGCCGATTCTGCCGGTCCGAAGGAAGTGAAGGAGATCGCCCGCCGGAAGGCGGATGCCCTCCTGGCGCAGTTGAAGGGTGGTGCCAGCTTCGGCAAGCTCGCCGTCGAGAACACCGACGATCCCGGCTCCAAGGTGGACAGCGGCTACTACCCGCCCAAGCCGAAGGGCGTCTATATGCCGTCGTTCGACAAGGCGCTCTGGTCGCTCAAGCCGGGCGAAATGTCGGGCGTGGTTACCACCGTGTACGGCTACCACATCCTGCGGCGCCCGACGCCGACCGAGTCGGCGCGCTTCTGGCGCGACACCCTTAGCCGCAAGATGGCCGAGCCGATCATCAAGGCGTACAACGAGGAGCTGTCGAAGAGCTACGACGTGAAGGTGGATGGTGCCGCGGTGCCGCACATGCGTGCGGCGCTGGACGACCTCCTCGGCCACGCCAGCGATAAGACCGCGCTCACGACGTACAAGGACGGCACCTTCACGACCGGCGACTTCGTGCGCTGGATGAACGCGGCCACCGCCGATCCGGCTCAGGCCGCCGAACGGGTGCAGCAATTCAAGTCGGCGCCGGACAGCGAATATGTCAAAGTTGCGAAGCAGATGACGCAGAGCGCGTTGCTGCTCAAGGAAGCGGCCAAGAACCACGTCGTGCTCTCGGCCGTGGAATGGAAGCAGATGCAGGATGGCTTCGCGCAGGCCGTCGATACGCTCAAGGCCACCATCGGGCTGGTGCCGCCGGCACTCGATCCCAAGGCAAGCGTGAGTGACCGTTCGCGCGTCGCGGCCGAGAAGGTCGACGCGTATTTCAACGACCTCGTCGGGCAGAAGAAGCAGCTGCGGCCGCTGCCGGGCATCCTCGCCGCGACGTTGCGGGCGCGGGAAAAGACCAAGTTCAACCCGATCGCACTCCAGCGTGGCCTCGACCTGGCCAACGCCAAGCACGCAGCCGACAGTGCCAAGAATGCCGGCTCGGGTAACGGGGCGGACGCCGTACCGCTGCCGGGTGCAATCAAGCCGGCACCGGGCGGGCCACCGGTCCCCGGATCGACGCCACCGCCGGCGGCCAAGAAGCCGTGAAGCCACACGCCATGACCCTCCTGCTCGCCGCGATCCTGCTGGGGGTCGCGGTCGGCGGGGTGTCGGCACAGGGCACGGCCCAGGATAGTTCCACCGTCGATCATATCCTCGCGGTGGTGGGTAACAAGGCGATCGCGAGCAGTCAGGTGCAGGAAGAAGTCTATGCCCGCGTCAGTGCCGGGCGCGAGCGACTGCCGGATGCCAAAAAGGATCCGGCGGCGTTCACCAAGGCGATGTCGTTGTTGATGCGGCGCTATGTCGACACGCTGGTCGCCTTCGAGCTGCTCTCGATCCAGGCAGCCGCCGACACGGCGATCAAGGTGACTGATCAGGAGGTGGCCGAGGCCGCCGATCAGTTGATCACCAACACCCGCAAGGGGTTCAAGACCGAGGCCGAGTTCCGGTCGCAGTTGAAGGAGATCGGCTTCGGCACCGCGGATGAGTGGCGCACCTGGCTGATGGCCAAGCAGCGCCGCACCTTTGCCGTGGAGCGCTACCGGGCGCAACTCAAGGACGACGGCAAGGTCAAGGAGATGACGCCGACGGCGAAGGAGATCCGCGCGTTCTACGACGCTCACCACGATGACTTCGGCCAGCAACCGGCCACGGTGTCGTTCAAGCAGATCGTCGTGGCGCCCGTCGCGGCCGACAGCGCCCGGGCGACGGCGAAAAAGCTGGCGGATTCGCTGGTGGTGGAACTGCGCAAGGGCGCCGATTTCGCCACCACCGCGCGGCGCTTTTCGATGGACGACTCCACCAGGATCCATGGCGGCGACCTCGACTGGTTTCCGCGCGGCCGGATGGTGCGCGAATTCGAGGACGTGGCGTTCTCGCTGAAGCCGGGGCAGATCTCGGACGCGGTCGAGACGCCGTTCGGCTATCACATCATCCAGGTGCAGCGGGTGCAGCCGGGCGAGGTACAGGCACGGCACATCCTGATCATCCCCACGCTCGATTCAGCGAGCGCGAAGGCCGCGCACGCCAAGGTGCTCGCGATCGCGGCGGCGCTGCAGCAGGGTGCGTCGTTCGATTCGCTCCAGCACCTGAATCACGACCGGATCGAGGAGACGGAACTCGCTGGCTGGCCGGTTGACTCGATTGCCACTACGCCATACGGGCCGGCGATCGCCGGCGTGGACAGCGCCAAGGTCAGCGCTCCGTTCACCATTCCGGTGCTGGGCCACCCGCTCCGCAACAAGTGGGCGGTGGTCATGGTCACCCGCCGTACCCCGGCTGGTCCGCCGGTGTTCGATGACGCCAAGGTGTACATCCGCCGGATGCTCGGCGTCACGCTCGGCGAGCAGGACTACATCAACCAGCTGCGCGCCCGGACGTACGTCGACATTCGCGAGCCGTGACCCGGCGCATCCGCCTCGCCATTACCCTGGGCGATCCGCGGGGCATCGGACCGGAAATCACCGCCGCCGTTCTCGCCCTGGGTGTTGCGGCCGAGATCACGGCGATCGGCGCCAAGGAACAGATCGCGGCACTGCCAGTGGATCACCGCATCGCCACCGGCAGCTGGCGCACCTCGGACGGCCCGGTGCGTGCCGCGGCCATCGAAGCGGGCCTGATTACCGGGCGCGCGGTGGAACAGGCCGCCCGCTTGGCACTCAGCGGCGAAGTTGATGCCATCGTCACCGCCCCGGCCGAAAAGCACGCGCTTCACCTGGCGGGCTTTCCCTTTCCCGGCCACACCGAATGGCTGGCGCACCTCGCCGGCGGTCGCGACGTCGCGATGATGCTCGCGAGCGACCGCCTCCGCGTGGTACTCGTCACCACCCACGTCCCGTTTCGCGATGTCCCGTTGCTGCTCACCACCGACCGCATCGTGCGCACCGGTGAGGTCACCCGCACGGCGCTACGCGAGTGGTTTGGTATCGCCGAGCCGCGGCTCGTCCTCTGTGCCCTCAATCCCCACGCTGGCGAGCAGGGCCTCTTTGGCGACGAGGAGGCGCGCGTGCTGGCGCCGGCGGCAGAACGACTCGGTGCCAGTGGGCCGCTGGCGGCCGACACCGTGTTTGTTCGCGCGATGGCCGGCGAGTTCGACGCCGTCCTGGCGCCATACCACGACGTTGGCATGACCGCGATCAAGGTGGCATCGTTCGGCACCGCCGTGAACGTCACCCTCGGGCTGCCGTTCGTGCGCACTTCGCCCGATCACGGCACGGCGATGGATATCGCCGGCACTGGTCGCGCCGATCCGTCCAGCATGCGCGCCGCCGTGAGCCTCGCCCTCGACCTCGCCAGCCGGAGCCGACCGCCATGAGCCTGCGCGTCTCGATCCTGATCCCGGTGTACAACGAAGCCCGCACCCTCGAGGCGCTGATCGACCGGGTGCGCTCGGTGCCGTTGCCCAAGGAGATCGTCTGCGTCGACGATGCGTCGAACGACGGCAGCCAGGCGATCCTCGATCGGCTGCGCGAGGAAGGCAAGGTGGACCAGGTGCTCCGGCACAGCGTCAATCGTGGCAAGGGCGCCGCGATTCGCACCGCGATCGGTGCCGCGACGGGTGACGTGATCGTGGTGCAGGACGCCGATCTCGAATACGACCCGAGGGAGATCCCGAAGCTGCTCGCGCCGATCGAAGCCGGTGACGCCGACGCCGTGTTCGGCTCGCGCTTCCTTGGTGGACCGCACCGTGTGCTCTACTTCTGGCACTCGGTGGGCAACTCGATGCTGACGCTGATGTCGAACATGCTCACCGACCTGAACCTGACCGACATGGAAACGTGCTACAAACTCGTGCGGGCACCACTGATGAAAAAGCTGATCCTCACCAGCGATCGATTCGGCTTCGAACCGGAGATCACCGCGCGCCTCGCCCAGGCGCGCGCCAAGATCTGGGAGCTGCCAATTTCATACTCGGGCCGCACCTACGAAGAGGGGAAGAAGATCGGCTGGAAGGACGGCCTGGCCGCGTTCTGGCACATCGCGCGTTTCAACCTCCTCCCGCCCAGGAACGCGGTCGTGCGGCAGGCGGATCGCGATTCATTCCGGGTGGGGCCGTTTGAAAGAAAGTGACGATAGACGGGAGACGAGAGACGAGAGACGAGAAAAGGAGAGAATGAGAGAAGGAGAGGGGCGGCGTTGTCATCCTGAGCGAAGGCGGCGCAGCCGCCGAAGTCGAAGGACCTCGGTCCCGCGCGAAAAAGTGGCGAATCGCGCACGGAGCCGAGGTCCTTCGACGGCGCACTCGCGTTGCGAGTGCTTCGCTCAGGATGACAAAGGTTTGCTCGTCTCTCCCATCTCCGTCACAACCACGCTTCCCACCCGCCGTCCGTCCATCTCCGCGATCTCAAACGCAAATCGATCGACGGTGACCCGGTCGCCCGGCTTGGGCAGCCGTCCCAGTTGTCCGAACAGGAAGCCGCCGAGGGTGGTGTAGTCGACATCGTCCAGCTTGGCGTCGAAGCGATTGTTGAAGTCATCGATCGGCATCGCGCCCGCCACGCGCACCGCGCCGTCGTTCGTCGCCCGCGCGTCGACCGGTCGAGCCACCTGCTCGGCCGCGTCGTGCTCGTCGTAGATCTCGCCGACGATCTCTTCGAGCAGGTCTTCCATGGTCACGAGCCCGGCGGTGCCACCGTATTCGTCGAGCACCACCGCAAGATGGGTCTTGAGTCGCTTCATGTCGGCGAGCACGTCTTCCACTTCGCGCGTCCCCGGCACGAAGAGCGGAGGGCGGATGATCTCCTTGACCGTGTTCGCCGATCCCGACCGGAGCGCGCGCAGCACGTCCTTGGCGTGCACCACGCCGATGATCTCATCGAGCGACTCGTGGTACACGGGATACCGCGAGCGGCCAGCCTCGGCGACCACGTCGGCCGCCGCCGCGATTGACAGGTCGTCGGCCATCGTGCTCATGTCGGTGCGCGGCGTCATCACCTCTTCGGCGCTCTTCTCGCTGAACTCGAACACGCCCTCGAGCAGGCGAGCGTCACTCGCCTCGAGCGAGCCCGATTCGCCCGACTGCTCCACCAGGATGCGGATCTCTTCGGGGGAGTGCAGCGTTTCGTGTTCCGAGAGTGGCTTCATGCCGAGCAGGCGGAGCAGTGTCCGGGCCGAAAGACGGAGCACCGCAATCGGATAGTGCATTACCCAGGCAAAGCCGATCAGCGGCGCGGCGAGCCACGACGCGACCACCTCGGCGTGGAGCAGCGCGATCGCCTTGGGAAGCAATTCGCCGAGGATGATGTGCAGTACGCTGATCAGCGTGAACGCGATCGCCACCGCCACGGTGTGATTGGCGATCCGGGCGAGTGTTGCCGGCAGGCCGGTGAACAGCCCCTCGAGGATTCGCGCGACGGTGGGCTCGCCGATCCAGCCGAGCCCGAGGGAGGCGAGGGTGATCCCCAATTGTGTCGCCGGGATGACGCGATCGAGGGATTGGACGCCCCGGAGCGCCAGCCTAGCTTTGCGATCGCCGTCGCGGGCCATCTCTTCCAGCCGGCTCTTCCGGGCGGCAACGATGGCAAACTCGGCCGCCACGAAGAAGGCGTTCGCGAAGACCAGAGCGAGGACAACGGTGAGTCCAAAACCGATCGAGGGCGGCGAAACCGTGGGCGGCATATCCCCGAAGGTTAGCAGCGGGGCCGCCATCCCGCGCAAGATCGCCATCGTGCTCGGCCTCACGGCCGTGTTTACCATCGTCGAGGTGGCCGGCTCGCTGCTGAGCAACTCGCTCACACTGCTCGCGGACGCGAGCCACATGGCCACCGACGTCCTGGCGCTCGGGCTGGCACTCTTTGGTGCGCGCATGGCGCAGCGCCGGGACGGTGCCGCGCAGTACTTCGGCAACCTGCGCTGGGAAGTCATGGCCGCGATGATGAACGGCCTCCTCCTCTTCGCCATCGGTGCCGGGATTACCATCGAGGCGATCGATCGCTTCGGCCATCCGCGCGCCATCGATGCCACCCTCTTCGGCATCGTGGCGACCGCCGGCCTGATCGTCAACCTGATCTCGCTCCGGGTGCTCCACGGCCACCACGAACACTCGCTCAACGCGCGCGGCGCCTACCTCCATATCGCTGGCGACGTGCTCGGCTCGGTCGGTGCCATCGTGGGTGCCGTAATCATTCACTACACCGGGTGGATGCGGGTCGATCCGATCATCTCGGTGCTGGTATCGGTGCTGATCCTGCGGAGCGCGTGGCGCCTGGTGCGCACCAGCGGATTGATCCTGCTCGATCGGGTGCCGGGCCACCTGCGCCCGCTCGAAGTGGAACACCGGCTGATGGCGGTCGCCGGGGTGACCCGGGTGCACGACTTGCACGTCTGGACCGTCGCCAGCGGCCTGATCGCGATGAGCGCCCACGTCGTGGTGCCGGTGCTCGAGACGCACCCCGAGGTGTTGCGGCAACTGGACCGGGAGATGGGGCAGATCGGTATTCGTCACGTCACGATTCAGCTCGAAAACGGCGACGAATGTGTCGGGGAACTTTGCGGCGACGTCGAGGGTATGACGGGCACAGGTGTGGGGCATCATGATCACGTCGGCTCGCGGCTAAAGCCGCGGCTCGGCTGATGTCGCTAAAGCGACGTTCGTCCCGAGCGTGGCCGAGTACCGTGGCAGCGTTGGAAGCCGTCGCAGCGCCAGCGACCTACCGGCCCAGACCGGAGCAGACGTCGCTTTAGCGACATCAGCCGAGCCGTCACTTTAGTGACGGGTCCCCCAGCGACCTACCGGCCCGGATCGGAGCAGACGTCGCTTTCGCGACATCAGCCGAGCCGTCACTTTAGTGACGGGTCCATGGGTTGCGGGTGGTGGGGGCGGTGCCTATATATGCGCGCGGAACGGCGGCCTTGGTGTGTCATCCTGAGCGGAACGCGGCCGCAGGCCGCGTGGAGTCGAAGGACCTCGGCTCCGAGCGCGTGAGCGACGCTTCTCGGGCGGACCCGAGGTCCTTCGACTGCGCGGCGGCGATGCCGCCGCTCCGCTCAGGATGACACGAGTTCGTAACTCGCAACAAAGAGAGTGGTTCAGTTGGAAATCAGAAATATCGCCATCATCGCGCACGTCGATCACGGCAAGACCACGCTGGTGGACCAGATGCTCCGCCAGGCGGGGGCCTTCCGTGCCAATCAGCACGTCGAAGAGCGCGTGATGGATTCCAACCCGCTCGAGCGCGAGCGGGGCATCACCATCCTGGCCAAGAACACGTCGGTGGTGTGGCACGGCGTCAAGATCAACATCGTCGATACGCCCGGCCACGCCGACTTCGGTGGCGAGGTCGAGCGGATCCTGCGCATGGTGGATGGCGTGCTGATCCTGGTCGACGCCGCCGAGGGACCGATGCCGCAGACGCGGTTCGTGACCCGCAAGGCGCTCGCCCTGGGGTTGCAGCCGATCGTCGCGATCAACAAGATCGACCGCCACGACGCCGAGCCGCTGCGGGTGCACGACGAAGTGCTGTCGCTCTTTCTCGATCTCGAAGCGACCGAGGCGCAGCTCGACGCACCGTTCCTCTACACGTCAAGTCGCGCCGGCACCGCCACCATGGAACTGGACCATCCCGCCACCAATCTCGAGGCGCTGTTCCAGTCGATCCTCGATACGGTACCGGCACCCACCGGCAACCCTGGGCTGCCGTTCCAGATGCTGGTGTCGACGCTCGATTTCTCCAACTTCCTCGGCCGGATCGCGATCGGGCGGATCGAGCAGGGGAAGCTCAACGCCGGCGACCAGGTCGTGCTGCTGCCGATGGGCGAGCCGGGGCTGGTCCCCGCCGACGAGCCCGGGGTCGAACGCGGCCGGGTGACCAAGCTGTACACCTTCGACGGGCTCCACCGGGTGGAGGTCGCCTCGGCCGACGCCGGCGACATCGTGGCGCTGTCCGGTTTTGAAACGATCGAAATCGGCAAGACGTTCACGGCCCCCGATGCGCCGCTGCGCCTCGAAGGGATCGCGGTCGAAGAACCGACCATCTCGGTCGATTTTATTGTCAACAACTCGACCTTCGCCGGTCGCGAGGGGAAGTACGTTACCTCGCGCCAGCTGCGCGATCGGCTCTTCAAGGAACTGGAGCGCAACGTGGCGCTCCGCGTGGAAGGAACCGACTCGCCGGACACCCACACCGTGTCGGGTCGTGGCGAGCTCCACCTCGGCATCCTGATGGAGACGATGCGGCGCGAGGGCTTCGAGTTCCAGGTGTCGCGCCCGAGGGTGATCCTGCGCGAAGGGAAGGACGGTGAGCGGCTGGAGCCGTACGAGGAACTGACCATCGACGTGGCCGAGATGTACATGGGTGTGGTGATGGAAAAGCTCGGGCCGCGGCGTTCAGAAATGCTGGAGATGCGCAATCCCGGCCAGGGGATGGTGCGCCTGACGTTCAGGATTCCGGCGCGCGGCCTGTTCGGCTACCGCTCGGAGTTCATGACCGACTCGCGCGGCACCGGCCTGATCCACCACCGTTTCCTGGAGTACGGGCCGTGGGCGGGTCCGCTGGCGGGCCGCAAGCGGGGCGTCATGATCGCCGATCGCGAGGGGCCGGTGGTGGCGTTCGCATTGGGCAACCTGCAGGAGCGGGCGCAGATGTTCGTGGCGCCGACCGAGCAGGTTTACGAGGGAATGATTGTGGGCGAGAGTGCTCGCCCGGGCGACATGGACGTCAACGTGGGCAAGGAAAAGAAGCTCACTAACATGCGCACGACGGCCTCGGACGACCACATTCTCCTCGAGCCGCCGCGCGAGATCACGCTGGAGTACGCGCTGGAGTACATCGAAGAGGACGAGCTGATCGAGGTGACGCCGCTGAACATCCGCCTGCGGAAGCGGGTATTGCAGGCGAATGAGCGGAAGAAGTCCCAGCGTGCGGCGAACCGGGTGGCTGACGCATCTTGACCGCGATGACCCGGGCACCACAACTTGATCCCAAGATAGGAACCGTGGAGGATCCCATGTCGGCGGTGATGCGGCGGCGCTTCGACGAGGACGAAGAAGAGGAGAAGTTCGAGGGCGGCAGCTTCGATGCCGACGAGGATGACGAGGCCCCGGACGACGCCGAAGACGAAGACCGCGACGAGGAGGCCGAGGAGTTCGAAGAGGACGAGGCCGAGCGCGGCGATTTCATCTTCGACGAAGACGGCGACGACGACGACAAGTAGGCGTCACCGTCCCGCCGCCGTCTGCCGCGCAAATGTCGGACACGTGTAACTGATCGCCGCCCCATTCGCCGGATTGTTCACGATCACATCATGCGGCATCGCCGTCGCATCCTTGTCGGCTTCGTAGGCCAGCATCGCCACCAGCGTCGCGTTGTAGCGCAGGTCCTCGGGCACCACCTTGTCGAACGTGTCGCGGTTGGTGTGCCAGGTCAGGTTGCCGTAATCCCAGCTCACGCCGCCCAATCCCAGCACCGGTGACCGGGCGCACTGGAAACTCGAATGATCGGAGCCGCCGGTGCCAGGAGCACCGATGGCGCCGATCTTGATCGCGTGCGTGGCCTCGGTGGGCATCTCGTCGAGGTACGCCACGAGTCGATCGGTGGCGCCGGTAAATGGCCCCGGTCCCAAGTTCACGATCCGGCCGGTGCCGTTGTCCTGATTCCATCCCATGTGGACCTTGCTCACAATATCGGGATGATCCGCCACAAACGCGCGCGAGCCAAGGAGCCCTTGTTCCTCGCCGCCCCAGTGGCCGACGATGATGGTGCGGCGCGGCCGCGGGTAGACCTGCTTGAGAATGCGCACCGCTTCCATCATGGCGACGGTGCCGGTGCCGTTGTCGGTGGCGCCGGAGCCGGCGTCCCACGAATCGTAGTGGGCCGAGAGGACGATGTACTCGTTGGGGCGCTCACTGCCGGGGATGGTGGCGATCACATTGAACACCGGCCGCTCACCGAGCGACCGAGCGTCGGCGTTGAGGCGGACGCGCGGTCCCTGATGATTCAGCGCGAGACGATAGAGCAGGTTCCAGTCTTCGCAGGTCACGTCCACGGTGGGCACCTGTTGCCGCGGATTGCCGAAGATCTTGTCGGTGCCGGGATAGCCGGAGTAGTAGGTGGAAAGAATTCCGGCCACGCCAGCCGTCCTGGGCCAGGCGAAGCCATAATCGCGGCGACCGTTGGCGGTGGTGTCGGGGCTCCTGGGGAGGCGAGCGCGATACGCTGCACTCCACTGCACGCGCTTGGCGCTGTCGCTCGCCCATTGTCCTGGTGCACCAAACTCGGTGAGGTTGGCCTGCGATCGGCAGGTGGGGCTCGGCGCGCCGGGCCCGGTGATGCCTGGTGCCGGTGTCAGCACGAACTTGCCGCGGGCCTCGCGCAGCCAGGCGGCCACGCCTGCCGCGGTGGTGTCATCCGGTAACAGAATCACGTCGGCTTCGACGCTCTTGCCGTCGGTGCCGGGGCTCCAGGCGAGCATGGTTGCCTCGAGGGTGCGCACGCGGGGTGCGACAAGATCGAGGTGGGTCGGACCTCGTTCCCACCAGGTCCAGGTGCCCCACTGCTGCTTCCCGGCCGTGATCCCCCAACCAGCATATGTCTTGATCAGCCAGTCCTGGCCGGCGTTGTAGCGATCGGAGTTGACCAGGCGCGGGCCGATCGAGTCGAAGAGGACCTGGGCGAGGGTCATCACCTGCGAGCGCTGCATTCCCTCGTCCCAGATTTTCTGGATCATCTGGTCCGACGGTGGCGTGGCTCTCACATAGCGCGCGGTGTCCACAGCAGGGACGGCGATCCCGCGGCCGCCCGCTGCCAGGGCCGCGTCTCGGCCAACCGCCGGAGCGTTTGCGGGAGGCACCGGCCGAGCAGCGCCTTCAGGCGCTGTCCTTGACGTTGTGCTGCAGGCGGCGAGGACCACGGCGATGGCGAGTCCTGGGCGAACGGCGGAGCGAGGCATGGCGAGTTTCCGATGGCCGGGGGAGGCGGGGAAAGGTAACGCGCGCGGCGCGCGCGTGGCGAGGATCGTCGCGCGAGCTCGCGGAGTTCGGGGAGCTCGCGGAGCGCGTGGAGCGCGCGGTGTTCGCGGAGCGCGTGGAGCGCGTGGTGTTCGCGGAGCGCGTGGAGCGCGTGGTGTTCGCGGTGTTCGAGGTGTTCGCGGAGGGCGTGGAGCACGCGGAGCGTGTGGAGCGTGTGGAGCGCGTGGTGTTCGCGGTGTTCGCGGTGTTCGCGGTGTTCGCGGTGTTCGCGGTGTTCGCGGAGGGCGTGGAGCACGCGGAGCGTGTGGAGCGTGTGGAGCGCGTGGATCGCGGGATGTTCGCGGAGGGCGTCGTGTTCGCGGCGCGCATGGTGTTCGCGGCGCGCGTGGATCGCGTGGATCGCGCGGAGCTCGCGGCTAAAGCCGCGGCTCGGCTGATGTCGCTAAAGCGACGTCTGCTCCGTGTTGCGCCGAGAGTGGCGCGAATGCGGGCCGTTTCGCGTTGGCCGGGTGAGGAATGCGCCGGGACGCGACGGATCGTTCGCGGATGCGCCACCGCATCTTCATTCACGTGATTTGGACCACCCGCGATCGGCTGCCGCTCATCGACGCGGAGGTGGCGGAGTACCTGGGGGCGAACTTCCCGATCATCGCTCGACAGGAACGCGCGAACGTCCTCGACGTCGGGATCGTCAGAACGCATGTCCATCTCCTCGTTCGTTTACACCCGACAACATCGATCACCCGCCTGCTTCAGCGAATCAAAGGTGGGACTGCAGCCGGCGTCAACAAGCGCTGTCCCACGATGGACCTTCGATGGGCAAAGGGGTACAACGTCGACAGCGTGAGTCAACGCGCCCTCAATGCCGTCGGATCGTACGTCCGGGAGCAACATCTGCATCATCCCCGCGACGCAATCGACGGATGGCCCGAGCATGGAGTCGACGACGCGCCGGCGCGGACGTCGCTTTAGCGACATCAGCCGAGCCGTCACTTTAGTGACGAGCTCGCCCCGCTATCACCGCGACGCCACTCCCACCGCGACCACCGCCACGCGACTCACGCCGCTACCGCTCCCACCGCCACGCCCACCCCCCGCTCCCACCGCCACGACACTCCCGCTCGCCGCTCCCACCACGCCACGCCCCCCTCGCCGCTCCCACCGCGACGCCACTCCCACCGCGACCACCGCCACGCGACTCACGCCGCTACCGCTCCCACCGCCACGCCCACCCCCCGCTCCCACCGCCACGACACTCCCGCTCGCCGCTCCCACCACGCCACGCCC
>JANYLJ010000065.1 GCA_025357945.1 Gemmatimonadota bacterium
CTGCTTGCGCGGCACCGAGATCGAATTCCTTCGGCGGCTCACCGCCCATCAGGTACTTCACGAAGTAGTCCCACCGCCGGCGCTCAATGTACGTGCCGGCCACACCACCGTACCCATGCCCCGAGTTCGGAATCAGCACAAGATCAAAGTCCTTGTTCGCCTTGATCAGGGCATCGACAACGAGCAGCGTGTTGTACGGCGGCACGTTGTTGTCGAGCGTGCCGTGCACCAGCATCAGGTGCCCCTTCAGGTTCTTGGCAACGAACTGATTCGACTCGGCGGTGTAGCTGTCAGTACCGTCGGCGTTCTTGGTTTCGAGGCCCTGGTAGCGTTCGCCCCAATCGTCTTCGTATTCACGATTGTCGTGATTGCCCGACTCGGCGATGCCGACCTTGAAGAAATCGGGAAAGTGGAACATCGCGCCCGCGGTCGCGAAACCACCACCCGAGTGGCCGTAGATGCCCGCCTTGTCGATGTCGATCCAGCTGTAGCGCTGCGCCAGTTCCCTCATCCCGGCCACCTGATCGGGCAGCGTGTTGTCGCCCATGTTGGCGTAGTAGGCATCGTGGAACGCCTTCGACCGGTCGGGCGTCCCCATGCCGTTGATTTCGACGACGATGAAGCCGAGTTCGGCCAATCCCTGCGGCTCGCCACCGGCGGCGCGGAATCCCCAGTTGCCGACGGAGCCGCTCTGCGGGCCCGGATAGATGTGGTTGATGATCGGATATTTCTTCGTTGGATCGAAGGTCGATGGCTTGTACATCATGCCGTAGATGTCGGTCTTCCCGTCGCGGCCCTTCATGTTGATCGTGGTCACCGGATTCCAGCCGGCCGCCACGAGCTTGGCGGGATCGGCCGCCCGCTCCAGCGGCATCACCAGCGCGCCGGTGGCAGCGTCGCGCACGGCACTCGCGGCCGGCACATCAGACATCGACCAGCTGTCCACCAGGTAGCGACCGGAAGGCGAGGACTGCACGTCGTGGGTGCCGTCATCCGGCGTGAGCGCGATCAGGTGGCTGCCGTCGAGGTTTACGCGATAGGAATGTGAGTAGTACGGATTCCGGCCCGGCTCGCGACCAACGGCAGTGAACCAGAGCGTGCGCGTGGTGTCGTTGATGCGCGTCACGCCGGTGACCACGCCGTCACCCGGCGTGACCTTGTTCTTGAGCTTGCCGGTGGCGAGATCGTACAGAAAGAACTGACCCCAGCCGTCCCGCTCCGAATACCAGAGCACCTCGTTGCTCGGCCAGAGCACCCGCCAGAAAGGCTCCCCACCCGACGCCGACTCGAACTGCGTCGGCGAAGTCTCGGTGAATACCGTCCGCACGGTACCCGTGTTCGCGTCGGCCGCGCGCACCCAGACCTGCTTGTGATCGCGTGAGCTCGAGGCGAATACCACCTGTGAGTCGTTCGGGCTCCACATGATGTCGGCCATGTTGAGGTCGTCGACCACGGTGCCGCGGTGCTGATCCGGCGGCATCTGGAAGCGGACCATCTTGCCGGTCTCGAGATTGATCGCCACGCGCTGGATCGTGGTAATGATGCTGTCACCCGGAAGCGGGTACGGCCACGCGGTCAGGATCGGATGACCAGCGACCCGGGACGAAAACGTCCCGCCGGTTGGCGTCGTGACCAGGTACATCATGCCCACGTTGCGCTGATCCTGCTGCTGGGTCGCGATCATCTTCCCGTCGGCCGACCACAGCACCACCGCGCGGTTGCTGTTAATCCACCCCGCATTGTCGGTCGCGTAACCGAAATTCTCCACACCGTCGGTGGTGAGCGGGCGCTCCTGCCCGCTCGCGACATCCTTGACCCAGAGATTCCAGTCGTGGATGTACACACCTGCCTGGCCATCGGGTGCCAGGTTGAGCGGCTCACCGTGCGACGAATTTGCGCCGGCACCGCCAGCGCCGCGGCGACCCCCACGGCCACCTCGACCGCCGCCGACCGCCGCCGCCACGATCGTCCCCGGCGCGAGCGCGGTGCACGTCGCGCCCTTCACGTCGCAGCGCCACTCCTTGCCGCTGTCGGCGACCATGATCGACGTGAGATCCTTGGTGAACGCGATCGTGGTGAAGGGGAGGTGCTGTGCGTCGACGCTCCGGCCGATCGCTTTCGACAACGCCACCGCCACCTTGACATGATCAAACGCCGGCGCCTTGGTCTTCCGGGCCGGATCGACCAGCAGGAACTGCCCCGCGGAGGTGCGGTACCAGAAGTGGTCGTTCGCGAGCCAGTTCGCCGTGACCTGTCCGGTGGCGGCGATCGGACCGACCGCCGCGTTCGCCATCGCCCGCTCGGCCCGGGCGTAGTCGGCCGGCGTCAGGGCGCGCTGCTGCGCCGCGATCGGCAGGGTAACGGTGCCTGCTGCAACTAGCGGGAGCCAGCGGAGGAGACTGACACGACACAACATGCGGAACCTCGCGGGAGAGACGGGGGCAACTGGGCCGGTGTGCCGATGGATGTCTCGGGGGCGCCCAAACATCAGGGTCGCGCGCGCGGGGGGCAAGTCCACTGTCATCCCAAGCGGAACGAGGGATCGGATCTTGACGAAGCGATCCATCGCTCTGCTCGAGATGACCACAGCGTTGGCCCGGATGACGTAGCTTCCGAGAATGCCCCCCGAAGATTCCCACGCCCCCGGATCGCCGGGCATTCCCCCGCGCTGGACGTCCAGCGCCAAGTCCGGCGTGGGCACCTCCCTTAGCGGCGACAGTCACCTCTGGTTCACCATCAGTCACGGCGTGGTGAACGAGGTCTATTACCCGCGCATCGATCGCGCGTGCACGCGCGACATGGAACTCATCGTCACCGACGGCCGCGGTTTCATCTCGGAAGAGAAGCGCGACGCCACTCATGCGATCCACCTCGCCGCGCCGGGGGTGCCAGCGTTCCGGCTGCGCAACACCTGTGCCGAACGCCGTTATCAGATCGACAAGCAGGTCCTCAGCGATCCGTTCCGGCCGGTACTGTTGCAGCGGACACGTTTCACGGCACTCACGGGCTCGCGTGATGACTACCGCCTGCACGTGCTGCTCGCGCCACACCTGAGCAATCAGGGCAACGGCAACACGGCCTGGGTGGCCGAACACAAGGGCATCCCGATGCTCTTCGCCGAACGCGCCGGGACGGCGCTCGCGCTCGCCTGTTCGGCACCGCTACGTCAGCGATCGGTCGGCTTCGTGGGCGCCTCCGACGGTTGGCAGGACCTGATGACACACAACGAGATGACGTGGAACTACAGCCGTGCCGAGAACGGTAACGTCGCGATGATGGCGGAGATCGCCGTACCAGCGGACGACAGCGATTTCCTGATCGTGCTCGCATTCGGTGCCGATGCCGCCGAGGCAGGGCATCGCGCCCGCGCCGCGCTGCACGACGGCTTCGAGTTGGCGTACGCCGAATACGTCCGTCAATGGGATGCGTGGCAGGACGGCCTGCTGCGCCTTGACGACGCCCGCCCGAACGACCCGAACGATCGGTACCGGATCAGCACCATCGTGATGCGCGCGCATGAAGCGACGAGCTTTCCCGGCGGCGTGATCGCGTCGCTTTCGATTCCCTGGGGCTTCAACAAGGGCGACGAGGATCTCGGCGGCTATCACCTGGTCTGGCCGCGCGACCTGGTCGAAGTCGCCGGTGGCTTGCTCGCGGCCGGCGCACTGGCCGAAGCGCGGCGCGTGCTGGCGTACTTGCAAACGACACAGGAAGCCGATGGCCACTGGGGCCAGAACATGTGGCTCGACGGAACGCCATACTGGATTGGCATCCAGATGGATGAGACCGCACTTCCGATCCTGCTGGTCGACCTCGCCCGACGCGAAGGTGCATTGACCGAACCGGATGTGCCGAGGTTCTGGCCGATGGTGCGTCGGGCAGCGGCGTACATCGTCAGCAACGGACCGGTGAGCCCGCAGGATCGCTGGGAAGAGGATCCCGGATACTCGCCGTTCACGGTCGGTGCGCAAGTCGCGGCACTCCTCGTCGCGGCAGAACTCGCGGATCTGCACGACGAACCGACCGCAGCCACGTACCTGCGCGAGACCGCCGATGCGTGGAACGGGTGCGTCGACCGGTGGATGTACGCCAGCGGCACCGATCGAAGCGAGCGCTATGCCGTCGACGGATACTACGTCCGCGTCGCGCCGGTGGACGACGAAGACGACGACGTGTCACGATTCCAGATGACGGTCCCGGTCAAGAACGTGCTCGACACGATGGCGACGAGCAAGGCGGCCGACCTGATCAGTACCGACGCCTTGGCACTGGTTCGTTTCGGACTGCGCGCCGCCCACGACCCGCGGATTCTCGACACGATCACACTCGTCGATTCGCTGCTCAAGGTGGACACACCGGCCGGGCCCGCGTGGCGCCGCTATAATGGCGACGGCTACGGGGAACATGTCGACGGCGCGCCGTTCGACGGCACCGGCGTCGGTCGCGCCTGGCCGCTGCTCACCGGTGAGCGCGCCCACTACGAATTGCAGGCAGGTCGCCCGGTCGCGGCGCGACACCTGATGGCCGCCCTGGAAGGGTTCGCCAACGACGGTGGCCTGATCCCGGAACAGATCTGGGACGCCGCCGACATTCCGGCGCGCGAGTTGTACTTCGGCCGCCCGGCCGGATCGGCGATGCCGCTGGTATGGGCCCACGCGGAATACGTCAAGCTGCGTCGTTCGTTGCGCGACGGCCGCGTGTTCGACCTGCCGCCACAGACGGTGCAACGATATTTGGTTGACCAGGTCGAATCGCCGCACATGGTCTGGCGATTCAACCACAAGATCCGTTCGATGCCTGCGGCCAGGACCCTGCGCATCGAAACGATGACAGCCGCGACGGTGCATTGGACCGCCAACGACTGGACGACCACCGCGGATATCGCCACGGGTGACACCGGCCTCGGCGTCCACGTGGCCGACATACCCACCGGGTCGCTGGCGCCGGGCACACAAGTATCGTTCACACTGTACTGGCTGGACGCGGGTCGGTGGGAAGGGATCAACTTTACCGTCGGCGTCGTGGCACCGGCGTCAACGGCAGTGCCTGCGAGATCTACCGCGTGACGGCCAGACCAAGACGCGTCCTGGTGATCGACATCGGCGGCAGCCACGTGAAGCTGCTCGCCACCGGGCAACGGCGGTCGATCCGCATCGTCTCGGGACCGACGATGACGCCCGGCGAGATGGTGGCCGCTGTCCGCCCGGCCACTGCGCACTGGCAGTACGACGTCGTGTCGATCGGGTATCCGGGTCCGGTCGTAGCGGACGCACCGGTGGCCGAACCGAAGCACCTCGGGCCGGGTTGGCTGGGGTTCGCGTTCGCCGCAGCCTTTGAACGTCCGATCAGGATCCGGAACGACGCCGCCATGCAGGCGCTCGGCGGCTATCGCGGCGGGCGCATGCTCTTCCTCGGGCTCGGCACCGGACTCGGCTCGGCGGTGGTGATCGATGGGCACCTGCAACCGCTGGAGTTGGCGCACCTGCCGTACCGCAAGAAGAAGACCTTCGAAGAGTACGTCGGCGAAACGAGTCGCCAGCGGCGCGGCATGAATCGCTGGCGCCGATACGTGATCGACGTGGTCACGCGACTCAGGGCGGCGATGCAGGCCGACCATGTCCTGATTGGGGGCGGGAACGCGCGCCACCTGCGCGACCAACTCATTCGTTTTCCGGAAGGGACCAGACTCGGTAGTAACGCCGATGCGTTTCGCGGTGGCATGCGCCTGTGGTTGTCAGCCGACGAGCGGTTGACGGCGGGGAGGGCAACTACTGCGCGCTCTGCGCACGCCCGCGCCAAGCCCCGGTGATGGGGCGAATTCCGGCCCCGGCGCTAGATTTGGCGGGAAGCCCACCGCGGTCCCGCACTGCGAGGAATCATGAGCAGTTACAAGATCGACCAGCGACATCTCAATCATCGCGGCCGAGTGTTTCATTTTGTATCATATGAAGGCCAGCCGGCCAACCTACGCCGCGAGGAGCCTGCCGTCGAGGCGACGTGGTTCCTGATGGGGCCTGGTCGCCGGTGGTCGGTGATGCCGCAGCAGGCGGCACAGCCAACCGAAGACGTCGATCGCTGCCTGATCGAGTGGCTGGACCAGCACCTCGAGGCCTGATCCGTGGCCACGGCAGCGTGTTTCCTGAAGCATTGATATGCAGTTCACGTCGGCTCACCTCAAGAGGATGATCGCGATGCACAAATCCACGATGCAGCTCGTTCTGATCGCACTGGTTGCCGCAACACCGCTGGCCGCACAGGGCGGCGGCGGCATGGGCGGCATGCGAATGGGCGGTGATCCCACCGCCAAGGTCACCGGGTCCGGGACCCTGCCCACCGGCTGGATGATGCGGTTCGATCCGCAGCGCGGCGGCAGGATCCCGGCGCCGACGGAAATCAGCTTCGTGACCATGGGTGGCGGGTTCCACGTCAACGGTGGCCCGGCCGCGATCTATTACAACCCGAAGGATATGGCCAGCGGTGTGTACGGCGCGTCGGCAACGTTCAAGCAGGCGAAGAGCCTGCAGCACGAAGCATTCGGTCTCTTCATCGGCGGTTCGAACCTGCAGGACTCGACGCAGAACTATCTCTACATGGTCATCCGTCCCTGGGACGGCGCGGTCGCGATTGAACACCGGTCGAGCAACGCCGCGCCGACCAAGCTGATGGCCATGACGCCCGACGCCGCGATCAACAAGGATTCGCCCACCGACGGCAGTGCCACCAACACGCTGATGATCCACGTCGCCAAGGACACCGTGCACTTCATGGTCAACGGCAAGCTGGTGAAGGCGCTGGCGAAGTCGGATCTTGGCGGAGCGATGACCGACGGCCAGGCCGGCATCCGGATCAATCACAATATCGACATCCACATCGATGGCTGGAGCGTCAAGAAGTAAGTCGTGCTACCGCAGATCGTCGCCGCACTCCTGCTTGCTCACCCGGGCGCGCATGCACCTCGCCTGCGCGCCCGGCTGGCGTGTTGGCTGCTGCCGCGGCGACGTCTCCGTTGTCACGTAACACACCGAGCGGCGGCTGCCGCTCGTACTTTCACGTTGGAGGGCCCATGGCGACGATCAAGAAGGTGGCAACCGAAGCAGTGAAGCGCGGCAAGCAGGGCGCCGCTGAGGTTCGGCAGGTCGGCAAGAACGCCGCGAAGGCGGGTGCCAAGGCCGGCTTCAGGGCGGCTGCCGGCGTCATCGCCATGGCCGTGGCGGACCGGTTGAACAACACCAAGGCGGTCAAGGCGAAGAAGTCGGCCCGCCGCAAGAAGATTGCGGCAGCGGTCGCCGGTGCTGCAGCACTGACGGCTGCGGGGATCGCCGTCGCGCGCGCGCGCCGCAAGAAGTAGCGCGCGAACACCCGAACAAGGCGGCGGCGGCCATAAGGGGCGCAGTACAGAGGTATCTTTGCGACCATGCGAATGCTCGCCGGTATCGCCGGCTTCGCCCTCCTGCTCATGGTGCTGCGGGACGCGTTCGAGACCATCATCCTGCCCCGCCGGGTCAACCGGCGGTTCCGCCTTACCTCCGTGTTCTACCGGACCTTCTGGCGCGCGTGGCGCGGCGTGGCCATACGTCTGTCGGGTCGCTTTCGCGAAAATTCGCTGAGCTGGTTCGGTCCGCTCTCACTCCTCGTCCTGCTCGCGGTGTGGGCCGTCACGATCGTCCTCGCCTTCGGCATGCTCCACTTCTCCGCCGGTTCGGCGCTCACGATGGCCGGCAACACGCCGGGCTTCCTTGACGATCTCTACCTCAGCGGCACCACATTCTTCACTCTCGGCATGGGCGACGTCGTCCCGCGAATCGCCGTCGCGAAGTTCCTGACTGTGTGCGAAGCCGGACTCGGTTTCGCGTTCCTCGCCATCATCATTGGCTACCTGCCGGTGATCTATCAGGCATTTTCGCGCCGCGAGATCATCATCTCGCTCCTCGACGCACGCGCCGGATCACCGCCGTCGGCCAGCGAATTGTTGCGGCGCCATCGCAGTGATCGCGATCGCGACGACCTGTCGCGCCTGCTCGCCGAGTGGGAGCGCTGGTCGGCGGAAGTGCTGGAGAGTCACCTCTCGTATCCGGTGCTGGCGTACTTCCGGTCGCAGCACTCCAATCAGTCGTGGCTGGCGGCGCTCACCACCATGCTCGACACCAGCGCGCTGGTGATGGTCGGCTTCGACGGATGGTGTGTGCGGCAGGCCTCGCTCACCTTCGCCATGGCACGGCATGCGGCGGTGGACCTCGCGCAGGTGTTCAGCGCGCGGCAGCCCACCGTACCGACAGATCGGCTCACGCAGGAACAATTCGACCTGCTGATGGAGCAATTGCGCGTTGGCGGGATGGATTTCCACGAGACCGGCGCCGCCGCGCGGCTGACGGAGTTGCGTGCCATGTATGAACCGTACGTTGTGGCACTCTCCGAATATCTCGCGCTACCGCTGCCCGCGTGGATACGGCAACCGAACCATGCCGACAACTGGGAGGGCGCGCCGTGGACGGTGCGCGTCGAAGGAATGCGGAAGGACGCCCAAAACGAACACTTCTAGCCCCCCGAAACCCCGCGCGGGTGTTCCGGCAACCGGATCGTCTCGCCTGCTTCCCCTGCTCCTGTTCTTGTTCGTCGGCAGCGGCTGCGCCGCGTTGATCTACGAGATCGTCTGGTTCCAGATGCTCTCCCTCATCGTCGGCTCGTCGGCGATCTCCCTCGGCGTCCTTCTCGGCACCTTCATGGGCGGCATGGGCATCGGCTCGTTGCTGCTGCCGACGTACATCAACGCGAGCGAGCATCCGCTCCGGATCTACGCGCTGCTGGAAATCGGCATTGCCATCGGCGGCGTCACCATCCTGGTCGGCTTGCCGTGGGCCGGTGGATTGTACGTCGCCATCGGCGGTTCGGGCTTCGGCGGATTACTGATCAAGGGACTGTTCTGCGCCCTCTGTCTGCTGACGCCAACCGTACTGATGGGCGCCACCCTCCCCGCGGTGGCACGCTGGGTCGAGACGACACCGCGCGGTGTGTCCTGGCTCGGATTCTTCTACGGTGGGAACATCGGCGGCGCCGTGTTCGGCAGCCTGCTCGCCGGTTTCTACCTGCTCAGCGCGCATGACACGTTGTACGCGACCTTCGTGGCGGTCGCCATCAACATCGCCGTCGCAACCGTCGCACTCGGGCTGTCGAAGACGATGCCGTACCAGGCACCGACACCGAATGCACCAGACCGCACGTTCACGCCGACCAGCCCCGATGCCCGGTTTATCTACATCGCGATTGGTCTCTCGGGCGCCACAGCACTCGGCGCCGAAGTGCTCTGGACACGGCTCCTGTCACTGCTGCTCGGTGCCACGGTCTACACCTTCTCGCTGATTCTTGCGGCAATCCTCGTCGGTCTCGGACTCGGTAGCAGTATCGGGTCGTTCATCGGTCGGTCCGTCGCCAGCCCACGTCGCGCGCTCGCCTGGTGCCAGGTGCTGCTGATGCCGGCGATCGCGTGGGGCGCGTACTCGGTGATCGAAGTCCTGCCCTACTGGCCGGTCAATCCCATCATCTCGAGCCGGCCGTCGTCGCTCTTCGAGATCGACTTCGTCCGCTGCCTCTGGGTCGTGCTGCCGGCCGCGATGCTCTGGGGTGCGAGCTTTCCGCTCGCCCTCGCCTCGTTGGCCTCCCGCAATGACGATCCGGCACGACTCGTCGGTCGGGTCTACGCCGCGAACACCGTCGGCGGCATCACCGGCGCGATGTTGACCGCGCTGTTCATGCTGCCAGCCTTCGGAACCCAGTGGGGCCAGCGCACGCTGATCATTCTTGCCGGGATCTCGGGACTCGTGGTCCTGATCTCCGTGGGTACGCCGGGCACCGAGCGGATACGCCGGACGAGATACGCTGTTGTCGGCGTCATACTCATCGGATTATTCACCGGCGCCAAGGTACACCCGCCCTCAGGGCTCCTCGTCGGATATGGCCGCCTGTCGGCCGTGTGGTACGGCCAGACCGGCGATTTTATCTACGTGGGTGAAGGGATGAACTCGTCGATGGCGGTATCGCGCCTGTCGAACGGCGTGCTCAACTACCACAACGCGGGCAAGGTGCAGGCATCGAGCGAACCGCAGGACATGCGCCTGCAACGGATGCTCGGTCACCTCACCACGCTGATCCCCGCCCATGCCCGAAACGTCCTGGTGATCGGATGTGGTGCGGGTGTCACAGCGGGCGCGGTGAGTATCTCGCCGGACGTCGAGAGCGAAACGATCGCCGAAATCGAACCGTTGGTGCCGAAAGTGGTGTCGCGATACTTTGGCGCGCACAACTACAACGTGGTCGACAATCCCAAGGTGCACGTGCAGATCGACGACGCGCGACACTTCCTGCTCACCACCAACCAGAAGTTCGACGCGATCACGTCCGATCCGTTCGATCCGTGGGTGAAGGGGGCGGCGACGCTCTATTCGAGGGAATTCTTCGAGATCGCCAAAAAGCACCTGAACCCGGGCGGCGTGGTCACGGTGTTCGTGCAGTTGTACGAGAGCGGTGAAGCAGCGGTCAAGAGCGAGCTGGCGACGTTCTTCGAGGCGTTCCCGAACGCGATCGTCTGGGGCAACACCAACAACGGCCAGGGCTACGATATGGTACTGATGGGCCAGGTCGGCCCGACCAGGATCGATCTCGATAGCATCGAGGCGAAGCTGAACGGCCCGATGTCTGCGCAGGTAGCGCAATCGCTCCGCGAAATCGGGTTCAACTCGGGGCTCGATCTCTTCGCGACCTACGCCGGTCGTGCCACCGACCTGGCGGAATACCTCAAGGACGCGCAGGTCAACCGCGACCGGAACCTTCGGCTACAATACCTCGCGGGCATTGGCGTAAACGTCTATGCGCAGGACCTCATTTACAAGCACATCCTGGCCTATCGCCGCTACCCGACGGGGTTGTTCACGGGATCGCCGGAGCGGATGGAAGCGCTGCGGACCGCGTTGCATGCGGGACAGTAGGTGACAGAAGCGGGTAGAGAGGTGAGAGGTGAGAGGTACCAACTTGTCGCTTGAACAAGAGGCGCATCGATGATCACAACAATCCGCCCTGCTGCCGAAGCCGATGCCGCGACAATTCTCGGCTTGATTGGTGAATTGGCCGACTACGAACAGCTCGCCCACGAGGTCACCGCGACCGAAGAGGACCTGCGCGCGTCGCTGTTCGGCGTGCACCCCGACGCCGAGGTTCTGATCGCCGAGAGCGACGGCGACGTCGCCGGATACGCGCTCTTCTTCCACAACTACTCAACCTTCCATTGCAAGCGCGGCCTCTACCTCGAGGACCTGTTCGTCCGGCCGCCGTTCCGTGGTCGCGGCATCGGCAAACTTCTTCTCTCGCACCTGGCGAAGCTCGCTGTCCAGCGCGGTTGCGCCCGGTTCGAGTGGTCGGTGCTCGACTGGAACGCATCGGCGATCCGATTCTACCGGCAACTCGGTGCGGTCCCGATGGACGACTGGACGGCGTTCCGCGTGACGGGGCGCCCACTGGAGAACCTTGCGGGGAGCCCTGCGGGCCAAGTGCCCCTGTTGCTGCGGGGAGCCCGCCCCGTGGGCGAACTCCTCAAGGACGACACGACGCGTCCGTGATACTACCGATTCAACTTGACGACCGGCGGGACGCCCCGTTAGCGTAGAGGTGACAATTGCAGTCGTGGTGATTTGCCGCCTCTTGCCGCCACATTAAAGAAAGAGCTGGAACGCGAACGCCCGGGCGGCCGCATTGCTGCCCGGGTTGTGTCGTCGACGGACCTCCTGCCACCGCAGGAGGTGGCCGGCATCGACTTCGATACGCGCCAGGCGGCATCACATCGTCTGGAGTAAGCGCATGAGCCGCCGCGCCCCGATCGCCATCTACCACGAGCATCCCGACTGGTTTCGCCCGCTATTCGAGGAACTGGACCAGCGCGGAATCGCCTATGCGCGCCTCGACGCAGCCGCCCATTCGTACGACCCCGCGGAAACCGGCGTGCCATGGTCGTTGGTGTTCAACCGCGCGTCACCGTCGGCGTACCTGCGAGGTCACGGGCAATCGACGTTCTACACGCTGCATTGGCTGCGGCACCTGGCGGGGCTCGGTGTGCCGGTCGTCAACGGTGCCGACGTGTACGCACTGGAACTCTCCAAGGCCAACCAGCTCGACCTGTTGCGTCAACTCGGTCTCGGCTATCCGCGCGCTCGCGTGATCAACGCGCCCTCACAGGCGCATGACGCGGCACGCGGCCTTCGGTTTCCGGTTCTCGTCAAGGCCAACGTCGGTGGCTCGGGTGCCGGCATCGTGCGCTATGACTCCGCCGATGCGTTGCGTGCCGCCGTCGCGAACGGACAGGTGGAGCTCGGGCCTGACGGTACCGCGCTGGTCCAGGAAGCGGCGCCACTGCGCAACGGGCACATCACCCGCGTCGAGACGCTCGGCGGCAAGTACCTCTACGCCATCAACGTCTATCCCGCGACAGGATCGTTCGACCTCTGTCCCGCCGATGCCTGCCAGACCACTGGCGGCGTGGAATTGGTGCGCGGTGCCTGCGCGATCGATGCACCGCGGAATGGCCTCCGGGTGGAGGCGACGACACCATCGCGCGAGATCATCGACGCCGTCGAACGGATTGCCAGCGCGGCAGACCTCGACGTCGGCGGCGTCGAGTATCTGGTCGATGATCGCGATGGCCAGCCGTACTTCTACGACATCAACGCGCTGTCGAATTTCGTGGCTGACGCACCGAACGTGATCGGATTCGACCCGTTCGCGCGCCTGGTCGACTATCTCGAGGATCGTATCGCGAGCGTACAAGGTCCTTCGCTGACGCCCAGCGCCGGCCGCGCGCTGACGGGGGCGATCTGATGCGCTACGGTTACTGGCTCCCGGTCTTTGGCGGATGGCTTCGTAACGTCGAGGATGAGGGCGTCGCGGCATCGTGGGACTACGTCAAGCGGCTGGCACAACGGAGCGAGGAGATCGGCTACGATCTCACGCTGATCGCCGAGCTGTTGTTGAACGACATCAAGGGAATCACGGCGCCATCGCTCGACGCTTGGTCGACAGCGGCAGCGTTGGCGGCGGTCACCACACGGCTCGAGCTGATGGTCGCGGTGCGCCCGTCGTTTCATCCGCCGGCGATTCTTGCCAAGCAGGCAGCAAATATCGACCGCATTTCCGGCGGTCGCCTGGCACTGAACGTCGTCTCGGCGTGGTGGAAGGACGAGGCGCGCCGTTACGGCGCGGCGTTCGACGAGCACGACGACCGCTATGGGCGCACCAGCGAGTGGCTCGACGTCGTCACCGGTGCGTGGCGGGAACCGGTGATGCAGTACAATGGCCGGTACTATCACGTCGAAGATCTGGTCCTCGAACCGAAGCCGGTTGCGACCGCACGCCGCCGCCGCCCGACGATCTATGCCGGTGGGGAATCGGACGCCGCACGCACGCTGATCGCACAGCAATGCGACGCGTATGTCATGCACGGCGATCCACCAGATCGCGTTGCCGCGAGAATCGCCGATCTTCGTGAACGCCGCGAGCGCGTGTGGGAAACCGCCGGCCAGGAGCTGCCACCGCTCCAGTTCGGCATGGCAGCCTACGCCATCGTGCGGAATACCGAAGCGGAGGCACGGCGCGAGGTCGAGCGGATCACCAACGTTACACCGGGGTCGCCCGGGTACGGCAACTATCAGGACTGGATCAGCAACACGCGCCTCGAGCAACGCGTGAGCATCGAGGAGTACTCGGTCTCGAACCGGGGACTGCGCGCGGGGCTTGTCGGCACGCCGGATCAGGTCGCCGAGCAGATCGGGCGCTTCGCTGCGGCGGGAGTGGATCTGCTGTTGCTCCAGTGCAGCCCGCAACTCGAAGAGATGGAACGCTTTGCGGAGTCAGTGATCGCGGTTGGGGCGGGCGCCGCGTAATCGGCGCCCACCATTGGTCACGATCCCGATTGGGCCATACCGCCATTCGGGCCTGCGGAACCCCAGTTGACGGATTTGAGTTATGTCTATATAGTTCAGTTATGGACAATGTGTTGATGTACCAACCTGGTACATCACAGCTAACGGATCAGTACCTAACTGGTTCCATTACAATGACTTGGAGCAGCACATGACGACCGCGACGATTCCAGCACCAGCCACCACGGCCCCCTGGCAGATCGACACCGCCCACACCGACGTCGAGTTTTCCGCCCGTCACCTGATGATTTCCAACGTGAAGGGCCGCTTTTCCAACCCCGTGGGCACGGTGAGCGTGGATCCGAAGAAGCCGGGCGCCATCGACCTCGAGGTCACGATTCCGGTCGCGACGATCGATACCCGCAACGAGCAGCGCGACGCGCACCTCAAGTCGGCCGACTTTTTCGACGCCGGGACGTTCCCGACGATCACGTTCAAGGGGAAGCGCATCGCGGGCGACGTCACCGGCCAGTTCAAGCTGATCGGTGACCTGACCATCCGCAGCGTCACCCGTGAAGTGACGCTCGACGTCACCAGCGAAGGTGCCGGCGGCGATCCGTGGGGCAACGAGCGCCTTGGCTTCAGCGCCACCGCCAAGATCGATCGCAAGGACTTCGGGTTGACCTGGAACCAGGCGCTCGAGACCGGCGGCGTCGTGGTGGGTGACACGATCAAGATCGTGGTGAATACGGAGCTGATGCGGCCGAAGCAGTAGTACCTTCCGGCCCATGGCATCTCGGACTCCGAAGGCCCTCCTTGTCCACGGCATGGGCCGCACGCCGCTCTCGATGTGGCGACTGGCGCGAGCGCTCCGTCGCGCCGGGACGGCCACCGAATTGTTCGGTTATGTGGCGGCGTGGCAAACGGTCGAACAGATCGTCGGCCGGTTGCGCGCGCGACTCGAAACGATGGCCGATGGCGACTATGTCGTCATCGGCCATTCGCTCGGCGGCCTGTTGTTGCGCGCCGCCGTCGCGGCACTCCCGCCCGGCATTCGCCGCCCGCACCGCATCATCATGCTGGCCACACCGAACCACTCACCGCGCCTGGCCCAGCGGTTCGAGCACGCGTGGTGGTATCGCGCACTGAACGGCGACGCGGGGGCATTGCTTGCGCACGAGTCGCGCATGGCGGAAATCCCTCACCTCGACGTCCCCTGCACCATCATTGCCGGCACCCGCGGCGTCAGCGGTCGCTGGAGTCCGTTCGGCAATGAGATGAACGACGGGCTGCTATCGGTAACGGAGACCGAGATGGCCGGCGCGGACGAGTGGATTTCCCTGCCGCTGCGACACCCCTTCATCATGAATGACGCCGGCGTGCGTGAACTCGTGAAGCGAAGGTGCCTGATGGGAGAGGCGAGCGACGAGAGACGAGAGACGTGAAAACCGTGTCGTCCTGAGCGCAAGTCTACAGCCGCACCAGCGCCTCATACGTCTCCGGCCGCCGATCACGATAGAACTGCCAGATGTTCCGCACTTCCCGGATCTTGTCCAGGTCGAGTTCAGCCGTGATCAGTTCCGTCTTGTCGCGCGATCCGGTGGCGAGGAACTGTCCGCGCGGATCGCAGAAGTAGCTCTGGCCGTAGAACTCACCAATATCCCACGGCTGCTCGCGCCCCACGCGGTTGATCGCGCCGACGAAGTACGCATTGGCGACAGCGTGCGCCGGCTGCTCCAGCTTCCAGAGATACTCCGAGAGTCCGGCCACCGTCGCCGACGGGTTGAACACGATCTCGGCGCCGTTGAGTCCGAGTGCCCGCGCACCTTCCGGGAAGTGGCGGTCATAGCAGATGTACACGCCCACGTCGGCGTACTGCGTCTTGAACACCGGGTACCCGAGATTGCCGGGCTTGAAGTAGAACTTTTCCCAGAAACCCGGCCCGCAGTGCGGAATGTGATTCTTGCGATACTTGCCGAGATAGGTCCCGTCGGCGTCGATGACCGCGGCCGTGTTGTAGTAGATCCCGGAGCCGTCCTGTTCGTAGATCGGCACGATGATCACCATACTGTGCCGCCGGGCGACTTCCTGCATCAGCTTCGTCGTGGGCCCGTCGGGAATGGCTTCCGTCGAGTCGTACCAGCGCGTGGTCTGTTCGGCACAGAAGTATGGGCCGGTGAAAATCTCCTGCATGCAGATGATCTGCACACCTTCCTTCGCCGCCTGCTCGATGATCGGCAGGTGCTTGGCGAGGTTGGCTTCGCGAATCATGTCGAGTGATTCGCTGGTCTTGCAGGCGTGGGTCGCTTGGATCAACCCGCATTTTACGACTCGGGACATGTGCAATCTCCGGTACGGTAGGAGCTCGCGGCTGAAGCCGCGGCTCGGCTGATGTCGCTAAAGCGACGTTCGCTCCGGTCGGTGCGAGTCTCCGTGCCCGTCACGGAGTTTATCGTGCAGGCGGAGATTCCCGTGCTTGCATCGGCGCAGGCGTCGCTTTAGCGACATCAGCCGAGCCGTCACTTTAGTGACGAGCTCTTTAGTGACGAGCTCTTTAGTGACGAGCTCTTTAGTGACGAGCTCACTCACTCACGCCGCCCGACTCATCGTCGCCGAGTTCTCCTGCACAAGGTCCCCGGCCGTCGCTCGGGTCCGCATCAGGATCAGGTAGATCACAAAGCTCAACCCGAATGTCACGAACCAGGCAAACGTGTAGAGCCGGTCGAGGAAGTTCTGGTCCGCCACCTGGCCGCCGGGCGTGGCCGCCGCGTGCAGGAATCCGGGCAGGACAGGCAGTACCGCGAACACCAGCGCCGCGATCGCCCGCCAGTTGAAGCCGTTCACATACGCGTATCGACCGTTGACCAGAAATAGCTCGCGCACGGCGAGTTGCTGCCGTCGCACGATCCAGTAGTCGGCGATGAGGATGCCACCGAGGGCGCCCATGAGGCTCGAGTAGCCGATGAGCCAGGTGAAGATGTATGCCGCCGCGTCGGAGTAGAGGCGCCAGGGCATCATCGCAATGCCGACCACGGCCGTAATCAACCCGCCCGTGACGTAACTGATCCGTTTCGGGCTCAGGTTGGAGAAGTCGTTCGACGGCGACACCACGTTCGCCGCCATGTTGGTCGTGAGCTGTGCGGCGAGAATGACGATCGCACCAAAGATGATCACCGACGGCGAGCCGATGCGGCTGATCAATTCGACCGGATCCCAGATCGCCTTGCCGAAGATCACGATCGTGGCACTCGTGACGGCGACGCCGATGAAAGCGAAGGCGGTCATCGTCGCCGGCAGACCAAGCACCTGCCCGAGGACCTGCGAACGTTGGCTCTTGGCGTAGCGGGTGAAGTCCGGAATATTGAGGGAGAGCGTCGCCCAGTAGCCGATGTTCGCCGTGAGTGCCGCCGGAAAGAGGGTCCAGAACGGCGTGGTTCCCTGTCGCAGCCGTGACGACTCACTCAGGATGTGCCCGAGGCCGCCACCGTTGTGAACGCCCCACCAGAGGAGGATCGCGCCGCCACTCAGCAGCAGCGGCGCCGACCAGCTTTCCAACACCTTGATCCCCTCGGTGCCCTTGAGGATGATGGCGACCTGGATCAGCCAGAAGAATCCGAACGCGATCCACGTGGCGCCAGGAAGGTTGGCCCAGCCAGACCACGCTGCGCGCATCAGCGCGTCGAGCGCCAGCCCGCCGATCCAGGTCTGGATGCCGAACCAGCCGCACGCGACAATCGCCCGGAGTATTGCCGCGACGTTGGCGCCGCGAACGCCGAAGCTGGCTCGACAGAGCACCGGAAACGAGATGCCGTACTTGGTTCCCGCGTGCGCATTAAGCACCATTGGCAGCAGCACGATCACATTGCCCAACAGGATCGTGCCGAGGGCCTGATACCAGTTCATCCCCTGCTGCATCAGGCCCGACGCCAGGGTGTACGTCGTGATAACGACACTCATCCCGATCCAGAGTGCTGCGATGTTGTAGGTGGACCAGGTCCGCCGCGACATCGGTGTCGGTGCCAGGTCGGGGTTCCAGAGCGGGCTGCGGGAGAGCTCCGCGTCGGGCGCCTCAGCGTCGTACATGGATCCCAGCGGTTGTCCTGGGCAACCACTTCCCTCGCCCTTCCTTACCGACGACCCTGTAGTTCTCGACAATCACCTCGCCGCGCGACAGCGTTGTTCGCGCGAACCCGGCAAGGTCCCACCCCTCGAACGGCGACCAGTCGGCATTCGTCTCCATCGTCTCGGGTGAGACCGTGCGGGTTGCGGTGGGATGGATGATCGCGAGGTCGGCGTCACTGCCCACCGCGATGGTACCCTTCCGCGGGTAGAGTCCCATGATCCGGGCCGGATTGGTGCTCAGTTTGAGGCACATCTCATCGAGCGAAAGCTTGTTCGCCAGGACCCCGTGCGTGTACACCACTGGGAGCAGTGTCTCGAGGCCGGGCATTCCCATCGGGATCCTGGTCCAGTCGCCCTCCCACATCGCCTTCTGCTCGCGAGTGAAGGTGCAGGTGTCGGTCGAGATAACCGACACGGTGCCGTCCCGGAGTCCCTGCCAGAGTCGCGCCGAGTCCGCCGGTTTCTTGAGCTGTGGGCAGCAGGCGAAGAGGTGCCCGTCGTCCCGCCCAAAGACGTCGTCGTTGAGCACGAGGTACTGCGCGCATGTCTCGGCCACCACCGGCACCCCCCGCGCCTGTGCCTGCTTCACGATTTCGGTGCCCTCGGCGGTGGACATGTGGACGATGTAGAGCTGGCCGCCGGTGACCTCCGACCACATCACCGCCCGCTGGATCGCCTCCGCTTCGATGAAGTTCGGCCGCGTCATCGCGTGCAATCGGGCGCCGTACTGCTGCATCAGCTCGGGCGTGTGATGCCGGGCGATCAACTCGTCGAGCACCCGCGCCGATTCCGCGTGCACGAGGAGCATGGTGCCGTACTCCTTCATCTTCTCCAGCGTACCGAACATCGCGCGATCGTCCGACTGCCACCCCTCGGACTCGTAGATCATGAATTCCTTGAAGGTGGTGAAGCCGCGGTCCACCATCCCCTTGATCTGGTCCTTGTGCTCGTTCCACCGCGTGATACAGATGTGAAAGGTGTAGTCGATCAGCGCTTTCCCCTCAGCGCGCTTCATCCAGTTGTCGGCGGCGTCGTTGAGCGATTCGCCGGCATACGGAATCGCGAAGTCGATCAGCGTCGTGACGCCGCCGCACGCACCCGCGCGGGTGCCACTGCGATAGTCGTCGGAGGACGTGGTGCCGCAGAACGGCAACTCAAGATGCACGTGCACGTCGAGTACGCCGGGAATGACGTGGTGGCCCGCAGCGTCGAGGACCTTCGTGTCGCCCGACGGGGCGAGTCCCGGGCCGATCGCGGCGATCGTCTCGCCAGTGATCCCGACGTCGGCGATTACGGTGCCCGTCGGGGTGACGACGTTCCCGCCGCGGATGATAGTGTCGAATGTCACTGGATCTCCGGGTGTTATCCGACGGCTTGTAGCGCCTGATGCATCACGTCCAGCGCGAAGTCGGCATCCGCCGCGGTGATGCACATCGGCGGCTTGATGCGCACGACGTTGCCATCGATGCCGCCCTTGCCAACGAGCACGCCCATCGAGCGCGCCTCTTCCAGCAACTGCAGTGTTTCGGCCTTGGCGGGTTCCTTGGTCGCGCGGTCGCGTACCAGCTCGACACCGAGCATGAGACCCATGCCGCGCACATCCCCGATCAAACGGTGCTCGGCCATGAGACGGGTGAGCCCGGCCTTGAGTCGCTCACCCACAACGCGGGAATTCTCCTGCAGACCGTCCTCGTCGATCACGTCGAGCACGGCGAGGCCAGCCGCCATACATACTGGGTTGCCACCGAAGGTGTTGAAGTGCACCCGTTGCGTCAGCGCCTCGGCGATTTCTCGCCGCGTCGTGACCGCTGCAAGAGGCACCCCGTTGCCGATCCCCTTGGCCATCACCACCACGTCAGGCACCACGTCGAAGTTCTGGAATCCCCAGTAGTGGTCGCCGGTGCGACCGAATCCGGTCTGCACCTCATCGGCGATACAGAGCGCGCCGTGCTGGCGGACAGTGGCGTACGCTTCCTTGAGGTAGTTGCGTGCGCCATGGGTGGCGCCACCGACGCCCTGGATCGGTTCCGCGATGAACGCGGCAATCGCCCCCGACGTGCCGAAGCGGATCAGGTCCTTGAGGTCCGCGACGCTCTGCGACGCAATCTCCTCCGGTGTGCCGCTGTACGGACTGCGATAGGGATCGGGGCAGACGGTGTGATGCACGCCGCTCGATATGTTGACCGGGTACTTCCACGTGCTGTGTGATGTCAACGTGTTCGACGACGGCGACGCCCCATGATATGAATTGCGCACCGCGATGACGTCGGCGTTGCCGGTGTAGAGGCGCGCCATCTGGACCGCGAGATCGTTCGCCTCGCTACCGCTGTTCACGAAGTACGTCACGTCCAGGCCGGCTGGCATTTTCGAGGCGAGCTTTTTCGCGAGCGCCGGCAGGTTCGGATGGAGATAGATCGTGGTGGCGTGCTGGAGCGTGTCGACCTGGTTCTTGATCGCGGCGGTGACCTTCGGGTGGCAGTGCCCGCACGACACCGTCACGATGCCGGCGAACATGTCGAGGTAGCGCTTCCCCGTCTCGTCGAAGAGATACTGCATGTGCCCCTCGACGATCATCAGCGGCTCCTTGTAGAGCGCCGAGATCGCCGGGTTGCAGTACGCCTGCCGCATCGCCAGCACATCGGCGTTCGATGGCCCGTGGTAGGGCCGCGGCGTGTGGTCGCACGGCGGCATCTTCATACCGGTGTCGCGTATCCTTCGACCGCGTCGTAGCCGGCGTGGTATTCCGAAGCATCGGGACGGCGGATTTCGGACTGCAGCACCACGCGGTCGCGCCGCGCGCCGCGGAAGTCTTCGAGGGAGGACCAACCCTCCGCCTCATGCTTCTCGAGAAAGTCGCGGTACTGTTGGTCAAGTCGCTTGATGATGTTCGGTCCAATGGCGTGGTCGAGCATCGCCGCGGTGCACACCTGCACGGTGCCGCAGCCGAGGAGGAAGTACGAAAGCGCTTGCGACATATCCGAGATGCCGCCGATCCCGGAGAAACTCTTCTCCGGGAACGCCTTGGTCAGCTGTGCCATCTTGGCGAGTGCCATCGGCAGGATCGCCGGGCCGCCGAGTCCGCCGCTCGACACGAAGCCATCGACGTTGATCTCGAAGTCGAGTGTCTCGGGATCGATCAGCGGCAGCGACGGGAAGGTGTTGGACGACACGATCGCGTCGGCGCCGCCGCGAAAGCAGGCCGCTGCTTCGATGACGATATCGGCCGTGGCCGGCGTGAGCTTGCACCAGACCGGAACCTTGGCGACTTCCTTGACCGCTTCGGTCACCACCGAGCAGAGGCCCTGGTCCTTGCCGATGTTGGATCCCATGTCCTTCCGGTCCATGTGCGGGCAGGAAAAGTTGAGTTCGAGTCCGTCGGCGCCGGCGTTCTGGCACGCCTTGGCGAGCGTCTGCCAGTGACCCAGCTCCTTGTCGTTGCCCGACCCCGCCATGATCGACGCGATGAGCACCCGGTCCGGGAACGCGTCCGTGATGCGCCGGATCCGAGGTTCCCACCAGTCGAGTGTCTTGTCGGAGATCAGTTCCCAGTTCCACGACGAGTGGAGTGCTGCGTCGGGCCGCTTCTTCATCGACACCACCGCGGTGTCGGGCGACGTCCGCATGAACTTGGCCTTGGCACCGTAGACGTTGACCACTGGGTGCAGACCGATCGTCTTGGTGACCACGCCTCCCCAGCCTGCCTCGAACGCGCGGAGGATGTTGGTTTCCGACTCTGTCGGCGGCGCCGAGGAGAGGAGGAAGGGGTTCGGGAAGGTGATTCCGGTGAATTTCGTCGTAACGTCGACGGACATGTTGTTCTCCTGCTCAGGACATCCAGTTAGTGCCGTGCTCCCGATTCCACTTCGTCGTCATCTTCTTCGATTTGGTCCAGAACTCGATCGAGCCGCGGCCGGTGATGTCGCCCACGCCGAATCGCGATTCGTTCCAGCCGCCGAATGAGAACGGCTCACGCGGCACCGGCACGCCCACGTTCACGCCGATCATGCCGGCGCTGGCGTGTTCCATCACATAGCGCGCGGTGCCACCGCTTTCGGTGAACACCGACGCCGCGTTGCCGTAGGGCGACGCGTTCTCGACCTTGAGGGCACCGTCGAGATCCTTTGTTCGCACGATCGCCAGCACGGGCCCGAAAACTTCTTCCTGCGCGATCCGCATGTTCGGTGTCACGTGATCGATGATCGTCGGGCCGACGTAGTAGCCGCCTTCCTTCCCCTTCACCACGGTCTTCCGGCCATCGACCAGCACCTTGGCACCAGCCTGCTCCGCTTCGGTGATGTAGCGCTCGATCCGGTCGCGCGCTTCGGCGGAGATCACGGGCCCGAGATTCCTGCCAGGCACGATCTTTCTCGCCTCGCTCACCATCCGTTCGATGATGTGATCCGTTTCCGACACGGCCACCATTACCGACGCCGCCATGCAGCGCTGGCCGGCACACCCGGTCATCGACGCGACCACATTCGACGACGTCATCTCGACGTCGGCGTCGGGCATCACGATCAGGTGATTCTTGGCCCCGCCAAGAGCCAGCACGCGCTTGAGAGCGGCGGTGCCGCGGCGGTAGACGATCTTGGCGACCTTGGAGGAGCCGACAAAACTGACGGCCTCGATGCCCGGATGATCGCAGATCGCTTCGACCACATCCTTGCCACCGTGAATGATCTGCAGCACGCCGTCGGGGAGTCCGGCCTCGTGCAGCAGTTCCGCGATGCGGGTGCTGCTGAGTGGAACAAGTTCCGACGGCTTGAGGATCATGCAGTTGCCGAGGGCGATCGCGTTGGGGATGGTCCAGTTCGGCACCATGTTGGGAAAGTTGAACGGCGTAATCGACGCGACCACGCCCACCGGAAAGCGTTCGATGCGACACTCAACACCGCGACTCACTGCCAGCACTTCGCCGGCAGTGATCTGTGGCAAAGAGCAAGCGAACTCGGTCAGCTCCATCGACTTGAGGATCTCCGCTCGCGCCTCGGCGGACACCTTGCCGTTCTCTTCGGTGATCAGCGCGGTGAGCGACTCGATATCGCGTTCGAGGAGTGTGCGGTAGCGATAGAAGACCTGGACCCGCTCCTTGATCGGCAGCGCGGACCAGCCGGCGAACGCCGCCTGGGCGGCGACGACGGCGGCGTTCACCTCGGCGGCCGACGAGAGCGGCACCTTGGCGATGACAGACCCGTCACCCGGGCTGTAGACGTCGAGCAAGGGATGGGTGCCGGTGACGAACTGGCCGCCGACGTAGTTGCGGACTTCGGGGTATTTCATCTGCGTCCCAAGTATGGGTGCTATTTCCAAAGTGCTTGCGAAACCACTGTCGGGCAAGGGGTTAGCCGCAACCTGCCTCGGGTGCAGTAGTGGTACCCGGCCACGGTGCTGCCGCATTCGCCGGTAGCGCGAAACGCGGACTCGGCCGGCCGGAGTTTCCGGACCCGCCTGTCCGCGCATTCGTACCGTTGTTGTCGTCGATTGTCAGTAGCGTCTTTGGATGACCGATGGCTTCCACGCGCCTGCAATGGCTGCGATCGCCCTCACCTCGCGGCCTAATCCGCGCCTGCTGCCGCTCTTGCGGTCCAATCTGCGGCTGCGGCAGATCGAGCGGGTGGCGGCAATGCATCGTGACGATTGTGAGTCGGGAGCAACTGGCGGTTGGGTGGCGTTACCGGATGCATTGGATCGGAAGTATCCGACGGCGG
>JANYLJ010000017.1 GCA_025357945.1 Gemmatimonadota bacterium
AAGCGGGCGACGGGGTTCGAACCCGCGACCCTCAGCTTGGGAAGCGACCCCTTCGAACGCTCGATCCCGCTGAAATGCCGGAGTTTCCTGAGAAAGCCCGCCTGTCCGCCGGGAAGCGGTTTCCTCACTTTGGCATCGAAACGGACCTCAATGGACACCGGAACGGACACCAAGTAGCCGCCTGCTTCGGGAGAAGGAGGTCCCGGGTTCAAATCCCGGCGCCCCGACTTTGCAAGACGATGACGCTCGATGTTCTAGAGATCGCTCCGCAGATCGCCTGCGGGGCGTTCTTACTTTTCCGAGCTGATCGGAAGCAGTTGATGCGGTATGGTTCTCACATCAATCCGCCGGGATGGAGGTTTGGACACCGGAGGAGGTGAGGGTACTGCCTCTTCAGCGTCGTTTGGCAACTCCCGCGAGCGTTTCGGGACTGGCCGCCCCGGACGGGTATACTTGGGCCATGCCGCCCGCCGCCGCGCCGCACACAGAAAACATCGTCTTTCTCCTTGTCGCTATTGCGACGGGTGTAGCGCTGCTGTCCCGGTGGGCACGTATTCCGTACACTGTTGCGCTCGTCGTCGCAGGGCTCGCGTTGGGCGCTCTCCAAGTCGTCGCTGCGCCTCATCTCACCAAGGAACTCGTTTTCGCGGTGTTTCTGCCCGGCCTCTTATTCGAAGCCGCCTTTCACCTTCGGTTCGCCGATGTACGACGTGACGGAGTCGCGCTCGTCGCGCTGGCGATACCGGGCGTCGGCGTCGCCCTTGCCCTGACCGCCGCTGTGCTGGTCGCGGCGAGCCAGGGATTGGGACTCTCCGACGGATTCGACTGGCGACAGGCGCTGGTATTCGGATCCCTCATCGCTGCTATGGACCCGATTGCCGTCGTTGCGCTCTTTCGCTCATTAGGCGCACCGTCACGATTGACCACACTCGTTGAGGCGGAAAGCCTGCTCAACGACGGAACCGCCATCGTGTTCTTTGGCTTGGTCCTCGCCGCAACCACGGGGGCAGCGGTCAGCGCCCCAGCTCTGGCAGTCAAGTTCGCGCTTGTGGTTGGAATCGGCGCGACCGTGGGCGGCGCGCTCGGTTACGGACTCTGCCAACTGACCCGCCGGATCGACGAGCCCATGGTCGAAATAACACTCACTGCCATGGCCGCCTACGGCTCGTTTGCTCTGGCCGAGCAACTCGGCGGATCGGGTGTTATCGCGACCGTTGTCGCCGGATTGTTGTGCGGGAATTACGGCGCGCAAATAGCGATGTCTGCCGCAACGCGCGCCGTCGTCGAGTCCTTCTGGGAGTACGTGGCGTTCCTGCTCAACTCAATTGTCTTCCTGCTGATCGGCTTCGAGGTGCAACTAAGCGCGCTCGCCGCTGCATGGCCGCTCATCGCTCTTGCAGTCGTGGCAGTTCTTCTTGCTCGCGTCATTGTCGTGGGTGGGGTTACCCTTGCGGTGTCGCGGACGGTACAGCGGATACCACGCTCGTGGATCATGCCATTGACGTGGGGTGGCCTGCGTGGCGCACTGTCGATGGTGCTCGCCATTTCGTTGCCCGCCGACTTTCCACGTCGAGAACTTGTGGTCACGACCACGTTCGGCGTGGTCATCGTATCCATCATTGTGCAAGGCGTCACCATGTCACCGCTGCTTCGCCGCTTGGGACTTGTCCGGGCCGCCGTCGGCTGATGTAGCTAGCAGCACCAGATCCAGAGTGACGTCATGGACCCAGCATTGAGCGCGGCCGCGATTGCCCTGTTGTTCGGGGCGGCGAAGATCGGGATTATCGGGACGGTAGGGTTCGGTATCGCATGGTTTCGCGCGAGAGCACGAATGCAAAGATTGGAAGCGGCTGCCGCTCAACAATTGTCACACGGCGCCGACGAGCGCGTGGAACGGATGGAGCAGACGATGGAATACGTCGTGGGGCAGCTCGACCGGATTGTGGAAGCGCAGGACGCGTTGCAACGCCAGCTCGCAGCGCCGCCCGCGGACCGCCGACCCAAAGGAGGTGAAGAATGAGCGCGTCTACCATTTCCCGCCCAGTGCTGGCACGCACCGTCGCACTGTTGATCGGATCAAATGCGTTCATGACGTTCGCGTGGTACGGTCATCTGCGCTTTATGAGTACGCGACCGTGGTTCGTCGCCGCGCTGCTCAGCTGGGGCATCGCCTTTTTCGAATACATGTTGCAAGTCCCCGCCAATCGCATTGGCGCAACGTCGCTGTCGCTACCACAGCTGAAAGTGATTCAGGAAGTCATTACCCTCCTCGTGTTCGCACCGTTTGCGATCTTCGTCATGCGGCAGCAGCTGAAGCTCGACCACCTTTGGGCTGCGCTGTGCCTCGTCGGCGCGGTCTACTTTGTCTTCCGCAAGTGAAGTGGGGCGGACCGTGGAGCCACCGCCGCACGGCCCCACGCCTTCCATCGTGGCGCGTATTCTGATAGACTAGGGAACGATGGGGATGGAGTTCCCCGACAACCGCCGTGTGGCTGATAACTCCTACCAAGCGCAACCGACGCGGGTAGGAGCATTGGCCCTACCCGAACGACTACCGGCGGAGAAAGACCATGGACACGTTGCTCGGCTACCTGTTCGTATTCCTTGGCGCGGGCATAGGCGGAACGTTGCGGCACACCGTGAACCGGATCGCAATCCCTTACAGTGAGTCGTTTCCGTGGGGTACGTTCGCGATCAACATTGTGGGCGGTTTGGCCATGGGCCTTGTCGCAGGATGGTTCGCCTTTCGCGGTGAAGCAAGTCAACATTGGCGACTGTTCATCGCCACGGGCGTGATTGGCGGGTTTACAACGTTTTCGGCTTTCTCCCTTGAGGTAGCCCTCCTGTGGGAGCGTGGCGCAGCGTTTCGCGCCGTCGGCTATGCCGGGAGCTCAGTCGTGGTGTCGGTCATCGCTCTGTTTGGCGGCATGGCGCTACTCCGACGCTGACTTGCTTGCTGGACCGTTGCGTCACCCGGAAAGGGCACCGGTTCAGCGGACACTAGAACACCCAACACGAACGGACACCGGAACGGACACCGAAATCCGGTGTCCGTTCCGGTGTCCATTGAGGTACGTTTTCGCGTCAAATCGATAAGAGCCGACCCGGCAGACAGGCGGACTCTCTCAGGAAACTCCGGCATTCCATCGTGATTGGACACCTGCCGAGAGCGCTTCGGGAGCAGGAGGTCCCGGGTTCAAATCCCGGCGCCCCGATTTGGTAAGTTGTTACGAAGATTGTTCTTACATCAAACGCTCCGCGAATCGCTCGCGGGGCGTTTTTGTTGTAGGAAGCAGATAGGAAGCCAACGCGGCGCGCGCTTCTCCAGGGCCACGCTACCGAGCCTTGGGAGTCTTGCGAGCAGCGCGTACCTTCAACTGACGCAAGTCCTCTTGGTCTTTCTTCCGGCCAGTAGCGCCCTTGTTCGCGCGCAACTCCTTCAAGCCAATGACGCTGATCCTCTGGCCATCGATCCTGACGGTCATCGCTCCTTTCCACACCTCCGGAAACGTCACACCATCCATCTCGTTCAGCAGGTCGATGCGTTGTGGCGGCTTGCCAAACTGCGTCACGATTCCGGCTTTCATCAGCGCTTCCTCATCAAGCACGTTGGCCGGCGCACCGAACTCAATCATCGCCTTAATGAGACGGTTCACGTTCTTCGTTGTTCGACGATACATGAAGTCGATGTCGCCCGTTGCGCGGATGACCCCATGCACGCCCAGGGCGTACCCACCCACGAGTACACACTCGACCTTGTGCTCGTTCAGAAGGACAATGAAGTCATGGAAATCCGGCGAGAGGTCAGTCACTGCCCCGACGGTGCCCAGTCACAGCGATCGAGTAGGCCTGCCTCGAAACCCGTCCAACCGACGCCAGGCGCTTCGACGTCGAGCGTTCGGGGAGCGGTTCGTCACCCGAAGCGTGGGAGTGAACCTGACGGCCGGTCCACGTCTTTCGACGGTGCGCAGCCCGCTCGCCGCGCTCCGCGGCCGCCGCGGCAGGATCGCGAATCTCAACGACTGCGCCATGTGGCGCGCTCGCGACGACCGTGACGCCGGCCGCGCGGAGCAGTTTCAGGGCGGATTCGAGGCTCACATTGGGCCGCTTCCCCTGCTCAAGCTCGGCGACGAGCCTGACGCTGACCCCCCCGCGTTCGGCGAGCTGGGCGCGACTGAGGCTACGGTGCGTACGGGCGCTTCTGAGCAATGTGCCGAAACGGCTGGCGAGCATACCGTCCCCTGAGGGTTGTGCCTGCAATCTACGGTACCGGCGCGCCAATGCAACCCCTTTATGTGCCAAACCCTTTATGTGCTATTTCAGACGCTCGGCGGGCGGGCCGCCTCGCGAGGCAGCGCATAATGATGGTGTCGAGCGCCGGGCGCTGCGGTGTGACGCAGCCTCGCATCAGTGACCTGGTTCGCGGGCGCTTCGCGCTGTTCAGTATTGATGGACTGGTGAGCATGCTTGCGCACGCCGGGGTGCAGGTGAACCTGTAGTGAAGCGGCCCCGGCAAATGGCCTGAGTGTGAGCGTGCGATCCAGCCACGGTGGCTTGCACAACTACTTCGGCGCCTTCCCCGCGAGCTTCGCCTGCACCTCGGCCCCCCAGTTCGTGACCTGCACGAGTTTGTCCGCCGCGGGCGGACCCTCCGCCGCGGTCGGCACGACCGGACGCATGAACACGAACCGCCGGTCGCCCGGCGCCACGTCGTAGGACCGCGCATCCTGACTAGCCACGCTGAGGAACTGACTCCCCTCGAAGAGCACGGCCTGCGCACCCTGCGTGAACGTTGCCGCAGGCACCACGGTGGCGGCCACCAGGGCGCCGGTCGCATTCCGGAAGAACAGCTCCCGGCCGCTGTGCGCCCAGCGCGGTTCCGTGCCGCCCGCCTGCGACACCTGCACCCGGATGGCATTCACGTCGGGGAATGGGCGGACATACACCTCGAAGTGTCCGGTCTCGTTCGACGCGTACGCCAGCCACCGCCCGTCCGGCGACACCGCCGGGAATACCTCGGCGAAGGTCGAATCCGCCATCAGCGGCACGGTCGTGGTGTCCCCCCGGCGCTCCGATTTGGTAAGTTGTTACGAAGATTGATCTTACTTCGAACGCTCCGCGGATTGCTCGCGGAGCGTTTCTGTTGTAGGAAGCACATCGGAAGCCAACGGGATGAGCGGAAACGCCGAGTCGCCATCTGCCGCAGACCGCCCTTGCGGCGTGAGTGATCGGACCGAGATTCCCGCCTCTGCGTAAAGCGTCGGGTCGGGTACGTGGCATTCTCCAATCCTCTCAAGGAATGAAGTCTCCGGCAATCCCGGGGCGATTCAGTTCAAGCGGTTGCGGTCGTTGGGCGGCCGGCGTCTGTTGTCGCGCAATTCGCCGTCTTGACAATATTCGTTGAAACAACTAGTATTCCGTCATGCCTTCCAGCATCGGTCAGCACATCAAGCAGCGCCGGGCGTTCGTCACCCCGGCGCAGGAGGCGATGCTCGGCATCCGGATGGTCGCGGCGCGGATCCTGGCGCCGTGGGAGCGCTTCCTCAAGTCCGAGGCCGACCTGACCACCAGCCAGTACAACGTGCTGCGCATCCTGCGTGGGAGTCACCCGAAGTGGCTCACCGCCGGCGAGATCGGCGAGCGCACGATTGCCCGCGAGCCGGACATCACTCGACTCGTCGACCGGCTCCACGCCAGGGATCTCGTGAAGCGTGCACGGAGCGAGCAGGACCGTCGGGTGGTCGAGGTCGAGATCACCGGAAAGGGGCTCCAGCTGCTGCGCGAGCTGGATCCGCACGCCCAGCGGATGCCGCGCGCGCTCATCGGCCACGTCGGGCCGCGCAAGCTCCGGCAGCTGTCCAAGCTGCTTGCCGAGGTGCTCGAGGGGATGGGGACATATCCTTGACAACCCGCCGGACGCGCCGCGCAGCGCGTTCGTGTCATCATATATCTGTTGAAACAATAAACGGTACGACAATGGTTAACGCGACACCTACCCGCAACACGGAGGATCTTGTGGAAACACTCGTGGAAGCTCGGAGCCAGGCGGGTTACGCCCTGGCCCGCGACGAAGGAGAGGCGTTCTGGTTCTTTGGCATGCTCCAAACGGTCAAGATGGGCAAGGCGGACACTAATGGGCGATACGGTTTGCTCGAGATCCTCGTGCCCGAGGGGATCGGCTCCCCGTGGCATGTGCACCCCGAGGAGGACGAGTGGTTCTACGTCCTCGACGGCGCCATCACCTTCTGGGTCGGCGACACGAAGATCGACTTGACGTCCGGCGGCTTTGCGTTCGGCCCCAAGGGGGTGCCGCACACCTTCCATGGCACCGCGCCCACGACCCGTGCGCTCGTCGGGTTTTCGCCAATGCAGTTCGAGGGCTTCATGCGTACCGTGGGACAGCCCGCGCCGGAGCGCGTACTCCCGCCCCACCGCGAGGGCCCTCCCCCGGACATGGCGAAGCTCGCGCCGCTCGCGGAGCGCAACGGGTTCATCATCATGGGTCCCCCGGGCCCGCCGCCGGGTCGGTAAAGCGCCTACAGGTAAGGGGCGGCGGGGACGCGACGGCGATCGGAAGCAGGAGGTCCCGGGTGGAGCTGCGGCCGCTTTGCGGCCTCGCGCGCCGCCTGTCCTGAGCCGCCTTGCGGCGAAGGATCGGCCCAAATCCCGGCGCCGCGATGAAGTAGGACGACGATTTCGTAAGAAATGGGCCGCCGAGTTTGCTCGGCGGCCTGGCCGTGTTTCATCTCACGCCACCGATCAGCGCGGCTTCCACTCCGGCACACCGGGAAGCACCGGCAGCACTTCGGCGAGCGACACGCCACGACGCATCGACGGGACGCCGTGCACATACACGACCAGTCCCTCGATGGGCGAGGTGATGTCGCCGGTCTTGTTGCCGAGGAAATCGGTCGTGTAGCCGAGCACATCACCCAGCTTTACGATCGTGTTGGTGGCGACCGTCGCGAAGAAGGCGCCGGGTCCTTGCGCGCTGATCTGCGGAGCCGCGGCGTCGAGCCAGATCGGCTTGTACGCCGGTGTCGCAGGACGATCAATCATCTTGAGCGCGCCGAGGACATTGAGGCAGCCGTCGATGGCGAGCTTGACGTCGGCGTCCGTCACCGTGCCGACGCGGCCGATCCCGACCAGGAGGGACGCGGCACCATGCAGCAGCGCCTGGCCGTCCACCCGACGGCCGACCGTCGGGCTCTCCACGTTGCGATCGATGATCTGGATGTGCGCAACACCGAAGGCCACGGCCAATCGGACGGACTCGGAATCCTGCTTGGCCCGGCCGCCGCGCACCGCCGCCGTGAACGGCACGCCGACATCCTCATCCAGGTCGCCGCCGTGAAAGTCGAGGATCACGTTGGACTGCTCGACGACCTCCTTCATGAGCAGCGCTACCGCACGGGAACTCTGCGTGCCGTTGGGGTCGCCCGGCCAGACACCAAGCATCGACTTGTTGTCGGTCGGATTGCGTTGCGGCGTCATCGAGACGAACGACGGCGTGTTGACGAGCGGTATGATGATCACCGTGCCGGCCAGCTTGGCCGGATCGATCCGGGGAATCAGCCGCTGCATCGCGATGATGGTGGTGTATTCCGTGCCATGCTGGCCGGAGATGAAGGCGACGACCGGGCCGGGACGCGCCCCATGGATCACCGCGACGGAGATCGACATCCCGGAGTCAGAACCTGCCGGGACGACGATCTGGCCGGTGGCCATCGTCCCTCGGCGCGCAACGGCAGTACCAACGGTGAAGGTCGGTTTGTCCCCCTGCTGAGCCACTAGCGGAGAGACGAGGGAGACGAGCGCGGCGGCAAGCGTGAGGTATCGATTCATGTTCGACACTACTTCCCGCGCCAGGATTCCGCAAGACTGCTACGGTGGCCTCCAGCCTAGCGCGGCACCACCGGAAGCACCACGTGCGTCGGGTGCGCCGCGTCGTGCACCAGCCGCTGATGCGCCACCACAAACGTCGAGTCGCGCTCGTTGTTCCCGCCGGTGTTCAGGTTCCGGTCATACTTCGGAAACAACGCCGACGAGATGCTCACGCGAAGCCGATGGCCCGGCGCAAAAACCTTCGACGTGAACCAGAGATCAATGTCATACTTCTCAATCTGCCCCTTCACCAGCAGCACTTCCTTGTCCATTCCCCTCCGGAATCGCGCCCGCGCGAATCCATCCTGCACCCGCTCGGCGTGACCATCCGGAAAGACATCGAGCAGCATCACGGCCCAGTCGGTATCCTTCGCGTCGCTCGACGCCCAGAGCGTCGCCGACATTTCGCCAGTGACCTCGATGGGCCGGGTGAGCGGCTTTGTGGTAAACACCAACGCATCACGCCGGGTGGCGTTCAGCGCCGTGTAGTCCTCGTTGAGCGATTCCTCGAGTTCGCGGGAATCGATGAGGAACGGCGTCGGATCGCCAGGATTGTACGTGAACGTATCGGCGACGGCACCCCGCGGCGGCAACGTATCGAGCACGCCGTTTCCCGAACTCGTTTGTGCGTTGCCACCCGACGAGACATACCACCTGGTCGCTCGCGCCCGCTTGAGCGGCCACTCATTTTCCGTGCGCCATGTATTGTCGCCCTGCACAAAAATGTCGACCGGTGGCAGCTTGTCGACGCCGTTGTTCCGGCCGAGCAGATAGTGATCGAACCAGCGGAGCTGCAGGTCGCGGTATTCGTAGCGCGCCTGCGGACCGTAGTCGCCGGCGACATAGTCGACGCCCTTGTGTGCATGCACGCCCATGACCAGGTGCCACGCTGGGTGATTCTTCACCTTGAGCAATGCATCGGTGTAGTCAAGCGGTCCGCGCGAATCGTCGTGCCAACCGGCCAGTGACAACGCCGGCACGTTCACCTTGTCGATAAACGTCGACGCCGCGCGGGCCCGCCAGTACGCGTCGAGAGTCGGATGAGAGATCCAGCGATCCCAAATCGCCACCTGCCCGCAACCGAGGCGCTGTGGGAGATTGGAGAGCGGCAGGTGCGTGATCGCCTCGCCGATATCCAGCTCGGCGGTGTTCGTCGCCATGTCCCGCCCGCGCATGAGACACGCCCAGTCCACATTGATCGGCCCGAACGCCATCGCCGCGTACGGCACGATGCGCCACGGATCGGAGGTCGCGGCCGACGGCGCGATGGCCGCCAAATGCGGCGGCGCGCTCACCGCGGCGTACCAGACCAGCCGCCCCTCATCGGAATGGCCGATCATTCCCACCTTGCCGTTGGCACCAGGCAAGCGCGCCGCCCACTCCACGGCGTCGTACCCATCCTGGATGTCGGTACTGTAATCGAACTCCTCAACAGCGCCGCTGGACTTGCCGCGGCCGCGCACGAGCTGCCCCACGAAGATGTAGCCGTGTGACGCCCACCAGCGTCCGGGGCCCGGATTGGTGGCGCGATACGGCGAACGCTGCATGACGACACCAAAGGGACCGGGCCCGACCGGACGAACGATGTAGGTCTCGAGCTTCGAGCCGTCCCGTGTCGGCATGAGCGTCGTGGTATCGACAACGGTTGCGTACTGCGAGTCGGAGGCCGCCATCGTCCACACCTGGTAGGTCTGCTCGACGACGCCCGGCGTTGCACGGCGAACCAGGCGGTAGCGGCGATCCATCGGTGTGCCATTGGTGTACTGCACGCCAACGAGCGTGTCGCCGTGCCAGGCCGCGCGCATGATCACCCGGGCATCCTGCGTCAGCAGCACCGAGTCGCCCGTAGCCGAAACGTTGGCGACGTTGAGCATCGGCTCGCCGGTGCGGCGGCGCAGCCAGCCCACGCTACCCGAGTCGCTGCCCGCGAAGTGCGCGAACCCCATCCGGCGCCACCCTTCGAAGCCGAAATGCGGCCGCGCGCTGAGCGCGACGTAGACGTCCCATTCGCCGGCCAGGGTGCTGGCGCGGCGGCGGGCCGCGACCGAGCTCGCCGCCAATGCCAGCACCAGAACAAGGACCAGCCAGCGAGCGCGGCGTGCGCGCCAAGTCAGATGCGTCATCTCACCCCTCCGTATCTGTATCTGTCACCGATTGGGAACGCCGCCGCGCGGCGAACAGGATTCCGACACCTACCAGGTTCATCACCACGATCATCGCCACGATCTTCAGCGCAAACCCCGACACGCTCTCCACCTTGATGATCGGGAACACCGACAGCGCGATGTAGAGCAGCGTCATCAACAGACCCGACAGCGATGCGAGTCGCAGCACCGGCGATGGCCGGGGCATGACGCCGCGCAACCCGAACAGCGGAATCGCGAACATCACCACGTACGCCAGCGCGTAAAACACGCCGCCGCCGTTGAACAGCAACTGGAATGCCTCGGCCTGGCCAACGCCGATCTGACTCAACAGCGAAACGACAAAGGCGCACGCAGCGACCAGGATGATCGAGTTCACCGGCGTCCGATAGCGCGGGTGCAGCTTGCTGAACGCAGCCGGAAGGAGCCGGTCCCACCCGGCCACCATCGGCAGGCGTGTCACGGCCGTGAAGCTCACGCTGACCTGCGCCAACCGCATCGCCAGTGTCATGAGAATCGCGATGGTCACCAGCGGGCCGGCGATGCCGAACGGCCCGAAGCCGGCCCGCAGCACCTGCGGCATCGGTCCGACGAGATCGATGTCGTTGGTCGGGATATAGGCGACCACCGTGGCGGTGCCCATGATGAACATGATGGCGATGATTGGCGCCGCGATGAACACCGATCGCCGCACCGCACTCGCGGGGGCGCGGGTCTCGCCGGCGAGGATGGCGATGTACTCGAATCCGCCCAGCGCCCCGAAGCCCAGCTTCCCCAGGATGTTCAGGTTGTAGAGCGAGAACTCGGGCATGCTAGTGCGGAAGGGATGGAATTCACGCAGGTGGCCGGTCGCCAGTCCGATAAAGGGCAGCACGATCAGCAGGGCGAAGATGGTGAGCATGAACACGCCGCCAATATTGTGCACCCACTTGCCAACCGCCAGCCCGATCGTGGCGGCCACGGCCATCAGTGCCAGCACCGCCGCCGAGGAGAGAGCCACGAACCAGATGCTCGACGTCATCCACGCCGCGCTCGGCCCGATAGCGTACGCCAGGTACGTCGCGCACTGGATCCCGATCTCCGACGTGTAGACGATGACATACAACCAGAGGTTCCACGCCAGCAGGAAACCGACGGTCGAGTTGAAGCCCAGCTTGGCCCACTGGTAGAGCCCGCCCTCGAGCGGCATCAGCTGGTTGAGGTAGATCACCACCGCGGCCATCGGCAGGTAGAACAGCACGATGGCGAGCAACCACAGGACGACGTGCGCCGACCCGAGCTTTCCGGCCACGCCGATCCAGGTGAGGCCGATGATGAACAGGATCTGCGTGAGGGCGAGATCGCGGACGCCAAGCTCCTTCTTGAGCCCGGCGCTGTGCGCCTCAACCCGGGCTTCTTCCTGTGCCAGCGTCATGGCGCGGCCTCCCCGCCGAGGCCGTCCCACAGCCGCGCCCACGCGGCGAGACCCTCGTGCAGTCGGTGCACCCGGAAGAATTCGTTGGGCGAATGGAAGTCCTCATCGCCCGTCGAGAAGGAGAAGTACACGGTGTCCAATCCCATGAGGCGCTGGAAGATCTCTGCGATGGGAACGGTCCCACCCATGCGGACGATGAGCGGAGCGACGCCATACGTCGCCTCGAGGGCGGACGCTGCCGCCTTCAGCACCGGATGGTCACGCGCGATGTGGGCCGGCCGTGCCCCATGGTCGGCGGGACGGATCGTCAACCGGGCCCCCGCCGGCACGTTCGTCTCCAGGTGGCGCACCACCAACGCCACCACTTCGTCCGGATCCTGATCCGGCACCAGGCGGCAGGTGATCTTGGCGTGCGCCTCGGACGGCACCACCGTCTTCTGTCCCGGCCCCTGGTAGCCGCCCCACATTCCGTTGACCTCCAGCGTGGGCCGAGTCCACTGACGCTCGAGCGTGGTGTAGCCGGGCTCGCCGACAGCGGCGGTGGCGCCGACCTGATTGAGATAGACGGCCTCGTCGAACGGGAGTGCCGAGATGTCGGCGCGCTCAGCGGGACTCAGTTCGCGGACCCGGTCGTAAAAACCTGCCACCGCGACGCGGCCGTCCGGCTGGTGCAGCGAAGCGATGAGGCGCGCCATTGCGTGCAGCGGGTTGGCGACGCTCCCGCCATGACGCCCCGAATGCAGGTCCTTGGCGGCCCCCCGCAACGTGAGCTCCAGCCCCGCCAGCCCGCGGTTCGCGACGGTGAGCGACGGCTCGTCGATACGCCACATCGCGCCGTCGGCCGAAATCACCACATCGGCGGCGAGCAGCTCCCCGTGCTGCACGACGAACGCCTCGAGGTGGCGGCTGCCAATCTCCTCCTCGCCTTCGATGAGGAACTTCACGTTCACCGGCAGGCGCCCCTGCACGGCGAAGAACGCTTCGGCGACCTTGATCGGGATCAGCATCGGTCCCTTGTCGTCGGACACGCCGCGCGCATAGAGGCGGCCATCGCGCAGCGTGGGCTGAAACGGTGGGCTCTGCCACAGCTCGACCGGATCCTCCGGCTGCACGTCGTAATGCCCGTAGATCAACGCCGTTGGTGCACCGGGTGCGCCGAGCCACTCGGCATATACGACGCTCGCACCGGGCGTGGCCATCGTCTTCACGGTGAGCGGCCCGGCAGCCTTGAGCTTCGCCGCGACCCATGCCGCTGCCGCGTGCACGTCGGCCGCGTGCGCGGGATCGGTGCTGACGCTCGGGATGCTGGCGAACTCGACCAACTCCGCGAGGATCCGGTCGTGTCCCGCCTCGAGGCGCGCGAGCACCGCGGTGAGGCCCGTCACCTGCCACCGTCGATCGAAAGCACCTGGCCGGTCACCCAGCCCGCGTATTCGGACGCGAAGAACAGCACGCCCGAGGCGATGTCGTCGACCGAGCCCAGGCGTTTGAGCGCGATGCCTTCGACGAGCGCTTGCTGCTTCTCGGCGCCGTATGATTGCCACTGCTTCTCCGTGGTCGGATTCGAGCGTACGAACCCGGGCGCCACATTGTTGACCGTAATGCCCCAGGGTCCGAGCTCGTGGGCCAACTGCCGGGTGAGCCCGATCTGCGCCGCCTTGGCTGACGCGTAGGCCTGGATTCCCGTCAGGGTGATCCCGAGGCCGGCGCCGCTCGAGATGTTGACGATGCGCCCGAATCTGGCCGTCTTCATTCCCGGCGCCACGGCCTGCGAGCAATGGAACGCCCCTGTCACGTTGACGTCGAAGATGGCCTGCCACTGCGCGGGCGTAACATTCTCGAGCGGCTGACCCACTTGCCCCAGCACGCCGCCGGCATTGTTAACGAGAATGTGCACCAGGCCGGCCGCCTTCGATGCGTCGGCAACGAAATGGTTGATCGCTTCGACATCGCGAATGTCGACTGTTCGCACGGTACAGTTGCCGCCCGCGGCCTGGCAGAGCCGCTGCGTCGCGGCGAGCTCGTCCGCGATCACGTCGCAGGCCCACACGGTCGCGCCACGCTCGGCGAAGGCGAGGGAGATCGCGCGGCCGAATCCGTGTGCGGCTCCAGTGACGATCGCGGTCCGGCCGGTGAAGTCCAGGTTCACGATGCGAGAGTCTCCAGGTTTTCGAGTGTCAGCGGGCGGACGCCACGCTCGATCTCGATGATCAGCGCGACCACCCGCGCCGTCAGCGGCGTCGGCACGCCGACTTCCGCGCCGAGCCGCACGACGATCCCGAGCTGGGCGTCTACCTCCGTGGGACGCTTGCGGATCGCCAGGTCGCGCCAGATGCCGCTGTGAGTCTTGGCTGACTTGCGATTGTGGGCGATGAGGTCATCGAGCGATTGCGACGCGGCACCGGCGGGAGCATCGGGCAGGTACGCCGCGGGATCGAAGCCATCGAACGCCTCAGGGCGCACGCCTCGAGCAAGTGCCACGGCGAGGATTTCGCGGGCCACCGCGATGTAGAGTGCGCGGTACTCGGGCCGCGCCAGGGCGTCGGCGATCGAATCGTTGGTGAGGGCCGTGACGAACAGCATCGCGCCGTAGGCTTCCTTGGCCCAGAGGTAGCCAAAGATGTTGCCGGTCGCGGTGGCGCGCTCGTCAAAGTCGCGCCACGTATCGCGGACGCCCAAGGCGCGGGGCGACAGGCGGGAGGCGGGTGGGCCGAACGCCTCTCCCACAGTCACGGTGCCGCGGCCGCCGTACAGAATCACTCCCGGCTCCACGTAGTCGGCGCCAAAGTTCACGAACGCGCCGAGCGTCCGCCCCTCACCGACGACCTCGGCGATGGTGAGCTCGTTGAGTCCGTTCTGCGCCGAGATCACGCAACCGGCGGGGCTCAGGTGGGGGAGCAGCGCCCGCACGGCGACCGCCGTGTGATGCGCCTTGGTGGCGAGGATGATCGTGTCCCACGTCCCGTGCAGCGTGTCGGGAGTGAAGGCGGGCAAGCCGCAAGAGAATTCGGCGATCGGCCCGGTGAGACGCAAGCCCGAGCGATTGATGGCGGCGACGTGCTCGGACACGATGTCCACCAAGGTCACGTCGTGACCGGCGCGCGACAGATAAGCGCCCATCGTGCCGCCGATCGCGCCCGCCCCCCAGACGAGACAGCGCACCTTGGGTGCCGCTACGATGCGCCGCCCCAGGAACCGTCCAGCAGCGCGCGAGTTTCCTCGACGGCGACCTGCCACAGGGCGAGCATGTCGCTGTCCGGCCGCTCGTAGAGGCCGCCGTAGTTGCCATCGGGGATGTAGGCGCGCAGGGCGACCGGATCGATCATGCGGATCTTTTCCAGGTCCACCATGGGCCGCTGCGTCTTGGGCAGCTCGACGCCCGGGAGCCGTGTCCATGGAAAGTTTTCCATCCACGACCCGTGCGATGCCACCGGATCGATCGCCTGCACCTTGGCCCAGGTTTTCGGCGCGTTCCACCAGTTATGGAAGAGCACCTTGCATCCGGGATGGTCCGCAGCCCACTCCTGGCCGAACTGCTGCACGGCGCCGTTGCCGCCGTGGCCGTTGCAGATCATGATGCGCCGGAAGCCGCTGTGCGCCAGACTGTCGAGGATGTCACGCACCACGGCGATGTGCGTTTCGACGCGGAGCGAAATGGATCCCGGGAACTCCCGGAAGTACGGTGTGACGCCGTAGGAGAGAACGGGAAACACCGGAATGCCGAGCGGCTCGGCTGCGTCCGCGGCGACCCGCTCAGGGAGGATGCAGTCCACGGTCAGTCGGAGGTGACTGTGCTGCTCGGTGCTGCCGAGGGGCAACACGGCGCGGTCGTCGCGCTTGAGGTACGCCTCGACCTGCATCCAGTTCATGTCGCTGATACGCACGTCGCCATCCTGTTCTGGTCAGAGCCGAAGGAGAATATACAGCGCCCTCGCCGGACGTAAGTAGGTTGCATTTGGAACTTCCGGGAGGAATACATGAAAAGGTCGGCCGCGAGCCAAGGCAAGTCGGCGTCAAAGCTCATCTCCAAAAGAATCCCCGAACTCGGGGACTGGCGCGGGGAAACACTCAGCAGAATGCGCAAGCTCATCAAGGCAGCAGACCCGGACGTCGTCGAGGAGTGGAAGTGGCTGGACACTCCGGTTTGGTCGCACGACGGCATCATCTGCACGGGCGAATCCTACAAGAACGCCGTGAAGCTTACCTTCGCCAAGGGCGCGTCTCTGAAGGATCCGGCCCGTCTCTTCAACTCGAGTCTCGACGGAAACGCACGCCGCGCGATCGACATCCACGAAGGAGAAGTAGTTGACGAGTCCGCCTTCAAGGCGCTCGTTCGCCAAGCGGTCGCCCTCAACAGTTCTGGCAAGTCGAAACCTTCGAAGCAAGCGAAGTCCAAAAGGATTCCGCGTGGTGCCCGTTCAGGTGTCCATTGAGGTCCGTTTCAATGCCAAAGTGAGGAAGAACCATCCCGGCAGACAGGCGGGCTTTCCCAGGAAACTCATGTCTTTCAACGGCATTGGCCACCTTTGGGGAGCGCTTCGGGAGCAGGAGGTCCCGGGTGGAGCTACGCCCGCTCCGCGGGCCCGCACGGCGTTACTGGGCTTGATGGCGGTGTCCTCGGCGTCCGGCCACGTCTATTTGTTGAAGTCAGGACGGGTCTCCCAGATCGGCCGCATGAAGGCAATCGAGCGGCCGGGGCGCGTTCGCGGTGTTTAGTGGAAAACAAGTGCCCGCGTGAAGAATGGCAGGACCCGCGAGGCGAGACCGTCGCGGATCTTGTCGGTGGGTCCGCCCTGGTTTTGCTCGAACGAATGCGGGATACCCGCACGCGTGAGCGCACTGTCCATCGCCAAGACCGAGGTGGGCGTGACCGTCTGATCCTGCATGCCGATGTCGAAGGCGATTCCCCCATCCGGATGAGGTTTGCCCGACACCTCAGGACCATCAACTGCGGGGAATGCGTGTTCCACTTGGAGAGCACCGCCGAATCGACCTGCCATCGACCATCGCGGCGGATCACCCCGGTCCCCGGGCTCTTGCCCATCCACTTCCATGTGTCGTCGGCGGAGGCCCAAGCGGGTTGCGGTTTGCAGTACCGGCGCAACGGCAGACGAAAGCTTCCGGTGCGCACGCGAAACAACGACCGCCTCAGAACCCCATTGTGTCGTCCGCCGATGGCCCGTATGTCGCCGGGACCGGCTTCTCGTTCAACCGCAGGTAGACACCGAGCTGCGCCCGATGATGGACCAGATGGTTGAGGGACAACTCGCGGTAAGCGAGGAAACGTGGCCCATCGAATAACGGTGTTCCCTCAACACTGAGCTTCCAGTTCTCCGTCCACGCGTCGTCGGACAGTCCGGCAAGCGCCGCGCGCACCTTGGCCGCGCCCTCGTCGAACGCTCGCACCAAGTTGGCGTTGGTGTCGACGGGGAGGGGCGTCCAGCTCCCCTTGCCGACGTCGAGGGCCGGCGCGGTCAGCACGCGCCGCCCGAAACCGGGCAGTTGCGCCACGTGCGGCGCAAGGGATTTCAGCGCCATGGACTTGGCGTGTGGGGCGAAATCGGGTTTGTCCATCGGGACACGTTCGAGCGTCGTGCGGGTCTTCTTTGCTTCGCTGTCGAACTCGGCGAGCAGTAGTTCGGTAAAGGACATTTCATTCTCCGGTGGAATGATATCACGTCAAGTCTAGTTCACCGTCGGCTACTTCACGGGTCGCGCCCGTGAGTGGCGCGGCAGCAGCGACCTACTTCGCGGTCATCGTCGTGGTGTCGATCGCGACACCGTGCCGGGTGATCCCGCACGGTGTTGCGCAATGCTTCGATGATTGGTGCATCACCGTTGTCAACGCCGAGCATCGGCGCGCGGGCCCGAACGACACATTGTGCATGGTCCTGCAGCTGTCCAGCCGTGCGCGCGGCATCACCCAGGGCGAGCGCGACGTGCGCGTCTACGTGGTCGACGACCAGCACCAGCAATACTCGCCGATCCTTGCGGCCGAAACGATTCCGCTGAGCATCCAGATCCCACCGCAGAGCACCGTAACGACCAGCCGCCGATTTGCCTTGCCGGCAGACGCTCGGCATCCCGTGTTGATCGCCAGCCATGACTGGTTTCCGCATTGCTGCATCATCGCGGACCGGGCGGGTGGTTGGCGGTGGCGGGCAATCGAGCGAACAGGTCCCGGGCACCGGCAAGGCCGATGATGGCCAGGTAGTCCCGCGCCGCCCAGTCACTTCCGCCGCTGGATCGCTTCGAAGAGGAGCGGCGCGTTAGCAACCTCGAGATCGAGTACTTCGACCAGCGCGCGCAGGCCGTCCGCCAGCGCGCGCGCATCGCGCCAGGCGAGCGAGTCCAGGCCCGCGACCAGCACCTCGGTCGGCGACGCCGGCGCCCGCGCCAGCATGCGTCGTCCCTTCCCCGTCAGCGAGAGCGCCGCCCGCCGGCCGTCGTCGGGCGAGCGAACCTTCTCCACAAGGCCGGCCAACACCAGTCGGCCCACGACCGCCGATACCGTGTTCTGGCGCGTATGCACCCGCCGGGCAAGTTCGTTGATGGACAGGGGCGCGGTCGTCGTGAATTGACGCAGCAGGAACAACTGTGCGTTGGTAATACCCGTGTGCGACTCGATCGCGCGCGCCGACCGCGTGAGCGCGGCGAACAGGGCGCGCAAGGTCGTCAGGGCAGCGCGGCGATCGCCCGACCCTCGACGACTTGCCGTGGCTGCGACCATGCGACACCTCCCGGGACTGAGGGACTCCACCACGTGCCGGCGGCATGGCGGCCGGCACCGATCCCGAAAACATACTAACGTCGCTATACTTATAGCAACATCGATGCGTCGGCACGGGCGGTGACCGCGCCAGCCGCCACGATGCGCAGCAACCATCGTGGAGAGCCGATGCAGACGCGGGAGGTACAGGTGGTACTCGAGGCGCCAGGCGCCGCCGATGTGATGGCCGCGGGCATCCTGCGCGACTTCAGCCTGGGCGACCGCGTGAAACGTGCGGCGATCGTGATCGCCGGATCCGTGTTGCTGGCGGGCACCCTGATCCCCATCCCGATCATTCACCTGCTGGGAATTCCCCTGGTGTTGATCACCGGGATCCTCATGGCCGGACGGCAGCTCGCCTCCGTCGCGCGCCTGCAGCCCCTGCGCATCGCCTGCCCGAAGTGCGGCGCCCGCAACCGCGTCGGCGGCGGATTCGGATTTCGCAGCGTAGTGGGCGGGATCGATCGCACCTGCGATTCGTGCCGCCGCAGCTTGACGCTGCGGATCACCGACCGGTGACATCGACGCCAAGCGAGGCGCTGCCCGGCGGCCGCCGATGAACAAGAAGCGGAACAACCAGGACCTCGGCGATTTCACGACGACGCCGCGGGTCATCCCGATCTCCGTGCTTGCCATCGTCATTGGCGCCGTGTGCGCCTATGTGGCCTGGGCCCTGCTCCGCCTGATCGGGCTCGTCACCAACATCGCGTATTTCCATCGGTGGAGTTCCGAGCTCACTTCGCCGGCCACGAACAAGCTGGGTGGGTACGCCATCTTCATCCCGATCGTTGGTGGCCTGATCGTTGGCCTGATGGCGCGCTTCGGTTCCGAACGAATTCGCGGCCACGGCATCCCCGAGGCCATCGAAGCGATCCTGATGAATGGCAGTCGCGTCCAGCCTCGCGTCGGGATTCTCAAGGCACTTGCCTCGGCCATTGCCATCGGAACCGGTGGCCCATTCGGCGCCGAGGGGCCGATCATCATGACGGGCGGATCGTTCGGCTCGGTGATCGCACAGTTCTTTCACCTGACCGGAGCCGAACGAAAAACACTGCTCGTCGCCGGGGCCGCTGCCGGCATGTCCGCGACGTTCGCCGCGCCGATTGCGGCGACGCTACTCGCCGTCGAACTCCTTTTGTTCGAATGGAAGCCGCGCAGCTTCATCCCCGTCGCACTGGCCAGCGCCACGGCGGTCGCCATTCGCTATCACGTGCTTGGCCTCGGGCCACTGTTCCCCGTGCCACCGCACCCGGCGTTCATCGGATTCGCCGGCTTGCTCAGTTGTGTCCTGGTTGGCGTGCTCGCGGGCGCGCTCTCAGCGCTCCTGACCATTGCCGTGTATGGCGCCGAGGACCTGTTCCAGCACCTGCCGATCCACTGGATGTGGTGGCCCGCGATCGGTGGCTTCGTCATCGGGATCGGCGGCCTCATCTTCCCGCAGTCCCTCGGCGTCGGCTACGACACCATCGGCGCATTCCTCCGCGGTGATGTGCCGCGCAACATCATCATCGGCGTGCTCCTGGTGAAATCGATCATCTGGGCGTTCGCGCTCGGTTCCGGAACGTCGGGAGGCGTGCTTGCCCCGCTACTCATGATGGGCGGAGCGCTGGGAGGGATCGAGGCGATGTTCCTGCCACGCGAGGGAAATGGGTTCTGGGAACTCATCAGCCTCGGCGCCATCCTTGGCGGCACCATGCGCTCGCCCTTGACCGGCATCATCTTCGCGGTCGAGCTGACCCACGACCTCAATGCGCTGCTGCCGCTGCTCATCGCCTGTTCCGTCGCGCACGGCTTTACCGTGCTGACCTTGAAGCGATCGATTCTCACCGAGAAGATATCCAGACGCGGCTACCATCTCAGCCGCGAGTACTCCGTCGATCCACTGGAACTGGTCTTCGTGGATGAAGTCATGAGCATCGATGTCCCGGCCGAAGACAGTGCTCCCGCCGCCGGCGGCCTCGGACGGCTGGTCACGTACGGCGACGAAACGCTGCGAGCGGCGGTATACCGCATGGCAGAGAGTGGTGTCACACGCCTGCGGGTGGTCGATGCGGATCGCCCCGGTGCGGTGATCGGCATCGTCACGCTGGAAGATCTGCTGGGTGCCCGCGTGCGTCACCTCGAGGAGGAGCGCGACCGCGAGCGGGTGCTGCATCTCCGCCCCGGGTTGGGCCGCACCACCAACGACACCACCGACTGGGTGTGAGGGCGGCTGCGCCCGCTGCGCCGGCTCGCTCGCCTTCGGCCCGAATCCCGGCGCCCCGATGAGAAACGAGACAAATCGGGGATGATCAGGAGATCAGCTTGTGGCATCGCTAGTTTCCCTGCGTCATGAACCCCAATCGTCGCCTCGGCGCCTGGCTCACGCTCTGGGCGGCGATGCTCTTTCTGCTGATCCTGATCGGTGGCGCGACGCGTCTCACCGAGAGCGGGCTGTCGATCACCGAGTGGCACGTGGTATCGGGCATCGTTCCGCCACTGAGCTCGGCCGAGTGGAACGCCGAGTTCGCCAAGTACCAGAAGATCCCGCAGTACCAGGCGATTCACGCCGGCATGACCGTCGAGCAATTCAAGGCCATCTTTTTCTGGGAATATGTCCACCGGCTCTGGGCCAGACTGGTGACGGTTGCCTTTGCGGTACCGCTGGTGTGGTTCCTGGCCAGAGGAATGGTCCCGCAGCAGGTGCGCCGTCGTCTCTGGCTGCTCCTCGTCCTCCTCGGCGCGCAGGGTGCCCTGGGCTGGTTCATGGTCTCGAGCGGCCTCAGCGTCCGCACCGAAGTGAGCCAGTACCGGCTAGCCGCGCATTTCGCCGCCGCGCTGTTGATCTACAGTGCGACCGTCTGGACTGCCGCGGAGTTCCTGGTTCGGTCACGGATCGCTCCCAGCCCGCAGTCACGTCGCCTGCGACATTGGTCGTGGGGTCTTACCGGGCTCGCGATACTCACGGCAATCGCCGGGGCCTTTGTGGCGGGGCTGCACGCAGGCCACGCGTTCAACACCTTCCCACTGATGGCGGGCCGCGTCGTGCCACCGGGATACGCCGCGCTCTCGCCGTGGCCCCGCAACCTGTTCGAAAACGTCGTCGCGGTGCAGTTCAATCACCGTTGCCTCGGGTTGCTGACCCTGGTGTCGATTCTGGCCTTCTGGTGGCACTCGCGCGCCCTGGCGTTGCCCGCCGCCGCCCAGCGCGCGATCGCAGGCTTCGCCGGTGTGGCGGTCATGCAGGTTGGGCTCGGAATTGCGACCCTGCTATTGGTGGTGCCGGTTCCGCTGGGAGTGGCACACCAGGCGGGCGCGGTGATGCTGGTCACCGGCGGGATACTGGTCATGCATTCGCTTCGACATGATTCATGATTGATTGGCGACACGCTGCCACAGCCCGTAGCCGAATTCCTCCTGGGTCCCGCCCGGCAACTCCACCGTGCACTCGCCACTTTTAGCGGCCTGTTTGCGTGCGCCTGATTCCCTCCTCGAATAGCGCTCGGAATTCTTTCGCATCGGGCGCTGCGACCGCGGCGACGATTCGATCGAGCGCCCCGCGCAGCCGCTCGAGCGCCGCCGTAGAATGCGGGTTCCTGGCCTGGATCTCGAAGTAGACGTCCGGGCTCTCGCGCACCACGGCGGCGGCCACCGACTCGAGGACCTGGAAGGTCGTGCTGCGCACCGGGTGCTCGGTGGCCGGCAGCGCCAGAGAAAAAGCGATGGCGGTGGCGTGCGCGAGGCTCAGGAGGTCGGCCATGATGCGATCGTGGTCCTCGAGCGGCAGGTACACAAGGTGCGCGCTCGTCGGCTGGAAGAGCGCCGCCACAACAGACGCGGCCCCGGCGTCACCGGTGTCGCAGATCACCACATCGGCATCGCGCAGCAGAACGGTGGCAGGGCCGAACATGGGATGGATCGAGGCGACGCGGCAGCCAACTCGCTGCAGCGCGCGGATCGGCGCGATGAGGGGAGTCTTGATGCTGGCGACGTCGACCACCACTCCAGTTGGTGGCCGGTGGGACCAATCCGTGTAGAGCTCGGCAATGGTCGCGGGAGGGGCGCAGCACAGGACGAGTTCCGCCGACGCGAAGGCCCGGCGAGCCCAGGCGTCCTCTTCACTCCCGGCGGCCGGGTCAAGCGCGCCGGTAGTGTAGCCCTGGGCCGACAGAAAGCGGCCCAGCCACCGGCCCATGCGGCCACCACCCCCGACGATCACGGCGCTCTTTCCCACCCCCAATTCCGCGACACGAAGGCTGTCCTCTTCCTGCGCGATCACGGAGGCCCGGATGATTCGAGCGAAGAGGTCCTCGGCCACTGCCGGCTCAAGCCCCCGTTCTTCGGCGACAGCTCGCGCCCGCTCGATCACCGTTCTCTCCTGCGCGTAGTCCACGGTCGAGAACCCCTGCCGGCGCTTGAGCTCGCCGACTTGCCTGGCAAGATCGACGCGCTCCGCCACCCGCGCCACGAGCTCCAAGTCGAGCCGCCGGATGCCCTCGCGCAGACTATCCAGAGTCCGCTCTGCCATACGACCACCTCCGATTCCAAGAGTACTGCATCAGAGGGGTCTCGGCGAATGTGGGGTCACTTCACGATGCCGTACTTCTTCGAGTTGCTGACGATGTATCGGAAGGAGTATCTAGAGAGACAAGAGAAGGTGGCTCCGATCGCTCGGAACCACCTTCTCTCGTCTCTCGTCTCTCGTCTCTCCTGCTTAGTTGTTCTGCTTCTTAGTTGTTCTGCTTCACTTCCACGCGCCGGTTCAAGTCGCGTCCGGCCTGGATCTTGTTGTCCGCCATCGGCTCATCCTTGCCGCGCCACTTGACGGTGATCCGGCTGTCGGTCACGCCGAGCTGGACCAGGAGTTGACGTACCGTTTCGGCACGGGCGCGCGACAGCTTCATGTTGTACGCCTCAGTGCCGATCCAGTCGGTGTGTCCGATCACGTCGACGTTCACGTCAGAATGCGCCTGCAACGTTGCCGCGATCGCCTTCACGGTATCCTGGCCACCCTTGGTCAGGTCGGCGTGGTCGAAGCGGAAGTGCACCATCGCCAAGTCGAGATTGTAGTGCGGCGGTGCAGCCGGGCGCTCTGCCGGCGGTGGTGGTGGTGGTGGCGGTGGTGGCGGCGGGGGCGGCGCGGGCGGCGGCACGGCGGCGGCGGCAAGCGCGCACACTGGACACGGGGGCGGCGGGCAGCCGTTTCGGTCAACGGGCAGCCCAGCGGGCGTGTTCGGGCAGCGGTCGCGGCTGTCCGGCACGCCGTCGCCGTCCGAGTCGTGCTCCGGGCCACCGACGAAGTACGAGAGGCCGAGCGTGACGACGCTGTTGTATGCCGTCTTGCGCCCCGGCAGCTCGGCGTAATGCTCGGCCGCGACCCGGCCCTCGAGCCGGAGCGCCAGATTGTCAGAGAGCATGGACCGAATTCCCACGCCGAGGTGAGCGCCCCAGGTCGGGTGGGTGAGCCGGCCGTTGTTGCCGCTGATGCGTGTGAACTGCATCCCGGTGGTGAGGAAGGGGCTCGTTGTCGCGTTCAGGTTCGGCGTGTAGGTGACCGCGGCGAACGGCGTCAGGTACGTCACGCCGGATCCGGTCGCCCAACCGCTACCCAGGCTGAACCCGAGATGATTGGTGAAGTTGTAGCCCAGACGCGCGACGGCGGTAGGCGCGATGCGACCCGGATCGCTGCGATTGGTGAACCGACTGGTCGCCGGCCCGCTCGCCAGTAAGTCCAACAGCGCGCGGTCGAGGATCACGACGCCGCCACTCCCGCTGAACTCCCAGCTGCCCTCACGCTGGGCCGCCAGGGGTTACGGCATTGTTAGTACCGGCAGGAACGCCGCCAGTGTGAGCAAACTCTTCAGAATTGGGTTGCGCATCTGCTCTCCCTAATCTCGCTAAGGTCACAGCGTCCGGCGGGCGCGGGAGGCGGCGACCGCAATGGTCGCCGGCCCCCGCGGCAGTCCGCGAGCCGTATGCTCATGGCAGGGTAATGATGTTGGTGTCCATCGTCACGCCAGCCTTCGACAAAGCTCTACCATGCAGGCTCGCGCCCTGAACCAGGGTGACGCTCACGGCCGCGATAATGTTTCCTTGGAAAGCCGTGGTCTGACCGAGCGTCGCCGAGCTGCCGATCTGCCAGAACACGTTCTTCGCCTGGGCGCCACCGCTCAGGACGACCTGGGCGCTGGTTCCGGTGGTGAGTGCGCTCGCCACCTGAAACACCCAGAGCCCGTTGGCCGGGCCGGCCAGGGTGAGGATGCCCGTCAACTGCGCCGATGACGTGAAGCAATAGACGCCCGGCGCCAGAGTCTTGCCGCCCAGATCCTGACCCGTCAGTGCGGTGCCGCACGGCATCGCCGCCAGCGCGTTGTACGCCGGGGTGACATCGGCTTGCGCTGTCGTCGCAACCGCGTCGTTGATGTGTGGCGTCGCTCTTCCGGGGGCCGAGATCGTGCACGGAGCGGGGAAGCCCGTGACCGCACCTGCCGGCGCCACGCCAACGTCTCCGGCGATGTTGCTCACCCCGGTGCAGCTGACTGCCGTGCTACCGAGGACCGCGAAGGCCGCCGCCGTACCGAGTGATGGCCCGACCGATGGCGAGGCGGAGGTCACCGTCACAGAAGCGAAGCCCGAAA
>JANYLJ010000012.1 GCA_025357945.1 Gemmatimonadota bacterium
GCCGTCAACGTCGTCTTGCCATGGTCCACGTGCCCGATCGTGCCCACGTTCACGTGCGGCTTGGTCCGCTCGAATTTCGCCTTCGCCATATCGCCGTCCCCTGGTGCCCGATGTTTCGTGTTGGGGCGCCGCCTGCGGCGCCCTTGCAATCATTTCGCGGCGGCGTGCTTCGTGATGATCTGTTCCGCCACGGACTTCGGCACTTCCTCATAGTGATGGAACTGCATCGTGTACGCGGCACGCCCCTGCGTCGCGCTGCGGAGCGACGTCGAATAGCCGAACATCTCTGCCAGCGGCACCTGTGCCGACACGACCTGCGACTCGCCGCGCTGATTCATCGACCCGATCTTGCCGCGGCGGCTCGACAGATCGCCGATCACCGAGCCGAGGAAGTCTTCCGGCGAGACGACTTCGACCTCCATGATCGGCTCGAGGATCACCGGCCCCGCCTGACGGGCGGCTTCCTTGATCGCCATCGAGCCCGCGATCTTGAAGGCCATTTCGCTCGAGTCGACGTCATGATACGAGCCATAGATCAGCTCGGCCTTCACGTCGACCATCGGGTAGCCGGCGAGGATGCCGTTCTCCAGCGCCTCCCGCATGCCCGCTTCGGCCGGCTTGATGAATTCGCGCGGCACCGTGCCGCCGACGATCTTGTCGACGAACACGAAGCCCTTGCCGACTTCGCCCGGCTCGATGTTGATGACCACGTGACCGTACTGCCCCTTGCCGCCCGACTGCCGGATGAACTTCCCTTCCACGTCCTCGACCCGCTTGGTGATCGTCTCGCGGAACGCGACCTGCGGCCGGCCGACGTTGGCCTCGACCTTGAACTCGCGCTTCATCCGCTCGACCAGCACCTCGAGGTGGAGCTCGCCCATGCCGGCGATGATCACCTGGCCGGTCTCGGCGTCGCTGCGCACCCGGAACGTCGGATCCTCTTCGGCCAGCTTCTGCATCGCGATCGCGAGCTTGTCCTGGTCGGCCTTCGACTTCGGCTCGATCGACATCGAAATGACCGGATCGGCGAACTTCATCGACTCGAGGATGACCGCCGTGTCCTCGTCGCCGCAGAGCGTGTCGCCGGTGCGCGTGTCCCGAAGGCCGATCGCGGCACAGATGTCGCCGGCGAGCACCTCGCTGATCTCTTCGCGCTTGTTCGCGTGCATCTGGAGCAGGCGCGCCACGCGCTCCTTCTTGTCCTTGGTCGCGTTGTAGACGTAACTGCCGGCGTCGAGCTTGCCGGAGTACACGCGGAAATACGTCAGCCGGCCAACGAACGGGTCGGTCATGATCTTGAAGGCGAGTGCGGCGAACGGCTCATCGTCCGACGGATGGCGCTCGACTGGGGCGTTCTCGTCGCCCGGCTCGTGCCCCTTGATCGCCGCGACTTCCAGCGGCGATGGGAGGTAGTCGATCACGGCGTCGAGCAGCGCCTGCACACCCTTGTTCTTGAACGAGGCACCGCAGAGGATCGGCACGAACGCCATGGCGAGCGTGGCCTTGCGAATCGCGTGATGAATCTCGTCGACGGTGAGTTCCTCGCCACCGAGGTACTTCTCCATCAATTCGTCGTCGAACTCGACGGCGGCCTCGATCGCGGCGTGACGCGCCTCTTCGATCGCGTCGTGGAACTCGGCCGGCGCATCGACGACCTGGAATTCCTTCCCCATCGTGGCGTCGTCGAAGATGTACTGTCGGCGGGTGATCACGTCGATGTGTCCCGTGAACGTCTCACCCGACCCGACCGGGAGCTGCAGCGGAAACGACCGCTTGCTCAACCGATCGCGAATCATCGCCACGCAACGCTCGAAGTTGGCGCCGACCCGGTCCATCTTGTTGGCGAAGATCATCCGCGGTACACCGTAGCGATCCGCCTGCTTCCAGACCGTCTCGGTCTGGGGCTCCACGCCGGCCACCGAGTCGAGCAGCGCCACCGCGCCGTCGAGCACGCGCAGCGAACGTTCCACCTCGACGGTGAAGTCGACGTGCCCCGGCGTATCGATGATGTTGACGCGATACTCGGGACCACTGCCCTCGGAATCGCTCTCGCCATGGCGCTTCCAGAACGCCGTCGTCGCCGCGGACGTGATCGTGATGCCGCGCTCCTGCTCCTGTTCCATCCAGTCCATCGTGGCAGCACCGTCATGCACTTCACCGATCTTGTAGTTCTTGCCGGTGTAGTACAGGATGCGCTCGGTCGTCGTCGTCTTCCCGGCATCAATGTGGGCCATGATGCCGATGTTCCGATAATGATCGAGCGGTGTGTGACGCGCCATAGCCATCCCATCCACGATCAGGTGTACGGGCGCATCCTGCCGCACCCGCCTACAGCCAGCGAAAAAGCGGGGCGACCGGCCGGGCAGATGCCCGCGGTATCGCTCCGCGCCACGTCCGGGATCGCTCCCGAGACAGGGATGCCCACGGCATCCCGGCGATTGTCGAAGGATCAGAGGTGGGCCGACCTGCAGCTCACGTAATCCGGATGTGCCCTCGAAGAGGGCATCCTGAGCCGACTTCGTCGGCGAAGGATCCCTCAACCCCTACCGCAATTACCAGCGATAATGTGCAAACGCGCGGTTGGCTTCCGCCATCCGGTGCGTGTCTTCCTTCTTCTTGATCGCGTTGCCCTCACCCTTCGAGGCCAGCACGAGTTCCGCCGCCAACCGCTCGGCCATCGTCTTCTCACCACGGGCGCGCGAGTAGCTGATCAGCCATCGCATCGCCAGCGCCGTCCGCCGTTCCGGCCGGACTTCGACCGGCACCTGGAGGGAGGCACCACCAACCCGACGGCTCTTCACTTCCACCGCCGGCTTGACGTTGTTCACGGCCTGCTTGAACACCGCCACGCCCGGCTGGCCAGTGCGCTCTTCGATCATGTCCATCGCCTTGTAGAAAATCCCCTCGGCGAGGGACTTCTTCCCTTCGGTCATCAGGTTGCTGACGAACTTGGAGACCGTCTGGCTATCGTAGCGCGGATCCGGTGGAACCGGCCGCTTGATCGCGTTCTTGCGGCGGCTCACTTCTTCGTCCCCTTCGCGCTACCGGCCTTCGGCTGCTTGGCACCATACTTCGAGCGGCTCTGGCGACGGTCATTCACGCCGGCGGCGTCGAGCGTGCCGCGCAGGATGTGATACCGCACGCCCGGCAGATCCTTCACGCGGCCGCCGCGGATCATCACGATCGAGTGTTCCTGGAGATTGTGCCCCTCACCCGGGATGTACGCGATCACTTCGATGCCATTGGTCAGGCGAACCTTGGCCACCTTGCGGAGCGCCGAGTTGGGCTTCTTGGGCGTGGTGGTATACACGCGGGTACAGACCCCGCGCTTCTGCGGATTCTGCTGAAGATGTGGCGCCTTGCCCTTGTAGTTCGCGTCGCGGCGGCCGTGACGGAGGAGCTGATTGATCGTCGGCATTACATCCACAGTGGTTCGTTGCGGATCCCTCGCCGGGACCCAAAATGGTACAGACACGCAAGATAGGGGGCTTGGGCGGGCCGGTCAACTGGCGGAAGCTGGCAAAACCCGGCGCCCGGCACTGGCCGGACAGCGAAACAGCGAACGGGGCGGACTGACCAGAATCCGCCCCGTTCGCCCCGCTTCACCGCCGTCCCCGATCGCGAGGGGCGATCCCTCAGACTTCCGCTTCCTCCGGCATGGCCGCGAACACGGCGTCCGCCGGCGGCGCTTCCGGCACCGCGAGCACCGGCGCCGGCGGCTCGAAGCCCGGCGGCGGGTTGATCTCCAGATCCACATACCGGTAGTGACCGGTGCCGGCCGGGATCAGGTGGCCGATGATGATGTTCTCCTTCAGGCCACGCAGCTCGTCCTTGGCGCCCCGGATGCCGGCATCGGTGAGGATGCGGGTGGTCTCCTGGAACGACGCCGCCGAGATGAACGACTGCGTCGTGAGCGACGCCTTGGTGATCCCCAGCAACACCGGCTCGGCGATCGCCGGCTTCAGCTTCCGCTTGATCACGCGCTCGTTCTCATCGCGGAATGACTGACGATCGACGGTTTCGCCGTCGAGGAACGTGGTGTCACCCGGATCGGTGACGCGCACCTTCTGCAGCATCTGGCGCACGATCACGCCGATATGCTTGTCGTTGATGCGCACGCCCTGCAGGCGGTAGACCTCCTGCACTTCGTTCAGCAGGTATTCCTGCACCGCGCGCGGTCCCTTGATGCCGAGGATCTCGTGCGGCGACACCGGCCCTTCGGTCAGGCGATCGCCAGCGCGCACGCGATCACCTTCATGCACGCGGAGATGCTTGCCGGCCGGCACTTCGTACACGCGGGCTTCCACGTCCTCGGCGATCGAGCCATCCGGCGCGACCGGAAAGACCATGATCTCGCGCTTGCCGCGCTTGATCTCGCCGAACTTCACCGCACCGTCGATCTCCGACATCGTCGCCGGGTCCTTCGGGCGGCGGGCTTCGAACAGTTCGGCCACCCGTGGCAGGCCACCGGTGATGTCGCGCGTCTTGTAGGCAAGCCGCGGGATCTTGGTGACGGTGACACCCTTCGACACCTTCACCGCCGGCGACAGGAACACCGTCTTGTCCTTGCTCTCCTTCTTGGTCTTGCTCGGCCAGGCAATGTTGATCGGGTACTCTTCGACATGGAACTTTTCCGACCACGGGTTCGCCGCGTCGGGCAGGTCCATCGCGCGTGAGACCGGGTCGGTCGGCGAACCGAAGATGATCCGGGCGCCTTCGGCCAGCGTGTACTCCTGCGGATCCTTCCGGTTCGGCTGGTAGACCAGCACCGACGGGTGCAACTCACGATCCGGATCGGCGACGACCACGACCGAGCGCAGGCCGGTGCCTTCATCCAGCTCTTCGCGCAGGGTCACGCCAGGCACCAGGTCCTTCCAGCGCAATTCGCCGTCGACCTTGATGATGCTCGGGTCGTTGTACGGGTCCCAGGTGTACAGGATCGAGGCGCGCTTGTCGTTGTCGCCCTTGGTGACGAGATCCTTCGGCTTCACCTGGATCAACGCGCCCTCCGGCACCGGGTACCGGTTGAGCGGGCGCTCCGGATGCTTCGGGTCGACCAGGACGATACCGGCCTTGGTCTCGTCGGCGGCCGATTCCGCGTCGCGCGTCAGTGCGATCCGGATGGTGGTCTTGACGCCGTCCTCGTATTCCACCGGCACGTCGGCCCACTCGAGGTCGTCGGTATAGGTGACCATGCCGTCGGTGCGCGCCGGACGCTCCGCTTCTTCCGCGATGCGTGACGCCGTGCCACCGATATGGAAGGTGCGCAGCGTGAGCTGCGTCCCCGGTTCGCCGATTGACTGCGCGGCGAGAATGCCGACCGCTTCGCCGAGGTCGACCATTTCCATGGTCGCCAGGTTGCGGCCGTAGCACATGCGGCAGACGCCGCGCTTGCATTCGCAGGTGAGCACCGAACGAATCTTGACGTGTTCGATGCCAGCGTCGTCGATCGCCTGCGCGATCGTTTCGTCGATCTGCTGGCCGGCCTGCACCAGCAGGCGCGGATCGCCGAACTCGTCGAGCACATGCGGATCGGTGACGTCTTCGCTCGCCACGGTGCCGAGAATCCGGTCGTACAGCGGCTCGACGATGTTCTCGCCTTCCTTGAGCGGCGACGTATCGAGACCCATCACCGTGCCACAATCCTCTTCGGTAATCGTCACGTCCTGCGCCACGTCGCAGAGGCGGCGGGTGAGGTAGCCGGCGTCGGCCGTCTTGAGCGCGGTGTCGGCCAGGCCCTTGCGGGCACCATGGGTCGAGATGAAGTACTCGAGCACGGTGAGGCCTTCACGGAAGTTCGACCGGATCGGTGACTCGATGATCTCGCCGATGCCACCAGTCAGCTTCTTCTGCGGCTTCGCCATCAGCCCGCGCATGCCGGCGAGCTGGCGGATCTGCTCGCGCGAACCGCGGGAGCCGGAGTCGTACATCATGTACACCGGATTGTACCCGCCGCGTGACTTCCGCATCTGGTTGAGCATCGCCTCGGCCACGTCATTGTTGGCATGGGTCCAGGCGTCGATCACCTTGTTGTACCGTTCACCGAACGTGATCTGGCCGGTGTTGTAGGCCTTCTGGAACCGCTCGACGCGCTTCTGCGCCTCGGCGAGCAGGGCATGCTTCTCGGTCGGGATCTCGAGATCCTCGATGCCGATCGAGATGCCGCCGCCGGTGGCGAACTCGAAGCCGAAGCGCTTGAGGCGATCGAGGAACTCGACCGTCTCCCGCAGGCCGGCGCGGCGATAGCTCTGCAGCACCGCCTCCGATAGCTGCTTCTTCTTCATCAGCTCGTCGCGGAAGCCGAGCTCGGCGATCACCGCGCGCGGGACGATGTTGTTGAACAACACCCGGCCCACGGTCGTGCGAATCCAGCGCGGCTTGGGATCGGCCGACTCCGCTGGCGGCACAAACCAGAAATGGATCGCGGTCTGGTGCTGCACCAGGCCGTGCATCAGCGCCATCTCGAGTTCCGCGATCGAGCTGTAATGGGCCGTGCCCTGCCACAGCCTGGCCTTGACCTCCTCGAGCTTCGGGCCGGCCAGGCGCAACTGCTCCTCGAACTCCGGCGGCAGCTTGGTGAGGAAGTACGACCCCAGCACCATGTCCTGCGACGGCTCGGCGATCGGCCGGCCATCGGACGGCTTGAGGATGTTGTTCGACGACACCATCAGCAGGCGCGCTTCGAGCTGCGCCTCGAACGACAGCGGCACGTGCACCGCCATCTGGTCGCCGTCGAAGTCGGCGTTGAACGCCGCACAGACGAGCGGGTGGATGCGGATCGCCTTGCCCTCGACGAGCTTCGGCTCGAAGGCCTGGATGCCGAGACGGTGCAGCGTCGGCGCACGATTGAGCAGCACCGGGTGATCCTGAATGATCTCTTCCAGGATCTCGTACACCTCGGGGCTCTCGCGCTCGACGATCTTCTTGGCGCGCTTGACCGTCTCGGCAATGCCCTTTTCCACCAGCTTGTGGATGATGAACGGCTTGAAGAGCTCGACGGCCATGGTCTTGGGCAGGCCGCACTGGTGCAGGCGCAGCTCTGGACCGACCACGATCACCGAGCGGCCCGAGTAGTCGACGCGCTTGCCGAGCAGGTTCTGCCGGAAGCGACCCTGCTTCCCCTTGAGCATGTCGCTCAGGGACTTGAGCGGGCGCTTGCCGCGGCCGCGGATCGCCTTCGAACGGCGGCCGTTGTCGAACAACGCATCCACCGCCTCCTGCAGCATCCGCTTTTCGTTGCGCAGGATGACTTCAGGTGCCCGGTGCTGGATCAGCTTCTGCAACCGGTTGTTCCGGTTGATCACGCGGCGATAGAGGTCGTTCAGGTCGGACGTGGCGAAGCGCCCGCCATCGAGCGGCACCAGCGGCCGCAAGTCGGGCGGGATCACCGGGACGACGTCCAGGATCATCCAGACCGGGTCGTTCGGCAGCTCGCCGTTGTCGCCCGACGACAGGAACGCGTCGACGATCTTCAGCCGCTTGAGCATCTGCTTCTTGCGATGTTGTGACGTCTCGACCGCGACCGATGCGCGCAGCTCCTCGGCCAGCTTCTTGATGTCGAGTCGCTTGAGCAGCTCGCGCACCGCCGGCGCACCGATCTCGGCACGGAACGCCGTGTCGCCGGCATCGCGTGCCTTCATGCGCAACGCGAGGTACTCGTCCTCGTCGAGCAGCTGCTTGTCCTCCACTTCCTGCTCGCCCGGATCGAGCACGATGTAGCTGGAGTAGTAGATGACGCGCTCCAGCTCCTTCAGCGTGATGTCGATCAGGTTGCCCATCGGCGACGGCAGCGTCTTGAAGAACCAGATATGCGCCACCGGCACGGACAGCTCGATGTGGCCCATCCGCTCACGCCGCACCTTGCTGAGCGTGACTTCCACGCCGCAACGATCGCAGATGACGCCGCGATAGCGGATCCGCTTGTACTTGCCGCAATGGCATTCCCAGTCCTTGACCGGACCGAAGATGCGCTCGCAGAACAGGCCGTCCTTCTCGGGCTTGAACGAGCGATAGTTGATCGTCTCGGGCTTGGTGACCTCACCCCACGACCACCAGTAGCGCTGCCCCTGCAACTCCAGGCGCTCGCGCTCCTTGGGATCGCGCGGCCCGCGAATCTCCTCGGGCGACGCGATGCGAATGCTGATGAAATCAAAAGTCGAGCTCTTCGGCTCGCGTCCACTGCGAAAATCGATCATGATCTATTCCTCCGCTGCGACGGTCGTCCCGAGATTGACCTTCAATCCCAGGGCCTGCAGTTCCTTGACGAGCACGTTGAACGACTCGGGAATTCCCGGTTCCGGCAAGTTCTGCCCCTTCACGATCGCTTCGTACACCCGGCTGCGGCCGTTCACGTCATCGGACTTGACGGTGAGCATTTCCTGCAGCACATGGGCGGCGCCGTAGGCTTCCAGCGCCCACACTTCCATCTCGCCGAAGCGCTGGCCGCCGAACTGCGCCTTGCCGGCGAGCGGCTGCTGGGTCACCAGGGAGTATGGCCCGATCGAACGGGCGTGGATCTTGTCGTCCACCAGGTGGCTCAACTTCAGCATGTAGATCGTGCCGACCGTGACGTCGCCCTTGAACTCCTGGCCGCCGCGGCCATCACGCAACCGCGCCTTGCCAGCTGGCGTGAGGCCGGCGTGCCGGATCAGCTGATCCGATGCCTTGCCGTACTCGGTCGGCGTCCCGGTCCCGCCACTCACCACCGCCAGCGCGTCCAGGCCAAGGTCGTGCAGCACCGCGGCGTCGGCCGCCCGGCCCCGCTCGGCGATCGCCTTCCGCGCCGCCTGCAAGGCGGTCTTGAGCTTCCCGTGCGCGCCAACGAGCAGCGCGTCCTGGACGGCAAGCTCGGTCACCCGCTGCGCCCGTTCGCGAGCGACGAGCTCCGTCGCGGCCGCCGCGAGGAACTGCTGCACGCCCTTCGCCAGCGCGTTGGTGCTCTTCGACGCGCCTCTGACCCAGAGCGCCTCCACACCGGTGGTGTCGAGCAAGGCGCCTTCGAACTTCGCGCCCTTCAGGTCCTGCACCAGCGTTTCCACGTCGGCCGCGTTTGGCGTCGGCGCCGCGTGCGCCAGTCGCATCGACTGGGCCGCCCAGTTCAGCCCGGCGATCCGGAGCAGGACGCCGATCTCGCTCTCTTCGGCGCCCCGGAAAACCGGCGTCTTGGCCTTGAAACCGAGGATCCGGCCGCACCAGCCCAGGTGCGTCTCCAGGATCTGGCCGACGTTCATGCGGCTCGGCACGCCGAGCGGGTTGAGCACGATGTCCATTGGCACCCCGTCGGCGTTATGCGGCATGTCCTCGATCGGAACGATCTTCGAGATCACGCCCTTGTTGCCGTGCCGGCCAGCCATCTTGTCGCCGGGCTGCAGCCGGCGCTTCACGGCCAGGTAGACCTTCACCATCTTCTGCACGCCCGGCGGCAATTCGTCGCCGCTGGTGAGCTTCTTCTTCTTCTCCTCGAATGCCGCGTCGAACTCGACACGCTTCTGCGCAAGGCTGTCCTTGAGCTGCTCGAGCTGCGCTTGGGCATCGTCTTCCGTGAGACGGATATCGAACCACGAATGGCGTTCGACGTCGTCGAGATAGGACTTGGCGATCTTGGCGCCCTTGGCCAGCTTCTTCGGACCACCGTTGGCGGTCTTGTTGAGCAGCAGGCGTTCGATGCGGGCGAAGGCGTCGGATTCGACGATGCGGTACTGGTCGCCGAGGTCGGTCTTGTAACGCTTGAGTTCGTCGTCGATGATCTGCTGGGCGCGCTTGTCGCGCTCGATGCCCTCGCGGGTGAACACCTGCACGTCGATGACGGTGCCGGTCATGCCCGACGACACCCGCAGCGAGGTGTCCTTCACGTCGGACGCCTTCTCGCCGAAGATCGCCCGCAGCAACTTCTCTTCCGGGGTCAACTGGGTTTCGCCCTTCGGTGTCACCTTGCCCACCAGGACATCGCCCGCTTCGACCTCGGCACCGATGTAGACAATGCCCGACTCATCGAGGCGACCGAGCTGAGCTTCGCTCAGATTGGAAATATCGCGGGTGATTTCCTCGGGTCCGAGCTTGGTGTCGCGCGCAACCACCGACAGTTCCTCGATGTGGATCGAGGTGAAGCGGTCGTCGGCGACGACGCGCTCGGAAATGAGGATCGAATCCTCGAAGTTGTAGCCGTTCCAGGGCATGAACGCGACCAGCAGATTCTGGCCGAGAGCGAGTTCACCCATGTCGGTCGAGGCGCCGTCGGCCACCACGTCGCCACGCGCGAGCTTGTCGCCCACCTTGGTGAGCGGCCGCTGGTTGATGTTCGTGTTCTGGTTCGAGCGCGTGTATTTGGTCAGGTTGTAGATGTCCACCCCGACTTCGCCGGCGCCGGTTTCGTCATCGTTGACCCGCACCACGATGCGGCTCGCATCGACATAGTCGACCACGCCACCACGCCGGGATTGCACGACAGTGCCCGAGTCGATGGCGACCGTGCGTTCAATGCCGGTACCGACCAGCGGCTTCTCGGCTCGCAGGCAAGGCACGGCCTGGCGCTGCATGTTCGAGCCCATCAGCGCGCGGTTGGCGTCGTCGTGCTCGAGGAACGGGATCAGCGAGGCGGCGACCGACACGATCTGGGCCGGCGCGACGTCCATGTACTGCACCTTGTCCGGACCGGAAAGCATGAACTCGTTGTGATTGCGGCACGACACGAGCTCGTCGATCAGCTTGCCCTTCTTGTCGACCGAGGCGTTAGCCTGGGCGATCACGTACTTGCCCTCTTCGATGGCCGAGAGGTAGTGGATCTCGTCGGTGACACGGCCGTCGGCAACCACCCGGTAGGGTGTCTCGAGGAAGCCGTAGCTATTGGTCTGGGCGTACAACGCGAGCGAGTTGATGAGGCCGATGTTCGGACCTTCGGGCGTCTCGATCGGGCACACGCGCCCGTAGTGGGTGGGGTGTACGTCGCGCACCTCGAAACCGGCGCGCTCACGGGTCAGGCCACCCGGGCCGAGGGCGGACACGCGCCGCTTGTGAGTCACTTCAGACAGGGGATTGGTCTGGTCCATGAACTGCGACAACTGACTCGATCCGAAGAACTCGCGTACGGCGGCGCTGACCGGTTTGGCGTTGATCAGGTCGTGCGGCATGAGGTTCTCGGATTCCGCCTGCGACAGACGCTCCTTCACCGCGCGCTCCACGCGCACCAGGCCGGCGCGGAACTGGTTCTCGGCCAGTTCGCCTACCGAGCGCACGCGACGATTGCCGAGATGATCGATGTCGTCGATCTCGCCACGGCCGTTGCGCAGCTCGACCAGGATCTTGATCACAGCCGCGATGTCTTCGTTCGACAGGGTCATCGGTCCGAGCAGTTCGTCGCGCCCGACACGGCGGTTGAACTTCATCCGGCCGACCGCCGAGAGGTCGTAGCGATCGGGGTTGTAGAACAAACCCTGGAAGAGCGTCTTCACCGCATCCTCGGTCGGTGGTTCGCCGGGCCGCATCATGCGGTAGATGGCAACCTGGGCCGACTGCTGGTCGGTGGAGTCGTCGATGCGAAGCGTCGACGAAATATAGGCCCCGTGATCGATGTCGTTGGTGTAGATCGTACGAACGGTCTTGACGCCCATGACCTTGAGCTTGGTGGCGACCTCCGCCGTGACCTCGTCGTTGGCCATGGCGAGAATCTCGCCGGTGTCGGGATTCACCACGTTGTGCGCGAGGACACGTCCGAGCAGGAACTCGTCGGTGACCTCGATCTTCTTGAGTCCGGCCGCTTCGATGTCGCGAACGTGCTTCGCGGTGATGCGTTTATCCTTGCCGACGATCAGCTTGCCCTTGGCCGAGATGTCGAAGCGCGCGGTTTCGCCACGCAGCCGCTCGGGGACGATCTCGAATTGCACCTGGGTCTCGCCCAGATGGAAGTTATCGAAGTCGAAGAACGCCTTGAGAATCTGTTCCGGCGTGAGGCCGATGGCCTTGAGCAGGATCGTGACCGGCATCTTGCGGCGACGGTCGACGCGGAAGTACAGATAGTCTTTCGGGTCGAACTCGAAATCGAGCCAGGAGCCACGGTAGGGAATGATCCGTGCCGAGAACAGCAACTTGCCCGAACTGTGGGTCTTGCCGCGGTCGTGCTCGAAGAACACGCCAGGCGAGCGGTGAAGCTGCGAGACGATGACCCGCTCGGTGCCATTGATGACGAAGGAGCCGGTGTCGGTCATGAGTGGAATCTCACCCATGTAGACCTCCTGCTCTTTCGCCTCCTTGACCGTTGGCTTCGGCGCTTCACGGTCCATGATGGTGAGGCGGACCTTGGCGCGCAGCGGCGCCGCGAAGGTGAGCCCCCGTTGCTGGCACTCCTTGACATCGAACGGCGGCGTGCCGAGCTGGAAACTCAGGAAGTCGAGGCGGGCATTGCCGGAGTGACTCGCAATCGGGAATATCGACGTGAAGGCCGCCTGCAACCCCTGGTTGTTGCGGCTTTCAGGTGCGACATCAGCCTGCAGGAACGCGGCGAATGACTCAAGCTGCATGGCAAGCAGATACGGCACCTGGAGCACGGATGCGCGCTTGGCAAAGCTCTTGCGAATGCGCTTCTTCTCAGTGAACGAATAGGTCATCACCACTCCGCGTAAGAGTTAACGGGGCTGCGGCGAACCGCAGTGGTACTAAGAACGAACAAGACACGGGACCGGATCACGACATGGCGCGATCGGCGCAACATCGTCTCCCGGTCGAACCGGCAACGGCCATGACACAACACGCCCGGCTTGGGCGGCAACCGAAAACAGGTGGACGGCGCTGTGTGATGGTGGCTGGGCCCAAAGATGACAACAGGCTGGCGGTCGCCCGCCAGCCTGTTGCAGGTACACAGACTCGCGGTTACTTGACTTCCGCCGTAGCACCGGCGTCCGTCAGCTTCTTGGCGATCGCGTCGGCTTCCGCCTTCGGAATCGCTTCCTTGACCGGCTTCGGCGCGCCGTCGACCAGGTCCTTGGCTTCCTTGAGGCCCAGGCCGGTCACTTCCCGCACCGCCTTGATCACGTTCACCTTGTTGTCGCCGATCTTGGCGAGAATCACGGTGAACTCGGTTTGCTCCTCGACCGCCGCGGCAGCGGCAGCCGGTGCCGCAACCGCAACCGCAGCGGCAGCGGCCGAGACACCGAACTTCACTTCCATTTCCTTGATGAGATCAGACAGGTCGAGAACGGTCATGTTCGCGATCGCGTCCAGAATTTCAGCTTTGGCTACAGCCATGATTGCTCCTGTAAGGTTGGTTCCGGCCGGCGCCATCAGCGCCATGACCGGGACAGATCGTCGTCGGGTGGTTCTGCTTCAGGCCGATTGCTCGCGGGCGTCGCGCACGGCCGCCACGGTCCGGACGAAGCGCGACGGCACTTCGTTGAGGGTCCGTACGAACGTTGCGATCGGCGCCTGCATGGTGCCCAGCAACTTGGCCAGAAGCTCATCGCGGCTCGGCAGCGTGGCGAGCGCAGCGATATCCTTGGGGGACATCACGACGTTCTTCATCGCACCACCGCGAATCACGAACTTATCGTTGCCTTTCGAGTACTCGTGCATCACCTTCGCGACCGCGACCGGATCAGCCGACATGCCGTACGCGAGCGGACCGATCATCTGACCAGCCAGCCCGGCGAACGGCGTATCCGCCACCGCCCGCCTTGCGAGGGTGTTGCGCAGGACACGGAAATAGACACCCGACTCCCGCGCCTTGGCACGCAGCGACGTCATGTGGCGGACTTCCAGTCCACGGTACTCGGCGAGCACGATTGCCTGCGCCTGTGCGACTTCCGCACCGACACCGGCCACCACCGCCTTTTTCTGCTCCAGATTCAGACCCAAGGTCTTGCCTCCTAGCGCTTGAAGTTCGAGATCGCCCGGCACTGCGGCGACCCCCCCGTCACGGCGACCATCTTCCAGGTTGAATCACGCCGCGACGCCCACCTTGCGGCGGACATCGCGGAAATTCGGTCTTCCTGCTGTCGGGCACACCGTCTGCGTTGGACGTTGGCGGCAAATGACGAGAAACAGCGGCTCACCATCGTCTGCCCCCGATTAAGCCTCGCGGCTCCAACGGTCTTTGACACATCGTCCGCACGCCTCGCGGCGCACCGACGATCCCACAAAGTTCTGCTATCCGACCCGCGATACCCGCGGGACCGATGTTGTCTCGCTATTGCTGCGGCTGCGCCTGCAGACTGCTCGAATCGATACGCACGCCCGGCCCCATGGTGCTGGAGAGGGAAAGCTTGCGCAGGTAGATGCCTTTGGCTGCCGCCGGCCGCGCCTTGTTGAGGGCATCGACCAGCGCGAGGAGATTCTCGCGAAGCGCTTGCGGCTCGAACGAAGCCCGTCCGATCGTGCATTGCACGATACCGCCCTTGTCGGTGCGGTATTGCACCTGACCGGCCTTGGCATTCCGGACGGCCTCGGCGACATTCGGCGTCACTGTGCCGACCTTCGGGTTCGGCATCAGACCGCGCGGACCGAGAATCTGCCCCAGCTGACCAACCACCCGCATCGCATCGGGGGCGGCGATGCATATATCGAAATCGATGGTGCCGCCCTTGATCTTCTCGGCGAGATCTTCCATGCCCACGATCTCTGCGCCGGCCGCAAGTGCCGCCTTGGCAGCTTCACCCTGGGCGAAAACGGCCACACGAACGCTCTTGCCAGTGCCTTTGGGCAGCACGACGGAACCCCGCACCACCTGATCCGACTTCTTGGCATCGACGCCGAGATTGATCGCGATGTCGATCGACTCGTTGAACTTGGCGGTGGCATTGCCCCTGACGAGCGTGATCGCTTCGTCGAGGTGGTAGGCCTTGCTGCGGTCCACTTTCGCCTTCACTGCCACCAGGCGCTTCGATTCACGGGCCATGATCAGAGTCCCTCCACGGTGACGCCCATGCTGCGGGCACTGCCGGCGATGGTTCGCACCGCGGCCTCAAGGTCGGCAGCCGTGAGATCGGGCATCTTGGCTTTCGCGATCTCCTCCGCCTGGGCGCGAGTCAGTTTGCCCACCTTGTCGGTATGGGGCTTGGGCGAGCCTTTCTGCACCCCCACCGCCTTCTTGATGAGCACCGTCGCAGGCGGCGTCTTCATGATGAAGGTGAAGCTCTTGTCCGCGAACGCGGTGATCACCACCGGGATCGGCAGACCCGGCTCCATGCCCTGCGTCTGCGCGTTGAACTCCTTGCAGAACTGCATGATGTTCAGGCCGCGCTGACCGAGCGCCGGGCCGATCGGTGGCGACGGATTGGCCTTGCCTGCCGGCACCTGCAACTTGATGAACCCTACAATCTTCTTTGCCACGGTACGCTTCTCCTGTCGGGTTCATGCGGACGCCTGCGGCGCCCTCCCCATCAAAAACGGCTGTTCGCCGCCATGTTTCGACACCGCTGTCGCGACATCGGCTCCGAATGTTTGCGTCAGGCCTTCTCGACCTGACTGAATTCAAGTTCCACTGGTGTCGAACGGCCGAAAATCGAGACCGAAACACGCAGCTTGCTCTTGTCGTAATTCACTTCCTCCACGTTGCCGTGGAAGTCGGTGAAGGGACCTTCCTTGACCCGGACCGCTTCGCCCACTTCGAACAGCACCTTCGGCTTGGGCTTCTCGACCCCTTCCTGGATCTGATGCAGGATCGCGTCGACCTCACGCTGGCTGATCGGCGTGGGCCGGTTGGCGGTTCCGCCGATGAAGCCGGTGACTTTCGCCGTGTTCTTGACCAGATGCCACGAGTCGTCGGTCATCTCCATTTCGACCAGAACATACCCGGGGAAGAATTTGCGCTCCGAGATGCTCTTCTGACCGGCCTTCATTTCAACCACTTCCTCGACCGGCACCAGAATCTGCCCGAACTTGTCTTCCATGCCGGCCCGCGTGATGCGTTCCAGCAGAGCCTTCTGCACGCTCTTTTCGAAACCCGAATAGGCGTGCACGACATACCAACGTTTGGTGGCTGCGTTCATTCTCCACGACCCATCATCATCCGCACCGCCCAGACCAGGGATGCATCCACAATCCACAGGAAAATCGCCATCACCAGCACGAACACCATCACGATTCCGGTGGTTTGCACCGTTTCCTTGCGTGTCGGCCAGACCACCTTGCGAGTCTCGGCCACCGACTCCTGGGCAAATACGTAGAACGCCTTGCCGGGTTCGCTGGTCCACCCCACCAGGGCGGCGAGGCCAACACCGGCGAGCACGGACAACACGCGCAGGATCAGCGGGTTTTCTCCGAGAAGATAAAAGCCCGCTACGCCCGCCACCACCAGCAGGAGCGCGACCGCCAGCTTCACTTTGTCAGCCATTGAACATATCCGATGCCGATGTGGTCGTTCTGGTTGAGGAAGGCAGCGCGAACCCGTTGGATCCGCGCGCCGCATTGGCAGGCCAGGAGGGTCTCGAACCCCCAACCTTCGGTTTTGGAGACCGACGCTCTGCCAATTGAGCTACTGGCCTGTAGAGCTTCCGACTTCACCGCCGAGCCGCGTCGCCGCCGCCCGGCTCGGCCGTCATTCGATGATCTTGGCCACGACGCCGGCACCCACGGTGCGGCCACCCTCGCGGATGGCGAATCGCAGCCCCTCCTCCATCGCGATCGGCTGAATCAACTGCACCGTGATCGAGATGTTGTCTCCAGGCATCACCATCTCCGTGCCCGCGGGCAACTCGATCGCCCCGGTCACGTCCGTGGTCCGGAAGTAGAACTGCGGCCGGTAACCGTTGAAGAACGGCGTGTGACGGCCACCCTCCTCCTTGCTCAGCACGTAAATCTCGGCCGTGAACTTGGTGTGCGGCGTAATGCTCCCCGGCTTCGCCAGCACCTGGCCACGCTCCACGTCTTCCCGCTTCGTGCCCCGCAGCAACACCCCCACGTTGTCCCCCGCCTGCCCCTGGTCGAGCAGCTTGCGGAACATCTCCACCCCGGTGCAGATCGTCTTCACCGTGGCCTTCAAGCCGATGATCTCGATCTCGTCGCCTACCTTCACGATCCCGCGCTCTACGCGCCCCGTCACCACCGTCCCGCGACCCGAGATCGAGAACACGTCCTCCACCGGCATCAGGAACGCCCCGTCGATCGCCCGCTCGGGCGTCGGGATGTAGGAGTCCAGCGCATCGGCCAGCTTCATGATCGCGCCCTCGCCCAGGTCGCCCGTGTCGCCCTCCAAGGCTTTCAGCGCCGAGCCGATCACGATCGGGGTCTTGTCCCCGGGGAACTCGTACTTCGAGAGCAACTCGCGCACTTCCATCTCGACCAGCTCCAGGAGCTCGGCATCGTCGACCATGTCGGCCTTGTTCATGAACACCACGATGTAGGGCACGCCCACCTGGCGGGCCAAGAGAATGTGTTCCCTCGTCTGCGGCATCGGGCCGTCGGCGGCCGACACCACCAGGATCGCACCGTCCATCTGCGCGGCTCCCGTGATCATGTTCTTGATGTAGTCGGCGTGCCCCGGGCAGTCAACGTGCGCGTAGTGACGCTTGGAGGTCTCGTACTCCACGTGCGCGGTGTTGATCGTGATGCCGCGCGCCTTTTCTTCCGGCGCCGCGTCGATCTGGTCGTACGCCTTCGCCTCGCCGCCGAACTTCTTGGACAGCACCGTCGTGATCGCCGCCGTCAGCGTCGTCTTGCCATGGTCAACGTGTCCAATCGTCCCCACG
>JANYLJ010000068.1 GCA_025357945.1 Gemmatimonadota bacterium
CACCGCGATCGCTTTCTCATATCCCGCATCCGCGTGTCGAATCACACCCATCGCGGGATCGTTGGTAAGGCAGAGCGCGAGGCGCCGATCGGCCTCGTCCGATCCATCGGCGACCGCCACCAGCCCGGCGTGCTGCGAGTAGCCCATCCCCACGCCGCCGCCGTGATGGAATGACATCCAACCGGCGCCACTGGCGATGCCGGTAGCAAAGTTGAGCAATGGCCAATCGCTGACGGCATCGGAGCCATCCTTCATTGCTTCGGTTTCGCGATACGGTGAGGCGACCGACCCGGCATCGAGGTGATCGCGCCCGATCACGATCGGTGCCTTGAGTGTGCCTTCGCGCACCATGCGATTGAACAGCAATCCTGCCTTGTCGCGCTGGCCAAGCCCGAGCCAGCAGATCCGCGCCGGGAGCCCCTGGAATGCGATGCGATCGCCGGCCCAGCCGAGCCAACGTTGCATGCGGGCGTCGTCGGGGAAGAGTTCGCGCAGCGCCCGGTCCGTCGCGGCGATGTCGGCCGGGTCGCCGGACAAGGCAACCCACCGGAACGGGCCGCGTCCTTCGCAGAACGAATCGCGAATGAACGCCGGCACGAATCCCGGGTACCCGAACGCCGTCGTGAGCCCGCCCAGCTGCGCCTGGGCGCGGAGGTTATTGCCGTAGTCGAACGCGATGGAACCGCGTCGCTGCAGTTCGAGAATCGCCTCGACGTGCGTCACCATCGCATCGCGCGTGCGCTTGAGATATTCGTCGGGCAGCCTGGCTCGCAGCTCGTTGATGTCTTCATCAGGCTTGGTTGGCGGGATGTAGCCCCACATCGGATCGTGTGCTGAGGTCTGGTCGGTGACCAGGTGCGGCACGAAGTTGCGGGCGACAATCTGCGGCAGGATCTCTGCGGCGTTGCCAAGGAGGCCGATGGACAGCGCCCGCTTCTCGCTGGCGGCGCGCTGCGCGCGGCGGATGGCATCATCGAGCGATGACGCGACTTCATCGAGATAGCGCGTGTCGAGGCGGCGCTGGATCCGGGTGGCATCGATCTCGATACAGATCGACACGCCACCGGCGAGCGATAGGGCGAGCGGCTGCGCGCCGCCCATGCCGCCGAGCCCGGCGGTGAGCGTGATCGTCCCGGCGAGGGTACCGCCGAAATGCTTGTCTGCGGCGCTCGCGAACGTTTCGTAGGTCCCTTGCAGAATCCCCTGGGTACCGATGTAGATCCATGACCCGGCTGTCATCTGGCCGTACATCATCAAGCCGAGCTTGTCGAGTCGATCGAACTCCTCCCACGTCGCCCATTTGGGGACCAGGTTGGAATTCGCGAGCAATACCCGCGGGGCCATGTCGTGCGTGCGGACGACGGCGACCGGCTTGCCGCTCTGGATCAGCAGCGTCTCGTCGTTCTTGAGCCGCTCGAGTGTGGCAACGATGCGGTGATACGCCTCCCAGTTGCGCGCCGCCTTGCCACGACCACCATAGACAATGAGCTCCGCGGGCTTTTCGGCCACGTCCGGATCGAGGTTGTTCATCAGCATCCGCTTGGCGGCTTCCTGGATCCAGCCCAGGGCGGTGCGGGTGTTGCCGTGCGGGGCGTGGATGGGCATGGGATGGAAAGTAAAGGAAACCATGCCAATCGCCGTGAGCCCCGGACGGCAGGATCGGCCACTGCGCCCAAGGCTCCCGCGCCGAGCCAGGCCTCGGGGCTAATGGCGTATGGCGGCTGTTGCCATCGCGCCAAGTTGGCGGAGATTCATCAGAGCCCTGCCCCGGAGCCGCCATGCCGCCGAGTCCGAACCGTTCGCTGCCGTTCTGCGAGGTGCTGGAGCAGGAGTTTCAGGCCCTCACGGGCGCCCCCGCGGCACCGCCGCGGGATCTGCTGTTCGTCCCGGCCCAGATCCTCGAACCAACAGCACTTGCGCGGCGACTGCTCGAAGGGCGCGATCGCGCGGCCACGATGCTGCGCCAGGACCTGCTCGCCGACACGCAACCGGACCTGGCGGCGGCGTACCGCAGCGGTAACGTGGCGCAGCTAAGGGACGTGCTGCGCCACGCCATTAATGGCTTGCTCACCGACGACCGGCTCTTCGATCGCGATCATCGTGACTGCTTCGATGGTGTGACATTCCGCTCGCAGACTGCGGATCGCATTCATGATCCTGACATCCGGCGGCGCAATCGGCTCATCCTCGAAGACACGTTTCCGGAGCTGAAGAAGCTGTTCGACATCCGTGTCGCGGAGCTCTACCGCCGGGCACATCGGCAACAGCTCCGTGCGCTTGCACTGTCGGGCGGCGGCGTCCGGAGCGCCACGTTCGCACTCGGCGTATTGCAGGGGCTGGCGCGCAAGGGGCTGCTCGACCAGTTCGACTACCTGTCCACCGTGTCCGGCGGCGGATACATCGGTGGCTGGCTGAGCGCCTGGATTGCCCGAACCGGATTGCCGCAGGTCGTTGCGGAACTACGGCGACGCCCCACCCGGCCGCTGGTTCCGGAACCTGGCCCAGTCCGGCACCTTCGCCGTTACAGCAGCTATCTCGCGCCCAAGTTCGGCATCCTTTCCGCCGACACGTGGACGCTCGGCGCGACATATCTCCGGAACCTGCTCCTCAACTGGCTGGCATTCGTTCCGCCACTGGTGGCACTGCTCTCGGTGCCGCTCCTCCTGGTGCAGCTGGTGAGCTGGCAGCCGCTTGGTGACGGCGTTTCGGTGCAATACCGCCTCGGCCTCCTGCTCGCGATAGCCGCCGTCGCGGGTATCGTGACCGCCGTCCGCTACGTGCACGTCAATCGTCCCCGACAGCGGGGGCCTACCGAGGGCACGGGCACCTTCGACGAGAAACGGAGCCAGCGCGACTTTCTGCACCAGTGCCTGTCGCCGATGCTGATCGCCGTGACCGCGGCGACGGTGTGCTGGGCGTGGGGAACGTCGTACTCCTCGCCGATCGGTGACCTGTTCAGGCGTTGGCCGGGTTGGTTGATGCTCGGCTCCATCGGTGCTGCGGTTCACCTGGCGGGCTGGATCCTGGCGGGCGTATCGGTGCGTCGTCGTGGGGTCGCCGCCGCGTTGCCGTGGTGGCACGGGCCACTGATCCTCACCTCCGGGTTCACGATCGGCATGGTGGCGAGTTGGTTGGCGACCTTCGCCCCGCCGCTTTGGGACCTGACACCGCAGGAGCGCGGCGTCTACGTGCTGCTCGCCGTACCAGTGCTTCTTGGCGTGATCCTGCTGTGCAGTCACTTGTACGTGGGCTACGCTAGCACGCGCCACAGTGACGCCGAGCGCGAGTGGTCGGCGCGGTTCACCGGCTGGGTGTTCATCGCGATCGCCACGTGGCTGATCGGGTTCGGGTTGGTGATCTGCGGCCCGGCGATGGTGCGCTGGGTGATTGGCCAGTTCACGACGCAGCACCCACTGCCGTTGCAGTGGCTGCTCGCCGCGATCGGGGGCGGCAGTGGCGTTGGTGCGGCGAGGATCGCAAAGAGCGGCACGACACCGGCCATCGTCGGGAAGAACTCGGCCCGTACGTGGAGCCGGCTGGCGCTGGTGTTCGCCAGTGTGTTCATCGCCTGGTTGGTGATCGTGCTGTCGTGGACCGGCAGGCAGGTGATCGCGGTCGTTCAGCAACTTGCCAACGCGGCGGAGCCCGGGTCGACCCGCGGCCTGCTGACCGCCGTTGGCGCCGCGACGGCACTGTTCCTGTTCGGTCTACTGACGAGCCGGTTGATCGACACCAACATGTTCTCGTTGCATGCGATGTACCGCGCCCGGCTGATCCGTGCCTATCTCGGTGCGTCGCGCCTGGATGGCTCTCGCGACCCGAACCCGTTCACGGGATTTGATGACGGCGACAACATGCACCTGCGGGAACTCTGGCCCGCGTCAGCTCCGGCGGGTGGCAACCAGCGGCCACTGCACGTCATCAACGCAACGCTCAATCTCGTTGCGGGTGACAATCTCGCGTGGCAGGAGCGGCAGGCCGAGTCGTTCACCTTCTCGCCGCTGCACTGCGGCAGCGTGAACGTCGGGTATCGCGCCACGCAGGACGATCCATGCGATCCGACCTCGGGCGGGTACGCTGGCGAACGCGGTGTCTCGCTGGGAACGGCGATGGCGATCTCCGGCGCCGCCGCGAGCCCGGCGATGGGATACCACTCCTCGCCGGTGCTCTCGCTCCTGTTGACCTTTTTCAATGTGCGACTCGGTTGGTGGCTCGGCAATCCGGGCCACGCCGGGCGGGCGGTGTACCATCGCTCCAGTCCCAAGCTGTCGCTCGACCCGATCATGGACGAGGCGCTCGGTCGCACCGACGATCGCAACAAGTACGTTTACCTTTCCGACGGCGGGCACTTCGAAAACCTCGGCCTGTACGAGATGGTGCTGCGCCGCTGCCACGTAATCGTGGTGACCGACGCCACGAGCGACCCGACGTCCGGTTGCGCGGACCTGGGCAATGCGATTCGCAAGATCCGCATCGATCTCGGCATCCCGATCGACATCGACATAACGGCGTCGGCGACGTGTGCGATCGGTGTCATCCGATACGGGTGCGTGGACGGCGATGCGCCCGACGGGGTGCTCGTGTACCTCAAACCGGCGCTCGGGGCCGATGATCCCGCGGACGTGCAGGCGTATGCCCGCGCGAATACCGCCTTTCCGCACGAAAGTACGGCCGACCAATGGTTTACCGAATCACAGTTCGAGAGCTATCGGCAGCTCGGATCGCATATCATTGAGACGATCGCCGGGGGTGAGCCACC
>JANYLJ010000011.1 GCA_025357945.1 Gemmatimonadota bacterium
ATTTCCAGCGGTTTTGATCAAGTGCAAAGTTACTGGGGGTTCGTCGACGGTCTGGCACCCGCAGCCAGCAGCGGAAAGTGGGGATATCTCGATACCAGGGGAAAGTGGGCTATCGAGCCGCAGTTTGAGCAGGGGTACGGATTCTGGGACGGGCTGGCGCCCGTGCAGGTCGGTGGGAAATGGGGTTTCGTCAATAGGAAAGGCAGCTTCGTCGTCAATCCTCAATACGACGTCAGCACCAACTTCAACGATGGCCACGCCGTGCTGGTGAGCGGCGGAAAGTACGGTTTCATCGACACAAAGGGTCAAGTGGTGGTAGAGCCCAAGTTTCTATCCGCCAGTAGTTTCAATGAGGGCTTGGCGCCCGTGAAGACCGACTCGGGATGGGGATATATCGATCCGACCGGCAAGATTGTGGTCGATCCTCAGTTCGACATCGCCCTTCCTTTTCAAAACGGCTTGGCGTGGGTGAGAGCCCTTGGAAAGGACGCGTATATCACGAAGACCGGCGCGTTTGTTGTCGACCCGTTTCCCGGGACAACGGTTCGGCAAGCCAAGGCGAAAGCAAGAGCCGATTCAGCCGCAGCTGCCGCAGCGGCGGCGGCAGCGGCGGAACAGCAATCGGCATCGGATCGCCTGCGACTCCAGCAGGGGATCGTTGGGAACTGGGCGGGGACCTTTGACAACGACAACAACGTCCGCCTGACCATCAGTCATGACGGCGCCGCCTTCCATGGCGTCCTCCTGCACAGCGGCTTGCGTGAGGAGTTCTCCGAATCGGCGTCACACCTCGCGGGTTCGGTCGGCCTCATCGGCGTCTCAGTCAGCCGCGTGAGCCCGAGCGCAAGCGCGACCTACAACCTCGACAACTTTCAACTTGCATTGAGTGCTGATGGGCGAACCATCGTCGGCGAGAATCACGATGCCGGCGGCAAAGTAGACCACTTCATATTGAACAAGATTGGGCCGTGAGCCCATGATCCGGCTGGGGGCATGGATCCTATGCATAGCTCGCATGGTCCTCACAGTCATGGTCCTCCACACCTGTGTTGCCGCAACCGCGGCAGCGCAAGTCAGCGATATCGGACGGTTTTTCCCGGGCCGCCCCACTGGGTTTGTCAGGGACGTGGCCGGCCTGATCGACTCGGTCACGCACGCCCAGGTCGAGGCGCGCCTGTCTAGGTTGCGAGCGCGGACTGGCGGTGAGATCGCGGTGGTCACGCTGGCGACGATCGGCGATCAGGCTCCGGCCGCGGTGGCCACGCAGATCGGCCGGACGTAGGGTGTCGGCTCCAACGCACCGGTCGGCGATCCGCGGCGCAACTTCAGCGCCGTGCTGCTGGTAGTCCAGCGCAACGCGACTCACCGCGGCGAAGTCTTCATCGCTCTTGGCAGTGGCGCCGAACAGTTAATCAGCAATGCAACCGCGCAGACCGTTGTTGACTCGATGCTTCCAGGCCTGAGGCAGGGTCAGTACTCGCCAGCCATTGACGTTGGTACACGCATGCTGACGGGCCTCTTCACGCGGGCACTCGGCTCGAAGGACAGCGTGCGGTGATGATCGGATTGTGGATGGACCGCGCCAGCCCCACGCCCGAAACCCTAAGCCAAGTTCGCGCCGTCGAGCGGGGATCGGCGTAGGCATTCAAGAAATGTTCGGGGACTTGTTCGGGGACTCTCAGGTCAGTTCTCGGCCTATTCGGAACTCCTGCGCGCCGCAAAGCCGCACTCTGACGCGGTCGGGCGGGGTAGGACCCACCACCCGACTGACTCTTAATCACTAGGTTGCAGGTTCAAGTCCTGCTCGGGGCATTCGGTAACTCGTTGAAGCGTCGCCACCTGCTGGCGGCGTTTTTTCGCATTCTGGCCTGGGGATGCCGATTGAATTGTTGATTGCGCGGTCACGCGTCACGCCGGGTTCTGCTTGTCGAGAGTCGTGGACGTGCGCTCGACCTGTTTTCGTCGTTCGTTAGGAGTTTCAGGTTTTTTGGGCTTTCTCCGCCAGCATCTTCGCCAAACTCTTATGATTCTTTGCTTATTATGATTCATATATAGTGCATTATAGCTTTTAAAGCGCTTTATATTAGGCATTACTTACGTTCGGCCTTGATTTTCTTCTTGGCTGATATTAGAATAACGACTAATATATTAGTCTGTATATGTTGTAAGGAGCTATATATGAGGCATTTATGATAAAACACCCGGCTCACAGCATCCTGCCGACGCCAGTTCGCGGCGCCCTGGTGAAGTTTGGCAGGGACATCTCGGTGGCCCGCCGCCGCAGAGGGATCACTACCGCCATGATGGCGGAGCGCCTAGGAGTCGCCCGCGCGACCTACGAACGCATTGAGCGCGGAGACCCGCGCGTCGCTATGGGAACCTACGTGACGACTCTCTTCGTGCTCGGACGTGGGACGGCCGTCAGCGAGTTGATCGATCCGCGGGCGGATGAAACGGGAACATTGTTGGAAGCCGACCGTCTTCCGCGGCGTGTTCGGCCAAAGCGCGAGCCACAACCCAAATGAAACGCACGATTGGGGTAGACTTGGGAAACAGCGGCCGACGGGTTGGCGTCTTGCGTTACAACAGGGACGGTGCGAGAGAAAGCGCGTCGTTCGAGTATGCCGCCGATTGGCTCGCAGCCGCCGACCGCTTCGCAATCGAGCCAGGTCTGCCGCTGGTTTCCGGTCCTCAATACCATGGACGAACGACCGACGGGTCCGTCTTCCACGGCGTGATTGCGGATTCAGAACCCGATGGGTGGGGAGCGAAGGTGATCCTTCGTGACCATGCCAAGCGCCGAACGCTCGCAAGGGCGGCAGGTAAGGACCAACCTTCAATTATCGGTGCACTTGAGTTCCTCTTTGAAGTGGACGATTTCAGTCGCGTCGGCGCGTTGCGTTTTCGTGACGAGGAGGGAGTATACCGGAGGAAGCGCGAACCGGGAACACGAACCGCACCGCCATTGATCGAGCTACGAGACCTTCTTTCGTCGACTCGTGCTGTCGAAACGAACACTGAAACTGAAGCCGACTTGGCCTACCTCCGCGGTCGCGGCACATCGCTACAGGGCATTCGCCCCAAGTGTACTGTGCTCGACGATGACGGCGGCCTCGCGATCGGGAAGTTTCCGAGTGTAAACGACGAACGAGCCGTGACAAAAGCTGAGGTTCTGGCACTGACGCTTGCCACCGATGCAGGGATCCACGCGGCACACGGTCGCATCATCGCAAGCGATGGGACGCCTGTCGCGATCATCCGGCGCTTTGACCGGGAGCAGGGCGAGCGCCTGATGTACGTATCTGCGGCAACGCTCATGCAGGTGGTTCGCGGTGATCCGAAAGATCATAGCTACACCGAAATGGTCGATGCTATACGCATTTACAGCCCCGCATCGCAACAGGACATTGAGGAGCTTTGGCGGCGGATTGCGTTTTCTATTCTCATTACAAACGTTGACGACCATCTTCACAATCACGGCTTTCTACACGTCGAACGCGAGAGTTGGCGTCTTGCTCCTGCATTCGATGTCAATCCGTTTCCCGACAAGGTGCGAGAGCTGAAGACGTGGGTGAGTGAGGATACTGGACCGGCCGCAACAATCGCGGCACTAATGTCGGCCGTCCCGTACTTTGGCCTCAGGGTCGATGTCGCGAGAGCCATTCTCGGCCAGGTGGAGGCTGCTGTCGCCGGATGGCGCGAGTGCGGCACCCGGCTTGGGATGACCCGCCTCGAATTGGACCAATTCGCGGATGCGTTCGAACACGATCAGCGGTCCGCAGCACAAACCGAAAGTGCACTCTAGGACACCAATTGGCTGGTGCTGTGTACCCCAATTCGACGAGGCACTTTGGGAAGCGTAGGTTTACTTCCCAACGGAGGGTCGTCGGATGGAAACGCATCGACGGAAAGCGAATGGGCTCCATAAAGAGCTCGGTGCCCCGGCAAGGAATGTTCGGGGACTTGTTCGGGACTCTGAGGTCACCTCTTGGCCTATTCGGGTATCGTGGTTCGTGCAAACCCGGGTGCTGCTTGTCGAGAGTCGTGGACGTGCGCTCGACCTGTCCGCGCCGACGCTTCATATGTATCTCGCTCGTTGATTCCTTCCACCCCGCCGGGAACACCCATCCCGTCGCCGTTTTGTCGAGGCGTTCCCGAAGCTGCGCCGGAACTGCGCGGGTTGGGGCCCTGAGTGGCTGGTCCCACTCAGCCCGCCGGCGCGGGAAGTCCTCTGGCCAGACGACATCCGCCCGCCGGAGATGCAACACCGCGTTGAACCGCGCTCCCTGATAGCCGCAGCGCGTGAGCACGGCTATTGCGATTCTGAAAAAGCGGGCGTATCGTGCAGGGGTTGGGTCGCGGCCATCTGAATTTCTTCGGCCTCGCCCGACTCCCGTCCTGTCCTCGTCCGGAGACAAAATGGACCAGCGCCCCATCCGCACGCGGCGCCTCGCCGCCCTTGTGCTGCTAGCACTCCTGCCCCTCGCGTCGCTCGCGGCCCAGGCCGGCCGCGGGACCCTGACCGGCACGATCACTGACCTTCGCACCGGCAACCCGCTCGCCGGTGCGCGCGTCACGGTCGGGGCATCGCTGATCGGTGCCACCACCAACGCCCGCGGCAACTATCGCCTCTTCCTGCCCTCGGGCCGCACCGAGGTGCGCTTCCGCGCGATCGGATACAGCATGCTTCGCGACACCGTCAACGTGGCCGACGGCGCCACGACCACGCGCGACGCGTCGCTCGAGCAGGCGGCCGTGACGCTGAGCGAGATCGCCGCGATCGGCACCCGCAACGCCGACCGCACCGTCGTGAATTCCCCGGTGCCGGTCGACGTACTCACCAGCGAGGACATCAAGCTCTCGGGGCGAACGGAAACGGCGCAGATCCTGCAAATGCTGGCGCCCTCGTTCAACTTCCCCCGCCCCTCGCTGACGGACGGCACCGACAACTCGCGCCCGGCCACGCTCCGCGGCCTGGCTCCCGATCAGGTGCTGGTGCTGGTGAACGGCAAGCGCCGCCACACATCGTCGCTGATTAATCTGAACGGTTCGATCGGCCGCGGGTCAGGGCTGGTGGACCTCAACGCCATCCCGTCCTCGGCGATCGACCACATCGAGATCCTCCGCGACGGTGCCGCCGCACAGTACGGCTCTGACGCCATCGCCGGCGTGATCAACATCGTGCTCAAAGGCAACAGCGCCAACGACTTCTCGCTGCAGCGCGGCGGGTATAACACCACATTCGCGTCGACCGTCGACGTCGACCGCAAGCTCACCGATGGCGGGAACACCACCGCCAGTGGCACCTACTCGCTCGCCTTGGGACAGGACGGCTTTGCGACGCTGAGCGCCGAGTACCGCAATCGCGACTTTACCAATCGCTCGTCGCGCGATGGCCGGACCCAGTATTTCGCAGGCGACCCGAAGAACACTGACCCGCAGTTCAGCAACATCATTGACCACCGCTTCGGCGACCCGAACACGCGTGATGCCGTCGGCTTCCTGAATGTCGGCAAGCATTTCGGCGCCAACGCCGAGTTCTACTCCACCATCGGCTACGGCGACCGCAACGGCGATGCGGCGGGCTTCTGGCGCCGCGCGCTCGACAACCGCACGGTTCGTTCGATCTACCCGAACGGCTTCCTGCCGCTGATCGAGTCCACGGTGCGCGACGCCTCCGCGCTCGGCGGCGTGCGGGGCACCACCGGCAAGTTCAAGTACGACGCCTCGATTACCTGGGGCCGGAACAGCTACCGGTACGACGTCAACAACACCGCCAACGTCTCGCTCGGCAATGTATCGCCCACCTCGTTCTATGCCGGCACGACCGGCTTCAACCAGCTCACCGCCAACCTCGACCTGGTGCGCCAGGTCGAGATCGGCGCCGCCACGCCGCTCAATGTGGCGTTCGGCGCCGAGTTCCGCCGCGATGCCTACAGCATCCAGGCGGGCGATCCGGACTCGTATCGTGACGGTGGCGTGCGCGTGCTCGACGGCCCCGGCGCCGGCAGCGTTGCGGCGACCGGCGCGCAAGTATTCCCCGGCTTCCGTCCCACCGACGCGACCGACGTGCACCGCACGGATGTGGCCGGATACGTGGACCTCGAGGTGAACCCCGTCCGCGCCCTGCTGGTGGGCGTGGCGGGCCGAGCCGAGCGCTACAGCGACTTCGGCGGCAAGACGACCGGCAAGGTCGCGGCACGGCTCGAGGTCAGCAAAGGCGTCGCCTTGCGCGGTGCCGCCGCCACCGGTTTCCGCGCTCCTTCGCTCGGCCAGTCGTTCTTCACCACGACGTCCACCAACTTCATCAACGGTGTGCCATTCGACATCAGGACCTTCCCGGTCTCGTCCCCGGCCGGGAGGCTCCTCGGCGCGACAGACCTGAAACCGGAAAACTCCGTCAACCTGAGCGGTGGCGTCGCCCTCTCACCGTCCAGGAACCTCTCCATCACGGTCGACTATTACCACATCAGCATCGATGATCGCATCGTGCTCTCCGGCAACTTCACCGACGTGTCCGTGCGCAACTTCCTGGCGGCCAATGGCTTCCCGGGTGTCGGCGGCGGCCGCTACTTCACCAACGCCATCGACACCAAAACCAAGGGCGTTGACGTCATCCTTGGCTACGGTACGTCGTTCGGAAAGGCCACCAGCCTCCGCGTTACCGCGGGCTACAACGCCAACACCACCAAGGTCACGCGGATTTCGAACACGCCGCCAGTCCTGGCGGCCTTCCAGTCAACCCTCTTCGACCGGGTGGAGCAGGCCCGCATCGAGGCGGGACAGCCGAAGAACAACCTCAACCTCATGGGCGTGCTGTCCGTCAACCGCGCCACGGTCACGCTACGCACCCAGCGCTTCGGCGAGGTCACGACGTTCGGCACCGACACGCTCAGGACGCTCGACCAGACCTTCGGCGCCAAGTGGATCACCGATGCCTCGGTGGCCTACCGCTTCTTTGGCCAGCTCACGCTCTCGATCGGTGTCGACAATCTCGGCGACATCTATCCCGACAAGAACTCACTCGGCAATGCGACCACGGCCGGCAACAGCAACTTCGGAATCTTCCCCTACAGCGGCACGTCGCCGTTCGGATTCAACGGCCGCTATCTCTACGGGAGGGCGTCGCTGGTCTTCTAGGACGGCCGCGTCGCAAGGGCAGGCGTGATCGCGGTGGCTTGACGCGCCGCGAACACGCACGCCCGTTACTGCGTTCGGGCCGACAGTACGCGCCCCCTCGGAGGCATCCCCTCAGGGGCGAGATCGTCCGTCAGACATGCTCGGGTCCACCTGAAGCGCCGTCATTTTCTGCCCAGGCACGCGGCCTCAGGGTGATGCCGGCGCCAGCACCCGCAGGACTGGCTGCCCGCCGATGTTCTCCAGCGGTAGATAGACGCGGTGCGTCTCGGGATCGACCGCGACCGTGTGCGAATGTGCCGCACGATACTCACCGAGCAACTGCAGGGCGGAGCCGCCGGCCTTGAAGGCGCTGAGCACGCCACTCTCCGATGCCACATACAGCCGGCGCCATGACGCGTCCCAAGCGAGTACGTCCGGTCCATCACCGACGGCATGCGTCGCGAGGACGCGCATCGTCCGCAGGTCGACCACGAGCAGCTTGGCATTTCCCTCACACGAGATGAACGCCAGCCGACCCGGCTGATCGATCACGAAGCCGTGCGGATGGTCCGAGCCAGGCAGGTCGTAACGTCGAACAATCCGTTCGGTCACCGGATCGATCGCCACGAGCTGGTTGCGCGTCTGGACCGCGACGAGAATGCAGTGCGATATCGAGTCATAGTGCGTGTTGCCGGCCTCTCCGCCCAAGTCGATGGTCGAACGTTTCGCCATGGTTCGTGCGTCGATGACAACTTCCGTAGCGCCACTCTCGTCGGAGACGAACAGCTTGTCGACTTCGGGTGCATAGCCGATTCCATCCGGGAAACGGATGCCGGTAACGCGTGTCGTGACCGTCAATGTCCGGTCATCAATGATGGCAACCTCGTGATTACCGGCTGCTGAGACGACGACCGCGCGATGCGATGGCACGGCGAGGACACCAGTCGCACGAGGCAAGTCGGCCACCTCGGCAATCAGTTTCCCGCTCCGCACGTCGAACACAACCAGCCGCCCGGCGTTCATGTGGTTGATGTAGAGGCGCCCGGAGGCAGGGTCGAAACTCTGGTAATCGAAGCGATTCGGCGGCCCGGGCAGAGGGTAGTCCCTCACGACGCGCAGTGGCCCAGCCGGCACGTTGGCGACGGCGCTCGGCATCGGCACGTTCCAGCTCACCGGCGTCAGCGACGCCCTCATTGCATGACACGCCCCTCCCTGGGCAGGCGCCGCTGCGGGCACGAAAACGGCGAGTGCGACGATCCGTCGAAAGACTGTCATGTCGTGACCTCGTTGGCGGTGACCCGGTCGCCCTGCAGCAGCGAGAACAGTCGGCGTATCCGGGGTATCAACAGCTGACTTGAAGCGGCGACACCAAGTTGCCTACGGCGTCAACCGATGCACGGCCTTTACGACCAGCGCGCCATCGAGCGGCGCGCCCAATCCGCGCACGGAGGGAAAGCGGTGTGGTGCGGCCGGATCGGTCGTATAGCCCGAGTTCCAGACGACGTAGACATCGTCGCCAATCTTCGGGATCCAGTGGAAACGCAGGTTGAAGTCGATACGCTGGTCCTCGTTGTTGTACTGGATGTAGCTGACGAAAGTGGTCCGCGTGTTGAACGCGTATTCGATCCGTGTCGTCACTTGCACGGCATTGAACTGTCCCATGGGGAGACGGACCGCGCTCCGCGATCCTTCCAGGCTGGCAATCAGCCTGCCACCGGGGCGCCAGGTTGCGCCGACCTGCAGCTCAATGTTGGAACCCGTATAGAACTGGCCGAAGCCCAGCACGGACGACACACTCACTGGCCGACCTGGCGATGTCTCGTACTGCACTTCACCGCGCGTCCACCAATAGCGGCCCGGCAGAACACTTACGCCGCGAAAGACGTCAAATGGCTCGGACGGCGTGTCGAGAAACCGCTGAACGTTCACCTCGAACTGATCGCCACTTTGCAACTGGCCGCCAAGCGGCCGCCATTCGAATTGCGCCGTCTGCCAGTCGCGCGGTCGCGAGAGCGAACCGTCCGAGCCGACGATGATGTCCCAGCTCGGGATGATCTCGAGGTCGAGTTTGCGAATGCCCAACACCTTGGGGCGGGGCGTGAAGTTGATGTGTCCGGTGGTTTCCCAGATGCCTGAACGACGCACGAAGCCAAGGGTCGGAGTGAATCCCACGTCGACGCGGTAGAGCGAGACAAAGTTGTCGAAGAGGTCATTCGGGTAATCGGTGCCGAAGCGCCACGCCATTGGTGTGCCCGTCACGCCAGGCGTCCGCGTTCCAGCGATCCAGAACGACGGCTCGATATTGCGACCGCCCCAGATGAGCGGCAAGTCGATGTCGAGCCCCGCTGACTGTTCGGCTCCCGCAGTTACGCCCGGACCGGAGCGTTGCAGCGCCATCGCGCCAATGTAGCTCCGGGCGAACAGGTCGTGCTTGACGCGAAAGGCGAAGTTGTTGGCGTCCTCGCCGCTTCCGGTCCGGGCATCAAGCAGCCCGACCGCCCACGGTCCCACCTTGCCGTACAGGCGTCCACCGGCAACGATCGGCACCGGCTGACCATCTCGGAGACCGATCCGCCGGGAGTAGAAGAGCTGTGCCCTGCCCGGTGTCCCGAACTGGAAGATGCCGCTCGATTCGAGGAAGAACTCCCGCTTCTCCGGAAAGAAGAGCGGAAACCTGGTGAGATTGATGATCTGCTGATCCGCCTCGACCTGCGCAAAATCGGTGTTCAACGTGAGGTCGGCAGTCAACGTGGGTGTCGGGGCAAGCTTGGCATCAAGACCTGCCTTGACTGAAACCCCACCCGCTCCAATCGGGATGTCAGCCTGGTCGTGAGGCTCGAGCGTCGCCCGAGCCAGCCCATAGGGCCTGAACTCAAGATCCCGCCCCCGCGAGAGGGGGCCAAGTCCGAGGACTTCGCCTTCATTCAACACCTGGAACAGGCCCTGAGTCCGACCCCACGATTGCCACAGCACTTCCTCGTTCTTTCGCCGGATCGAACGCGCTACGTTGAGTCCGAAGGCTGTTGCTCCGGCCTGGTAGCGCAGCGTTGGAAACGGAATCCGGAACTCGGCACTCCAGCCGGCTGAATCCCTGGTCACGGCGACGTCCCAGATACCGTTCCAGTTCGCATTGACGTCTTCGAACCCGTTGAGCTGGGCGTCCCAACGCGCCCCATTCGGGTTGGTCCGAAATGCGAAGGCGCCACGATTGTCACGGAAGCTGTCGATCAGGACCGAGACGTTGTCGTCCACCGTAAGGTCGGCATCCCGGCGCAACTGCGTCGCGCGGATCGCGGACGGTGATCGATCATACGCGTGAACGCCGACGTAAAGCGCGTCTGGGCCGGCGAGGACTCGTACAACAGTACGCTCGGTAGCGGCCGCCCCGTTCTCCGGTTCGCGCTGCCGGAAGTCGGTGATCGAATCGGCTGTCGACCAGGCGGGTTCGTCCAGCCGGCCGTCGAGGTGAACGGCCGTGGCGCCGACCCGGCCAACCCGGATCGCCGAGCCCGGGCGCCTGGCCGAACCGGCGCGACGCACTGAGTCATCGACCGCGGGGGTGGCTTGCACCGGAGAGGATACGACCTGCGAGCCCGCGGGCCGGGCCGCCAAAAGCTCCACGATGAAAAGCGCGACCAGCACGCCCGTCGACCCCGGCCGCGGCGCAATATCTCGGGGCTGCCACCCCGTCATCAGCTTTGCGGCATCGCCAGCTGCCCGGAAGTGCATGAACAACAGGCTCCGTGCCTCGCCCAATGCGTGGCAGTGCACCGCGACGTGTGGCGTACCCGCTTGGTGTTTATCCGCACCATGGAGACCTCTTGTCTGGGTCTCCTGAAGGATAGCAGCCATCGAAGTACGCAGCGATTCCGGGGAGTCGCCAAGCGCCCCCGCCGGCGGGGGCACGCATTAGTTTTACATGGTCCCCCCGGCTCGAAGTGGAACCATCGCACCTCAAGGAGTTTCTGTGCGGCGCCCGCTGATGACATGCACGCTCGTTTTCGCGATCGCACCCGCGCTCGCTTCCCAGGAGAAGCCGACCCCGGCCGTCCGACAGGCGATCACCGGCGCCTGGCAGTTCGATCAGGCCCGCAGCGACACCGTCTCAGGTGATCCGTTGGCCGGCGGGACTGATGTCCGTGGCTTCGGTGGCCGCGCTGGCCACAGTGATGGCGGTGGTGGCGGTGGTGGTGGCGGCGGTCGTGGCAGTGGCGGCGGTGGTCGTGGTGGGCGGGGCGGTGGCGGCTCTGTTACGGTACTGCCGCCCGACACCGCCGCACCAGCGGCGCCGGTCGAGCGCCCCCGTAGCCGGCTACGCGATCCGCACCTCCAGATCGTGCTCGCGGATGTCGATCCGGGGGCAGGTATCGTGATCGCAGCCAATGACTCGGTGGTGACGATGGCGACCACGGCGACGGTGAAGCCCGCTACCCAATCCAATTGGAAGACTGATGGCAAGAAGCACCAGGAGGCGCAGATGGACGGCAGCATCATCGAGACGCAGGCGATGTGGCAGGACGGCGTGCTGACCACGATCAAGGGTGTGGCGGGCGTCGGATCGCTCAAGCGGGAATTCAAGTTGAGCAAGGACGGCAAGGCGCTCGAAGTGAAGGAGCGCATTGAAGTGAGCGGCCGCAAGGTTGAGAAGAAACTTGTCTTCACCCGCAAGCAGTAGGTCCTCAGCCGTGCCTGAGCTGCTGCCGCACTTTGTTGGCGGGCATTTTGTGCCCGCCACCGGCGCCGATGTCCGCGAGCGACGGAATCCGTCCGACAGCGCAGACGTGGTCGCGCGGGCACCGGTGGGTACGCCCGCGGAGGTTGATGCCGCGGTCGCCGCCGCCGCGAACGCTTTCCTGTCGTGGCGCAACCACGCCGGGCCAGTGCGGGCCGAGGCACTCTATCGCTGGGGCGATGCGATCACCGCCCGCGGTGAGGAACTGGCGCAGGCGATGGCGCGCGAAGTCGGCAAGCCGATCAGCGAAGCGCGCGGTGAGGTCGCCCGCGCGACGGTGATCTGTCGCTATTACGCCGGCGAGGCGGTTCGCGACATCGGTGAGGTGATTCCGGCCCAGGCTGCCGATGCGCTCCAGTTCACGTTGCGCGATCCGCTCGGGCCCATCGGCCTGATCACGCCGTGGAATTTTCCGCTCGCCATTCCGCTCTGGAAAGCAGCACCCGCCCTCGCCTTCGGCAATACGGTGGTGCTCAAGCCATCCGAAAACTCACCCCGCGTGTCACACCTCCTCGCCGAGACCGCGCTGGCGGCGCAGCTCCCGGCGGGAGTGTTCAACGTCGTCCACGGCGAGGGTACGACGGGCGCCGCCTTGATCGCGCACGGACAGGTGCGTGCCGTGTCGTTCACGGGGTCACAGGTGGTGGGTGCCCGTGTCACCGCGGTCGCAGCCCAACGCAACATCCGGGTGCAGACCGAAATGGGCGGCAAGAACGTGGTGATCGTCGCGCGGGACGCCGATCTCGATCGGGCCGCCGCGCTCACTGCGGCCGGCGCGATGCGGTACGCCGGGCAGAAGTGCACCGCCACCAGCCGCGTCATTGTCGATCGCGCCGTCGAAGCGGCGTTCATGGAACGGCTCGCGGTGGCGGTCGCCGCGTTGCCGCTCGGGCCGGTCGACGATCCCCGGTGCGCCATCGGTCCGCTGATCACGCCCGAGTCACGCCGCCGCATCGAAGGCGCCCTTGCCACGAATAACGCCGTCACCCTTTTCGGCGGCGCCCTGCCCGACGACGCCCGGTACCGCGCTGGCAACTGGTTTGCGCCGCGCACGATCCGGTTCACCTCGCCGGCCGATCCGCTCGCCGTGACAGAGCTATTCGGGCCAGTGCTCGGCGTACTTGTCGCCGACGATCTCGACCATGCGATCGCCATGGCGAACGCCACGCCGTTCGGCCTGTCGGCATCGTTGTTCACCGGTGATCTCCGTTCGGCGCTCAACTACGTGCGACGCATCGAGGCCGGCCTCGTGCGCGTCAATGGCGACACCACCGGCGTCGACCCTCACGCGCCCTTCGGCGGGACCAAGAGTTCGTCGTCGGGCAGCCGCGAGCAGGGTCGCGCCGCGCGAGAGTTCTACACCGAGATCCGGACCATCCAGATCCATTCCTGAAGGAGTCGTAATGTCGGCGATGATGGCGGAGCAGTGGCACGGCGTGTTCCCAGCGATCACCACACCATTCACGGCCGGCGGCGAGGTCGACCACGCGTTTCTCGCCGGTCATGCGCGCCGGCTGCTCGCCTCGGGTTGCCGCGGTCTGGTGCCGCTCGGGTCGCTCGGCGAAGGTGCGACCCTGACCACCGCCGAGAAGCTGGCGGTCCTCCGCACGTGCGTGCAGGCTGTCGGCGACCGCATCCCGGTCATACCCGGGATTGCGGCGTTGTCGACCGACGAAGCGGTGTCGCTCGCGCGCGCCGCCGCCGACGCCGGGTGTGCCGGGCTGATGGTGTTGCCGCCATACGTCTACCAGGGCGACTGGCCCGAGATGCGCGCGCACGTGAGCGCGGTGATCGACGCGACACCGCTGTCCTGCATCCTGTACAACAACCCGATCGCATACGGCACCGATTTCGTACCCGAACAGGTGCGCGCGTTCTGCGACCACAAGAACCTGCATGCTGTGAAGGAGTCGAGCGGCGACGTCCGTCGGTTCACCGCACTGCGGGCGCTGTTGCACGATCGCCTCGCCCTGTTCGTCGGGATGGATGACGCATTGCTCGAAGGCGTGGCGATGGGTGCGCGCGGCTGGATCGCCGGACTGGTCAACGCGTTGCCGGATGAATCCGTCCTCCTGTTCGAGCACGCCATGGCGGGTCGCACCGAGCAGGCTCGCCGTTTGTACGACTGGTTCCTGCCGCTGTTGCGTCTCGATACTCGCCCCAAGTTCGTGCAGTTGATCAAGCTGGTGCAGGAGGAAGTGGGGCTTGGTAGCGAACGAGTGCGCGCCCCGCGATGCGTCCTCGCTGGCGCCGAACGGGAGATGGCACTGGCGATCATTCGTGAGCGGCTGGCGTCGAAGCCGGCAAATTCGGCGTGAACGACGTTCGCTCGATCGAGGTGATCGATTCGCACACCGAAGGCGAGCCGACGCGGGTGGTCCTCGGTGGGTGGCCTGAGCCGTCCGGTGCCACCATGGTTGAACGGCGCGATGTCATGCGCCGCGAACAGGACGCCTTGCGTCGGGCCGTGGTGCACGAGCCGCGCGGGCACGATGCCGTGGTCGGCGCGTTGCTCACGGCGCCGGAGCGCGCCGACGCGGTCGCTGGCGTCGTCTTCTTCAACGACGTCGGCTATCTCGGCATGTGCGGACACGGCCTGATCGGGGTGGTGCGGACGTTGCAGCACATCGGCCGGGTCGAGCCCGGGCACGTCGAACTGGACACCCCGGTCGGGCCGGTGAGCGCCGAGCTCGCCCGGGACGGCGCCGTTACGATCCGCAATGTTCCGGCGCGGCTGCATCGCGCCGACGTCACCGTGACGGTGCCGGAGCTGGGCGAAGTGACCGGCGACGTCGCCTGGGGCGGCAATTGGTTCTTTCTCACTGAACTCGCCGGCGTGCCACTCGAGTTTTCACGGCGTGCGGAATTGCTGCGCCTGACGACGCTGATTCGTGACGCCCTCGATGCCCAGGGGATCACCGGCAGCGGCGGCGAATGGATCGATCATGTCGAACTGTTCAGTGCGCCGGTGCGCCAGGACGCCGACAGCCGCAATTTCGTGCTCTGCCCCGGCTCTGCCTACGACCGTTCCCCGTGCGGCACCGGGACCTCAGCGAAGCTGGCGGTGCTGCATGCCAAGGGCCACCTCGCGTTGGGCCAGCGCTGGCGGCAGGAAGGCATCGTCGGCTCGCTGTTCACCGGGTGGCTCGAGGCCGCTGGCGACGTACTCATTCCGCACATTCAGGGACGCGCCTTCGTCACCGGCCGCTCGACCCTCCTGTTCGATCCGCAGGATCCCTTTCGTTACGGGCTCACCTGACGGTGGCCGGCGCGCCGGATGTGATTGTCATCGGCGCCGGGTTGGTGGGTACCATGACCGCGCTCGGCCTCGTCGAGGCAGGCGCGAGCGTGACACTTATCGAGGCGGCTTTTCCCGGCGGCGGAAGCACCGGCGCCGCGATGGGCCACATCGTCGCCATGGACGACTCACCGGCGCAGCTCGCCCTTTGCGCCCACTCACGCAAGCGTTGGGGGCAGCTAGCAGCCTCGCTGCCATCAAGCGGCGAAGTGGACCGTTGCGGCACACTCTGGATCGCCGCGGACGACGCGGAACTCGACGCGGGTCGCGGGCGCCTTGCCGGCTACGCGAACCACCACGTGAACGCAGAGGCGGTGGACGCTCGTGCACTGTATCAACTCGAGCCGCAGCTGCGACCCGGGCTCGCCGGCGCGCTGCACGTGCCCGGCGACGCGGTCTGCTATCCACCGGCGATCGCACGTGCGCTGACCGACCGGGCGGCGGCATCGGGCAGGTGTGTCATGCTTCGTGCGCGCGTTCAGGCGCTCGCGCCGCAGGCGGTGCATCTGTCAGACGGCGCGACGATGCGCGCCGACGCGATCGTCGTCGCGGCCGGCGTGGCGTCGCCAGACCTCGTGCCCGGGTTGCCGATCGTGCCGCGCAAGGGACACCTGGTGATCAGCGACCGGCATCCCGGCATGGTGCGGCACCAGCTCGTCGAACTTGGCTACCTGCAAAGTGCCCACACGTTCGGCGCCGCGTCCGTCGCGTTCAACGTGCAGCCGCGGCGCACCGGCCAGGTGTTGATCGGCTCGTCGCGCGAACTGGTCGGTTGCAACATGCAGATCAATCGTGAATTGCTCGGCGCGATGTTGCGGCGCGCGACGGACTTCCTGCCGGCCCTCCGTCGCGTCCGCGCGCTGCGGACGTGGGTCGGCTTTCGGCCAGCCACACCGGACAAGTTGCCATTGATCGGGCGGTGGCCTGCCATCGACGGGGTGTGGATTGCCGCTGGTCACGAAGGCCTTGGCATCACCATGGCGACCGGTACGGCGGACCTCATCGTTGCTGGTATCCTCGGCCGGCAACCGCCGATCAACGCCGATCCGTTCCTGCCCGATCGACCGATGCCGGCGATGGCGCACGCCGGATGACGGGCAACGTCACCATCGTCGTCGACGGCGTACCGCACCCGGTGCCTGCCGACATCACCCTCGCGGCAGCATTGCTCAACCTCGGCGTCGCCGCGTTCCGGCGGGACCTCAGCCACAACGCGCGCGGTCCGGTCTGTGGCATGGGAACGTGCTTCGAGTGTCGGGTCACGGTGGACGGCGTCACCAACGTGCGGGCGTGCCTCGAGTTGGTGCGCGCCGGCATGTCGGTGCAGAGCGGCGCATGAACGGGTCACGCGGCGTGGCCGTGGACGTGCTGGTGGTCGGTGCCGGTCCGGCGGGCCTGAGTGCCGCGATTACGGCGGCAGAGCACGGCAAGCGCGTGCTGGTGCTCGATCAAGGTCTCCGGCCCGGTGGCCAGATCTGGCGCCATCGCGACGCGGCGGCGCTGCCTGTCGGGGCGCGGGCGATGCTCGAACGCGCCCGCACGACGGGCGTCAGGATCGCGTCGGGCGCTCGCGTCGTCGACGCGATTTCAGCCGGGGAGCTGATCGTCGATTTCCGCGGGCGCGTCGACCGCCAGCGCTCCGGCGCCCTGATCATCGCCACCGGCGCGAAGGAGCGCTTCCTCCCGTTTCCGGGGTGGACGCTGCCGGGGGTGGTCGGCGTCGGCGGACTGCAAGCGCTGCTCAAGAGCGGATTGTCACTCTCAGGGGCGCGCGTTGTCATTGCCGGCACCGGGCCGCTCCTCTTCCCGGTGGCGGCCACCGTCGCCCGCGCCGGCGCTGAATTGCTGCTGGTCGCTGAACAGGCGTCGTGGAGCGGCCTGGCAGCGTTTGGCGCCCGGCTGGTCTCGAAGCCGATGGCGTTGCGACAGGCCGTGGTGTATCGCTGGGCATTTCGCAACGCACCGTTGCGCACCAGCAGCTGGGTGACGGCAGCAGAGGGGTATGGCCGGCTGCGTCGGGTGATCATGCACGAGCGGGGGCGCTCCTCGGTTATCGACTGCGACTGGCTTGCCACTGGTGCCGGCCTGGTGCCGAATACCGAAGTGGCACAGGTCGTCGGCTGCGCGCTCGACGTCGACGCGATCCGCGTCGACGCGCTGCAGGCAACGTCGGTTGCCGGGGTATGGGCCGCGGGCGAGTGTACCGGCGTCAAGGGCGACGCCGCGGCGATAGCCGAGGGTGCCGTCGCCGGACATGCGGCGGCCGGTGAGGAATCGACCGCCAACGGTCGCGCGTTGCAGCGTGATCGTGATGCAGGCCGTGGGTTTGCGAAGCGGCTCGCCGCCACGTTCGCCCCGCGTGCCGAACTCCTGCAACTCGCCCACGCCGATACGGTCATCTGTCGCTGCGAAGACGTGCGACGCGGTGACATCGACCCGGCATGGACCCAGCGTCAAGCGAAGTTGTGGACGCGAATGGGCATGGGGGAGTGCCAAGGTGCCGTATGCGGACCGGCCTGCGCCGCGCTGTTCAACTGGGAGCAGAATGTCGCGCGCCCGCCGATCGGCGCGCCGCGGTGCGGGGAGTGGGGGGAGGAGCTGGGAGAGACGAGAGACGAGAGACGAGAGACGAGGGGCGGCGGGGCGTTGTCGTCCTGAGCCCAGGTCTTGCTACCCTTCGTTACCTTCTCGTCTCTCGTCTCTCGTCTTGCGTCTCTCGTCTATTCACGCCCCGTCAGTGCCGCAGCCGCCGCGCGTGCCAGCCGCTGCAATCGGGTTGCGTCGGCGTCACCGAGTGCATCGATCAGCTGCTCGTCGAGCGACGTCCAGACGCGACGCACGGTGCCTTCCAACAGGCGCGATCGCGGCGTCGGATAGACCAGTATCACCCGGCCGTCGTGCGGATCGGCTCGGCGTTCGATCATGCCGCCGCGCTCAAGACGCTGGAGCATTCGTGAGACCGTTGGCGGCTCGACGCCGAGCTGTTCGGCGAGAGCGGCCTGCCGCAATCCCGGCGATTCCCAGATCGCCAGCAGCAACAGGTCCTGACCGGGGTGCAAGCCGTGCGGCGCCAACAGCGCGCTGAGTCGCGCGCGCTGCGCGCGCGCCAGCGTGTGCAAGGTAGGACCGAGTGTGTCTGGTGTCATGGGCGTCGCGCGGAAACTAAGCCGATCTCCTTCTCCGTAGTACCCCGCCCGTAACTCTCCGAATTGCGGTGTGCCGTGTGCGCCGATATCGTGCCCCCGCGCATGTCAACGGTCCTCTCACTCCGACAAGGAACACCGCCCGTGACGATTCGCTGGTTTGCCGCAATCACGCTGGTTGCACTCGCTCCGCTCGCCCTCCACGCACAGGATACCACTCGTACCCGCCCTCTCGACACCATCACGGTGACCGCCGAGCGTCGTCCGGTGAGAACAACCGCGACACCAGCAGTCGTGCGGGTGATCACTGCCGACGAGTTGCGCGCCAAGGGGGCGGGTGACCTCACGACGCTGTTGCGCGAAATGCCGGGCCTGCAGCTCGATCCCGTGGTCGGATCTGGCGCCGGTATTTCGATTCAGGGTCTCGGATCCGACCGGGTGCAGGTGCTGATTGACGGTGCGCCCGTGGCGGGGCGGCTCAAGAACCAGTTTGATCTCACGCGACTCGACCCGGCGCGGTTCGAACGCGTTGAAATCGTCGAAGGGCCGCAATCGACGCTGTACGGCTCCACCGCACTCGGCGGGGTGATCAACCTGATCACGCGCGCACCGAATGGCCGCCATGCCGAAGCCACCACGGCAGGCGGCAGTTACGGCCAATTCGATCTGTCTGGCCGGGTGAGCATGCTCACCGGAAGCACCGGTCTGGCACTGTCCGGCGGACATCGGCACATCGACATCGCGCCGGGGAACGCCGTGGGGAGCCCGGGTGGCGCGTATCGGTGGGACGTAATGGCCACGCTGCTGCAGCCGGTGGGCGCGGCTTTGCTCGACGTGCGCGCCAGTCACACGCGAGAGGATCAAGCGTACCAGACGTCGTTCGGCCCCGGGTTCGACTTTGGCAACACCGCGCGCAATCGCCAGACCGACGTTTTGGCCGCGTTGCGATTCGGCGCCGACGCGACGGAGCTGCGGGCGCACGCCAGCGTCTACGACCACACCCTCGACGAAACCGACCTCGCGCACGGCACCACGACAACCGATCCACAGGCACAGCGGCTGGCGGACGTGGAACTCATCCACCGCGGCAGCTTCGGCGGCAACGCGTGGGTCGCCGGCGTTCGTGGCGAACACGAATGGATCACCACGGCGCGACTGACCGCCACCGAAGAGAGTTCGTCGAGTGGCGCGTTGTACGGCTCGGCGGAATGGAAGCTGGGCGGTTCGCTCGCACTCTCGACCGGAGCTCGACTGACGGTCGCCCAACGTTGGGGGAGCGATGTGGCACCGCGAATCGGGCTCACCTGGCACGACGGCCACGGCTACTACGCCAAGGTCGGGCTCGCGCACGGCTTCCGGGCACCATCGTTCACCGAACAGTTTTCGCAATTCACCAACGCGGAAGCGTTCTACGCGGTGACCGGCAACCCCGCACTCAAGCCAGAAACGTCGTGGAATCTCACCGGTGAGGCAGGGGTACGGCGCCGTGGAGCTGAGCTGTACCTGCGAGGCTTCGGCAACCGGCTCCGCGACTTCATCGCAGCCGACTACACCGGGCAAACGGGTCAGATCGCCCAGTTTACCTACCTCAACGTCGGCAGGGCTCGCACCGTCGGCGCCGAAGTGGGCGGCCGCGTCAGCCGCGGCATCGTGGCGCTGGCGGCCGCGTACGCCTATCTCGACGCTCGGGATGAGACCAACGACCAGCCGCTCCTTGGTCGCGCCAAGCAGAGCGTGCGCAGCGCGTTGACGGTGAGCCGGCGACGGTGGACGCTCACCGGCGAAGCGGTGCGCACGTCGCAGGTGCCAATCACCAAGGATCGGCAGACCGGGGCGCTGGTCTATCAGGGTGCCGCGCCGCGCGTCAACCTTCGCGGCGGAATTGACGTGTTGCACCGGTGGCGGCTCAACGCGGGCGTGGACAACGTCGCGAACGTCGTGCCGGTAAATGCCATCGCCGGATTCGGGCGGCGTTGGTTTGCCGCGCTGACATGGGCAAACTGACCGACCGGGTCACCCCTCGCCTGGCAACGGGGACACGACGAGCATGGTGGTGATCGCCAGCATCGCGAGTGCGAGCAGGAGCTCGAGCCGGATGGCAACGCGCAGTCGTGCCCGGGCGTCGGGGTGCATTCCGTCGAGCGCCGGTGTCACCACGCGCCAGTTATACCAGCCGAGCGCCAGGACGCCGAGCATGCCGACGAGCTTGATCAGCAGGAGCCGGCCCCAGGTGGCAGCCAGCAGCGCATTGATCGATCCGGCGTACACCAGCGCGGCGACGGCCCCGGAGATCACCACCAGCGACACCCCCGTGCGGGCATAGAGCGAGAAGGCCCGCACCACCCGAGCCAGCGCCGCAAGCCTCCTGTCGCCGTGGAGCAGCGGCAGCGCGAAAATCGCCAGCGCACTGAGCGTGCCGAGCCAGAGACCGGCACCGAGCAGGTGGACGCTGTCCAGGACCCGTCCGAGCGGCCCCGGCCACCGATTCGTGGCCGCATGGCCCATCCCGGTTTGCGCCCAGATCAGAACGGCGAGAACAAGGTTGGCCGGAAGGTCGGACCCCTTGGTGGCGCTGCCGCGAAACCGCAACGCTGCCACCAGCAACGCCGCCGCGCCGAGCTGGAGCAACCAGGCGCGCCCCCAGGGGCTGCTCAGCAGGACGCTGCGAACGACGTCGAAGGTGAGCGAGTCGCCAGGATCGAGTAAGGAGAGGACTTGCAGGGCGCCGCGGGCGAGGAACAGGACGAGCAGCGGCAGCATGAGGCGAGGGGCCAGCCGCACCACCCGATCGCGGATTGGTGGTTCGAGGTCCGCGTGAGCGGCAAGCGCTCGTGTGACCAGCGTCCGGGCGGTCTGGCTGCCAATCAGCAGGAGCAGGCCGATGTAGATCAATCCCCGCACCACGGCATCAGCCGCGGGGAGAACCGCACTCATCGGGCTACGCCAAAGCGGCGCACTCGGCGCAACGGCCGTACAACACCAGCTCGTGGTCCTCGAGCGAGAACCCGGGCGGAACGAGTTCGGTCAGCGAGCCGATGCAACCGGGCGCCTCGAACACGCGGTCGCACTGGCGGCAGCGGAAATGGTAATGGTGTTCCTTCCCGTGGATTTCGTAGCGCGCAACGGCGCCCGGCAGTTCGACGACGGTGAGCCAACCTTCGTCCGCCAGCGTCCGGATGTTACGGTAAACGGTCGCAATTCCGAGACCCCCGACCTCTGCTCGTGCCAGCTCAAGGACCTCGCCAGTGCCGAGCGGGCGGCCCGTCCGCTGAAATGCTCGGCGGATGGCTCCGCGCTGCCGTGTGTTCCGTTCCATCCAGCGGCTCCTTAACTCCGGCGCATGCTTGGCCCGAAGTCTATGTCATTGTGGTTCGGATCCCCAATCGAGGGGGCGCCGCACTGAGGTCCCCCCTGCCGGGCGGCCCCCTTGCTCTCTACGACGCCTGACGATCCGGGACTCGCACGTGGCGGCGGCGGCGTCCCGGTGCGGTCGTTGCGCCGGGCCGGTCACGCCTAGATTGTATCCTTCGTCGGTCGGTCGTCCGTGTCCGCCGCCCCGAGCGGTCCCCAGGTTCGTGAGGTGCTGGATGCGCCGTCTCGCGTCGCTCATTTTTCTCGTGGCGCTGGTCCTGCCGCAGCGTCATGCCCGCCTCGGGGCGCAGGCGGTGCCGACGCGCGGGAGCACCCGGACCACACCCAAGCCGCCGCGACTGGTTGTGGCGCTCGTGCTCGACCAGTTCCGGCCCGACTACTTCGATCGCTGGAAGGGTGAATTCACGGGAGGTTTGGCGAAGTTGCTCCAGCACGCCGTCTTTTATCGTCACGGTGAGCAGGACCACGCCATGACGGAAACGGCGCCGGGTCACGCCACGATGTTGAGCGGCCGGTCTCCGGCGAGCACCGGCATTCTTTCTGACAACCTCGGCGTCGGCGATCCGCAGCGTGCCTTGATCGGGTCGACGGGCAGCGGGGCGTCGCCGCGCCGGTTCATCGGCTCGACGCTGGTCGACTGGATGCTCGCCCGCGACACCGCAACGAAAGTCCTGTCGATTTCCGTTAAGGATCGGAGCGCGATTCTCACGGTGGGGCGCGCCAACGTGCCGACGTTCTGGTACTCCGCAGGCCGCTTCACCACGAGCAAGTACTACGCCGACTCGCTACCCGGCTGGCTGAGCGCGTGGAACGCCGCCGATCCGATCGCCACGCTCAAGGGGATGAGGTGGAGCCTCTCGCGCGAATCGTCGTTCTATCCCGAAGTCGATGATCGACCGTATGAGCGCGGAGGAACCGACCGGGTCTTTCCGCACATCCTTCCCGACGACTGGGCGCGTGCCGCGAGTGCGATCGAGCGGTTCCCGATCAGCGATTCGCTGACGATGGATGTCACGCTCCGCGGTATTCGCGCGATGCGCCTTGGCCAGCGCGACGGGACGGACCTGGTCGCCCTCTCACTCTCGGCGACCGACTACGTGGGCCATGAATGGGGTCCGGGATCGCGCGAGATGCACGATCACGTGCTGAAGCTGGACCGCTGGCTCGGGGTATTTCTCGATTCCCTGGCGACGATCGTTCCCCAGGACCAGATGATCATCACGTTGACGGCCGATCACGGCGGGCAGGAGTGGCCCGAAGCGGGGAAGGGGATTCGCGTATCCCTCTGGCCGCAGGTGGAAGCGCTGAACGCGTGGGCGAAGCGCCGCTGGCGCCTCGACTTGGGAGCGGCGCGAACCGACGGGCTGTTGTACGGCGACTTCGCCGCGCTCAAGGCGCGCGGGGTGAACGTCGATTCGCTGGCGGACGCTGTCGCCGCGGAAGTGCGCGCCCTGCCCGGCGTGCGCCAGGTATACACGCCACGCTCCCTCGCCCGCGACCAGAGCCTCGACGCGATGCGGTGGAAGCGCGCGCTCCCGCCGACCCTTTCGTGGCTGATCGCGACGTCGGTCGACGACGGCGTCGTCGTGGACTACCCGTCGACGATTACCGGTCACGGGACCACCAACGTGGCCGACGTGGAAGTTCCGCTGATGTTCTGGGTGCCGGGACTGAAACCGGCGCGCATCGAGCGGCATGCCCGCACCGTTGATCTCGGGCCGACGCTCGCCGCGTTGCTCGGTATCCGGCCCACCGAACGCGTCGAGGGTGTGGCGCTACCCGAGATCACTGGCCGCCCGACGAGGAGATAGCTGATGCGCCGCATCACGTTGCTGCTGTTGCTTTGTATGCCTGCCGGATTGCCGGCGCAGCAGGAAGACGCTGCGATGGTTCACGCCCGCCGGCTGCTCGCCGATCGGCCGATCATCGACGGTCACAACGACCTGCCGTGGGAAATCCGCGTCAACCCGCTCAGCAAGATGGACGTGGCGAAGTACCCGCTGCGGACACGAGCGCCCGGCCAGACCGATTTCGCCCGGCTCAAGACCGGCGGCGTGGGCGGACAGTTCTGGTCGGTGTACATCCCTGGCGATTCGGAAGGGAAGAACTACGGCTACGCCAAGATGCAGCTCGAGCAGATCGACATCGCCCGCCGGATGATCGCGACGTATCCGGATGAGCTGCAGCTCTGCCTCACGGCAAACGACGTGGTGAAGGCGCGCAAGGCCGGAAAAGTGGCGTCAATGCTGGGACTGGAGGGTGGTCACGCGATCGAGAATTCGCTCGGGCTCCTGCGCATGTACTACGCCCTCGGCGCGCGCTACATGACGCTGACTCACAACGTCACCCTCGACTGGGCCGACGCCGCGCTCGACAGCACGACGCCGTCACGCCACGGATTGACAACCTTCGGCCGCGACGTGGTGCGAGAGATGAATCGCCTGGGGATGATCGTTGACTTGAGTCACGTCGCACCATCGACGATGAGCAGTGCGCTCGATGTTTCCGTCGCGCCAGTGATGTTTTCTCACTCGTCCGCCCGCGCGCTGATGGACACGCCGCGCGATGTTCCCGATTCGATCCTGGCGCGCTTGCCCAAGAATGGCGGCGTGGTGATGGTGACGTTTGTCAGCGGCTTCCTGCGCGACATCGCGCCGCCGGCATGGCGGGAGATGATCCGCGACTCCCTGGGCGCGCGACCCGATTCCGCTGCGCGCGCTGCGTTCGTCCGGCGGCATCCGGCGCCCAACGCGACGGTGAAGGATGTCGCCGATCATATCGAGCATCTCCGCAGGATCACGGGGATCAATCACATCGGGCTGGGTAGCGATTACGACGGGACGACGGAGCTTCCCGACGGCATGGGCGATGTGTCCGGCTTCCCGGTGCTGTTCGCCGAGCTGATTCGCCGCGGCTGGAGCGACGGTGACCTGCGCCAGCTCGCCGGCGAGAATATCCTCAGGGTGCTTCGCGACGTCGAGGCGACACGCGACCGTCTTGCCAAAGCACGATGACGCCGAATGTCAGCACCGCGAGCGCGATGCCGAACCATTGGATGGCATAGCTGAGGTGTGGCCCATCGCCGAGGGTTGGCGGCGGAACGGTGACCAGGCGGCCAGGTCCGGTTGGGTCGCCCGCGAGCAGGAGGTACACCGGGAGCGAACCTGGGCGCAGCCGTGCCAGCGTTCCCCGATCGAGCCGCTTCCAGGTGGTGACACCGTTGTGTTGCAGCGGCGCGCCGCTATCGCTGGTGACCGGTGTCGCCAGCGCCAGGCCGTTGATGGTCACGCTTCCTGGTGCCGGAGCGGGAATCCGGTCGGGCGGCGTGACCGCATCGGGTGACGCAACGAACCCGCGGACGACCCAGAGCACGCCACCGCCGTCGAGTTCGAACGGTGTGACGATTTGCAGTCCGGGTCCGTCGTTTTGTACCCGGCCGCGGAGCACGATCTGGTCCTGCGTCTCGAAGCTGCCGCGCGCGGCGACCCGCCGGCCCGAGTCGATCGAAGTTCCGGCGCGAAGGTCGGCCGGAAGCTGCATCGGGGGGAGCTGCCCGGCGGCGCGCAGTACCGCGTTGCTGGCGCGGCGCGCCGACAATCGACGCAGCTGCCAGCGGCCGAGGCCGCTGGCGGCGACCGCGACGGTGAGCAGTGTAGCGACGAACAGGACTCGTCGGGCTGGGGACACGAGTGACCCTCGACGTGGACATTGGCGACCGCTGGGCGGTGCGACGGAATGGCCTAACGCATTGCCACAGCAGAACATAGTGTGGTGGCACGTCACCTGCCTCGGGGGGACGTGATCCACCTGCACGTTACAACTCATTGCCACGGTATCTCCAAGGAGCTTCACCATGCGTCGCAACGCTGCCTCTCTCGTCCTGATCATGCTGGTCGCCGGTGCGGTCCCCGCACTTCATGGCCAGGGGCGCGACCGCGGCTTGATCGAAATGCCGTCGCGCGAATTGCGCAGCGGCTTCTACTTCACTGGCGCCCTCGGCGCTGGGCGCGAGCAATGCAAGTTTGAAACGGCGCCGTGCGGCGTTCTGGACGCCAACGGCAACACCCGCCGATCGAACGGAAACACCTGGCGTGTGCCGGTTACCTCGCCATCCTTCGCGCTGCGACTCGGCGGGACGGTATCGCCCAGCGTTCGCCTGGGCGGTGAACTTTTCCGGTGGAGCGCCGACAACGGCCCGACGACCGAGAGCACGGTCGGCCTTCTCGCGAATGTGCAGTTGTATCCCTCCCGGCGCGCGGGCTTTTATCTCAAAGGCGGTGTCGGCTACGGCTGGAGTACGGTTGACTTCCGTGACGGCTCGAAGGCCACCGAGAACGGGTTCATGTTCAACGCGGGTGCTGGCTACGACTTTGCGTTGACGCCGCATGTGGCCCTCGGACCCGTGGTGGATTTCTACCAGGGGAGCTATCCCGGCTCGATCGGGGCGGAGGCCCTCACGGAGCGGATCCTCTTCTTTGGCGTTTCGCTCACGCTGCAATCGGGCGGCCGCCGCTGACTGGCGATCGGTTGACCCCACCCGGGTGTGCGCGCTATACTGCCCGCGCCACGCCCTGGTGGTGAAATTGGTAGACACGCTATCTTGAGGGGGTAGTGCCGTAAGGCATCGCGGTTCGAGTCCGCGCCAGGGCATCGCACGAAGCCGGCCACTGTAGCTCAGGGGTAGAGCACTCGATTCGTAATCGAGCGGTCGTCAGTTCAAATCTGACCAGTGGCTCTGCCGGCAGCCCGGAGCCCAGAGGCTTGGCAGTATCAGGCGGCGTCTCGATCATGAGGCGCCGTTGTCTCGTGTGGCAGCCCGGCGAGCCATGTGCTGGCATCGCGCAACTCTGCTTCGCCGATCGTGTGCGACATCCCGCGATACGCGTGCGTCTCGATGGTCGCACCCGCAGCGCGCAAGTCCTGCCAACCGGCCTCAGCAACCGAGTACGGAATCGCCGGGTCTGCGGTGCCGTGCCCCCAGAAGATCGGTGTGTCGCGCACGCGATCGGCTGTCACCTCAACCGACGGATGGTCGGCCAGGAAACCGGAGAACACCAGCACGCCGCGTACGCGTCCCGGGTTTCGCATCATGAAGGCAAGCGCTGAGGTACCGCCCTGCGAAAAGCCGCCGAGGATGATCCGGAACCCGGTCCGCCCAAGACGGGACGGCAGCGCGTCGACGAATGCGGCGAGCGCGTCCTGGCCAGCCATGAACGACTCCGATTCCGGCGTCGCGCCACCCAGAAAGCGATACCACGCGTAGCCCGGCCCGTACCCCCAGGGTGCGGCCGGGAACGGCGCCCGCACGGACACCGTGGTGGCGTCGGGATGCAGGATGCGCCCGATCGGAAGGAGGTCGCGCTCATCACTTCCCCGGCCGTGCAGCAACACGAGAACCGGCCCCGCGTCGGAACCCTTGTCGATCATCGCGTGCAGTACCGGCACATCGGTCACGCCATCGCCCCCTTACTCGGGTTTGCCGATTCGACTATCATTGCCCCGCCGGTAGTTCAATTGAACGGGACGTAGCGCAGTCCGGTAGCGCACTGCAATGGGGTTGCAGGGGTCGCGGGTTCAAATCCCGCCGTCCCGATTGGTTAGCCAGTTCGCTTCTTGAGTTCCTTCACTGCATCGGGCTGACTCAGGGCTGCAGCTTTCTGCAGCCATTCGAGCCCGGCGACGGTGTCCTTCGCCGTGCCACGACCCCTGAAATACATCTGGGACGCTTGCCATGCCGCGTCGCCTGATCCCTGGTCACCGGCCTTGCGGTACCACTGGAGCGCTTCGGCCTCGTTCTTGTCCAGGCCGCGGCCCTTGGCCAGGAACTCCGCCAGTTTCTGCTGAGAAATAACGTCGCCATGTTCGGCGCCGCGCCGGTACCAGAGGACGGCCTCAGTTTCATTCTTCTTGATGCCGGCGCCGTTCTCCAGACGGTACGCGAGCGTCTGTTGCGCACGGAGCACACCGCCGGAGGCGGCTTCGCGCAACAACACGACCGATTCGGCGTCGTTGCGCGCTGCTCCACGACCAATCTCAAGCATATGCGACAGCAAAAACTGCGCTTCCGCGTCGTTTGACGCCGCGCGGCGATACCACTTGACCGCGTCGACCGGGTTCTCGGCCACGCCGTTGCCCTTGTCGTACATCAGGCCGAGCGTGCGCTCTGCGACCGCGCTGCCCGCTTCGGCCTCCTTGTTGCACGTGGCGGCGGCACCGGTCCAGTTCGCGGCGGCTGCGAGCCTCGCACAGGTTGCGGCACCACCGGGGGGCGGTGGCGTGACGGCGGTCGCGGCGCCGGCCTTCGGGGACGGAGCGGTTGTAGTCGGGGCCCTGGTGTTGCGGCCCTTGCTGCCGAGTGTCGACGCGCCATTCGGGGGAACCGCGGGGCCGGGTGCGACGACGATCGGCGTCACGCTGGACGAGGGTAGGGTCGCTGCGACCGGTGGTAGCGGTGCCGGAGGCGCCGGCTTGCTGCGCGAGCTCAGCCACCATCCCCCCGCCGCGAGTACCACGACAGCAGTGGCGATGACCTGATTGCGACGGACGTTCGACTTGTAGCCCATCGGTTTCGGCGTGACGGCCTGCGCGTCCGTGTCGAGCATCGCGGCGAATTCGGCCATGTCCGCGAAGCGCTCCCTCGGTTCCTTCGCCATGGCACGTTGGATCGCATTCGCGAGTCCGCCGGGAATGCCGGGCACCTTGGTCGCGATCGGCGTTGGCTCGGCGACCAGTTGCTGGTAGAGCACGGCGCGCGTCGAATCGCCTTCGAACGGCAACCCCCCAGCAAGCATCCGGTAGCCGACGACGGCGAGCGAGTACTGGTCACTGCGCGCGTCGATGCTCTTGTCACCGCACGCTTGTTCGGGACTCATGTACTGCGGCGTGCCGATGATGATCCCGGTGGTCGTGAGCGTCTGGCCGGGGTCGCCGTCGCCAGCGGCGCCAACCGCCTTGGAGATGCCGAAATCCATCAACAGCACCCGCTTGTCGCGGCCCTCGAGCATGATGTTTTCGGGCTTGATGTCGCGGTGAATCACGCCGGCATCGTGCGCGGCGGCGAGTCCAAGCGCGGCTTCGCGCAGCACGCGACGCACCTCCGCTGGTTGCATGGCGCCTTCGCGATCGAGCACGGCGCGCAGGCTCTCACCCGCGATCAGCGGCATGATGATGTACGCGAGGCCTTCGGCTTCGCCGATGTCGAACACCGGCACGATGTGGGCGTTACGCAGGGTGGCGATCGTTTCGGCTTCGCGGCGGAATCGCTGCAGCATCTCTGGTGAAAGGCCGAGATCGGGGCGCAGGACCTTGACGGCGAGGTCGCGCTTGAGCCGCAGGTCGCGCGCCCGGAACACCTCGGCGAATCCTCCGGCGCCGACGCGGTCCTGAAGCTCGTAGCTCGGACCGAGGGCGCGTTGCAGCTTGCGGATCAGGTCGGCGGGGCCGATCCCGGAGCGCATCGTGGTGGTGATCGCCTCGCCGGTTTCGCGGTTAAGACCTGCCGGCGTGGCAGTTCCGCAGACGTAGCAAAACGACGCCATCCCGGGGAGTGGCGTTTGACAGCTGGGGCAGGCCCGCGTTGGCTGGCTAATTGATCAACCGGAGGAAGGGGGAAAGCCTAACAGAGTAGTCCGACAGGCCGGGGAGTCAAGGGAGTTGGCGGACGTGGGTCTGGTGATCGGCAGCGCGGCGCGCCGTCACCGGATCACAGCTCCGTCGCCGCAGGCCCCGGCCGCGAACTGAAAAACTCGGCCCGGTGGCGCCGCTCGGGAAAGCGCGCGATGTAGTCGTCCCGCCAGCGTGCCACGAACGCGCCGACCTCCGCTTCCCGTACCAGCGCCCAGACACTGCCGCCGAATCCGGCACCGAACGCCGACGCTGCCGCCGCGCCGAGTTCCGTCGCGCACCGTGCCAGGTGCACGGTTTCGGGAATCTGGTTGCCCAGGGTGCTTTCGGCGAGCGACTGCGATCGGGCGACGAGTTCGCGAAGACCCATCACGTCGCCTTGGCGCAAGCGGTGGGTCACCTCGGGGATGATCACCTCCGTCTCTGCACTGAACTGCACGAGCCGGGCCCGCAGCGCGTCGGTGGCGCCCACGTCGCCGTCGATCATCGCCGTGAGGCGGTCGGTCGCGTCGGGCGCGCTGTGCAGCGCGGCGAAGAGCGACTGGTCGCCGCGACCGGTGTGACGACACCAGAGGGCCAGCAGCGACGCCACTTCCTGCGCCAAGGCATTGTACCGGGCCTGCACGGCGCCGCCCTTCGCGGCGGGCACGCCCGACACCCCGATCACGAACTGCCACGCTGCGGGCAATGCGACCATCTCTTCCCGGGTGACCGGGATGAAGTGGTATTGCAACAGCTGTCCGGGCACGGCGCGAAGAATGGCGGTCTGATCCTCGCTGCCACCCTGCGTTCCGACGCCGCGGTCGGCCGGGAGCGTCGCGAAGGCTCGGCCGTTTTCCATCGCACCGAGATAGCCGGCCAGTGCGTCTTCGTCCGGGATGGCGGACCACGCCGGCAGGTCCCGGAGGTGGTTGATTGCGGCCAAGGGCAGGAAGCACGCGATCACCATCGCGCTCGATGACGAGAGTCCAGCGGCGGACGGTAACGACGAGCGGATCACCGCGTTCATCCCGGTGCGCGCAGCGGGGAAGTCGCGCGCGACGCGGCGCACAACGGTGATCGGATAGTCGGTCCAGTGCCCCGGTCGCGGCTCGGCGCCGGCTTGGAATGGGATGGTGATGGCTGCGTTGGTCGATGCATCGACGATGCGGACCACCGCATCGTCCCGCGGGGTCGCGATCACGTGGAATCCTCGCTCTACCGCGCACAGGAGCGAGCGCCCGCCACCGTAGTCGGTATGCTTGCCGAGCACTTCGATGCGGCCAGGGACCCACCAAGCGCGCACCGCGTCCGACGGGCCGAATGCGGCCGCGTGTTGCGCCGCAACCTCCGTGAAGTGCCGGGTGGCGAGTGCCGCGGCCGTGTCCGCCAGGCCGATCGTCGCGACGCGTTCGCGCCACGATGTCACGGTTGGATCTCCCGGTCTCCGAGACGACGGGCGACGTCGGCGATATCACCACGATTCGACAGGTCGAGCACGCCCGCGCGCAGCCGGACCGCATGGATGCGCATGCCGCGACTGATCGCGAGCGCCACCGCCAGCGGCAGTTCATATTCGCCGCGCGGCGACAGCGACACATCTCGGCATGCGGAAAAGATGTTCTGGTCGAAGCGCCAGATGTTCATGCTGATCCAGTTGCCCACGGCCGGTGCGTCACCCGGTTTCTCGACGATATCGGTGAGCGTATCGTCGGGCCGCAACGTCAGCACGGCGAAGGCGCCGATGCGTGCCGGTTCGATGTTGCTCTCGCGAATCAGTGCTGCGCGGTCGAACGCCACGCAGCCGGGTGCGCCCAATTCCACCAGGGCGCTGATCGCCGTGACGGGATAGAGGTTGTCCGCGTTGAGCACCAGGATGTCGCGGTCTCCGATCCACGCCCGGGCCGTGAGCATGGCGTCGGCGGTTCCGCGCGGAGCGGGCTGCACCACGAAGGAGACCTCGACGCGCCGCGGCGGGCGCCGCTGGTAGTGTTCGCGAATCGCGTCGTGGTCGGGCCCGATCGCCAGGCACACGTCGCGCACACCGCCGTCCGCCAGTGACGACAGGACGTGGTCGAGGAACGGCCGGCCGCGGCTGTCGGGGATCATCGCCTTCATTCCGGCTGCCGCGGCCGCGGCCTGTGCCAGATCGAGGGCCGTCCCGTCGGCATCGCGACGCATGCGACGGCCGAGTCCGGCGGCCAGGACGACTGCGGTGGTGCAGGCGATCACGCCGGCGCGCTACGGACGACCGTCGGGGATGCGCCCTGGGGTGGGCGGGGCGCCGAGTTTCTCGAGCTCCGCTTCAAGCGCGGGGATCTCGCTGAGCAGGATCGGCTTGAGCTTGGCGTATTCCGGTGGAAACGCCGCGGCCGCGATGTCATACTGCTCGATGCTTGTCTTGCTCGGCGGTGATGTGGTGCCGCTCGGCGACGCGTTGCGGGCGTGCGACTGGATCGACACCGGGACCTGTTCGCCGCGCGCGGAGTTCACGTCGTCGCCGCGCACCATGCGAAGGAAGTTGGCGAGGCGCTGGTCGATGCTGCGGGCCTGGTCGTGGAGTGCCGTCGCGGCCGATGGCATCTGGTTCAGGACGCGAATGATCGCGACGGTCTTGGTGCGCGCCGCGATCGCCGCGTCAACGGCCTGGCTGATCTGGCGCGCCAGCTTCGACTGCTTCGCGCGAAAATCGATGTTCGCCTGGCGATCGGCGAGTGTCACCGCAATGTCGGGATCGGGCCACACCATCATGGCGACCGGCCTGGCCAACGGCGTGAAGACGCCCTTTTCCCGCCTGCCGATCGTTACGGTGTACTTCCCCGGCGGCACCGGCACGCAGCCAGCGCACGGGTTGCTACCTGGGGCGGGGTCACCACCAGTTGCCCTGGCGCCGCCGCGCCCACCGCCGGTGGCAACCACCGCAGGACCAGCGTCGGCCGGTGTTTCCGTGGAACCGTTCAGGTCCCAGGTGAGGGCGTGGACGCCGCGAGACGCTGGCAGGCTGAGCACCCGCCAGATCGCGCCCTGGGCGTCGGCGATCGAGGCCGCCAGCGTGACCGGTTCGTCTTCCGCCTCAGCGACAAACTGTTCCGGCGTGGGGTACGTGATCGGTATCGATTGGCGTTCCGCATCGCGCTGTGCCTTCACCCGCCTGTCATGCAGCGACTCGAACATCGTCGCCTTGACGGAGTAGGTGATCGTGGCGCCGCTCGACGGATTGGGTCCCGTGTAGAGCGCTTCACCCTGGTTCCCCTTGCCAGTCCTGCCGCGACGGATCAGCGACACCGCATCCGGAATCGGGAAGACCGCGATGGTCTGGTCGAGGGCAGCCGGCGTGATGCTCCGCAACACGGAGTAGCCATCGATGACATAGATGCCGCGACCGAACGTGCCGAGCACCAGATCGTTGGTGCGGCGCTGGATGGCGAGGTCGCGCACCATGATCGTCGGCACGCCGGGGATCTTGATCCAGTGGGCGCCGCCGTCCTTCGACACGAACGCGCCGAATTCGGTGCCGCAAAAGAGCAGGTTCGCATCGACGTGATCCTGCGCCAAGGCATACGCCCCACCGCGCTTCGGCAAGTCGCCCACGATCGATGTCCAATGGTGTCCGGCGTCGGCGCTCTTGAACAGGTAGGGCGTGAAGTCGCCGTTCTGGTGATTGTCGAACGCGACGAAGACGGTCTTCGCGTCGGTGGGCGACGCGATGATCCGCTGCACGTACGTGTTTGCCGGCACGCCCGGGATGGTCTCGATCTTCCGCCAGTTGGTGCCACCGTCTTCGCTGACCTGGAGCAGCCCGTCGTCCGTCCCGACGTAGAGCAGTCCCTCCTGCTGGTACGACTCGGCGATCGCGCTGACGTTGCTGTAGAACGCCGTCGATTGGTTTTTGGCGACCGCGTCGGGCCCCCAGACCTTGCCCATTACCGGCAGTGCGTTGCGATCGAGGCGGCGGGTCAAATCCTGACTGATCGCCCGCCAGCTATCGCCGCGGTCGTCGCTGCGATACAGCCGTTGCGACGCCGTGTACAGGCGGGTGTGCGCGTGCGGCGAGATGATGATCGGCGTGTCCCAGTTCCAGCGCGAGGGCGCTTCGCCGCGTGCTTCCTGTGGCTGCATCGGCACCGCGTCACCGGTCCGCGCGTCGTAGCGCACCATACCGCCGTTCTGGCTCTCGGCGTAGATCGTATTCGGGTCCTGCGGGTCGATGCGTGACACGAATCCGTCGCCGCCGGTGGTGACGAACCAGTCGGAATTCAGGATGCCTGTGTTGTTGCGAGTTGCCGTGGGCGCACAGACCGACGCATTGTCCTGCGTGCCGCCACAAACGTGGTAGAACGGTCGCGCGTCATCGACGTCGATGTCGTAGAACTGCCCCAGCGGGAGGTTGGCGAAATAGATCCAGGTCTTGCCACCGTCCCATGTTTGATAGAGCCCGCCATCGTTGCCGTTGAGATAGTGATCCGGATTCTTCGGGTCCACCCAGAGCGCGTGGTTGTCGACGTGCTTGGACTGCTCGCCGAGGCCGCGCCATGTGGTCCCACCGTCGTCAGAAACCTGGCTGCCGACGTCCATCGAGTACAGCCGCTGCGGGTTGTGTGGATCAGCGACCAGGGTGGCATAGTACATCGCCTGCGCACTGTAGGGACTGCGCTTCTCCCAGCTGATACCGCCATCATTGGAGCGGAAGATGCCGCCTTCGCCATTCGCCGCCTCGATGGTGGCGTAGACGATGTCCGGATTGGCGGGCGAAATGGCAAGCCCGATGCGGCCCAGCTGCGTGGTCGGCATGCCGGTGGTGACCTTGCGCCAGGTCTTGCCGCCGTCGGTGGAACGATGGAGCGCGCTCTCGGGGCCGCCGTCGATCAGCGTCCAGACATGGCGCCGCCGCTGGTAGGTCGCGGCGAGGAGCAGATCGGGATCGCGTGGATCGAGCACGACGTCGGTGACACCGGTGCGCTCGCTGGTGGCGAGCAAATTACTCCACGTGCGTCCGCCGTCGGTGGTCTTGAAGAGCCCGCGATCACCGCCGTCCGACCAGAGCGGCCCCTGCGCGGCGACGTAGACCACATCGCTGTTGCGTGGGTCGATCACGATTCTGGCGATGTGTTCCGATCGCTCGAGTCCCATCCGCTTCCAGGTCCGGCCGGCATCGTCGGAGCGGTAGACACCGTCACCGTATGCCACGCTGCGCTGGGAGTTGTTTTCGCCGGTGCCGACCCAGACCGTCGATGGGTTGTTCGGGTCGAGCGTGAGGACGCCGATCGAGAACGATCCCTGCTTGTCAAATATCGGGGTCCAGATGGCGCCGCCGTTGTCGGTCTTCCAGACGCCGCCCGACGCGGCGGTGGCGTAGATCACGGCCGGATTTCGCGGATCGACTGCCACACTCGAAATGCGTCCGCTGATCATCGCGGGGCCGATCAGGCGTGGCTGCAGCACCGCCGCGACGGCGCCCGGCAGGCCGCGCTTCGTTGAATCGTCCGGTGTCCGCGTCGTGTCGCCGCGAGTGGTGTCGGCACGCGCCAGCGTGCTCGAATCGATCCGCCGTGCGGTATCTCGTCGCGCAGGGTTCTGTGCCGCGAGAGGCGTGGTGCCGAGCGCGACGACCACCACGGCGCTGACCATGCGAGGGATCCGCATGTTATGCCCGCCACATTTTCGGCACGATCCGGATCAGGCCGATCGCCCCTGCGCCACCGGCGGCCAGCCAGAAGATCGCGATGCTGGTGCGGCCGTAGAGCAGGGCACCGGTGCCGAAGAGCGCGCCGTACACGGTGAACAGCCCACAGAGCCATGCGAGGAACGCCTGCGGCAGCGAATCGGGTGACGTCGCCACGCCGGCCTCGGCGCGAATGGCACGCCACCCGGGACCGGCGGGGCGCACCTTGCGGTAGAACGCGAGCAACGTGGCGTGATCCGTTGCCGGCGAGAGAAACGCCGTGGTCACCCATACCGCGGTGGTCGCGGCGATCGTCCAGAGCAGCGAAACGTGTGCTTCGACGACCATGCCGTGCTTCGCGGCGATGAAGAACCCGATCGCGACGGCGAATGAGGTGGTCATCGCCGCGATCTCGCACCAGGCGTTGATGCGCCACCAGAACCAGCGCAGCAGGTAGATCAGGCCGGTGCCGGCGCCGATCGACAGGATCAGCCCGAACGCCTGCTGCGCGTTGTCGAGCTCGAAGGTCAGCAAGGCGGCGAACAGCATCAAGGCAGCGGTGGTGAGGCGACCCATAAGCACGTAGTGTCGTTCGCTGGCGTTCGGGCGGACGAAGCGACGCCAGAAGTCGTGCACCAGGTACGACGAGCCCCAGTTGAGGTGCGTCATGATCGTTGAGCGGTAGGCCGCTTCCATCGCGCCGAGCATCAAGCCGAGGAAACCGTGCGGCAGGAACTTGAGCATGGCGGGATACGCCATGTCGTGTCCGACCAGGTGCGGGTCGACGTTCGGGAAGGCAGTTCGAATCGAGTCGAGCGTCGGGAAGATGATGATCGACGCGAGTGCCACGACGATCCATGGCCACGAGCGCAAGGCGTAGTGGGCAACGTTGAAGAGGAGCGTTCCGCCGAGGGCGTCGGCCTCGGAGCGCGCGGCGAGCATGCGCTGGGCGATGTAACTGCCGCCTCCCGGTTCAGCGCCCGGGTACCACACCGACCACCACTGCACCGTGAGCGGGATGATGAAGAGCGTGAGTGTCATCCGCCAGTCGTTGAAGTCCGGCAGGAGGTTGAGCGTCTTGGCGGGGAGGTGGGCGACGAGTCCGTGAAGCCCGCCGACGGCCGGCTGCTTCAGCGCGAAGTACGCGACCGCAAAGGCGCCAGTCATCGCGACGCCGAACTGGATGAAGTCGATCACCAGCACGCCCCAGAGCCCGGCGATCGTGGCGAAGCCCACATTCAGGAGGGCGCAGATGAGGAGCGTCTGCCACATCGGCCAGCCGAGGACAATATTCGCGATCTTGGCCGCGGCGAGGTTCACGGTGGCCATGATGACGCAGTTGAAGACCAGCCCGAGGTAGATCGAGCGGAACCCGCGCACCCAGCTCGCTGCGCGCCCACTGTAGCGGATTTCGTAGAACTCGAGATCGGTGAGGACGCCGCTGCGGCGCCACAACTTGGCGAAGAAGAAGACCGTCGCCATGCCGGTGAGCAGGAACGCCCACCATTGCCAATTGCTCGACACGCCACCGGTACGGACGAAGGAGGTGACGAGGTTTGGCGTGTCGGTGCTGAAGGTGGTGGCGACCATCGATACGCCAATCAGCCACCACGGCGCGGCTCGGCCGGCACCGAAGAATTCCGTCGAGTTCGCACTTCCCTTGCGCAGGTAGAACAGCGCCGGAATGAAGCAGATGACGATCGATGCGAGGACGATGCTCCAGTCGAGTGCGTTCGGATTCATGAGCGGGACCGCACCGTCTGCCAGCCGCCGCGAGTGAAGTCGGGAAACTTGACCGGTACGCTGCCATGCTTCACCGAGACTTCACTCAGCGGCCACGGCGCGCTCCACGCCGCGGCATCGTAGACATCGATATCCGGAGGCAGGCCCTCCTGCATGCATCGCATCAGCCGTGCGATCATGATGAAGTCCATGCCACCCTCGCCGCCGGTTTTGCGGGCACGCTCGCCGAATTCCTTCCATAGTGGGTGCGCATGTTCGGCCTGGTACTCGTCAATCGGCTTGAATGCCTCGCCGTCCTTCTGGCCATCGAGGTAGATGCGCGCCGGGTAATCCTTGAAGACGCCCTTCGTGCCCCGGATCGAATTGAGGCGGTCATACGGTGTCGGGGTGGTCACCGCATGCTGCAACAGGATGGTCTTGCCGCGCACCGTCTTCACCAGGGACGAGTTGATGTCGCCCTCGACGTAGGTCTCGCGCCACTTGGGCGAATCCTTGGGCACGTGGGCGTCGCGCCAGAGCGAGAGGCCGCGCTCGCCGGTGGACATCGATACGAGGTAGTCGAAGCGATCGCCGCCGTGGATATCGAGATACCACGAGACGGGGCCGAGTCCGTGCGTCGGGTAGAAATTGCCCTGGCGATTGGTGTGCGGAAACCGCCGCCACAGGCCTTCGTCCCGGTCCTCGAAGAGGATCGATCGCAGGTCATGGATGTACGCGGCCTCGCCGTACTGCACTTCGCCAAACATTCCCTTCTTCACCATCGTGTTGACCATCATCTCGTTGAAATCGTAGCAACAGTTCTCCATGATGAGACAATGGCGGCGCGTCCGTTCGGACGCGTCGACCAGCGCCCAGCATTCGTCCAGTGATGTCGCGGCGGGCACCTCGGTCCCGGCGTGCTTGCCCGCCTTCAGCGCGGCGAGGCAGACCGGCGTGTGCCACGGCCATGGCGTCGCGGTGTAGACGAAATCGATGTCGTCACGGGTAACAAGGTGCTCGAAGTCACGCTCGCCGGCAGTATACAGCGCGGGCATCGGTTGTCCCGCCTGCACCACCCGATCAGCGGCGCGTTGTGCCTTGGCGGGAACAATGTCGCAGAGCGCCGTAACGCGCACGCCGTCGACCGAGAGGAACTCGCCGAGGACCGAGCTCCCCCGGAGACCGGTCCCGACGATCGCGACCCGCACCGACTCATGGCGCTCGAACGGCACGCCCATCATGGTCGCCGCCACCGATTGCGCCGGGTCCTCGCCGCGTCGCTCCTCGGCGTGGTCTGGCCACGCCATGAACGCCCCGGCGGTAGCGGCGCCCTTGATCAGGTCACGACGCGAGAGCAGCTCGTCGATCGGTCGGTCTGGCATGATGGAATTCCGGTTGCCATGGAGGGGTGAGGTGGACGCCCGCTTAGCTTGATTATCGCCGACCCATGACCATGCCGCCATCCCGTCGCTCGCTCGGCTTTTCCGCCGCACTCGCCGCGGTCGTCGCCAACATCGTCGGGACGGGGGTATTTACCACCCTCGGCCTGCAGGTGCAGGAGATCACCGACGGCTTCGCGCTCCTGGCCCTCTGGGCGGTCGGCGGCCTGATCGCGCTCGCCGGCGCGCTGACGTACGGGGAACTCTCGGCCGCGATTCACGGGTCGGGGGGCGAGTACCGCTTTCTCGGCCGGGTCTACCACCCCGCCCTTGGTGCGGTGGCCGGCTGGGTTTCGATCGCGGCGGGCTTTGCCGCCCCCGTCGCGCTGGCGGCGATGGCGCTCGGCCGGTACGCCGGACCGTTGATCGGCGTACCCGCACAGACCCTCGGCATCGTCGCGATCCTCGCGGCCACCGGCGTGCACCTGCTGGCACCGGCGATCGGCGGCAGGGTTCAGGTGGTGGTGACGACGCTCAAGGTTTTGCTGATTGTGGCATTCATCGCCGTCGGCGTGCTGCACGGTTCGCCCACGGCGTTGTCGTTCGCGCCGACCGCCGAATCGTGGGGAGCGATCGCCAGCGGGCCGTTCGCGTTGTCGCTGATCTTTGTGTCGTACGCCTACTCGGGCTTCAACGCCGCGGTGTATTTCCAGGCCGAAGTGGTGGAGGCCGAGCGGAACGTTCCGCGGGCGTTGGTGACCGGTACGGTGATGGTGATCGGACTGTACGTTGCGCTCAACTGGGTGTTCCTGCGAACCACTCCGATTGCCGATCTCGCCGGCCAGGTGGAAGTCGGTGCAATTGTTGCTGGCCGCGTGCTCGGTGGGTCGGGGGGGCGGCTGATGAGCGGATGCATCGCGCTCCTGCTGGTGTCCACAATCAGCGGGATGACCCTTGCCGGTCCGCGCGTCATCGAAGCGATGGCTGAGGATCTGCCGCCGCTCCGCCCGCTCGCCCAACGGAGCGTCACCGGAAGCCCGCGGCGGGCGGTCCTGCTTCAGGGTGGGTTGGCACTCGCGTTTGTCCTGACCGATTCGTTCGTGGGCGTGCTCACCTATGCCGGCTTTACACTCACGTTGTTTACGCTGCTCGCGGTGATGGGCGTCATCCTGTTGCGTCGCCGCGAGGCGTCGCTGCCGCGGCCCTATCACGTCTGGGGCTATCCGTGGACGCCGCTCTTCTTCGCCGGGTTCTCGTTGTGGACACTCATCATCGTGATCCGTGACAAGCCGCTCGAAGCAGTTGGTGGGGCGGTGACGCTCGGTGTGGCCGCGTTGCTGACCTGGCTGGTCGGGGAGCGCGACGCCTGAGAGAGACGAGAGACGAGGGGGTCTCGCCCGGAGCAAACGTCGCTTTAGCGACATCAGCCGAGCCGCGGCTTTAGCCGCGAGCTCTCAGGTCGACGAGCTGCTCGTCACTCCCGTGCTGTCGTGTGGTGCGGCGTTGGTCGAATCGTGGGCAAAAAGGCGGCGGACGCTCTTCCACCAGGTGGTCGCGGCGCGACCGGTCGGGAGTGCGCTTTCCACCACCCCAGCGCGCCGGTTGGCGGCCTGCACGTACTTGCCATCACCAATATAAATGCCGACGTGCGAGACCCGCTTCCCCTTGCCGAAGAAGAGCAGATCACCCGGCAGGAGCGCCGACGGGTCCTTCGCGACTTCGACGCCGACCTTCACCTGTTCGCGCGACGTGCGCGGCAGCGCGAAGTCGAACTTTGACATCACCCATTGCACCAGACCGCTGCAGTCGAAGGCCTTACCCGGCGCCTTCGCACCGAATCGGTACTTGAGCCCGACCTGCCCACGCGCGAGCTCGACGAGCGAGTCGCGGGTGGGGGAGTTGAGCAGCATGCGGGAGATGGCGGCGAACGGCTTTTCGCCAGGGGAGAATCCGATCTGCTGCGCTGCGGCGATGCCGGAACGGCCCGCGACAAGGGCTGTCGCGAGCAGAAGCGGGCTCAGGCGGCGGAGCAGGGTCACGTCGGCTCGTGGTACGGAGTGTTCGGTCTGGTGAACGGCAGATTCTAGTCTCGGACGGTCGATCGGGCTACCCCAGTCGTCGTCGCAATGTGTAACGTTCGGCCGCGCCCGGACCGCAGTTCAGTTCGGGTGCGGCGATCAGATGATCCGCTGCCCGAATGCGCTCGCCATGAGCCCGACGGCCAGCTCGGCGGTGTGATTGGCTTCGTCGAGGACCGGGTTCACCTCGACGAGATCCATCGCGACCAGGCGGCCGGTATCCCAGAGGGTTTCCATGGCGAGGTGCGCTTCGCGAAACGTCGCGCCGCCAGGCACTGGTGTGCCGACGCCGGGGGCTTCGCGGGGGTCGACGAAGTCGAGATCGAGGGAGACGTGAAACCCGGTGGTGCCGTTGCTCACCTTGGCGATCGCTTCACCGAGGATCGCGCGCAGGCCGCGCTCGTCGAGATCGCGCATCGTGTAGATGGTGACACCGTACTCGCGCGCGTGCATGCGCTCCGCCTGGTCGAGATCGCGCGCCCCGATAATGACGACATTCTCCGCTCGCACTGCGGGTCCAGGTTTCGCGAGCGACGCCATGCCGCGGTCGCCGTGCCCGAGCAGGTGGGCGACCGGCATGCCGTGCACGTTGCCGCTGAGGGTGCTCTCGGGTGTGTTGAGATCCGCGTGGGCATCGAGCCAGATCAGGCCGAGCCGCTCGCCGCGTTCTGCCAGCGCGGTGGCGACGCCGGCGACGGAGCCGCCCGCCACCGAATGATCGCCGCCCAGCACCAGCGGAATCTGGCCATTGCGCACCAGGTCTGCCGTGCGCCGCGCGACATCGCGGCAGACACCGGTGATCGTCGGAAGAAACTCGATGCCATGTTCGAGCTTGAGCGTTTCGCGGGTTGGCACCGGCACGTCGCCGGTGTCGACGACGGTGTGGCCTAGTTGCTCGAGCCGGGACGCGAGGCGCGCCAGCCGGACGGCCGATGGCCCCATCTCGACGCCGCGGCGTGAGGCGCCGAGATCCAGGGGAACGCCGAGGAGTGCGATGGAGGCCATGGCTGGGAAGTTAGCCGGAACGACCCGGAAGGACGGTGTTACCGGATCATTTCGCCCGGAACGGGTGCCAGCACACGATCGCGCAGTGGTGCCGGCAGCAGTTGCCGTAGCGCCTCGGGCGTTCCGGTCAGTCCGGGGAATGTCCCGTAGTGTTGCGGAATAATCCATTCCGGCATGACCAGTTCGCAGGCCTTGGCCGCCTGGCGCGGTCCCATGGTGTAGAAGTCGCCGATCGGGAGCATCAACACGGTGGGCCGATAGATCTCCGCGATCAATTGCATGTCGCCGAACACGCACGTGTCACCAGTGTTATAGATCACGGTGCCATTCGGCAGCTCGATCACCATGCCGCATGGATCGCCGATCGACCGCGGGCGCCCATCCGGCGCGGCAACCGACGACGAATGAAACGCCTGGGTCAGCGTCACCGTCACGCCCGCATGCGCCGCAGCGCCTCCCTTGTTGCAGCCGATCAGTTGCGCGTCGGGGACGCCCAACGCGCCGAATTCCATCGTGAGTTCATACGACGAGAGTACGGCGGCACCGGTCTGTTGGGCGAGCGGCACCACGTCGGCGATATGATCGGAATGGCCGTGGGTGACCAGGATGTGCGTGGCGAGTGCCGCCAGCTCCCGTGCATTCGCCGGTGCCTTGGGATTGTCGAGGAACGGGTCGATCAGGATTCGCGGGCCATCGGGCGCGGCGTGGAGATAGAACGTGGCGTGGCCGAGCCAGGTCAGTTCGAAGCCAAGACGCGACATTACAGGCGCTCCCCCAAAAGGGATCCGGGAAATTCCGGGTACTCGAACCAGCAGGACGAATGTATTGTGGAGCAGTTATGCGCCGTGACGTCCTCCGAGTGAAGTCAGGTGATGCCCGATGAAGCTACCTCGGGCCCTCACGGTGCTGCTGGCACTGGCCGGTGTCGCGCCCGCGTTATCGGCGCAGCAGGGATTGTGTTTCCCGGCCAGGGATTCGCATGAGGCGAATACCTTCGCGATCCTGTCCGTGCCGGTGGCCTTCACCGGAACCCGGGCGCCCGCCGCGGCCTCCGGGGTGTCGGTCGGGGTGGAGCTCGCGTCGTTGCCGACCGTTGACGCCACCGACGCGACGTCGACCGCGTGCCGCCCGGGGAAGGGGCCCGAGAACACCCATCCGATCGCCGGGATCGTCCGGCCGCGAATCGCCGTCGCTGTGCATGGTTTCGTACTTGAGGCGTCCTGGATTCCGCCGGTGACGGTGAACGAGGTCAAGGCAAACCTGGTCGGGCTGGCGATTGCCCGTCCGTTCGCGCTCGCCGCGGGATGGTATCTCGGTGTTCGGGTGCACGCCGTACTCGGATCGCTGAACGCTCCGGTGACCTGTAACGACGCGGCATTGCGGGACGCGACCAGCGAATGCTTTGGTGGCACGCGGTCGAACGATCGCTGGCAACCAGGGGTTTTCGGCGCAGAAGCGGTCGTTGGCGCGGGGCGTGCCAGGATCCGTCCGTATCTCGGCGTGGGGTATACGATGCTGAGATCGCGGTTCCGGGTCGATTTTACCAACGCCGCAGGGTCGACCGATAACACGCAGGTGAACGTCGACCTCGAACGCGTGGCGTTGTTCGCCGGCGTGATGTGGCGCCTGGGCCAATCCAGCATCACGGCAGAAGCGTACTCCACTCCAGCGGATGCTGTGACCGCACGGTTGGTGGTGCGGACTCTCGTGGGGAGGTAGCGATGCCGGTTCGCTGGATCATCACAGCAACGCTGTGCACTGGCGTCACGATGGCGCACGCCGTTGCCGCACAAGCCGTGGCCGACGGGGGTCTCGCCCGCGGCACTTTGGCGTTCGATGCCAAGGCCACGTTCGGCGCGTTCACAGGCACGACGACGACGATGACGGGTCAGCTGACGGGTGCACCCACGCTGGCGGGCGTGCACGGCTGGGTCGAGGCGCCGTCGAATTCGTTGACGACCAATAACGGGCATCGCGATCGCGACATGGCGGGATCACTGGAGAGCGCAAAGTATCCGGGTATTCGTTTTGATGTTGACAGTGTCACCGTGGGCGAGCAACACGGCGACTCGACCGCCGTGACGCTGACCGGATCGTTTACGCTACACGGTCAGAAGCGCTCGGCGAAGGTGCCGGGTTGGGTCTGGCTGACGGCAAAGGGGGCGCGCTTTCGCGGCGCGCTGCCGATTAACGTCAAGGACTACGGCGTGGGCGGGTTGAGCAAAATGCTCGGGATGCTCAAGATGAATGAGATGATCACGGTGAGGATGGACGTGACGTTCGAGAGGTGAAGCGGGGCGCCCGCCCGGCCCGGCCGCAGTGGTTCGGGCTGGGCGAACCAGGCGATCGTCTTGATCCCGTTGGCCGCCGCGTTCGATGGCGATGCGACCCGTGCGCCAGAAATTGAACAGCAGGTCTTCGCGATACCGGGATGCGAGATCGAGAATGGCGCGGTTGGCAGTCATCGCATTGTCGATCGACTGGCGGAAATGCCACGGGCCCCATTGCACCGGGAAGATGCAGTCCGGGTTGACCTGCACTGCGCGGACGATGTCGTCGTCAAGGATGCGCAACGTCTCGGAGTGGTTCATCGACACCATCTGCCACACCAACTCGAGCTGTTGATCGGCGTCAAGGACTTCGTCGCCGTGCAGTCGCCGGGTGAGGGTGAGATCAAAGAGACGCGGCAGCTGCCAACCCTGCGAGTCTGCCGGTAGTCCACGCCCAGACAAAATTGTAGCCTCCAATCGGTCCGAAGGCATCCAGCAATTCGCCGGCGAGAAAGAGACGCGGGTGCAGCTTGCTCTCGAGCGTGCGCGGATGGACCTCTTCGAGCGCCACGCCACCGCCGGTCACCTCCGCCTTCTGGTACCCCTCGTCGCCGGTCCACGGCAGCGGGAAACGGGTGAGCAGTTCGATCAAGTGAAGCCGGGATGGGCGGGGGAGCTGGGCGAGGACCGTGCTCTCGGAAACTCCGGCCGCTGCCAGCAGGCGATCGACCAGGCGAACCGGCAGGTGGTGACGCAGGACGGTGGTCACCGCTTGCGGCGAGGGAACGAGCAGCGCTGCCCACGCATCGGCGTCGAACCGGGTCCACTGCACCCGGAGTTGCGCCGGAGCGGCGCCGGCGAGACGGCCGCGCACAGCCACATGCGACACGTCGAGCACCGCCGGTCCGCTGTATCCGCGGTGGGTGAAGAGAAACCCGCCGGTCGCTTCGCGCCGTTCGCCGGCACTGGTCGCGGTAATCGTGACGTCGAGTGACACGCCCGCGAGGTCCGCGTACGCCGGTGGCTCAAGCGTGATCGGCGTCAGCGCCGGGTAGGTTGGCCGGATAGTGTGGCCGAGCTGGCCGAGCCGGTCCAGTCCGAATCCATCCGATCCGGTAGCGGGGACGGACAGGCCGCCGGTGGCGATGATTACGGCGTCGACCGGGAACCGCCGGTCGTCTGACGACGTGAGTTCCCAGCGACCGGTGCCGCGTTGTAATCCGGTGATCCGGGTGTCGCCGACCCATTCGACTCCCCGGCTCCGGGCGAGCTGCACCAACGCATCACGAACGGCCCGAGACCGATTGGCGACCGGAAAGAGCTTGCCCGTTGCTTCTTCGAGCATGAGCGGGAGTGCGAGGTCCTGTTCGAAGAATTGGCGTTGCTCCGCAAGCGGCCAGCTGCGCAGGATCTTCCGCATCGTGTTCGCCGACGACGCCGTCACGAAGCGTGTCTCGTCGAGGGTGCCGGGGAGCACGTTGCAGCGGCCGCCACCGGAAATCAGGATTTTCCGGCCGCCGTCGTGGGTCCGTTCCAGCAGCAGGACGCGACGCCCCGGGCCGGCGGCATGGACGGCGGCCATCAGGCCAGCCGCTCCGGCGCCGATCACGGCGACGGTGGGGTACCTGGTTTCATCGGTGTGACGGGGGATAGTCGACCCTTCGGCGACGGGAACGAGCGGGCGATGGTGCGTTTAGAATTGTAGTAGCGTGCGCGGGGCGGAAGCTCGGTGGCCCGCCCCACGCCCATGTCCCGAGGTGAGATGCCCGATCAAGGCAACACCGCACCCGTCTTCAGCGAGCCGACCGGGCGGCGCTGGCAGCGAGTGCGGGTCGGTGCGATTCTCCTCGGGGCTGCCAGCATCCTGGCCGTGCTCGGGCTGATCGCGGCCGCGCTGCTCCCGCCAGTGTTACCGCATTCCAACGCCTTCGATCCGTCTGCCAAGAGTCGCCCGGCCGTCAGCAGTGCCAAGTCGGCGCAAGCGCACGCAGCCGCGCGCGGGCGCCTCTATCGCGCCTTGCGCAACGCCCAACAAGTTCCGAGCGCCCGTTCGGGCGCGACCAAGCCACCCCGCACCGGTCCGGCGGCCACCGATTCAATCCTGGCCGGATTTTACGTCGACTGGGACGAGCACTCGTTCGAATCGCTGCGCGCGCATCTCCACCGAATGGACTGGGTGATCGCCGAGTGGGCGTTCATCGCCGAGTCAGGCGACACGCTGCGGGTGGTTCCCGATTCCCGGAACATCATGGACCTCATCGCAAAGGCGCCCAAGGATCTGCGGCCGAAGGTGCTGCTGATGGTGAGCAATGTCCGGGAGGACTCGTCGGGCCGGTTCGGCGGCGTGCCCACGGCGCGCTTGCTCACCAACCCGGCGGCGCGTCGCCTCGCGGCCGAGCGACTCGCCGTCGCGGTGCAGGACCGGGGCCTGGCGGGCGTGACGGTCGATTTGGAGAACATTCCCGACGAACTGTTGCCGCAGCTCGGCCTCTTTCTCGATGAGCTCCGGGTCGCGATGCCCCCCGGTTCGTTGCTCACTCAGGCGATTCAGGACTACCTCCCGCCGGAATGGATCAAGAAGTACGCGGACAAGTGCGATCGACTGATCCTGATGCTCTACGACCAGCACTACCAGAAGAGCGATCCCGGCCCGGTGGCCGGACGCGGCTGGTACACGGAAATGGCCGACAGCTTCCTCGCGGTGGTGCCGCCGGGCAAGGCGATGATGGGGATCGGCGCGTACGGCTACGACTGGAGCGACGCGGGTGCGACGGGACAGTTCAACGCCGTCACGGTGCCGGACGTGTGGCAGAGTGCGCGCCAATACAACGTGCTGCCGATGTTCGACACCGACGTGAGCAATCCGTACCTCTCGTGGACCGACGAGAACTCGGTCGACCACTTCATCTGGTATCTCGACGCCACCACTGCCGCCGACCAGATCCGGATCGCGCGATCTCGCGGCGTCACCTCGGCGGCGATCTGGAAGCTCGGCGGCGAGGATCCGTCGCTGTGGCGAATGTTCGGCCGCCACGGCGAGATGCACTCGCTCGACTCGATCAATACGATTGATCCGGGGTACAACGTGCGCTTCACCGCCCCCGGCGAGTTGCTCCGGATCGTGAATCGGTCGTCTCGGGGGGGACGGCACATCGAGTATGATAGCACCGGGACGATCACCAGCATCGCCTACGACAGCGTGCCGCGGGAGTGGGTGGTCGATCGCACCGGCCACAAGGACCATGAGGTCGCGCTGACATTCGACGATGGGCCCGATTCGCGCTGGACGGGGAAGATCCTCGACACGCTCAAGTCACGCCACGCGCCGGCAACTTTCTTCGTGATCGGCGGCGCGGCAACGAAGGAGATGCGGCTCACGCGGCGGATCATGCAGGAGGGTCATGAGGTCGGGAACCATACGTTCACGCATCCGAATCTCGCGATCACCTCCCGGTGGTGGACCCGTTTCGAGATGGATGCCACCCAGCGCCTGTTCGAGGCGATTCTCGGCCGGCGCACCATCCTGATGCGCACGCCGTATCTTGGCGACAACGATCCCAGTACACCGGAGGAGCTGGTGCCGATCGCGATCGCCACCGAACTGGGATACATCACGGCCGGCCTGAGCATCGACGGCGAGGACTGGCGCAAGGAAACGCTGGCCGATTCGATCGTGGCAAATGTGCTGCGTGGTCGCGAGATTGGCCGCCTGTCGGACACCGGCAACGTGGTGCTGCTGCACGACGGTGGTGGCGACCGCTCCCGGACGGTGGCCGTGCTCGGCCGCCTGATCGATTCCTTGCGGGCGCGCGGGGACACGCTGGTGACACTCGGCCAACTCGCCGACCTGCCGCCGGACGTCGTGATGCCACCGGTGACCGGTGGTACGTCGTTCACTCGATTCCTGTTGCTCGGAGTTTTTCTCGCCATTGGCGGGATGCAGGTCGCCTTCAAGTTCATCTTCTACATCGCGATCATCCTGGCGATGAGTCGGCTGACGATTGTCCTGATCCTGGCCGCCGTCCAGCGGTTCAACCGTCGGCGCCATCGGCCCGGATACGCGCCCGCCGTGAGCGTGATCATCCCGGCCTTCCGTGAAGAGGCCGTGATCGTGCCAACGGTCAAGTCGCTCCTGGTCCAGGATTACGAGGGGACGATCGAGGTGCTGGTCGTGGACGACGGGTCGCCCGACGACACCTACGGTGCCACCCAGCGCGCGTTCGGCGATGACCCACGGGTGCGCATCCTCACCAAGGCGAATGGCGGCAAGGCGAGTGCGCTCAACTATGGCATCCAGTTCGCGACTGGGGAGATCATTGTCGCACTGGATGCCGACACGCTGTTCGATCCGGATGCGGTCACATACCTGATCGCGCCGCTGGCGGACCCGCACGTTGGTGCCGTGGCGGGGAACGCGAAGGTCGGCAACCGGATCAACCTGGTGACGCGCTGGCAGGCGCTCGAATACGTGACGTCGCAAAACCTCGATCGTCGCGCTTTCGCGCTGCTGGATTGCATCATGGTGGTTCCCGGTGCGATCGGTGCGTGGCGCAAGTCGTTGGTGCTCGAAGTGGGAGGCTTCTCCAACGACACGCTCGCCGAGGATCAGGACCTGACGCTGTCGATCGGGCGCGGTGGGTATCGTGTGGCGTACGCGGATCGCGCCATCGCCTGGACCGAAGCCCCGGACACGATCGGCGGTCTGGCCAAGCAACGGTTCCGCTGGGCGTTCGGCACGCTGCAATGCGCGTGGAAGCACCGCGACCTGCTGTTCCGGCGGGGCGCCGGTACGCTCGGCCTCGTGGCGTTGCCGAACGTCTGGATCTTTCAGCTCTTCTTCTCGATCATCGCGCCGCTCGCGGACCTGATTTTCGTCGTCTCGCTGGTTGGCGTGTTCCTGATGTTCCATGAGCACAACACCACCTACGCGGTCGATTCGCTCAGCAAGATCGTCGGCTGGTACGGCATCTTCATCGCGGTGGACTGGCTGGCGGCCACGCTGGCGTTCCTGATGGAGCCGGGCGAAGACCGCCGGCTCACCTGGCTGGTATTCCTGCAGCGCTTTGTCTATCGCCAGGTGATGTACTGGGTCGTCCTTCGCTCCATGGTGGCGGCGCTGCGAGGTGGACTCGTCGGCTGGGGCAAGCTCGATCGGAAGGCCACCGTTGGACCGCGCACCGGATGAGTCCCACGGTTCCCGAACGCCAGCGCCGATCGCCTTTGATCCGTCGCCGACAGAAAACGAATGATCGAAGGAGGAGGAAGTGCCTACGCGGCGTCTGCCGCCGCCGCGAGCAACTCGGCGGCCGCTTTCGCGTGAGGAACCAGCGACAACACGTTTCCCTTGCGCAACTTCAGCCGGCCCGTGAGTGCAGCGGTCGCCGGCGTAGTGCGGGCCGCGACGAGGTCCGACCACGTGGCGGGTGCCGCGGCGAGCACGTAGTCGGCAGCGTCTTCGTCGAGTGGGTTGCCATTGCGGGCCTCGGTGCAACGGCCGGAATCGACCACAACCCACGTGCTCCGATCGGTTCCGTCGTCATCGGTTTCGATCAGCAGCAGCCGACCCGTCCACGCTTTGGCGGCGTCGGCGAAGCTCGGCGAGCTATTCAGGCGTTGCTGCCACGACGTGATGCCAGCGGGGGAGAAGAGATCCATCCACAAAACTACCGCTTCCGCAGAACGATCCCCCCGTTGACCGTTTCGATCTTCAGCTTCCGGCCGCCGGCACCGATGCGCCCCTTGAACGATTTCGGGCCGAAGCCCTGGTCAATCGTGATCGGGAAGATGCTGTTGATGTTGCCGCTGACCGTCCCGCCACTCACGTCGGCGCTGAGGTCTGCCGGGAAGGTGAGTTCCACCGATCCGTTCACGGTCTGAACCGACAGGGTCCCTTGCCAGGTTGCACCACCAAAGATGGCGACGATCTTGCCGTTGACGGTCTCCAGCAACGAGGCCCCCACGCCGTCGAAGATCACGTCGCCGTTTACCGTTTTGATCTTCGAGTCCGCATCCCCGCCGGTCACCGTCACGTTGCCGTTGACATCGTCGACGGCCAACTTCGCTCCAGCCGGAACGCGCACGACGTAGTGCATCTGGACGTCGAAGCCGCTGTTGAGGCCGGTAGTGTTGTTGCCGCCGTCGCAGCTGCGGCGGTTCGGATCGTGGTTGATGTAGATCGTGCAGACGTGCATGCCGTTGCCGCCGTCCGCCATGATTGCTTTCACCATGGTTCCGTCGCCCTTCTTGACGGTCTTGGTGACGGTGACCTCCGCCATACGTCCCGCGGCACGGGTGACCTCGATGTTGCCGTTGATATTGGAGATCTCCACCCGGTCGCCGGCAGCGAGGTTCTTGGTGAAGTGGTAGTCCTGGGGGGGGAGGGTGGCCGCGGTGGCGAGCGCCGTGGCGAGCAGGAGATAGGTTCGCATTTGAGTGTTGTCCTTGGCAGAAATGGTTGTTGGCGCGATCTTCCGAATAATAGGACGATTGATGCCGACCCAAAGGTTGCAATCGACCCCCGCCCGCCCCCGGAGCCAGCATGTCCTCGTTCGTCGATCGCCGTGGCTTCGTGGCCGCCTGCGCCGCCGCCGGCCTCCCGCTCGACCTTTCCCACCGGCTGTGGGCCGAGGCGGCGCCGAGGACCGCCGCGGGCGGGGCCGTCAGGCTCGACGCGATTACGAAGGAACAGATCGTGGCGGCGGAGAACGTCCTCGGCCTTGCCTGGCGCGACAAGGACCGCGACTTGATGCTGCGCACATTGCAGCAGAATCTGAACGGCTACACGGCGCTGCATGCGATACCGTTGCCAAACCCGGTGCCACCAGCCTTCCACTTCGATCCGGTTCCGCTCGGCAAGCTCCCCGTGGGGCAGCCGGCGACCCTCAGGCACGGCGGCAAGGCGGCCCCCGCACCGAAGGCTCCGACGACCGAATCGGACTGGGCGTATGCCGGCGTGGCCACGTTGAGCCGATTGATCCACTCGCGCGCCGTGACGTCGCGGCAGTTGGTGGAACGTTCACTGGCGCGGATCGAGCAGTACACACCCGAACTGCTGTGCGTCATCACGTCGACAACGGAGCGGGCGCTGGAGCAGGCGGATCGCATGGACGCCGAGGCGAAGGCGGGGAGGTTTCGTGGGCCGCTGCACGGAATCCCCTACGGGGCGAAGGATCTGTTCTCGGTACCGAAATATCCGACGACCTGGGGCTCGCCGATCTACAAGGATCAGGTGCTCGATGTGACCGCTGCCGTGGTGGAAAAGCTCGATGCCGCCGGCGCTGTCCTCGTCGCCAAGACGTCGCTCGGCGAGTTCGCGCAGAATGACGGCTGGTTCGGCGGGCAGACCAAGAACCCGTGGAACACTACCCAAGGCTCAAGTGGTTCGTCGGCCGGATCGGCAAGCGGTGTCGCAGCGGGGCTCTACCCATTCGCCATTGGTACCGAGACGCAGGGATCGATCATCTCGCCGTCGACGCGATGCGGGGTGAGCGGACTGCGGCCCACCTACGGCCGTGTGTCGCGCCATGGTGCAATGGCGCTGTCGTGGACGATGGACAAGGTCGGGCCCATCGCCCGGAGCGCCGAGGATCTGGCGCTGGTGTTCGCGGCGATTCATGGCGCCGATTCTCGCGACCCATCCGCGCGCTCGATGCCGTTCGATTTTGATCCCGCGATGCCGCTGTCGAAGATCCGGATCGGGGTGACGCAGAGCATGTTGCAGGCGCCGGATACTGCCGCGATGCGTGCGGCTGCGGCGGGTGAAGGCGGTCGGGGCCGCGGCGGGAGTCCTGAGTCCGCAGTGGCGAACTATCAGGCAGCCAAGGCCGTACTGGACGCACTGAGGAAGCAGGGCGCCAACCTCATTCCGGTGACCTGGCCGACCGAGCCGCCAACCAACGCGATGTCGTGCATCCTGAATGTTGAAGCAGGGGCGGCGTTCGCGGCGATCACCCGCGACAACACAGTCGACCAGGTGCTGATCCAGGCGCAGTGGCCGAACACGTTCCGCGCGGCGACCTTCGTTTCCGCGGTGGACTACGTCCTGGCGAATCGCGCCCGCACGCTGCTGATCCAGAAGTACGACGAGTTCTTCAAGGACATCGATGTGGTGGTTGGCGGCGGGAATCTCGCGGCGACCAATCTTTCCGGGCACCCACAGGTGGTCGTGCCGACAGTTGTCGACGAAACCGCGAATCAAGGCGTCTCGTTTGTGGCGGCGCTCTACCGCGAGGACCTCGTGCTGCGGCTGGCACACGCGTGGCAGACCGCGAGCGACATCCACCTCAAGCGGCCGCCGAAGTATTCGTAGCGGTGTCATCCCGAGCGAAGCGAGGGATCGCCTTGGCACCGGCGGGTCCGTCGCGGCGCTCGGGATGACACGCTGCTACTTCACGATCGTCAACCACGCGGTGGCCGTCGTCTCGGCGCCGCCACCGGAAACGGTGAGCCTGACCCGGTATTTCCCGGGGTCGAGCTGCTGCAGCCCGAGCGTCCGCGATACTTCCAGCCGACCCTCCGGCGCCGCCTGCGCAGACGACACCGCCAGCCGCGGTGGGTGCTTCGGATCGTCATCGGTGCGGAAGAAATCGAAGCGGGTCTGGTAGTTGGTCCCCGGCTTCATCCCCGACAACTGGAAGTAGATCTCGGCGCCGCCACCTTTCGGATAGGTGTTGAGCGGATTCAACGCGACAGTCGTGGTGCCGGAGTTCCAGTGCACGCCGCTGTTGTCGCGGCCCAGGACCAAGTCGCTTACCGTGAGCTGCGACTTCTCACCCGGAACGACGATCTCCGCGACGTGGGCGGTCGCGCCGCGTCCGTCGGACTGGGTGAACACCACGCCGACGGCATAGCTGCCCGGCGGCACCGGTATTTCGAGCAGGCCGGAGACGAACTTGCGCTGACCCGGAGTGCTGTCCGGTGCGAACTGGCGTAGGGTGTCGATGTCGATCCGGTGCCCGTCGCGGACACTCGCCACCATCACTTGCAGGTGCACTGGATAGCTGGCACGGGTTGCGGGCGAATCCGACGTGGCGGCGGCCAGCTCGTCGGTGGGGAGCGTGAAGCCGACGACCAGGCGCGGCGCGCCGCCCGCGGCGTGCTCGAGTCCCAGCACCTGAATCGCAGGATGGACCGCCTTGGCGAACTCGCGGCGATAGGTATCGGTCGTGGTGGCGAGATCGATTTGCTCGCGGCCCTTATCCCGCGCCCGCAGGATCGCGCCGGTGTTCAGCAATGATCCTTCCGCATGCACCTCCCGCTCGAGCACCCGTGCCATCGGATCCCGGCATCGCTCGCTCAACTGGGCGATCATCCTCAAGCCCGGTACACCCGGTGGAATCCGGATCCGGCGATGGGTCACCGGGTCGATCGGCGGCAAACATTGTTCGCACGCCCCAACTTCAATTGGCGATCGGAGCAACACGGTGTCGCCGGGCTGAAGCGGGCCGCTGACACCCAGTCGTGAACAGATCGACGTGTCGATGGTACACACCTGGTTGCGCATGCCCGGCGAAATTGTCAGCAGGGACGGGACCAGCACCGACGCCGCGCCCGTCCCGCGGAGCGATGCGGCACGAAAATGCAGCACCAGTGGCACTTCCGCCCGTTCATAACGCCAGATCTCCGCGGCCGCGGTGCCGTTGCTCTCGCGGGCCCGTGTGGGCGACCCATGGCGGATCCACACGGTGCCGCGATCGTCAACGAATTCCTGGGCGGGCCGGAAATACCGGGTGCGCGCGTCCGCGCCGATCGACCTGGCGTCGGCCACGAACCGCGCCGTCTCGGGGCAGAGGTCGGCGTGCGCCGCCGCAAACGCGAGGGCATCGCGCTCGGGCCGGTATTCATCCGGTTGGACGAAGGTCAGTGGTTGCGGCGGTCCGCCTTCCGTCGAAGCGATACTGAAATGGGCCATCGCGTACTCGACGCGGCGGTAGTGTTCGATCAGTCGAGTTCCCGCCGGCCACCCCTCCGCGGCGTCCCGTGTTGACCAGAAGCCGGCGAGCCAGCCGGGTCGATGGTCGGGCGCCAGGGAGTCCCAGTGCGCCAGCTCCCGTGGCGACGCCACCCAGGAGAGCTGGTCCCGGTAGGCCTTGCGGCCGGCTTCGGTCGCGGTGTGGGCGCCGGCGATCAACGCGGCTCGCCCCGGTGCCGGACGGTCGGCGCGATACAGGTCACGGGCGAGCGCTAGCAAGACGACGCCGCTGTCGACGCCGCCGGCAGCCAATGCGCGCTGTTCGAGGACAACCGCAGAATCCACGGAACCGGCATCGCGCTCGAGCCGGGCCACCGCCGCGTTCGCCACTGGGGACAACAGTGGCCGCACCCGGCGCAGCATCGCGAGTCTGGGCGTCGGCGTGTGGGCTCCTTCCGGCGTCTCCGGGGCGAGGGCGAGCGCCTCGGCGGCCGCCACGAAGCCCGGGTCGAGTTCCAGAGACAGGATGAGGGCGTTGATACCACCCAACGCGTTGCTCGCCCCGGCCGGCAAGGCGGGTCCCTCCTGTGGGACGACCTTGTCGTGGGCGAGTCGCAAGCGCACCAATCCGAGCACGAACCACGCGTACTGCCACCGGTCCCGCTCGAACACGGCGCGAATTGCCCTCTCGTTGGCCGCAAAAACCTCCTCGCGTCGGCCGGCAAGCGGGCTGTGGTAGACGGCGATCCCCGCCTCGCAGATGAGGACCACCACCGGATCGTGCCGCTCACAGCGGGAGAGCGACGGTACCGCGGCGGCGGTGGCAGCTGCCCGGGCTTCGGTGAGCACGGAATCGAGAAAACGGCGATCGGGGACGGCCTGCCCGGACAGCGTCAGCGGCGATGCCGTCGCGAGGGCCCAGCAGACGATGATGTTCCGGGAGCAGTACCGCACGGGCCTGGCCTCCGGGCAGGAGAAGGCGTGCTGCGGTTTGAAGATGGCCTGCGTGCGTGGGGCGCGCTACCAGGACCATCGGGCCCGCCACCTGGCCCGGGGCAACGTCGTCGCTACACCGTCGGCCATTGCTGCGTCAGGCAGTGAAACGCCCCCAGCCCCCACACCATCGCGCGACAATCAATCGTCACCAGGCGCCGAGTGCTGAAGAGTGCCTGCAGCGTCGCCGCGGCGACCGCATCGGTGTCGCGATGGTATCCTGGCAGCAGGACCACGTCGTTCGCGATGTAGAAGTTTGCGTAGCTCGCCGGCAGGCGCTGATCGTCGTAGTACAGCGCCGGCGGCATGGGTAGCTCAACCACCCGGAGCGCGCGACCCTCCTGGTCCTTCATCTCGCGCAGCCGCCGCAGATTGTCCTGGAGTGGCTTGTAGTTGTCGTCCGTCGGGTCGCGTTCGATCACCGTGACCACCGTCTCTTCGTCGACAAAACGGGTCAGGTCGTCGATGTGCCCGTCCGTGTCGTCACCCACGATGCCATCACCCAGCCAGAGGATGTTGGTGACGCCGAGGTAGTCGCGCAGGTGCTTCTCGATCTGCTTGCGAGCAAGTAGCGGATTGCGATTGCGATTGAGGAGGCACGCCTCGGTCGTCAGCAACGTGCCGCGCCCGTTTACGTCGATCGAGCCGCCCTCGAGAATCATGCCGGGATGCTCCACCGCGATCCCGAAATCGGCGCCGATGCGTGAGGGAATCACGTCATCGTGATCGTACGGCGGGTACTTGTTCCCCCAGGCGTTGTATCCCCAGTCGAGGATCAGCTCTTCGCGCCTGCCGGCATGGTCACGCTGGACGAAGATCGGACCGTGATCGCGACACCAGGCGTCATCGGTCGGATTGTGATGGAAGAAAACGTTGTTCGTGGGAACGTGCGTGTCGCTCAGGACGAAGCGCGCTTGCTGCTCCATCGCATCGCCGTTGACGTTGATGTGCACTTCTTCGCCGGCAACCAAATGCCGGATCATCTCGGCGATGATCGTGGGCACCGGCGCAAAGTTCCCTGGCCAGGAGGCTTCCTTGTGCGGCCACGAGAGCCAGGTGCCGCGGTGACGCGCCCATTCCGCCGGCATGCGGAAGCCGCGTGCCGCCGGCGTTCCCGTGTCAGTCAAGGTAGCGTTGCGTGAGACCACTGTAGGCGTCGATCCGGCGGTCGCGCAGGAACGGCCAATGGGTGCGCACGGTGTCGACCGCCGTGAGATCGCAGTCCACGGTCAACACCTCTTCGTCCTGTCCCGCCTTGGCGAGAACACGGCCGCTCGGATCGGCGACGAATGACCCGCCCCAGAACTCGATCCCCGGATGTCCGGCTTCGCTGCCAGGGAGCACTTCGTGACCGGTCCGGTTGATCGCGACGACGTAACATCCATTCGCCACGGCGTGGCTCTTCTGAATCGTCTCCCACGCGGCCTGCTGCCGCTCACCGTATGCCGCCTTTTCCGGTGGTAGCCAACCGATGGCCGTCGGATAAATGAGGATCTCGGCCCCCTGCATCGCGGTGAGCCGTGCCGCCTCGGGATACCACTGATCCCAGCAGATCAGTACGCCGATCTTGCCGACGCTGGTGTTCCAAACACGGAAGCCGAGGTCGCCCGGCGTGAAGTAGAACTTTTCGTAGAACTGCGGATCGTCCGGAATGTGCATCTTGCGGTACTTGCCCAGATATTTGCCATCGGCGTCGATCACGGCGGCCGTATTGTGGTAGAGCCCTTCGGCGCGCTTTTCGAAGAGCGACGCCACGATCACGACGCCGAGTTCCCGCGCCACGTCAGAGAGTCGTGCCGTCGTCGGTCCGGGGATCGCCTCGGCCAGTTTGAAGAAGGCGTGGTCCTCGCGCTGGCAGAAGTAGTACCAGTTGAAGAGTTCCTGCAGGCAAACCAGGGTTGCCCCGCGCTTGGCCGCATCACGAATCCCGGCGATAGCGTGCTCGAGGTTTGCGGCGATGTCAGGACCGACCCGCTGCTGTACCAGTCCGACTCGGACCAGGCGCGAAGGATTCATGATGTGACTAAAATAGTGGCGATGAGAGCCCAGAAGCCAAGACACCTCCGGAACAGCCTTGCCCTGGCCGTGGTCCTCGCCGGTCCTGCCTCGGCACAGCAGCTCGACTGGCACACCCGGGCCGTGCTGTACGGCGACAATACCGAGTTCTTCACTCCTTACCGCGTGGGCGAGACGATCCTGGGCGGCCAGCTGACGACCTGGGTCGCGGCGCGATACGGGCAGCGTACTGAGTTGCGGGCCGGTCTGTTCGCCGACCGGCGCTGGGGATCGAACAACTTCGCCGATTCGGTCAAGCCAGTGCTTGCCTTCCGCCTCCAGACGCCACATTCGCTCGGGGTGTTCGGTACGCTCGAGACGGTGGCGCGCCACGGCCTCCTTGAACCGCTGATGGTGACCACCCGCGAACTGACGACGCCGATCGAGTACGGCGCCCAGTGGATCGAGAACCGCGCCATCTTCCACGGCGAGATCTGGATCAACTGGCAGAAGCTCAATGTGGCGAACCAGCGCGAGCAGTTCGAGGTCGGCACCGTGTTCCGTGTGCGGCCGACGCGCCACATCGATCTGAACCTGCAGCAGCTCTGGTATCATCGCGGTGGCCAGTTGTTCGACCCGACACCGGTGACCAACAATCGCGCCGGGGCGCTCGGCGTCACGCTCCACGACTCGCTCCGCACCCTCGGCCACAGCTACCTGGCCGCGTGGGGGGTGTGGAGCAGCGGGCACATCGATCCGGCGTATCCGACCGGGCGGCCTGACAACGGGCACGGCGCCTACCTGCGCGCGGGAGTCACGCCGTGGAACTGGGCGGAAGTGTACGCGTTGCACTGGATTGGCCGGGACTACCGCGGCGACGACGGCGACAACAACTACAGCTCGACCGGTTTCGATCCGACGTTCTACCAGCCACATCGCGTCTACACTGAGATCGGGATGATCCGGAAGACACCGATCGGGGGGGGCGTGACGTTCGACGCCGAGTTCCGGTTTCACAACATTGACAACCTGCGGAGCATCGCGTTCTTCAACTCGCGATGGGAGATCTCCTATCGCATGGTGATCCGCGCTCCGATCGACGTCATCCTGCGGCGCTGACGGCCACGCGAGCCGTCCCGGAGGCGATCGGCCAACGGAGCACCACCGCGGATCCTTGTACCGTTCGGTCGAATCCCTTCTCGCTCTTGGCCACGGTCTCGATGGCGTAGTCCCAGCGCTGGCTTCCGGGCGCCTCGATTTCCAGCGACGTGGAGAATGACAGCTCGGTGGTGAACCAGGCATTCGCCGGGTGGTCGTCGGCGTTCCAATGCCATTCACAGGTGATGACAGCCGAGGCGGACGGCGGGTCACCAATACGAACGGTCTTGGTCAAGTCGTGACACCGGAACGTGATCTCAACACCGTCGTCGACCACGTGCCAATCGGTGTCCATCCGCTGGCCGGCCCACGAGCGGATCGGCGCCGTGCTGCCATTGACGAAGTCTTCGCGCGACGTCGCCAGGGTGATGACGCGATCGGCGAAGAGACCGCGCGGCTCAGAATCAATTGGCGGGATCTCGGTGAGTTGTGTTTCGAGGTCATGAATCGATGGCGCGCCGCCGTCGCGTTCGTGGCCAGAGTGTGGCGCACTCTCGCCCGGAATGGTGCCCAACGCCTCGTGGTACGCCTCGCGGTGACGGGCGACAATGTTCAGGAAATTCTCACGTCGCACCAGGTCGAGCCAGAGGTCGATCATCCCGCCACGTGCCGGTGCAGCCAGAATGCTCACCTGTGGTGAGTGCAGCCAGATCTCGTCGTGGCTGTCGGCGTCAATGTCGCGCGATTCCACCGCCAAGGATTCGCCCTGGCGCAGCATCGCTTCGGCGAACGCGAGGTTGCTCCAGACCGCGCCGCGCAGGAACGGGAGGTAGAACCCGCCGAATACACCGTGCCAGTACGCGTCGTTGCACTGCGCCCGTCCGATGGCGCGTCGAATGTCTGTTCGATTACCCCGTTCGCGGCAGAAGGCGGAGAGCGCCATGGCGAACTTGTGCATCCGGTTGCTTTCCGGATATTTGACGAGGAAGTGGCGCCAGTGGCCGCCGCGCAACAAGCCGCCCTCGACGCCCTCAATGCGGGCACCGTCCCACGCCTGTTCCAGTCGCAGCAACGCGCGCGCCGGCTCGAACGGGAGCGACCACCCCTCCATCTCGCGATACGACGCCGATGGCAGGTAGGCCAGGCCCCCGGAGCGGGTCGAGGTCAGCGCGTCATCGAAGCGGGAGAGGCGTACTTCATCGTGGTCGCGCAACTCGCGCATGGTGCCGAGGAATGATGCGAGCCAGCCGTCGTCGTAGAGCCACTTCCGGGTGCCGGGCCAGCCGCCAAACTTCTCGCCATCGTCGCCGAGTACGGCGATCTCATGACCGGCGTCGCGGAGCTCGCGGAAGTATTCCGCAAGCTCCGCAGGCGGTCGGAACGGAATCAGGTAACGGAGTTTCTCATCGATCGGAAACACATTCAGCCGGTGACCGCCCGCCTCCGTGACGTAGTGCGCATGCAACTGTTCGTCGCGAAAGCCGGTGACACGAAAATGCCGGTCGTCTACCAGCACGAAGCGCACACCGGCGGAGGCAAGTTCCCCGGGCAGCGTCGGTTCCCAGACGCGCTCGGTGAGCCAGAGTCCGGGTGCGTCCACACCGAGGCGAGCACGGATCCGTTCGCGACTGCGTAAAACCTGTTCGAAGCGGTCCGGGCGTGAGAGAACGGCGAGGATCGGCTCGTCGTGGCCGGCACAGAGGATCTCCAGCCTGCCCGCCGCCGCGTGCTCGCCGATTTCATCGACGAAGTCGGGCGCGTTGGTGTCGAGCCATTCGAGCAGCGGACCGGAGATGTGCAGCGCCACCGGCCAGAACTCACCGTCCATCAGGGACCGGAGGAGCGGGCGATAGACGTCGTGGAGGTGCTCCTCGAACACGCGGTCGAAGTTGCCCCACGGCTGGTGGACGTGCAAGGCAAAGCAGAAGCGGAGCGGCGGAGTCACGGCGCGATTCCCAACCGCTCCGCCAACGCCTCTCGCATGGGTGTCATCGGTTGCGCTGTCAGGCGCACGAACGCGTCGGCGCGCTGGGCATCGGAAATCGGTACCGCGTCGAGGTCGAACAGGTCGAGCACGCTGTGCACGACGATACCGGCATCGTCGAGGCCGTCGCGGGCGACGAGGAGCCACGCCCCGGCGAGGGCGCGGCCGCGGGCCGCGGCTTGATCGAGCAGGCCGGCGCTGAGCGCGGCCGCGTCGCCGGGTGTGAGGGTCGCCTCGAGGACCATCGGGGTGGCGATCTCGCGCAGCGCCTCGCGGATCGGCTCCGGGTATGCGGCGATCCGGACCACGCGCGCGACGGTCGCGGGGACGGTACCAACATCGGCATGAATTGCGAGCAGGCCGAGGGTGACCGGTTCGACGTGCCAGCGAGACTCGCCGCCGGTACGGCGGTGTATCGTCACGATGTCATCACCGTCGACGCGCCAGTCATGGGCTGGCATGTGCCAATCGTCCAGGGCAGCGGGGGCGAGTTCGCGCAGCGCGCCGAGGGCGGCGGCGAGATGCGCGGGTCCCGCCGCGTCCGGCAGTACGTCGCGGCGCCAGATCGTGGCCCCGTCACCCTTGTCCGGATCATTGCTTTGTGCGTGCGCCAGGGTCGCAACGAGTGCGGCCTCGAGGCGGGCACTGTCGGCGCTCGGCAGGAGTTCGAGTGCGCGTGTTGCGTGGCGGAGCACGATCCGCGGTTCGAGGCGACCGATGTCGTCGAAGAACCAGGCGCACGACGTAAACATTGCCAGCGCATGTTGTTCGACCTCGAGAAGCACCCGGGCATCGGCCGCGAGTTGGGGTGCCCCGGTGAGGTCGGGTCCCGCGATGTCGCGCGCGGTCCAGATGTCGCCGCCCGCGGCAGGCCAGTGGCGTTGCACCGCCTCGGTGATGCCGGCGCCAAGTGTCTCCAACCCGTCCCGCAACGGTGCGCGCCATTCCTGCGACGTGCCGGGCTCGTAGCGGCAGCCGCAGGCGCGGCGCCAGCGATCGACGCCGTGCGGACAGCTCCACGAGCTGGGTGCGATCAGCGTCACGTCAAATCGCGGTGGCGCGGTGTCGAGGATCGCCGCGAAGTTGGTGAGCCTGGCGTCGTCGCGTCGGCTGACGCGATCGATCAGCGCGGCGAGCGCGGTGGCGCCGAGCCGGTGATGATGACCGAACGTCTCGCCATCGGTGGCCAGTGAGACCACGCTCACGCCACCATCGTCGGCGAGCGGGAACGCATTCAGGTTCGCTTCCCAGCGCGAGACGTCATCGAGTGCGCCGCCGAACGCAACGTGATGGGCAGATGGGCCATCGTAGACGAAGACCGCGAGCTCGCGCCCGCTTCCGGTCCAGCGTCCGGGGCGCCCGAATGGCGGGTACGCAGTCACCTGGTTCGGCGCCAGCACGGTGAATCGGATGCGTTCGTCGGCCAGCACGGTGAGCGTTTCGTCGTCGACCGCCGTTTCCGGCAACCACATCCCCTGGGGCTCGCGACCAAAGCGCTGGCGGAAGTCGCGAATACCCCAGCGGACCTCGGTGACCTTGTCACGCCGCGACAGCAAGGGGAGGATCGCATGGTGATACGGCATCGCGATGGCATTGCCGTGGCCCAGGCGATCCGCCGATTCGCGATCACCCGCGACGATTGCCGCCGCCACGTCGGGCGCATGCCCGTCGAGCCAGCGAAAGAGCGACGGTCCAATGTCGAATGAGCACCAGGCATAGGCGTTGACCAGGCGCGCGAGCCGGCCCTGGGCATCGACCACCGGTGCGCGCGCGAGCGGTGCGTAACATTGCCGGGTGATCCGCTCGTTCCAGTCGTGATCGGGCGCAGCACTCAACTCGTGCGGCACCAGCTCCAGCCACGGGTCTTCCCGCGGTGGCTGATAAAAGTGGCCGTGAATTACGATGTTACGCATCGTTCAGGCTGCGGTGACGTCGGACGCTGCGGCGATGGCGCCGATCAGGTCGGGGAACGGCCCGTCGATCACCTGCAGCGCGCTGGCAAGGGCACTGCCAGCGGTCAGGTCGGATGTCGGGTGCTCCAGGAACGGCAGCAGCGACTCGAGGGCCTCGCAATGTTCGACGAAGCGCTTGGTGGCGTAGTCGCCCGCGGCACCGGTCGAGATGATGAACTGCCAATCGGAGCTCTGCGCCAGCAACAGCTCGCGCGCAGCTTGTTCCAGCACCCCGCGGGCCTCCCAGCGCGGCATCGCCGCTGGCACGGCATTCCAGAAGCGCTCCTCCAGCGACCAGAGGCGCAGCCAGGTCCACTCGGTTTCCGGATTGAGCCACATCGAGAAGTCGCCGTCTTTCCCCCACGACCCGGTGCTCATGCGCAGCGAGGTTCGCGGTGGAAATGCGGCGAGCGCGGCGCCGGCGGTCGACGCGATGCAGCTCTGGGCGCTCGCCCCAGCGCCCGGCGCCGCGACGCGCTCGTAGAGCGACTTGAGGAAATCCATTCCCTCGAACCACCAATGTCCGAACAGCTCGGTATCGAACGGGGCGATGATGGCGTGGTCCCGCGGCTTGGCATCCTTCGTGATTGTCTCGAGCAGCGACCCGAAGTGCTCGGCGTGCCTGATCGCCATCTCCTGCGCAGCTGCCGCGTCATATGGCTGTTTCGCGCCGAGATCCGCCGCAGCGTCGGTCACCCGCCAGAGCTTGAGCCCGCCCGGGTGGCGGATCTTGTGGAACTCCAGATAGGCGCCCTCGCCCGGATACCCACCGTGCCGGCTCCAGACCTGTGCCGTGGTCTTCGGGTCGCGCACCAGGACGTAGATCGGGCGGCCGCGCGCCACGTTGCCGACCCGGTACCCCTGGTACGGCGAACGCTTGGCGCCCTTGGGTGAGCGTGGCCGCGTCTCGCCGCTGTAGAGATCGTAGGTCTCGCCGGCTTCGACGACGTGTGCGTCGACGAAGAACCATTGGAACCCGGCGTACCGGAGGTGGTCTTCGATGCCGGCACGGGTCGGGCGTCGCACGGCCGCCGGCAACGGTTGCCACGGGCCGCGCGGGCGGTAGGCGCACTCTGGAACCCAGCAGCCGCGCGGCAAGTCGCCGAAGTGGCGCGCATGTTCCGAGCGCCCGACGAGGAGCTGGAAGCGAATGCTCTCGTCACGTGCCAGCAATGGGAGGAAGCCGTGCGTTGCCGCTGACGAGATCAATTCGATCCGGCCTGCGAGCGCGTGGCGGCGGAACGCCGCGATCAAGTCCTTGCCGATGCGCTCCCACGTGGCCTGCAACAACTCCACGTGGCTCTTCCAGAACGCCACCACCGGTAGCAGAGACTCGTCACCGGTGTGGCGGAGTGACTCGGGTGCCTCGTCGATCGTCTTGAGCCGGTGCGCGAAGTAGGTGTCGAGTTCTTCCCGAAATGACGGGTGCGCGAACTGCGCGGCGAGGATTGGCGTGATGCCAAGGGTGATGGCCGGCGCTACGTCTTCCGTTTCGAGCGCCTCCAGCATGGTCACCAGCGGGAGATAGCTGTCGAGCGCGGCCTCGCAGATCCAATCGGATCCGTGCGGCCAGCGGCCATGGTGGAGCACCCAGGGCAGGTGACTGTGCAGCGTGAGGACAAATCGGACCGTCACCGAGTGCGCCTCGCGGCCAGCGCGATTGCCCGCGTATAGATGTCGTTATATCGCTCGGCGACCCGGTCCCAGCCGAAGTCGCGCGACATCGCCTCGCGCTGCATCTCCCGCCACGCCTTGGCGGAGCGATGCTCGGTCATTGCGCGCCACATTCCGCCGACCAGTGCGCGTTCGTCGAACGCATCGAACAGGAAACCGGTGAGGCCGTCGTCGATGGTATCCGCCAGGCCGCCCACCCGGCGCGCGACCGGCACGGTGCCGTACCGTTGCGCCCGCATCTGCGTGAGGCCGCACGGCTCGTACTGCGATGGCATCAGGTAGAGGTCGGCCCCGGCGATCATCACATGTTCGAGCGAATCAGAGAACTTCGTCACCACGCCCACGCGGCTCGGCATCGCCGTGTGCAGCGCGTGCACGGCGTCCTCGAGCCGCTGGTCTCCGCTCCCCATGAAGACGTACTGCGCCGCGAGGTGAAAGAGGGCGTGGTTGTGCACCACGATGTCGAGGCCCTTTTGCGTCGCCATCCGGCCGATCGACGCCACCACCGGGAGGAACGGGTTCTCGGGCAAGCCGAGCCGGTGCTGCAGGTCGAGCTTGCAGGCCCGCTTGCCATCGAGATCAGCCGCGGAAAATTGCGCGGCGATCTGCGGATCGGTCGCCGGGTTCCAGACACTCTGGTCGATGCCGTTCAGTACGCCGGTGAAGCGGTTCCCCAGCCACTCGAACACTTCCTGGAGACCGAAGCCACCGGCCGGTGTGCGCAGCTCTTCCGAGTGGGTGGGGCTCACGGTCGTCGCCATGTCCGTATGGGTCAGGCCGCCCTTGAGGTAATTCGTCTTGCCGTACCACTCGAGCTTGTCCGGCGTGAACACGTCCCACGGCAGGCCGATGTCGGGGATGACGTTGGCGCCGAAGTGGCCCTGGTAGCCGCCGTTGTGGACGGAGAGAACGACTGGAATGCGGTCGAACCACGGATTTCCCTTCCACCACGTGCGGAGATACACGGCCGCGAGCGCGGCGTGCCAGTCGTGAGCGTGCAGCAGCACGGCACCGTTGGTGACGCGCGGGAGGGCCGCCACCGATGCCGCGGCGAACGCCGCGAAACGGCGGTAGTTGTCGGGATAGTCGGCGCCGTGCTCACCGTACAGCCCGTCGCGGTCGAAGAAGCCGTCGTGTTCGAGGAAACAGGTCGGCGTTTCCGAAGCGGGCTCGAGTTCGCGCCACAGCCGGAAGGTCTCGGCGCGAGCGCCGAACTGAAGCGTGAACGGATCACCGGCGGGCTCGAGGCGGCGGACGTGCTGTCGCACCGTGCGGTACAACGGCACGATCGCCATCGTCTTGAGGCCGTTGCGATGCTGGTCGCGGTGGAGACCCCAGGCGGCCTCGGCCAACCCGCCGGTGCGCGCATACGGGAAGTACTCTGCCGAAAGGTGGACGATCGTCGGCTGCTCGCCGGCGACGGGCGGGAGGGCGAACCGCTGCTGCGCATTCATGAGGTCATCCGAGCGGTGGATCATCCACGAACGGGTCGCCGCGAAGAATCGGCGCGTAGTACCTGTCAACGTAGTTCTGCAGCATCCGGCGCGCCGTGAACTGGCGCCCGGCGATCCGAATCGACTCCTTCATCCGCTGCACCCAACGGCGCGGGATGCGGTTGGCGTCCTGGTCGTACCAGAGCGGCACGATTTCCCGCTCGAGCAGCTGGTAGAGATGCTCGGCGTCCTCAGCGTCGGCGGTCGCATCGGTGCTGGCCTTGGGGATCGCCCAACCGTTCTTGCCGTTGAACCCTTCTTCCCACCAGCCATCGATGGTGCTGAGCTGCGGTACGCCGTTGAGGGCCGCCTTCATGCCACTGGTGCCCGATGCTTCCAGTGGCACGCGTGGCACGTTGAGCCACAGGTCGACGCCCTGCACCAGCAAGTGCGCCAGGTGCATGTCGTAGTCTTCGAGGAACGCCACTCGTCCCTCGAACATCGGGTCGCGGGCAAAGTGGTAGAGCGACTGCAGGAGCTGTTTGCCGGGCGTGTCCTGTGGATGCGCCTTGCCGGCGATGACCAGCTGCACCGGACGCATGGTGTTGGTCACGAGTGCCCGCAGCCGCTCGATGTCGCTGAACAGGAGGTTGGCGCGCTTGTAGGTGGCGAACCGGCGGGCGAGCCCGATCGTGAACACGGTGGGGTCGAGCAGCGTGCCGGCGGCGACCACCTGTGCGGCTTCGCTCCATTCATCGCGCCAACGACGGCGGGCCTCTTCGCGCAGGTGGCGCAACAGTGTCCGCTTGAGCTCGTAATGGGTGAACCACACCTCGCGCACGTCGAGGCCGAGCACGGCGTCCCAGGTTTCCGGCTCGTCGAGCCGGTCGCCCCAGTCGTCGCCGAGATGGTAGTCGAGCAGCCGCATCATCGGGTTGGCCATCCAGGTCGCGAGGTGGACGCCGTTGGTGACCGCCCCGATGGGAACCTGTTCCAGCGGTCGATCGCTCCACAGGTCGCCCCACAACTCACGCGAGACGATGCCGTGGCGCTGCGCGACTCCGTTGACGTGCCCGGCGAGCCGGATCGCCAGCACGGTCATCTGGAACTCGCGGGTATCGTGGCGGGGATGCACGCCAAGCGTGACGGCGTGCTCCGCATCAGCGCCGAAGTCTTCGAGGTACCGCATCCCGGCGCATTCGGCGACCTGGCTCACATCGAATGCATCGTGTCCGGCGGGCACCGGCGTATGGGTGGTGAAGACCGACGTGCGGCGTACCTCGGTTTTCGCGGCGGCCATCGTCGTGCCCGACCCCACCAGCTCACGCAGCCGTTCGAGCATCATGAACGCCGCGTGACCTTCGTTGGCGTGCCACGCGCCGGGATGGATTCCGAGTGCGCGCAGCACGCGCACGCCGCCAGTGCCGAGGATCCATTCCTGACGCAGGCGCATCCCGGCGCCGCCGGAGTAGAGCTTGCTCGTGAGGGTCCGATCGTCTTCGTGATTGAGCTCGAGGTCGGTGTCGAGGAAATAGAGCGGCGCGCGTCCGACCGTCATTGTCCAGGCACCGATGTGTACCGCGCGGCCGAACGTGTTCAGCACGGTGACCCACGGCGTACCATCGGCGCCGGGAACCGGGACGAGTGGCGTGTTGTCCGGGTTCACTTCCTCATCGGAATCTTCCTGCCAGCCCAGCGGCGTGATCCGCTGGTCGAAATACCCCTTCTTGTAGAAGAGTCCCACGCCGACGAACGGCAGCGCAAGGTCGGATGCCGTCTTGCAGTGATCGCCAGCGAGGACGCCGAGTCCACCGGAGTAGATCGGCACCGACGCGTGCAGCCCGAATTCGGCGCAGAAATAGGCGACCGGGCGGTCGACGGCAACGTCCGGATAGTGATCGCGGAACCAGCCGCCGCCGCTCACCTGTTCGAGCTCGAGCCACGCCATGACCACGTCGTAGTGCGAACAGAAATCCGCGTCCTTCGCGAGCGCTTCGAGGCGTTCCGGTGCGACGTGGCGCAGCAGGACGATCGGGTTGTGATGCGAATCTCGCCACAGCATTTCGTCCACGCGCCGGAAGAGCGCGCGGGCCTGCCGGTGCCAGCTCCACGCGAGGTTGACGGCCAACGCGGCCAGTCCTTCCAGGCGGGGGGGTAGCGCCGGAATCTTGGTGCGCGACAACAACATTCAGGGTCTCCACCGGCGTGGCCAAGACGGATGAGCGATTGCCTGAAGGCAAGATAAGCGCGGAGGGTTGCCGCCTGCCCCTAGTGCGTCAGCTTCCGGTACTTGATCCGATGCGGCTGATCGGCGCTGACGCCCTTCCGCTTCTTGAGATCGGCCGAGTAGTCCTGGTAGTTCCCCTCGTACCACACGACCTCGGAATCGCCTTCGAACGCCAGGATGTGGGTTGCGATCCGGTCGAGGAACCAGCGATCGTGTGAAATCACCACGGCGCAGCCGGAGAAGGTGAGCAGAGCATCCTCGAGTGCCCGCAGCGTGTCGACGTCGAGATCGTTAGTCGGTTCGTCGAGCAGCAGCAGGTTGCCGCCAGTCTTGAGGAGCTTGGCCAGGTGCAAGCGGTTACGCTCGCCGCCGGACAGGAGGCCGGTCTTCTTCTGCTGGTCACTGCCGCGGAAGCCGAACCAGCCGCAGTACGCCCGGGCGTTGATGCTCCGGCTGCCGAACTGCAGCGTGTCGAGGTCGCCGGCGATTTCCTGGTAGGCGGTCTTGTCGGGATCGAGCGCCTCGCGCGACTGGTCCACATACGCGGGCTGCACCGTTTGCCCGACGATCAGTTCACCGCCGTCGGGCTGCTCTTCACCAATGATCATCCGGAACAGTGTTGTCTTGCCGGCGCCGTTGGGGCCGATCACGCCGACGATGCCGCTGCGCGGCAGCGAAAAGTCGAGGTTGTCGAACAGGAGCTTGTCGCCGTACCCCTTGGACAACTTCTTCGCGATGACGACCTCGTCGCCAAGGCGCGGCGCCGGCGGAATCAGGATCTCGTGGCCCGTCGCGTCGGCCTTTTGCTCTTCCTGCACCAGCGTTTCGTACGCGGCGAGGCGCGCCTTGCTCTTCGCCTGGCGCGCCTTCGGGCTCATCCGCACCCATTCGAGCTCGCGCTCGAGCGTGCGGCGGCGCGCGGAGGCCTGCTTCTCCTCGACCTCGAGCTTCTTCTCCTTCTGGTCAAGCCACGATGAGTAATTCCCCTTCCAGGGAATCCCGGCGCCGTGTTCGAGTTCGAGGATCCACTCGGCGGCGTTGTCGAGGAAGTAACGATCGTGCGTGATCGCGACGACCGTGCCCGGGAATTCCTTGAGGTAGCGCTCCAGCCAGGCGACCGATTCGGCGTCGAGATGGTTGGTCGGTTCGTCGAGCAACAACATGTCCGGCTTGGAGAGGAGCAGGCGACAGAGCGCAACGCGCCGCTTCTCGCCACCGGAGAGCGTGGCGACGGTGGCGTCGCCGGGAGGGCAACGGAGCGCATCCATCGCGATGTCGAGCGTGCGGTCGAGTTCCCACGCGTTCGCGGCGTCGATCCGGTCCTGCAGTGCCGCCTGCTTGTCGAGCAGCGCCTGCATCGCGTCGTCGGTCATCGGCTCGGCGAACTTCGCGCTGATCTCCTCGAATTTGGTCAACAGGTCGCGAATCGGCTGGAGCGCCTCCTCGACGTTGCCGCGGACGTCCTTGGTCGGGTCGAGCAGCGGCTCCTGGGGCAGGTAGCCGATCCGTACCCCGTCGGCGGGCTTCGCCTCGCCGAGGAAATCCTGGTCCACCCCCGCCATGATGCGGAGCAAGGACGACTTGCCGGCGCCGTTGCCGCCAATGACGCCGATCTTGGCGCCCGGATAGAAGGAGAGGTAAATCCCCTTGAGGATCTCGCGCTGGGGCGGGACGATCTTGCGAAGGTCCCGCATCGTGAAGATATATTCGCCGGCCATGGGGGCGAAGATAATCGTCGAGTGTCGAGGGCGACCACCGCCCGATCCTCCTGATCGAGCCCCACCCGCCCAATGGCCGGTAGCCGGAGCTATCTTCAAGCGGCTCGAACCACTCGACTCGCGACCCGAGACATCTCCATGCGACGCACTCTGCCCCTCATCGCCCCGCTCGCTGCGGCTGGCGTACTGCTCGCCTTCCGCCACCAGCCGGCACCCGCCTGCGATACCGACAACGGTGGACTCGTACTGCCGAAAGGTTTCTGCGCAACGGTATTCGCGTCGCTCCCTGGCGTGCGACACATCGCCGTGGCGCCCAATGGTGACGTGTTCGCCGCTGGCGGTCGTGCGGGCGTGACCGCACTGCGCGACCGGAAGGAGACCGGACACGCCGATACCACAGCGACCTTCGGTAGCGGCTCCGGCACCGGAATCGCGCTGGGCCCGGACGCCATCTTCTTCGCGCCCAACGATCGCGTCATCCGATTCGCCTGGAAGCCGGGCTCGCTTACGCCCACCGACACTGGTGTGGTGATTGTGAGTGGGCTGCCGACCGGTGGTCACACCGCCAAGACGCTCGCACTGTCGAACGACAACTTCATCTTTGTCGACCATGGTTCGGCGTCCAATTCGTGCCAGCAGGCAGATCGCACGGCCAAGTCTCCCGGCAAACAGCCATGCCCGGAGCTGCCGACGCGCGCGGGAACGTGGCGATACAGCGCGAGCAAGCCCGATCAGACGCCCGCCAACGGCGAACACTGGACCACCGGCGTGCGCAACGGGATGGCACTCGCCGTCGAACCGACCACCGGCGTACTCTGGGGCGCGACCCACGGCCGCGACGACCTGCGCGGCGCCCTCGGCTTCTCTGACTCGGACAACGCCGAGAAGCCGGCCGAGGAATTCGCCATGTTCACCAAGGGCGCCGACCTCGGCTGGCCCTATTGCTACTACGATCCGCTGGCGCACAAGAAGGTCCAGGCACCCGAGTACGGCGGCGACGGCATGAAACAGGGCGATTGCGCGAGCAAGACGCAGCCGGTGATCGCGTTCCCGGGACATTGGGCGCCGATGCAGCTCGCGTTCATGCCGGCAAGGAACAGCTTCGGCCCGGAATACGCAGCGGGCGCGTTTCTGGCCTTCCACGGTTCGTGGAACCGCGCGCCACTGCCGGCGGCCGGATTCCGCGTCGTATTTATTCCGTTCAAGGGCGGCAAGGCGGTGGGTACGTACACCACGTTCGCCGACGGCACCGCCGGCAGCATCAAGATCGGCGGGGTCGCGATGGCTCCGGATGGTCGCGCGCTCTATATCGCATCTGACCAGGTCGGCAAGATCTGGCGCGTCGTTCCCACAATTTCGAGGTAAACATCATGCGTCTCGCGTTTCGTACTCTTTGTGCTGCCGTTGTCTTTCCCGCAGCCCTGATGGCCCAGCAGGTAGTCACGCCCGCGGCCACTAGCCCCAAGGTCGGCGATGTGGCGCCTGACTTCACCCTCGCGGCCGGCACCTGGGCCGGCATCTCGGCCAAGTCGGTCAAGCTGTCCGACCTCAAGGGGCGGACGGTGGTGATCGCCTTCTATCCGCGGCAGCGCAGCGGCGGCTGCACGATCCAGATGAAGGCGTACCGCGACAAGTACACGGAAGTCTTCGGCGGCGGGAAGGATGTGACGTTGCTCGCTGTCAGCACCGATTCGGTCAAGGACATCGCGTCGTGGGCCACGGAAGAGAAGTTTCCCTTCACGATGCTGAGCGACGTCGATGGTACCGCGGGGAAGTTGTACGCCACGCTGGCCCCCGGCGGACGGTACGAGCGACGAATCGTCTTTGTTGTCGCGCCCAACGGCAAGATTTCCTACGTGATGAATCCGTTTCGCGAGGTTGACCCGACCTCCTACGAGGAACTGACCAAGGCGATCCACGACGCGAAGGGCGCCAAGTAATGCAAAACCGATGCACCCTTGTGGTCGCTGGCGCCACGCTCGGCTTGTTTCTGGTGCTCCCCGCAGCGGCGCACGCACAGGATCGACTCAAGGCGATGCCGGGCTACGATCAGTTCACCAAGAACGCGCCGCTCTATCAGGGCGTCATGAAATCGGGCTCGGTCATCGGGCCTGGTGGGATCGTCGGCGGCGTCGGCGGCGGTGGTGGTCGCGGGAGTGGTAGCGGTAGCGCAGCCGGCGAGGCCGGGAACAAGCAGGCGATCGTCTGGGCGGCCGACCGCAAGGGTGTGGACTATTCGTGGGACAGCAAGCGCTTTCACCTCGACTTTGCCAGCAAGAAGGTCGCCGATGTGGCCGCCGCCGCCGCCGCCGCGGCCGCGCCGGCGGATCCGACCGCGGGGCGCGGCGGCCGCGGGGCGGGTGGGCGTGGCGCGGGCGCCGCGTCGATGATCCACGGCTGCGGTGGCGCGGCACTTCCGCCGCCGGTGCGCGGTCGTCAGCGACCGGTCGCCAATTCGCCGGACGGCAAGCTGCTCGCGACGTATCGCGACCACAATGTGTCGGTGTGCAACGCCGATGCCAGCGGCGAGGCCGCCGTCACTCGCGACGGGAACGAAAAGGAACGAATCAAGTACGGTACGGCGTCCTGGGTGTACGGCGAGGAACTGGCGCAGACGACCGCGATGTGGTGGAATCCGTCGAGCACCAGGCTCGCCTACTTCCGCTTCGACGAGAGCAAGGTTCCCGACTTCTACATCACCAATGACGAAACCAAGATCCAGACGCGCGTCGACGTCGAGGCGTATCCCAAGCCGGGCGTGCCCAATCCGGTTGTCGATCTCTTCGTGTACGATCTCGCCACGAAGCGGAGCATCCACGTTGATGCGCGTGACGGCAAGCCGTTCGCCAACGATGTCGTCGGTCACTATGTCTACGACGTGGCATGGTCGCCAGACGGCGAAAACCTCCTGATTCACCGGACCAATCGGCGCCAGAATATCCTCGAGCTGGCGATCTGCTCGCCCGAGACCGGCCTGTGCAAGGCGATCATCCACGAGGAGTGGCCAACCGGCTGGGTGGAGAACCATCCGCCGATGCGCTATCTCGCCGACAGTACGCGCTTCCTCTGGGAATCGGAGCGCAATGGTTACAAGAACTACTACTTGTACAACCTGAGCGGGCGGCTGCTTGCGACCGTCACGAACAACCAGTTTGAAGTGGCGGGAATCGTTCGTGTCGATGAAAAGGCGAATACGCTCTGGTACATGGCGCGCGACGGCGACAACTATATGAAGGTGCAGTTGCACAAGGTCGGCCTCGACGGCAAGGGCGATCGGCGCATCACGGATCCGGCGTTCTCCCATCAGGTCGATATCTCGCCGGACGGCAAGTACGTGATCGATGTGGCACAGACGCATGACAACGCGCCGACGTCGAGCGTGGTCGAGGTGGCGACCGGCAAGACGCTGGCGCAGCTCGCGAAAAGCGATGTGTCGGTGATGGAACAGCGCGGCGTCCGGAAGGCCGAGGTCTACCCATACCTGGCGGCGGACGGCAAGACGCAGCTCTACGGCGAGATCTGGTATCCGATCAACTTTGACTCGACCCGGAAGTATCCGGTGCTCACCTCCGAATACGGCGGGCCGGCTGCTGGCGTCGGCGTGACCGAAACCTTCAGCACCGGCAACGCGCAGGCGGAATACGGCTTCCTGATCATCTCGCTCATGTCGCGCGCTGCGCCCGGGATGGGGAAGCGCAGGCTCGACGCCATCTACCTCAAGCTTGGCCAGACCGAGATGGACGACATGGCCGAGGGGGTGAAGGCGCTCTGGAACCGCCGGTACGTGGCCAAGGATCGCGTCGGCATTTACGGTACGTCATACGGCGGGTACACGGCATTGATGGAGATCTTGCGTCACCCTGACGTGTTCACCGTCGCGTCGTCGTCATCGCCACCGACGGATTGGCGAAACTACGACACGATCTACACCGAGCGGTACATGTGGATCCCCGAGGAAAACAAGGACGGGTACGACAAGGGTTCGACGATGACGTATGCGAAGAACCTGACCGGGCGCCTGCTCCTCGACTATGGCACGGTCGACGACAACGTGCATAACACCAACATGATGCAGATGATCAAGGCACTGCAGGGTGCCGGCAAGAGCTTCGAGCTGCAGCTGCAGCCGGATGTCGGGCACTCGGGCGTGAACTACCAGCGGATGATGGAATTCTTCGTCGAGAACCTGATCCAGCACCCGGAGCGGATCAAGGCGGGGTATGGTCAGCCGGTGACGCCGTAGGCGCCGCTCACTCAATCTCCCCGTCGAGGGCAAGAATCGCCTCGCGAATCTTCCGGCGCTGCGCCTCGAGGCGTCGGAACGCCCGCGGGCGGAGCAGGCGCAACGAGAGTCCGCGCGCCGAGCCGACCAGCCGATCGAGTTGTTCCACGAAGAGCAGCGCCCCGTAGCCGGACACTGGACAGAGGACAAAGGCGAGCGCGGCGTACGCCACTCCCCAGCGCCGCCATACCAACCACGCGATCGCAAACCAGATCAACGGAAACACCGCCGCTGCGGCAAAGATCTTGGTCGTAGCAACCACGTCCCGCTCCACCTTGGCAGCACGGGTGATCAACGGACCGGTGATCTTGTAGGCCGGCAAGTGGATGAAGACGCCGACGACAGCCAACGGCGCCAGCAAGAGCAGCGTCACCACGGCGATTGCGGCATTCCTGGTTACCGTACCGACGGTGAGTCGTGATTCCAGCATGTTTTCGGGTGCCATCCCCGCAGCGCCGAGTTCCGCGTCGTAGCGGGCCAGCATCTGTTCCACAGCCGCGATCCGGTCCGGCATGCGAATCCGCAGCTGCGCGTACCCCCGAAGAAACCGCTGCCGCAGCGCGAACTGTCTCGTGAGGTCGCGGTCCTTCGTTCCGGGCCCTTCTACCGAGGAGAAGATGCGTTCCGCCCGCGTGACCAGTCGCAGTGCCTCCTCCTGATCCGCCTCAAGCGTGACCTTCGACAATGCCTCCTGCAGGCGTGCCGTGAGCGCCCGCACGCCTTCCTGCGTCGGCTCGCCGTCACGCCCGAGCGGCTCCGATACAACGGTGATCGGCTCGCCGAAGCAGAGTACCGCCGAACTGCGGAACGTCACCTTCGCCGTGTAGTACAGTCCGCCCGGAACGATGACCACAGGGGGTCCGGGGTTCATGCTCGCCGCGCCGAGCGCCATCCGCGCCGACCCGGTCTTGAAGGGGCGCATCTTGGGGTCGCTGTGCGACGTGCCCTCGGGAAAGAGTGCGATCGCACCACCCCGGGCGAGTTCCTGCCAGACCCGCTCGAACGTCTGGCGATTCTGCGACGTGTCCGCGCCATCCATCCGGCGATACACCGGGATCGAACCCATGGCGCGGGTGAGCATGCCGACAATGGGAATCCGGAACAGCGGTTCCTTGGCCAGGAAGACGACTCGGCGCGGTGCGAGGCCGAGCAGCAGGAGCGGATCGACCAGCGAGTTGGGATGGTTGAGCAGCAGCAACACCGGGCCGGTGGGCGGCACGTGTTCCGCGCCCGTGATCACGACTCGGCGAAAGAAGACGCGGACGACGAGCGAGATGAGCTTACGCCACACTTCTCACTTCTTTCCGCAGTCCTCCCACCGTCCAAATCACGCCGCCGATCAGGATCGCCACCGGCAGGATCAACACGGCATGCTGCAATCCGGCGGCTTCAGCCACCGCGACCTGTGTCGGCGAAGGCCTTCCGGCGATGCCCGAGAGCAGCGCGGCCGAGCGTGCATCGGAGAGCGCACCCACGATGTATGGCGACGGCACATCGCCGATGGCATGAATCAAGAGAATGCTGAATGCCATCGCGGTCGCACGTTCTGTGGGGGCGACATAATTTACGATCGCCGAGTTGATCGGCCCCGTCGATGCGAAGATCAACAGCTCCGCGGCGACCAGTGCGGTGATATACACGGTCGGATCGGTCGCCGTGAGCGCCAGGTACGCGCACGGTGCCGCGAGGAGCGTCGCCGTGCCGGAGACCAGCAGGTAGGCGTGGCGCGTGTGCCGGAGGAAATAATCCCCGAGCCACCCACCGATGAACGTCCCGAGGAGTCCGGTCACCACCACAATAACGCCGACCTGGCCGGCCGCATCCTTGTGCGGCGTGTGATGCACGCGTTCGAGGAACGAGACCATCCACCACGAGAGACCGCCGAGGGCGAACGTGTACGCGGCATAGCCGAACACGGTGAAGGCGTATTGCCGGTTGCGCAACAGCTGCAGATAGTGCCGCCAGACGCCGGGACCTGCGGGCGGGTGACCCACCGGATCGTTGTCCTCGACGCCACGCGGCGGATCAGGCAGGCGGAGCAGCAACCACGCGAGCGCCAGCCCCGGAATGCCGGCGACGAAGAACGCCGCGCGCCAATGCTCGCCCATCAGGGCGGCCACGAGGAAGCCTATCGCACCCCCCACCGGAATCGCGGTGTAGAAAATCGCAAAGACCCGGCCCCGTCGACGCCTGGGAAAGCAGTCGGCCAACACGCTCGGCGCGATCGTGCCGTACGCCGCTTCGCCCACGCCGACGAAGGCACGCGCGACGAAGAGCGAGACGAAACCGATGGCGAATCCGCCGAGCGCCGTCGCAATACTCCAAACCGCAACACCAAAGGCGATGACACGGGGTCGGCTCCGCGTGTCACCCAGCGTGCCAAAGCGCGGCGACACCAGCGCATAGACGGCGAGGAACGCCGTCGCCAGCAGGCCGATCTTCTTGTCGCTCAGCTGGAGCGCGGATCGCTTGAGCGTCTCGGTCAGGCCGGCGACGACAAAACGATCGATATAGTTGAAGAGATTGACGAACGTCAGGACGATCAGGACATTGCGCGCCGTCTTGGTCGAGACCGGCGCGCGGGAAGCATCGACGTCGGCCATCCGCTGCTACTCAACCTCGATCTTGACCCCGCCGACCCAGCCTGCGACCGCGTTGTAGATCATCGCGGTGATCGCCGAGCCGATGAAGCCGAAGACTCCGTAGAGGATCGGCATGACGATGATCGCAGCCATCCCGAAGTTCCCCATCATTCCGCCACCCACACTACCGACCAGCGCGACGAACAGTCCCGCGATGAGGCCGATTGCCGCGCAGAGTACGCCGGCGATCTTGGCGTACGACATCGGGTCAATTCGTTTGATGATCATGGCTGGGTTCCTGTGCAATAGGGTGAGGCCGACGTCACGGGGTCAGGCGGCCGTATCCGGGCATTGGGACAACCTGGTTCGTAATCAGTCCGATCACGACACCGACGACAATCGCACAAACGATCACCACGACGGTATACGCCATGGCCTTCTCCTGCGGCGCCTTCATCAGCACCGGCAGGCCGAGGTAGAAGAGGTACAACGAGTAGAGGCCGAGGATGGCGAGAATGCCGAGCGCTGGAAGGATCGTGAAAATACCGGCGACCCAGAACGCGGTGCTCGAATAGGCGGCGACCTTGAGCGCCTGGAGCTGGCTCTTCTGGCCGCCGAAGTTCGGCGCCAAGGCGTCGATGATCAGTGCCAGCACGTAGGTCATTGCCAACGAAAGGAGGAACTGGAGGATTGCTCGCTCGATGCCACTCCCCATCGAAAACCGAATCGAGGTGCCGAGAACGTTGTAGCCGAGCACGGACATTCCGATGAATCCGGCGATGGCGGGGATCGCGGCCAGCGGGATGATGTAGCCGGTGTAGAGCGAGCCCACGGTGGTCGGCTCGGTATCAATGACACCCCACTCGGTCTTGGGGCTCAAGAGGATTCCCTTGACGCGGGCGACCAGATCCATGCGAACCTCCGTGCGGCGGTGAGCGATTGTGTTGGGTGAAGAGCCTGAAGCTATCTCCAACAGCGAGAAGCGGTAAGCCCCCGGTTTCAGCTTCGGCCCGTGGCGGTGTGGGATCGGTACAGTCCGTCTGGGCGGGGTGGCCGCCATTCGCGGCTCGACTGCTTGCCAGCCGACGTATCGGCGGTATGATAGTGCAGCCGGGTCACCGGCCCTTCCCCTGCAACCGCTCGCTTGGAGGATCGATGAATCAGACGATCGCGAAGCTCTTTGGTTGGGTGTTCATCCTGCTTGGCGTGATCGGCTTCTTCAGCGGCAGCATGAACATGACCACCGGGTCGGAGTTCGGTCTCTTCCCGGTCAACGTGGTGCACAACGTTGTCCATATCCTGATCGGTCTCTGGGGACTCAACGCGGCGCGCACGGCGGCCGGTGCCACGGCGTACTGCAAGCAGGCCGGCGTGTTGTTCCTGCTGCTGGCGATCCTGGGATTCATCCCCGCGATGGTCGACATGCTCGCCAACCTGGCTCCGGTCGGCGGCAAGGACCGCTATCTGCATCTGGGGTTCGCGGTGATCCTGCTTTACTCCGGGGTCATGGGGAATTCGCGGGAGGCGGCTGCGGCGTAGAAGCGACGAGAGACGAGAGACGAGAGACGAGAGACGAGAGACGAGAGAAACCAGCCGGACCGCGGAGATCCTTCCGCGCAAGCTGGTCGCTCTCGTCGCTCGTCTCTCCGCCGGATCCGCGATCGGCGCCGGTCGGGGAAAGGATCAGGGCTTCTCGAGCGTCGCGATCAGTGCGGTGACGCGCTGCCGGGTGTCGGCGTAGGTCAGGCCCGCGAGAGCGCCCGTGAGCTGCTGCCGCGCCACCACCCGGTTCATTCGAATCATCGTGTTGCTGAACGCGTTCACGGTCCACCGCCGCACGCCAGCCCTCGGATCATTGAGGTGGCTCGTGATGAGTCCAAGCGCGCGCGTGTTGCCGCGCCCGCCGAGGGCCGCCAGCACGTGCGCCGGGAATTCCTGCTCGGCGATCGCCGCATCGACCCGGTCGATGAACAGGGTGTCGTTGGTCTGGATGATCCCGCGGAATGCAGCACCCTGGATCGCATCGCGGTAGGACGTCGTCGTGAGGGCCTCACCCAGCACATCATGGGCATGCGCGGGATCGGCCTGCACCAGTGTCGCCAGCGCCGCCGCGCGCACTTCGTAACTCGAATCATGCTGGAACAGGTCGCGCGCGATGCTCACTGCCGTCGCATCGCCGAACTTTGCCATGGCGCCCACGGCGGCCACCCGCACCGCGGCCGAGGTGTCCTTGGCGGCATCCGCGAGCGTGCCGATCGCGATCAAGGCGGGGAACTCACCGAGCGCTTCGACGGCGTGGACGCGGGTCAGGTAGTAGTCGGCGTGCGTCGCAGCCTCGGCCAGCGCGGCGGCGGCGTCGCGGTCATCCGGGTGCTGTGCCAGCTGCGCAATCGCCCACTGGCGGTCCCACAGGTTATCGTCGTGCCGAAGCTGTTCGGCGAGCCAGGTTACCGGCTGATTGAAGGTGAGCGTCTTCAGCATCCGGTTGCCAGCGTCGAACACCACCATCGTCGGCTCGGTCGCGATGCTGTCGATGGTGACGACCTGCTCGCGCGCATTGATCTCGATGTGGTGCAGCCGTTCGCCGCCCTTGAACCGCACGCGAATCGTGATCGGCATCCGGAACGCCAGGGGGACGCGGAACAGTCTGCCCGTGCTGTCCACCGTGAACGAATCGACTTGCGTCTGTTGGACGTTCAGCGTCAGCCTCGACTTCGCTGTGTCGTGCGTCGCCTGCACGGAAAACTTCGGGACTCCGGCGGCGTAGACCCACTCATCCCAGAACCAGTCGAGGCTTTCGCCGGTCGCGGCGAGCACCGCCTGGCGGAGGTCGTCGGACGTCGTGGTACCGAATGCGTGTCCCACGAGGTAGCCGTGAATCGACGCCCAGAAGCGCTCCGGGCCGAGATAGTCCTTGAGCATCTTGAGGACGAGCGCACCCTTGGGATAGATGTTGTTCGATCCCAGTGAGGCGAGGGGCATCGACCGCTGTGCCTCGATCTGCAGGTACTGGCGATGCTCATCGACGTAGTAGTCCTGTTCCGCATGTGCCCCGATCTTCTCATTCCAGTACTGCCCCGGCATGAACTCGGCGAAACCTTCGTTGAGCCACATATTGGCCCAGTTCAGCGTGGTCACGTAGTCACCGAACCATTGATGGGCCAGCTCGTGCGGGATCAGGATGTACTGGTACCACGGACGATCACGATAGGCACGGGCGTCGGGGAGCCAGTCCACCAGCGTGGTCGCGCTGACGTTCTCCATCCCGCCGAAAAAGTCCGCGACCGTCGTCTGGGCATACTTGGCCCACGGATACCGTACGCCGGTCAGCTTGGAGTACGTGCCGATCATGTCGGTCGTGACGTGAAAGAGGCGCCAGGCGCGAGTGCTGTCCTCGTGATAGGTGTAGTAGTCGACCGGGATGCCTTGCCACGTATCGTGAACGACCGCCAGCGGCGCCACGATCAAGGACACGAGGTAGCTCGCGGACGGCGTGTCCTGGTGCCATGTCATGGTCCGGTTGCTGCCACGCACGACGTTGGAGACCAGGCGGCCATTGGAGATAGCGAGGTTGTTCCTGGGGACCGTCGCGACCAGTTCCCACGTCATCTTGTCATTGGGAAAATCGTAGGTGGGAAACCAGTAGTGGTTGTTGTGATCCTCGCCCTGGCTCCAGATCTGGTCGGGACGGTGCGGCAGGCCGTCGTTGGTGATGAAGGTCAACCCGTCGCCGCTTTTCACCTTGGCGTGATAGGTGACGGTGAAGACCAGTGTATCGCCGAATCGGAGCGGATGCGAAGGATGTACCACCAGCGTGTCACCCGACCGTGACGTCGTGAGCGGTCGGCCGCCGCCGTCAACGACCCCGGTATTCGCCAGCAGCTGGCCTTCGTCGAGGACGACGGCGTCAAGCCCGGGCCGTTTCGACACCAGGGTTGTTGTCACGATGCCATCGAACGACGTCGAATCCCAGTTGAACCGGGATAGTACGATTCGCTGGTGGATCAGGTCATAGTCGTGGGAACGGGTGTAGTGGTCGTTCGCCATCAATGCGAGGTTCGATTGCGGGGTGGCGGACTGAGACCACGCCGGCGCGGCGCCGAGCGCGAGTAAACAGGCTGGCAGGACGAACGGCGTATGGCTGCGCATGCGGGGCCCCAAGGAGGATTCGGGATCGAAGGTCGCGAAATATGGCCCGTCGTGGGCGATGCCTGTAGGGGCTGGGCGCGGTGCCCTGCCAACATGGGTCAGGTCGCCGGCACCAGGATCAGCACGGACCACGGCGGCACCGTCAACGAGAGCACGCCGTCGCTCACTACCGCATCCTGGTGCGGGACCCCCTCACCGCCGAACTCCGCCGACTGCGAATCGAGCACCACGCGCCAGCTGCCGACGCGATCCGCCATCGGCACACGATAGCCACTCTCCAGCCACGCCACGGGGCTTACGTTGACGACCGCCAGCACCGCGCCGGCATCGGCTGCCGGCCGAACGAACACCAGCACTCCGTTGCGGGGGTCGACGTGGACCAGGTGGAGCTCCCTGGCTCGCAGCGCTGGGCGATCCCACCGGACCTGATTCGCGGCCGCGACCAGCGCACGCATCTGGGTGCCGTACCTGTCACCACATTGCGACCAGTCGAAGCGGTGATCGCCGTGCAACGGATTGCCGTCCATCCGCGGATGCCAGTAGCCCGGTTGGTGACACTCGCTGCCCATGAAACACATCGGCGTGCCCGGTAGTACCGCGCAGAGCGCCCAACCGAGGCGAGCCTTGGCCCGTGCGTGCGCGTCATCGCGCCCGCCGACGAGTTCGATAAAGTGGCGGTGGCCAGCCCGCGCGCCATCCTGGTTGTCGTGCGCATCATCGTGGGAACCAAGGAGGTAGCGGATGCGCGCCGCCGCGTTCGGCAGGTCCACCACGCTCGCCAGGTGCTCGATGCGGACGGCGGCCTCGGCCGCTTCATCCACGCCGGCGCGGAACTGGTGAGGATCCGCGAGCGACCAGACCCGGTCGAAGCCGAGTTGGTCGACCAGCGTGTCCCAGCCCGATTCGTCCTCGCCGGTCGATTCCGCGATCAGGAGTTTCGAGCGCCAGGCTGGTTCGGCCCGTACGTCATGCACGACGGCCCCGAGCAGGTCGCGCGAAATCTCGTTTGCTGCGTCGATTCGTAGGCCGTCTACGTGATATTCCGCGAACCAGATGCGTGCGTTTGCGATGATCAGGTCGCGAACTTCTCGTTTCCAGAATGCGAGCCGGGGCCCCCACGGCGAGCGTTCACCGCCTTCGAAGAACACGCCGCCCTCGTGCGTCATCCCGTCGAATTCCCACAGCCGATTGTCGACGTCACTGAGATGGTTCCAGACCACGTCGAAGATGACGGCGAGTCCGACGTCGTGCGCGGCACGCACCAGGTGTCGCAGCTCCAACGGCGACCCGAATGACGACTCGGGCGCAAAGAGGTGCGATGGTCCGTATCCCTCGCTGCCATCGCCCGGGTTCTGCTGCACGGGCAGGAGGGCGATGGCGTTGAATCCGAGCGACCGGATATAGCCGAGCTTGCGCTCGAACTGGGCGAACGTCCCGGTGCCGGTGGATCCGGTGTCGATCCCGTCGCCACCGCCGACGAAGGATCCGACGTGCACCTGATATACCAGCCAATCCGACGCTGCTGGCGTGACGAAGGGGTCGTCCGCCAGGCCGCTCGCTACCAGTTCACCGGCGACGTCAACCACCACGGCGTTGCCGTCGGCGTGGCGGGTCTCGCGCGCCCACGGATCGATGCGCAGCAGGCCGCGTTGGCCGGGGTTGTGGCTGTCGCCGCCGCGGTTGTCGATGACGAAGAGGTATTCGTCCCCGGCCTGGACGCCGGCGATTTCGGCGTCCCAGATGCCCCCGGGTTGGGCCGCGAGCAGGTGCTCGTTCTGGCGCCAGTCGCTGAACGTACCCATGACCGCGACGCGCGACGCGTGGGGAGCCCACACGCGAAACCGGCAGCCGGTCGAGGTGAGCGTGGGGCCCATCGCTCCGGCATCGGTCAAGGCGGGTACTCCTCCATCGGGTGGCCTGTCATGATGGTCATGCAAGCCCGGAGACGATCGTCAATCGGAAGTTATGCGTGTGGGCCCCGGACATATTAACGTGGCCGAGGCACCGTCCCTCGAACGACGGTGTTCTGGCGGTGGTCCCGCCGCCGATACTGCGGAAGGGCGGGATCCAGTCGGATGCTGCTATTTTCAGGTTCGCCACGTCCAATGACCGGGGTATGACTCGTGCGCAAGACGTCTCTGATCGCGCTTGCGACCATGTTGGTGGCCGCCTGCCAGGACTCACCCACCGCGCCGATCGCGGCTACCGGCAGCGTCGCTGCGGCCAGTGTTCGCGCCGGCGATCCGACATACATCGTTGTCTTCCATGACAGCGTGAGGAATGTCGGCGCACTCACGAACACGCTGGTGAGCGTTCACCATGGCACGCTTAAATACCGCTATGTGAGTGCGATTCATGGCTTTGCCGCGGCGATACCGGATTCGGAGATTGTCAGGCTGCAGCGCCATCCGGGCGTCGTATACGTGGAACGCGACGCCGAGATGCACATCGTCGGCAGTCAGTCGAACCCGCCATCCTGGGGTCTCGATCGGATCGATCAGGTTAGCCTACCGCTCAATTCGCTGTACAACTATGCCGTCACTGGCTCGGGTGTGAACGTATACATCATTGACACCGGGATCCTCACTACCCACGTCGACTTCGGCGGGCGGGCGTCAGGGGTGTTCACCGCGATCGCGGACGGCAATGGCACCAATGACTGCAACGGTCACGGGACGCACGTCTCTGGAACGGTCGCCGGTGCGCAGTACGGCGTCGCGAAGCAGGCGAAGCTGTATGCGGTGCGGGTCCTGGATTGCACCGGGAGTGGTCTCACATCGGGCGTGATCGCAGGCGTCGACTGGGTCACGGCCAACGCCGTGAAGCCCGCCGTCGCGAACATGAGCCTCGGCGGCTCGGCGTCGACCGCACTGGATCAGGCGGTTACCAGTTCCGTTGCGGCGGGCGTCACCTACGCTGTCGCGGCCGGGAACAGCAACGCCGACGCCTGTCTCTCGTCCCCATCGCGCGCGCCAGCGGCATTGACGGTTGGCGCCACAGACATTTCCGACACGCGCGCATCGTTCTCGAACTTCGGTAGCTGTGTCGACCTGTTCGCACCAGGCGTCGGCATCACGTCAGACTGGGCGACCAGCAACAGCGCGACCAACACGATCAGTGGAACGTCGATGGCGTCGCCGCACGTGGCCGGCGTCGTGGCGTTGTTCCTGCAGACCCAGCCGAACGCCACGCCGGCGGCGGTTGCTGCGGCGTTGACCGGCAACGCGAGCGCGGGTCGCGTGGCGAACGCGGGCACGGGCTCGCCGAATCTCCTGCTCTATATGGGATTCATCACAGTATCCGACCTGCCGCCGGTGGCGAGTTTCACCTGGACCTGCCCGGGGCTGACTTGCACCTTCGATGCGAGTGGGTCAACGGACGATGGCAGCATCGTGTCGTACACCTGGGACTTCGGCAAGTCGCCGAACGGCACCGGGAGCGGGAAGGTCGTCACGGTGACGTATCCGCACGTCGGCACGAGGAATGTGACCTTGACGGTGACCGACAATGCCGGTCAGACCAACTCGATCGCCAAGACGATCACCCTCGGCGCTCCAGTGGACAATCCGCCGGTCGCGAGCTTCACCACCAGTTGTTCCGGGCTGACATGCAGCCTGAATGGCAGCGGCTCGACCGACGATGGTAGCATCGTGGCCTATGCGTGGTCGCTGGCGGGCTCCACGACACCGACCGCCACGGGGGCATCGGTGAGCGTGAGCTACACCACGGGCGGCACCAAGGCCATCACGCTGACCGTGACCGATAACGGCGGTCAGACCAACTCGACCAGCACGACCGTCACGCTCAGCGCTCCGGTCGACAATCCGCCGGTCGCGAGTTTCAGCTGGAGCTGTCCCGGCGTGACGTGCACCTTCGACGCGAGTGCGTCAACGGACGATGGCAGCATCGTGTCGTACACCTGGGACTTCGGCAAGTCGCCGAACGGCACCGGGAGCGGGAAGGTCGTCACGGTGACGTATCCGCACCTCGGCACGAGGAATGTGACCTTGACGGTGACCGACAATGCCGGTCAGACCAACTCGATCAGCAAGACGATCACCCTCGGCGCTCCAGTGGACAATCCGCCGGTCGCGAGCTTCACCACCAGTTGTTCCGGGCTGACATGCAGCCTGAATGGTGGCGGCTCGACCGACGATGGCAGCATCGTTTCGTATGCCTGGAGCCTGCCAGGATCGACCACCCAGGTCGCGGCGGGCGTGACCACGAATGTGAGCTACACCACCGGTGGCACCAAGTCGATCACGCTCACCGTAACCGACAACGGCGGACAGACAGGCTCGCTGACGACGACCGTGACTGTCGCCCCGATCGACAATCCGCCGGTCGCGAGTTTCAGCTGGAGCTGCGCGGCGCTGTCATGCACGTTCGACGCCAGTGCGTCGACGGATGACGGCAGCATCGTGGCCTACGACTGGGACTTCAACAAGTCGCCGAACGGCTCGGGGAGCGGCAAGGTGGTCACGGCGCTGTACCCGCACGGGGGCCTCCGCAACGTCAAATTGACGGTGACCGACAATGCCGGTCAGACCAACTCGATCACGATTCAGATCACCGTGATGTAGTCGGGGTTGACCGGGTACCCTCATCTCGAGCCGATCAAACGATCGGCTCGGGTCGTTTCACCCCTCGGGACGTCCATTTGGCAAGCGCTGCAGCTCGAGATCGAACACGGGAACCGCGGGCTCACCGGCGTACATCTCAGCGAACGGCAGTCGCAGCTGCTGGCCGCCGGCCACCGTCCCTGCCACGGCATGAACAATGGCCAGCGCCTGCAATCGTGTGAGCGCCGGGTTGCCGGGGACGCGGCTGAGCGTCCAACCGATCAGCAACGGACCCCGTGCGCGCAACGACCAGCCGGGCCCTGTTACGCGCACTCCCTCTGGCGCAACAATGCGTTGCGTGGGGCTCCCGAAGAGCCAGCGACCGGCGAGCCCGCTGGCGGAACCGCTGGGTGCGAGCGTGACCGCACCGATCGGCGCGTGCAGCGTCACTTCGATCACGGCCTGGTAGCGGGCGCCAAGGCGCCGTTCCAGTGCGATGCGATCGATGCTCGTGTGAATCACCAGGCGACGGTTGTCGGCGGTTACCGTCATCGGAATGGCCGCATCTGGCGCCGTGTCGTTCACGAATGGATAAATGAACGCCGCGCCCGCGCGCACCCTCGCGACGGCGTTGCGGTCGCCGACGATCCGGCGCCACGCGGCGGGCCAGGCGCCCGACGGCGGAGCCATCAGCGGGGCCGGCACGGCCGTCAATCCGGCGTTGCCGAGCGCGCCACCCACCACGGCACGATACAGGTCGGCGACCTGCGATATGTGTTGCCGCGCTTGGGCGACCGGGAGACCGTCTTGCCAGCGCGGGCCGAGCCCGACGTTGTGGTCGGTCGCCATCACGCCGGCGATGGCGAGCGCCCGGGGCGACGTAGGCGTGAGCGCGTGGATTGCTTGGCGGAGACGCCAGCTCCACACTGGTTCGCTTGCCCGCAGCAGGTCCCAGTCGCCGCCCCACTCGCCGTGCAGAACGCGCAGCTGCTTGCCGCGTCGCGCTTCGAGGTGCTGGAAATAAATGTTTGGCAGGGAAGGCAGCAGCTTCGCGGCATTCTTCCGCATGTTCCACCGGCGGGCGGCCGCGCCAAGGTTCGCGACGCAATCCGGCTCACCGTTGTCCATCGCGTGTTGGATGATCGATACTGGCTCGGTGGTGGTGCGGTGCGCGAGTTGTTGGCCGACCCCGAGGCTCAGGATGCTGTCGTCGCTGATCGTGGCTGGAAACTGGCTGGGACTGAAGTAGCGGATGCAGTCCGGCGGCAGCAACCAGTGGGTCAACCCCGCGCCGTAGCTGTTGGGATCGACCGACACAAGCACTCGGGCACCGCGAGCACTTTCCCAGTAGAACGGATCCCTGGTGACGGTCGCCGGCAGGGGTGGGGAGAAGACCAGGTTGGGTCCCATCAGCAGGTACCTGATCCCGGCTGCGGCGAGTGCGTCGACCAGCGCTTCGGGGACGGCGGGTACGTCATTGACGACCGCGACCGTGGGGCGTCGGCCGAGTTCGTGCTGGACCCGGTTGAGGTGCAGCGTCAGCAGCTTCAGCGCCTCGGGGAATGCGGCGGCATGTGGGCTCAACAGTGTCGCGCCGACGCCGATCTGCCCACGCTGCACGAGCAGCCGCAGGCGCGCGATGTGCATCGGGTCATCATGATAGTGGTCGAGCCACGCCTCGACCGACCAGCCACCCTCCTCGAACCAGACGAATGACGGATCGCGCGTCGCGGCTTCGATCGCGTGATCGAGGATCCGGATGCGTTGCCGGCCGACGTCGGCGATCGGCGCCGTAAAGCCGAGATCGAGGTGACTGCCGGGTACGATGAAAATTGTGTCGCCCGCGCGTTGGGCGGGCGCTGTTGCCGGCAGCGCCAGCAACAGCGTCATCAGCGCCGGGAAACGCATTACGGTTTGAGCGCCGCCCACTCTACCAGATTCATGATCGTCCCGATGTCCTCGGCCTTGTTCGTGTCGTAGGTGAAGCAGCGTGGCCCGGCGGCGGTATCCGGCGTCAGGGTGAACCCTTGCGGCTTCGCCATCACCTCGTAGACCGGTTGCGCAAAGGTGTTCCGGATGCACCAGGCGACGTGGTACGGCTTCGAGAAGGTGACCAGCTTGACCTGTCCCGCCTTGGCGCGCTGCACGGCCTTCGTCGCTGCCGCCTTGATCTGGGCGTGTACCCGCGGGAGCGGCATCATGGCGCCGCCGGATCCGCTGAGCGCGATCTTCACAGTGACCACTTCGGCGGATGGGAACGCCTCCTTCATCTCCGCCGCGTACGAATCGTCGCCGGAGACCATGCCGAGCGGCACGCCGAACTCGGCGCCGATGAAGGCCGAGATTCCGGATTCGTTGAGCTTCATCCCGTTCACGGTCATCGGACCGCCGAGGGCGTAGCTGTGGGCGATGATTCCCGGCGTCCCGGCATTCGGATGGTTCCCGACCACCATCATCAGGTTCATCCTGGAGTTGACGCCGGTCTCCATCACGTTCGGCCGCGGCCACCCGCGCAGCAGCATCGCCGCCGAGTCGACTTTGTCCACCAGCACGTTGCGGAAGTTATTGGCACCATGGCCTTCGACAACGAAGAACTGCGTTGCGCCACCACGACGCGCGCCGGCGATCGCTGCGTTGAGCTCGTCGGTGAGTTCCTGCCGGAATCGCTGATGGTCCGGGGAGTTGCCCGACCGCCCGTTCGACATCTCGCGGCCGTTGTTCACGACGCCGGCGAGTCCCTCCATGTCGGTGACGATATACACGGCGAATCCGCCCGGCTTCACCAACTTCTCGAGCTTGGTGCGCGCAAGGTCGTTCTCGGTGACGCCGAAATACTTGTCCGGCGGCAACGTGTCTGCGTCGCCGAGAGGCGGTGGCGGCGTGACCGGCACGGCTCCTCCGCCACCCCAGGCTGCACCGCGACCGGTACCCTGGGCCGCGAGCGGCGATGCTAATACCAGCATGGTGGCCGCGACCAGCGCGGCGCGCGGAATCCTGGCGTGGCAGTTCATCGGGTCACCCACGGCTGCATGGCATCGATCAGGTAGCCGATCTGACGGGCGCTCTCGGTGGTGAAGCGGAACGAACGTAGACCGGTCTTTTCGAGGGTGAACCCGGACATCGCGGCGATCTGGCCGACGACGTCGTCCGACATCGAACTCTGGACCGTGAACTCCACGCGGTACGGCTTGTCCATCTTGAACGGCGCGAACGCTCCCGCCTTCTCGCGGCGCACCGCTTCGGCCGCGCCGGCGGCGATCATCTGCCGCACCCTGACCGGCGAGTAGGTGATCCCGGCCTGCCTGCCGACCGCGTATTTCGTGATTATGCCAACGAACCCGTTCGGGAGCATCGCCCTGGTTTCTTCGATCGCCGCGTCGTCGCCAGCCACCATCGATACCGAGACGCGCATCTCTCCGGCGATCAGCGCCGAGATGGCGACCTCATTGAGCGGCTTGCCATTCACGGAAAACGCGTCGAAGCCGAAGGTGTGCGGCAGGATTCCCTTGCTCCCCGCGCTCGCCACGGCACCGTCGAACATCAGCGTCCCGAAGGTGCTGTCGAGCCCGGAGATCATGAAGATCGGGCGGGGGAAGCCGCGCACCAGCACCACTGCACTATCGAGTTCCCACGGCAGGATATTGCCGAAGGAGTTGCCCGGGTGTGCATCGCCCACGACGAACGATCTCGCGCCACCAAGGCGTGCGCCACGGACGGCGGCGTTGGCCTCCTGCGTCAGCAGCGAGCGAAAGCGCCCCTCATAGTCGGCGAACGACGCCGTGTTCGTCTGGGCCGGCGCACCAGCCTCGGTGCCCGCCATGACCTCCTTCATGTCGACGGCGGCGCCCATCCCGGCCATGTTCGAGACGATGTACACGCGAAAGCCGTTTTCGAATGGCAGGTGCTTGCCCTGAAACACGTTGGGGCCGGTGCCGGGCCCGCCGCGTTCGCCGGCTTGGCCGGGAAGCGCGACGGCGCTCGCGATCAGGAGTGCCAGCAGGGGGCGTGTGCAGCGCGGGAACGACATCGGCATGGGGCGGCCTTTCAGGGTGCAAGTGGTGGGGCAGGGTGTGTGGTGGGTCATCACTTCTTGATCGTCGCCCCGGTCAGGTGGGCGATCGCCGAGAGCGTCGTTTGTGCCGCGTTGAGGCCGAGCCGGAAGTCGGTGTCCGCGTAGGTCGCAAACACATCGGTGGGCTGGTGCCACTGCGGATCCCAGCCGCTGCCGATCTGGGCGAGACGCTCGTTCTCTCGCAGGGAAATCGCGGCGACCAGGTCCTTGAAGGGGTCGGAGTCGGTGTTGCTCATCCGGTCGCCGACCGCCGCCGGATAATCGGTCGCGTACTTGTCGTTCGCCGCCCGGAAGAACCAGGCGAGCTTCTGTGCCTGGTCGGCAAACTTCGACCGGCCGGCGAACTCCACGTTCACATCGGCCTCGCGCCGCTGCTCCGGGCTGACCTGACCGGTCGGCCCCGGCATGCCGTGATCGAACAACATCATGTCGTGCTGGATCATCCCGAGCCACCTGGGTTCGGGGTACTTGCCCGAGCCGACCGGGTTTTCCTTCCCTTGCAGGTCTTTGCGTTGGTCCACATACGCATGCGCACCGTTCAAGCCGGTTTCCTCGTTGTTCCAGAGCACGAAGCGAATCGATCGGTCGGTCACGACGTCGGGCGCGTTGAAGACGCGCGCCAGCTCCATGACGAGCGCCGTACCCGAGCCATCGTCGTTCGCCGCCGCGCCGAAGCCATGGCCGTCCATGTGGCCGCCGACGATATACATCTCGTCGGGGTGGGCGGTGCCGACCTTGGTGCAGAACACCTCTTCGCGCGGGCCTGGTGTGTCCGGTTCCCGATTGATCCGGCGCAGTGCGGTGTCGGGTTGCAGTTCGGGTTTCATGTTCACCCCGGTCGGCGCGCGTGTTCCCTTGACCGGATTGGAAAGCCCGCCGCGACCGCCCTGGCCACCGGCACCATCGGCGGCCGCACTCCGCGCACCGTTGCCGCGTCCCGGGGCGGCACTGTCGGCGGCGCTCGGCAGCGGGATCTGCCGACGGGCGTACTCATAGTGCACCCGCTCGGTATTGCGGCAGCCGTAGCTCTTCAGCTGCGCCTCGATCCAGTCCACCGCGGCGCGATTGCGGGCGGTTCCCTGCCGTCGATCGCCGAACTGCGTGAGTCCCTTCACGGTCGCCTTGTACCGTTGCAGGTCGAGGCGCTCCACCAGCGATTTCACTGTGGAATCCGGGCGGGCAGCAGCGAAGCCGGCAACCAGATCCTGCGCGCCTGCGGCGACAGGAGGTCCGGCGACGACACTGCAGAGGATGGCGAAGCAGGGCATCAAGCGCATCGGGTAGTCCCCATTGTTCAGCTACTTCGGGAATCGGGCAGCGCGTGCCCGCCGGAGAGTATACTACTGGCGGACCCGCCGATGCACATTCATCCGGCACCAGAATCCTCCTGGCTGTTCCGCGACGGTGCGCCGGTGACCGACGCCCACTTCAATCTTGACGCAGGCCGCGATATCGCCAGCGTGGCGATCCGATTCCCGATCGACGCGACAGCGCAGACCACCGCCGCATGTGCGTCAGCGGTCGGGGGAGGGAGGACTCGTTGCAGAAGTGGGTCGATGGGTGAGCCACACGCTGAACGATACGGTACGCTCGCGCGCCGTGTTCTTGCCAGACAAGCCGGCATAGTACCCGCCGACTATCGCCATGCGCTCGCTCAGGTGATAGATCAGCGAACCGCCAACCTTCGTCGCGCTGTAGGCGATGCCGGACTGGCCGGCGCCCGCCAACGCAGCGACGTTGAATGTCTGTACCATGGCGGTAACTCGATGCCCGGCGTCCAGTCCGATCGTGGCGTCGTAGCGAATCTCGTCGTTGCCATGGCGCCAGGCGGAACCGCCCGCCGAGATGGAGATCCATCCGCGCCGCGATCCGATGCCATAGCCAGTGCCGTAGAGCAGCCGGAGTTCGGCCTCGGCCTTCACCGGGCCGAGCACCGGCCGGGCATCGGCGTCATAGAGCAAGGGCAGGTCAACACGAGGTTGAATCGACAACACGCCGAGCTTACCCTGGGTGATCCGCGTCATCACGAAGAAGCCGGTGGCACCGAACCCGGTGGTCGATGCCGTCGTACCGTTGTGGTTGTCCTCGAGGTGCGCGAACCCCTGGCCGATGCCGACGCTCACCCCTTCACGTAATCCATAGATGAAGTAGAGCCCCCAGTCCACCTTGTCGAGGCCGTTGGCGGTCGCGCCGGCGCCCGGATCGAAGCGGTCGGGGATCGTCCCCTGGTTGAGTCCTTGCGACAGGAACCAACCGTGGGGCTGCACGGTCCACTGCGCGGAAAGGTGCCACGGAAACGCAAGAGTCAGGAGCACCCCGGTCGCGGTGCCCAGGCCGACAGGAGACCTCACGGCACCACCGCATCGGCCGCGAGCACCGCGTCGTAGCGCACTGGCAATTGTGCGGCCGCCGGACGGCGATACAGCGTGTAGCCTGCCCAACTCCAATTTACCACAAACCCGATCGGTGGGTGGACATCGGCGTCGAGCGTGAGGCCATCACCGTCGGCAGTGATGAGGACGTAATCCACCTTGGCGGCCGCGTCAGCCAGTGCCAGTTCGAACCCGGGGTCGCGCGTGGTCAGGTATGGCGCCAGCGATGGCGCCCATTTGAGCAGTTGTGGCGCAAACCGGTCGTCGATCAGGATGCTCCGGTCTGGCGCCTTGGCCAAGGCGTCGGCCACCGCGTGGGCCGCCAGATCTGCCTCACTCACCCGTGGCCAGGGGACCAACCACCACGCCGCGATCGCCTGGGCGACCGCGGCCGCACACACGAGGGCGCGCCGCGACGACTTGAGGTCCGTCGGCAGGGCGACAATGGCGACAAGCGTCAGCAGGCCGGTCGCGAACGCCAGCGAAAAATGCCAGCCGACCCGATTGGCGAGCACCAGCAATGCAAACGGCAGCAGCACGCCAGCGGTGGTCGCCCGCGGTCGTAGCAGCGCGAACAGCGACACCACCAGGTAGGGTACGGTCCAGACGAGGATGGTGGCAAACCCTGGTGACGCCGGTTCCCACGGCGTGAACGGAAACGCGACGCGATGGATGAAGATCCACGACAAGTACGCCCACGTCGCGGTCGCCGCGACGCCGGGAAAGACGAGCAGGACCAGCTGGGACGCGAACGGCGGAATCTGCAACCGCGGGAAGATGATCGGCAGCACGGCGCCGGCGACGAGGGCGAGGGCGAGGCCGAGCGGCGAGGTGTAGAACGCGAGGCCGAGCCACAACCCGGTGTAGAGGCCGTGGATCGTCTGGCGTGTGGCCCACCAACGTCGGTAATGGCGCCATCCGACGTAGAGCGCGAACAGTCCGATCGCCTCGTTGAAATCCCCGGCCACCAGGTGGACACCGATCGGCGTCCACAAAACCGAGAGCAGCAGCACGAATGGCACGATCGAGCGCTGCCACGTGCAGTCGGCGAGTACCATCCACGCCAGCCCGAACAGCGCGGCGCCAGCCAGGATGATGATCCAGAGATCCGCCGGCCAGGGCAGCAGCAGCAGGAACGGCAGCGGTGGGTACTCGAAGCCCAACAGCTGCAATTGGCCGCGATTCTCCGCGAAGCGGACCCGGCTCAGGAACGCGCCGTGGATGTCGCTGCGCCAGCCGCCGTGCATGAGCAGCACGCTCGCGACAATCAGCGGTACCACCACCGCGAGTGCGAGAAGTGCCCGCACCCAGCGGGGGGCGGCCGGTTCAGCCGGCGGCGCCATGGCGGGTGAGGCCATGGGTCGTTTTCTCCCAGTAGTACGGCTTGGTGAACAGTTGTCCCAGCGCCTTGAACGATGCGATCGAGTGGAGCACCCAGTAGAACGGGTTGAACAGCGAGAAAAGCACCAGCACGTGGAGCTTTCGCTTGAACACGGCGAACATGTTGACGTAGATCGCCAGCGCGTTGCCGATCAGCAGGTTGAAGAGCGACAGATACAGCACGGCCGGTGGGAACAGCGACTCGAGCAACGAACTGCGGGTGAACAGCCAAACGATCGTCAGGACGACCGAGATCGGCTGGATCAGGAAGATGAGCGGCGTGCCGCCGATCAGCAGCGCGAATCCGAGCGTGTGCTTCCATCCCGCGCGACGCACCAGACCGTACGGGTCGCGCGAAAAAACCAGCGCGGTCTGCATGTAGCCCTTGATCCACCGGGAGCGCTGGCGCAGCCAGTTGCCGAGCTGCTTGTTCGCTTCCTCATACGTGGTCGAGTTGACGATGCCGACGCGGTACCCGTGCATCGCGGCGCGAATGCCCAAGTCGGCGTCCTCGGTGACATTGAACGGATCCCAGCCGCCGAGTTCGCGAAGGACTTGCGTGCGGAAGTGGTTGCTGGTGCCGCCCAGCGGAATTGGCAGCCCGAGCCGGTCGAGGCCCGGCAGCAGATAGTCGAACCAGAACGAGTACTCGAGCGTGAACATCCGGGTCAGGAAGTTTTCGTTCCAGTTGTAGTAGTTCAGCGCGGCCTGGACGCAGACGAGCGCCTTCGGCCCGCGCCGGAAGGCAAGCAGGGCCTTCTTGAGCTGGTCCGGTTCCGGCTGGTCTTCGGCGTCGTACACCACCAGATACTCGCCTCGTGCGAAGAGCAGCCCGACGTTGCACGCCTTGGGCTTCGTCTGCGGGTCGCCACCCGGCACGACCAGGAACCGTACGTTCGCCCCCGGTGTCGCCGCCTTGGCCGCAGCCAGCGTGTCGGGATCATTCTCCTCGAACAGCAGCACGATGTCGAGCTTGTCGGCCGGATAATCCAGCTCGGCAAGCGAGCGCAGCAGCGTACCGATCACGCGCTCTTCCATGAAGACCGGCACCAGGATGCTGTAGACCGGGAGCGACCGGTTGTCGAGCGCCCGGACGTCCTCGTCGCTGATGCTGATCGCCGTCTCGGCGGCCGCACCGGCGACGCCCACCCAGGTGCGGAAAATCACGGTGATCAGGAAGAACGCCGTGATCGGAATGTTGAGGAACAACAGTGTCCGCGCGGGCGCGAGCCACAGGCCGCCGAGCAACACCAGGCACAGCAACACAAACGTCAGGTATTGCGGCAGCGTGAACACGGTGAACGCGCTCTCGGACTGGTCGCGGAAGTAGAGGCCGTAGATCGAGGTATCGACCACCTTGCGCCGATGAATCGAGGCGATCGCGCGATCGATGTCCCATTCGGTCGTGACGCGAAAATCGATCGCCTTGCCGGGATAGATGATTTCGAGGATGCTGCGCAGCTCGGGTGCCGGACTGTCGGCGACCGCCACGGTTACCGATCGGGCATCCTCCCGGAGCGGGACGGCGCGATGTTGCAGCGTCGCCTCGAGCGGCATGCGCTGGGCCACCCGCGGGTCCACGGTCCCCTGCTCCACCGTGACGAACGGCAGCTGCCACAGGTCGGCGAGGGCGCGGGCGAGGTCGAGGCGCCGGACGTAGCCGAGAATCAACAGCAGGCGGCCGAGACGCTCACCCGTCCGCTGCTGGTGTTGTAGCGCGGTATTGAGCTGGACTTCGCTGATCAATCCCCGGTGGACGAGGTACTCACCCAGTCGTATCGAGCTCACGACGCACGACGCGAGGATAGAGCCAGATCGAGAGAATCAGCAGGATCACGAGCGCCGCGATGAAGATCGGGTTCTTGTACCGGGTGAAGAGGTTTTGCGGGGCATCGGGCTCCGCCTCGAGTCGCCAGCCAGCGTTCGCGACGGTGAGCGAGCGCACCGGGCCCTGCATTCCGCGGATCGCCAGGTCGCCGCGCACCCCGAACCAACCGTATGGCGCCAGCGTTTCGCGCAGGAGGTCGGCCAGCGGCTGGCCGCTCGCGCCGGTGTGATGGAGGAGCAGGACGTCGTCGCCGTTGCGCACCCAGCCCTGCATCGCGCCATACGGCGCGTCGGGCGCAAACTCGTCCCAGACCTTGCCGTTGAGGTCGCGCAACCGGACGCCATCCGAGCGGAGCGGTGCACTGAGCGCTTCGGCGAGCGCGCTGGTGCCGATGGCGAGCAACGGTCCCGTCGCCGCAGCGAGGTCGCGCGCCAGCGCTGGCGCCAGCGGTGTTCGCGTCGTCTGCTGCATCGCACCGACCACGCTCGCTGCCAGCTCAACCCGGAATCGGTCGAGTGGATCGAGCAGCACCGAAAACGACGGCACGAACGCCTGCGGGAAGCGCCCGAAGCCCGGGGCCATCGCCGTGGTGCCGTTGGTCACGAACGCCGACGCGTTGTCGATGGTCGCGGTGAACACGGGGCCGCCCACGACGCAACCACCTTCGCCAAGGGTCACCTGGAAGCGCACGTCGAAGACGTTGTCGCGCCGCAGCAAGTGCGCCGGGATCGGGATCACGGCGTCGAACCCGTCATGGTCGAGGGTGCGCGAATAGATCAGGTCGCCGTTCAGATGCAGGCGGAGCGAACCGCCGCCGTTGACCGGCAGGATCGAGTGGCGGACGATCAGCCGCAGTGACGTTAGCGTGATCGACGTGCCGAAATCGCCAAGCGAGATCGGGTACGACGAGGCGACCAGCGAGTTTCCCTCGACGGTGCGGCTGTCGAAGCCAAGATCGGCCAAGGTACGCAGCGTGGCGTTTGCCACGACGTTGTGCCCGAGATCGACGGTGGCGGTGCGAAACCCCGTCGCGGCGACGAGATCGGCGCCGCCCGCCAGCGTAAAGAGCTGGCGCGCGTCACGTCGTGCGGCGATCGCGAGAATCGTCCCGCGTCCGTTGTCGACGTGCTCCACTCTGGTGCTGCCCGTGGGGGTCCACACGACGGCGCGAGACCACGGTCCCGGCTCCGGCAGCGGCGTACCGACCGGCGGCAACGGCTTGACCTCGAACACGGTGGCCATGCCGCGGTACCGCCGCGCGACGTAGGCCGCGGCATCGAGTGCGGCCTGCGCCGCGTCGGCCGACGGTTGCTCCGCCATATAGAACGTCACGCGTTCCAGCCACGGCTGGAAAAATCCGTTGACTGCCGCGGTCGGTCGTGGCATGTCCCGGTAGCTCACCTGACTCTCAGGCTTGACCACGGTGCGGTAGAACATCTCGGCCTGGCACCGGTCACGACCAGGCACCGAGAGGCCAACCTGGAACACGGCCTTGCCGTCTTGCACGACGGCGTCGGCGAGCGAGAGCGTGATGCTCGTCATCGTGTCGGTGAGGTCGCGAAGGGCGAGCACGTGGTCGCCCTGGCGGAGAACCAGGGTGGCCGGCGGCATCCGCGGCGTGGGCATCAGGCGAAGTTTGAACTCCGCCGGACGCAAACCGTCATTCACCGGGATGGCGATCGTGGCTTCCGCTGCGGTGCCGACCAGGACGATGCCGCTGCGGTAGCCGATCGCACTGAACGTCAGGTTCAGCGGGGCGAGTGCGGCGCTATCGCTGGCGCGTCCTCCCGGAACGATCCGCGGCATCTGTTCGCCGTGCGTGGTGTCGCTGCGGGTGCCGCCACCGTTCGTGGCCGCGCCGGCCATCGCGATGGAATCGGCGGCGGCCGGCAGCGGCGCGCGAGCGCCGATCGGCTGTGTCTGCTGGCGATTGCACCCGGTCACGGCGAGCACGAGTGCCACGAGGATCGCCGTGTGCGGGCGTCGCGCAATCTGTCGCAGCATCGTCACGCTCCCTCCGAGAATGACGGCGTCATCTGCGCCGCCAGATCGTCAGGCCGCCCTCGTCGAAGGCGCGGTCAAAACGATTCTTGAATTCGTCACGTCCCGCAATCGCTCGGGCCACCGCTCCCGCGTCGTGATGGTTGTCCACGACGACCCAGTCCACTGTGCCTTCGGGCGCGGCGAGCGCGGCGGCACCCAATTGCCAGGTCCAGTGGTAGACCCGATCCCGCAGCGCGATCCTGGTCCGCGGACTGATGTTGATCGCTTCGTCCACCAGGACGCGTCCGCCGTCGTAGTGGGTCGCAAGCCAATCGGAGGCGTCTTGCTGCCGCCGGTCGCCATCGCGGATCGCCAGTCCTTCACGCAGGGCGCCAGCCTGCGCCGGCCAGCGGACGGTAAAGAGCGCCGCTTGCCCCAGTACGGCCGTTAGCCCAGCGAGGAGCATGCCCCGTCGCCACCGCGGGTGCGATGTCACCATCCGCAGCCCGCCCATCACGGCCAGCACGGCGAGTCCGGGGAGCATCATCACGCCGTAGCGGATGTTCAACACCCCGGCGGGGTGCGTCCAGGGGAGCTGGATCGTACTCTGCTGTGCCCAGAGTGCGAGGATGTTGAATGGCAACGCCGTGAGCAGCAGCAACACGGTGGCGCCGCCGTGCCGGACTTGCCGGAGGACGGCGGTCGATCCGAGCAACCCCAGCACGGTGAGCAGTGCCCCGGCCGAGAGCGCCGTAGCGCCGAGGTAGTACCACACGGACAGCCCGAGGTGCCCCGCCGCAGGAACCTGGCTCTGCGCGGCGAGCGCCGCCTGCTGGCTTTGCGCTGACCAGACGCCGCGCTGGAACTCGAGCGGATCGCCAAAGTAGATCCAGTTGAAGCCGAGCCACGCGGCCACCATCAACGCACTCGGTGTCGCGAAGAGCGGTGCGTCACGCCACCACACCTTCGCGATGCCCGCCGCGTTACGGGCGTCGAAGTTCGCCTGCGGTGCGGCCGGTTGTTCGCCGCGCGTCGCTGTGAGTGCCACGCGATGGCCGCGATACGCCAGCCAGGCCACCAGCGGTGTGGCCACCATCACGTAGAACCAGCCGTCGTATCGCGACCCCACGGCCAGCGCGGCGAAGCAGGCCGATGCCAGGAGCGCGCGCCGCGACCCGGTGTCATTCCAGCGGTCCAACCCATTGACCGATGCGACCAGGCAGGCCAGCAGGACCGGTTCGGTCATCGCGGTGGTTTGCAGGAAGAGCAGGCTCGGATTGAACAGCACGAACGCGGTGCCGATCCATGCGAAACGTGGTGCGCCGGTGCGGCGGACCAGCAGGTCGTGGCAAGAGGCGATCGTCGTGACGTACGCAATGAAGCCCACGATGCCACCGGCCACGCCATTCCACCACCAGTGATCGACGAGCGCGAACGGAAGCATCAGCAGGTGCGGCACCGGCAGCCAGACGGTGCCGAGCATCTGGAGTCCTGGGGTCACCGAATCGAAAACGCGTCGAGCAATGTCGAGGTGCGCCTGCGCGTCCCAGAACGCGAAAACCACGCCGGCCTCGTGCGCCCAGACCTGTGCCACGAGGCCGACCACGACGGCGACGAGGCCGGCCTGGAAGGCCGGCCTCAGGTGTAACAGCGGACGTTCGCGTCGTGGCGCTTTGCCGATCACGCGTCGGAAGTCTGGCGGCGCCCGCGGCGGCGCCGTGCCAGCGCACCGAGCCCGGCGAGGCCGCCGCCAAGCAGGGTGAGTGTGGCAGGTTCCGGCACGACTTCCGTCGGCAACCCGATCGAACCGTGATCAACTGCAAAAATCGCGTTGTCGAAATCCCAGTCACTCCACCGGTACGTCACGTCCTCAAAACCGAAGAGCCCCACGCCGGCGGTGCCGGGAACCGTGCCGACACCGCGGTTGCCGCTAACGCCGTTCGGAAAGTACGCCAGATGCGCGTACCCGTCGGAGCCGTCCTGGTTCAGGTTTCGGGCCGGGTCGCCGGAGAAGAACCAGTTGTACTCACCGTTGTTCTGGTTGACCATCAATGCGAAAATGACTTCGGACCCCGGGATCCAGCTGAACACCCTGGTGAACGGCGATCCGTAGCAGGCGTTGGCCGGCACCGGACAGGTCACGCCGTAGGGCTTGCCGAACAATGGGATGCCGAGGAGTCCGGCGAGATCCTGATTCGAGACGCCGTCGCAGTTCGTGCGATAGGTGGCGGAAAACTGGAAACAGCCAGCGGCGAGGTCGGCGGCGTACTGGCCTCCAGTCAGGGCGAAAATCTCATTGCCATACACGGTGGTCGCTTCCCAGCCGTAGTAGGTCGCCGTGATCGAGCTGCCAGTTGCGATCAGCGGCGACACCACGCCGTAGTCCGGCAGGTAGGTTTGCTGCCCGCGAGCACCCGTTGTGACGACGGCGGCGAGCAGGGCGACGATGCCAACGATGCGGGACAGCACGGCGATCAACTCCTCGGGTTCCAATGGTCCAACCGACTTACCTGCCGACTAGCGCAAACCGGGTGCCGCGCCAACGCTGCGCAGCCAACTCCTTCTGGTATAACGGTTTCCGTCTGGGCTGTTGCCGACCAGCGACACCGGCCAAGTGTCGCGGTGCGGCGCCATCTCAGCAAGATAACGACACTTTTGTCGGGTTTACGCAACAGTGTGGCGTCAGCTTCGGCTTGGACCGGGCGAGCGGTCGGGTCAGGTCTGCCGCTCGCCGCTCGAACTGAGTACGTCGCGCACGGCAGCGATATCTGCCGGGATGCGGATCGGTCGATTGGCCAATGCCGGTGCGATCGAGTCGTTCTGGTGGATCTGCTGCAGGACACCGGGGTCCTTGAGGATGTGTCCCGTGAGTACCGCGACGACCCGGTCGTGGCGCCCAATAGTCCCGTCGGCTCGAAGCTTCCGCACGCCAGCCACTGCGGCCGCGCTGGCGGGTTCGCAGCCGACGCCGGCGCGGTCGATTGCCACCTTGGCGGCCAGGATTTCGGCGTCGGAAACGGTCAGCACCACGCCGTCCGTTGCGACGATCGCGCGCGCGGCGCGATGGTACGACGCCGGTGCGCCGATCTTGATGGCGGTCGCGATCGTCTCGGCATGGACCGGGGTCAGCTGGTCGAATCCTCGGGAGAAGGCCGCGGCGAACGGTCCGGCGCCTTCGGCCTGCACCGCGGCGAGTCGCGGTCGGCGATCGATCAGCCGCCACGCCATTGCCTCGTCGATCGCCTTGCCGAATGCGGAGGTGTTGCCAAGGTTTCCCGCCGGCAGCACGATCCAGTCCGGTGCGTTCCAGTCACACTGCTGGAGCAGCTCGAGCACGATCGTCTTCTGTCCCTCGAGGCGGAACGGATTGATCGAGTTCAACAGGTACACGCCCAGCTCGACGCTGACCTGCTGCATCAGGCGGAGGCAGTCGTCAAAGTCACCGTCGACCAGGAGCGTGCGCGCGCCATATGCCAGCGTCTGCGACAACTTGCCGATCGTCACCTGGCCATCGGGGACGATCGCGAGTGCTGGGATCCCAGCCTGTGCCGCGTACGCTGCAAGCGACGCGGACGTATTCCCGGTCGACGCGCACGCGACAGCGGTTGCACCGATCCGTTTCGCTTGCGTCATCCCCACGGTCATGCCACGATCCTTGAACGATCCGGTCGGGTTGTGACCTTCGTGCTTGAGCAGCAGGCCGTCCACGCCGCACCACGCGCTCAACGCGGCGCGCTCGAGCAGCGGGGTGTTCCCTTCGGGATGTGAGACCGCGACATCGACCGCCGTCGGCAATACCAGCTCACCAAATCGCCACACACCGGACGGTGAGCGGTTTGCCGCGAGCCGGGCGCGGAGTCCGTCCCGCGCCGGCATCGCGTGCACCACTGCCAGCAATCCCTGGCACACTGGGCAGCGAGGTGACCGATCGAGCTCGTCGACTTCGTGGCCGCAGTCATCACACCGCTGCCACGTCCGGCGCGTCGTCACCGCACCCTCGCGCCGTGCCGGTCCACATCAGCCACGCGTGCCGTGGCGGGGATGCCGTCGGCCGCGTAGGCGGCGATCATGGCCGCGGCCACGACGGCGCCGAGGCGTTCATCGTCCACCAGTGCGAACGACGTCGGCCCGGCACCGCTGATGGAGCAACCGAGTGCGCCGGCGTCGAGCGCAGCGCGCTTGGCGGCGGGAAAGCCGGGCAGGAGTGCGGCTCGGACCGGTTCCGCGATCCGGTCATCCACCGCGCGACCGAACAGCGCCACGTCGTCGAGACACGCGCCCGCCACCATTTCGGCGATGCGTGCCGCCTGCGCGAGTGCGACCTCGCGGGGCACCGTCGCGGGGAGCACGGCGCGCGCATCACGGGTCCGCAGTTGTTGCTCCGGGTGCACCAGGACGATGCGCAAGGCGAGCGGCACCGGCAGCCGGAGCACCGACATCGGCTGGAGCGAGCGTACGAGCACCAGGCCGCCGAGGAGCGACGGTGCCAGGTTGTCGGCGTGCCGTCCAGCGACGGCCGCCTCCGCCTCGAGGGCGCATTCCAGGATGGCGTCCGCGTCGAGGCCGGCTGCGGTGAGGTGATTGGCGGCAACGGCACCGGCGACCGCCGAGGCGGCACTGCCGCCCTGGCCGGCCGAAAGCGGCAATCCCTTGGCCAGCCGGAGTGTCACGCCTCCGGCGAATTTCACGCGGGTGAATACCGCGTTCGCCGCGATCGCGGCGGCGTGTCGGTGAGGATCGGTGGGGAGGTCGGGGTGTCCGGCCGCCGCGACGAGGATGCCGCGGCGCTCGCACCGTGCCAGCGTCACCTCGTCGCCACGTCCGGCGACGGCGAGGCCGAGGATGTCGAGACCCGGTCCGACGTTGCCCACCGAGCCGGGCGCGAAGGCGGTTGCGGTCTGGCGCATCCGGGTAACCTGTCGCGGGCTCCGTTGAAAGTCCACCGGGCTCGGGGTAGGTTGGCAGCGCCTCGGATCGCGGAGCTCACGTACGATGCATGTCGGCGTACTCAAGGAAACCGCGCCTCGCGAACGTCGCGTGGCGCTCGGCCCGGATGCAGTGGCGCGCCTCATCAAGGCCGGTGACACGGTCACGGTCCAGCGTGGTGCCGGCGCGGCCGCCTGGTTCAGCGACGAGGCGTACGCCGCAGCCGGTGCCACGCTGGGCGACGCGCGCGATGCCGCGGCGGCAGACGTTGTGTGCAAGGTGCAGCGGCCGGCCGACAACGAACTTGACGGGTTTCGCAACGGAGCGGTCGTCGTCGCGCTCGCCGGTCGCGACGCGTCGGCGTCGCCCGAGACACTCGCCAGTCGTGGCATCATGCTCCTGGCGCTTGAGCGCGTCCCGCGCTCGACCCGCGCGCAGGCGATGGACGTCCTCTCCTCGCAGGCCACCGTTGCCGGGTACAAGGCCGTGCTCATCGGTGCCTCATCGTTGGCGCGATTCCTTCCCATGCTGACGACGGCCGCGGGATCGCTCACGCCAGCGAAGGCGCTGATTCTCGGTGCTGGCGTTGCCGGATTGCAGGCGATTGCCACCGCACGACGCCTCGGCGCGGTGGTCACCGGGTTCGACGTACGGGCCGCCGCCGCCGAGGCGGTGCTATCGCTCGGCGCGAAGTTCCTGGCGCCCGGAGCGATCGCGCAGGATGCGGCGACCACCGGCGGTTACGCCCGGGAACTTGAGGACGAACAACAGCAGCGGGTCCTCGCCGCGATCAGCGGCGCGATCGCGCAGTCGGATCTGGTGATTTCGACCGCCGCGATTCCGGGAAAGCCGGCGCCGCGCCTGATCACGAGTACCATGGTCGCGCAGATGAAGCCGGGTTCGGTGATCGTGGACGTGGCCGCCGAAACCGGCGGCAATTGCGAACTCACGCAGCCCGGCGAGACGGTCGAGCATCACGGCGTGACGATCATCGGCCCGCTCAACCTGCCGAGCACGATGCCAATGCACGCATCGCAGATGTTCTCCCGCAACGTGCAGACACTGGTGGACCTGCTGCGCAAGGATGGCAAGCTCACGCTCGACATGAGCGACGACATCATCGCCGCAATGTGCCTTGGAGGACCTGCTCGATGACCGCGACCACCGTCATCCAACTCTACGTCTTCGTCCTCGCCGCGTTCGTCGGCTACCAGGTGATCAGCCGGGTGCCGTCGTTGCTGCACACGCCCCTGATGTCGGCGACCAACGCGATCTCGGGGATTTCGCTGGTCGGGTCGCTGGTGGCCGCTGGTTCGGGCAGCAGCCGCATCAGCAACATTCTCGGCTGTATCGCCGTGACGTGCGCGATGATCAACGTCGTCGGCGGATTCGTGATCACCGATCGCATGCTCAAGATGTTCCGCCGCGGCGGGAAGGCGGGCGACCCGACGTGAACGCTCGCGAGCTGCTGATCCAGGCCGCCTACCTCGCGGCGTCGGTGTTCTTCATCCTCGGCCTCCGGTCCCTGTCGAATCCGGACAAGGCCCGGCGCGGGATGCAATACGCCGCCGTCGGCATGCTGCTGGCGATCCTCGGCACGCTGGTACACGAGAACATCGTCACCTATCAGTGGATCGCGGTCGGCCTGATTCTCGGCACCGCGATCGGGATTCCGCTCGGCCTCAAGGTGCCGATGACGGCGATGCCGCAGCAGATCGCGATCTCGCACGCCTTCGGCGCGGCGGCGGCCACGCTGGTGGGCATCAACGAATGGGTGGTCCGCGGGTTCGGCGCCGGCATTGACCGCGGCACGATGGTGGCGCTCGGTTTCGAGACGTTGTTCGGCGCCCTCACCGTGACGGGCTCGCTGATGGCGTTCGGCAAGTTGCAGGAAATCCTGCCGGGCAAGCCGATCACCTGGCCGCTCCAGAATGCGACCAGCGGTGGCTTCTTCCTGGCGACGATCGGCATGTTCGCCTGGCTGGTCGTTGACCCGGCGAATCCGCTGGCGTTCTGGACGATGATCGGGCTGGCGCTGCTGATCGGCGTGCTGCTGGTGTTGCCGATCGGTGGCGCCGACATGCCGGTGGTGGTGTCGTTGCTGAATTCGTATGCCGGCCTGGCCGCCGCCGCCACCGGTTTTGCGATCGGGAACAACGTGCTCATCATCGCCGGTGCGCTCAATGGCGCCTCCGGGCTCCTCCTCTCGGTGCTGATGTCGAAGGCGATGAATCGATCGTTCGCCAACGTGATCTTCGGTGCATTCGGCGCCGAGACCGTTGCGGCGACCAGTACCTCAGCGACCGGCGTGAGTGTGCGCAGCGTGTCGCCTGAAGACGCTGCCGTGCAGCTCGCCTTCGCGTCCCGGGTGATCATCGTGCCGGGCTACGGCCTGGCCGTGGCGCAGGCGCAGCATGTCGTGCAGGAACTCGCCGAGCAGATCGAGAAGCGCGGCGGCGAGGTGAAGTACGCGATTCACCCCGTGGCAGGGCGGATGCCGGGACACATGAACGTATTGCTGGCCGAGGCGAACGTGCCGTACGAGAAACTGCTCGACATGGAGGAGATCAACCCGCAGTTCGAGCAGTGCGACGTGGCCTTGGTGGTTGGCGCCAATGACGTGGTCAACCCCGCGGCGCGCAACGACCCCGCGTCGCCGATCTACGGGATGCCGATCCTGAACGTCGACAAGGCCCGCGGTGTGATCGTGCTCAAGCGAAGCATGAATGCCGGCTTTGCTGGTATTGAGAACGCACTCTTCTATGAGCCGCGGACGGCGATGCTTTTCGGCGACGCGAAGGCGAGCCTGACCAGGCTGGTCACCGAAATCAAGGCGCTGTAGCTCCCCGCATCCTCGCCGCGTCACCTTTTCCCCGTCTCAAGCGTCTTATCAGGTAGTAGCAGCGCGGTGCCGCCCGCGGCATGGCCGTGTCAACTCGGGAACGTGGCGCGGGTGTTCAGCGTATGACGATTGTGGCGACGGGCGGCCCAGCCGTCCGTTTCACGCAGTAACGCACCGCGCAAGTCGATGTTTCACAGAAGATTACAGTCGTACTTGCATGAAAGTGTTTCTGGCGTTATTTTGGCGTCTCGCAGGTGACGATGCTTCTTGTCAGGTGAGTCGCGGCACACGGCCGGGCGCACCGTGATGGGATCGAAGGAATAGGAGTTGGGACGTGACCATTCGTGCTCGCGGGAAGCGGCGGTCCCTCCGCCCGGCGCAAATCGCCCGGGCGGTGGACGAGGGGCGTGAGAGCCTCGACCTGTACCTCGACGAGATCTCGCGGGTGCCGCTACTCAACCGTGAGGAAGAGATGGCCTTGGCGCGCCGCGCCTTTCAGGGTGACATCCTCGCCCAGGAACGGCTGGCGCGTCACAACGTGCGGTTCGTGGTGTCGGTCGCGAAGAAATTCCAGAATCGTGGTGTGCCGTTGGTCGACCTGATCGGCGAAGGAAACCTCGGCCTGATGACGGCGGCCCGCAAGTTTGATCCGGATCGCGGCGTCAAGTTCATCTCGTACGCGGTGTGGTGGATTCGGCAGGCGGTGCAGGCCGCGATCGCGCGTCACGGCCGACCGGTGCGGGTGCCGCTCAACCGCACCGCCGATCTGTCGCGCCTCGGCAAGACGACCACGCTGCTCAAGGAAAAACTCGGCCGCATGCCGACCACCGAAGAGCTGGCGCGGGCGACCGGCCTCACCGAGGAAGCCGTGCGCTCCCTCTCGTCGCTCAACACGGAGGCGGTGCGGCTCGATCATCCGACGCGTGAAGGCGATGGCAATGAGCGGATGGAGCGGTTCGCGCTGGCCGAACAGGAGCAGACCGATGCGCACACGATGGCGAGCTCGCAGAGCGCCGACATCGAGGCGGCGCTCGATTCGCTGCCGCCGCGTGATGCCAAGGTGTTGCGTCTCTACTTTGGCCTCGATGATGGCCAGCCGCGCACGCTGGAAGAGATCGGCCGGATGATGGGCGTGACGCGCGAACGGATTCGTCAGCTGCGCGACCGCGCGCTGGTTCGCCTGCGCGAAGGCGAAACGGGCGAAAAGCTCAAGGACCTGGTGGCATGATGCGACTGATGACCCGCTCGATCACGACGGCCGCCGTGATGTATGCCGTGACCGTCTCGAACGCGCCCGCGCAGGCGGCACGCCCGAATTTCACCGGCGTCTGGGTGCTGGATGTCAACAAAAGCGAGGCGAGCGCGGGCATGCCGTCGGCGGCGACATGGACAATCACGCAACACGGCGATACGCTCGTGTCCGATCGTGAGACAACGATCGAGGGAGCTGGCGCCATCAAGTCGCATGTGGTCATCGGCAGCGATGGCAAGCTCTGGAAGAATACCGTGTCCCAGCCGGGCATGGGCGAGATCGAGACGAGCACGGTCGCTTCGTGGGACAACGGCGTGCTGGTAATCGCCACGTCCGGCAACGTTCAAGGAACCGACTTCGTGCAGACTGACCGGTGGACGCTCAGTGCAGACGGGAAGTCGATCGTTTCACGGCGATCGGTCATGGTCGAGGGCCAGGAAGTGCAGTCCGCGACGTTTACGCTCGCCCGGAAAAGCTGACCGTTTCCGGCAGGATCGTTCGTCGAATCACGACCGCGTCAGCACGGTACGCGGGCGTGCCTGGCCGGGCCGGCTCCCATGCTCCTAGCGCTTCGCGAACATCCTGAGCACCCGCGTCAGGATCCCGCCGTGTCGCAAGTACTCGAGTTCCACCGGTGAGTTGAGCCGCACGATCACCTGAAAAGTCGTCGCCTTGTGGGTCGCCGGATCGACTGCACTCACGCTGACCGTGCCGCCGGGCGTGAGGCCGTGGGCGATCCCGTCAATCGCGATGACTTCCCGGCCGGTGAGTCCCAGCGACTGCGCCGTCTGCCCCGCCGCGAACGCCAGCGGCAACACGCCCATGCCGACCAGGTTCGAACGGTGGATCCGCTCGTAACTTTCGGCGATGACCGCCTTGACACCGAGCAGGGCCGCGCCCTTGGCCGCCCAATCCCGCGATGAGCCGGCGCCGTACTCCTTGCCGACCAGCAGCACGAGCGGCGTTTTCGTCTCGGCGTACTTCATCGCCGCGTCGTAGATGCTCATGACCTCGCCGGACGGGAGGTGGATCGTCCAGTTCCCTTCCGTATCGGGCACGAGCTGGTTTCTGATGCGCACGTTGCCGAAGGTGCCACGCATCATCACCTCGTGATTGCCGCGACGCGCACCGAAGGTGTTCCAGTCGGGTTGCTCGACGCCGTGTTCACGCAAGTACTTCGCGGCCGGCCCGTTTTTCGGGATGGCGCCGGCCGGCGAGATGTGATCGGTCGTGACCGAATCGCCAAGCACGGCGAGCACACGCGCGCCGGCGATGTTCCGCAGCGGCTCCGGTTCCGCGGGCAGCTCGCGGAAGAACGGCGGATTCCGGACGTAGGTGCTGTTGTCGTCCCACACGAAGCGCGAACCCTGCGGCACGTCGAGCGCCTGCCACTGGGCGCCGCCGTCGAACACGGCGCCATACTGGTGCCGGAAGAGATCGGGCCCGAGGCACATCGCCATCGTGTCAGCGATCTCACGCGGCGAGGGCCAGATGTCCTTGAGGAACACCGGCGTGCCATCGTTGGCGATGCCGATGGGATCCTTGTCAATGTCGCCGTCCACGCGACCGAAAAGGGCGAAGGCGACCACCAGCATTGGTGACATCAGGTAGTTCGCGCGCACCTGCGGGTGCACCCTCGCCTCGAAGTTCCGGTTTCCCGACAAGACCGCCGCCGTCACCAGGGCATGCTCGTCGATCGCCTTGGCGACCGGTTCCGGCAGCGGCCCGCTATTGCCGATGCACGTGGTGCAGCCATAGCCGACGGTCTGGAATCCCAGCGCGTCGAGATCCTTCTCGAGGTCGGCGCGACGGAGATAGTCGGTCACGACGCGCGAGCCCGGCGCCATCGACGTCTTGACCCATGGGCGCGCCCGGAGTCCCCTCGCGGCGGCGTTTCGCGCGAGCAGGCCCGCACCGACCATCACCGATGGGTTGGACGTGTTGGTACACGACGTGATCGCGGCGATGACGACCGAGCCGTCGTGCAGGTCGTGCGCCTCGCCGTTGATCTCGCACGGGTAATCGGTGGTCGTCTTCGGCGTGGCCGTGGTGACCGCGCCACCTTCGTTGGTCCACTGCTCGAACGCCGCCTGGGCCTGCTCGCGGCGCGCCGTGGGCGCGGTCGGCTGCAGCAGCCCGGGCAGGCTCACCGCGAAGTTGCGCCGCAGGTCGCTGAGGTGCACGAGATCCTGCGGTCGCTTCGGTCCGGCGACGCTCGGGACCACCGTGGCGAGGTCGAGTTCGACCGTGGCGTTGAACGCCGGCTCCGGCGCGTCCGGCGTGTGGAAGAGTCGCTGGGCGCGGCAGTACTGCTCGACCAGCGCCACCGCGGCGGTGTCTCGCCCGGTGCGCTCGAGGTACTTCAGCGTTTCGGCGTCGACCGGGAAAAAACCGCAGGTGGCACCGTACTCGGGCGCCATGTTCGCAATGGTGGCGCGGTCGGCGAGCGGGAGCTCTGCCAAGCCCGGCCCGTAGAACTCCACGAACTTGTCGACCACGCCATGCTGGCGCAGCATCTGGGTGACCGTGAGGACCAGGTCAGTCGCCGTGCACCCGGGTGGGAGTGACCCGGTCAGTTTCATGCCGACCACTTCCGGCATCAGCATGAAATAGGGCTGGCCGAGCATCACGGCTTCGGCTTCGATGCCGCCGACGCCCCAGCCGAGCACACCGAGGCCGTTGATCATCGTGGTATGTGAGTCGGTGCCGACGAGCGTATCGGGGTAGGCCGTCAGTTCGCCGTACTGATCGCGCAGCTGCACGCCGGGCGAGAGGTATTCCAGGTTGACCTGGTGCACGATGCCGGTGCCCGGTGGCACCACGCGGAAGTTCTCGAACGCGCGCTGGGCAAACTTGAGGAGCTGGTAGCGTTCGGTATTGCGGTCGAACTCGAGGGCCACATTCAGCTTGAACGCGTCGGCGGACCCGTAGTGATCGACCTGCACCGAGTGGTCGATCACCAGATCGCAGGGAACGACCGGATTGATCCTGGCGGGATCGCCGCCCATCTCGGCCATCGCGTCGCGCATCGCGGCGAGGTCGACGACGCACGGCACGCCGGTGAAGTCCTGGAGGATTACCCGGGCCGGCATGAACGGGATTTCGCCCTTCGCCGCCGCCGGCGTCCACGCGGCGAGTGCTCGAACATGCGCTTCGGTGACGAAGCCGTGGCCCAGGTGGCGAAGGGCGTTCTCCAGCAGCACCCGGATCGTGAACGGCAGCCGGTCCAGTCTGGTGAGCCCGGCTCGTTCGAGGGCCTCGATGGAGTAGATGGTGACGTCGCGGTCGCCGACTCGGATGGTGGTTTGGGCGCGGATCGGATCGGGGTGGCTCATCTGGATCAGGTTCCCGGGTAAGATTCGTCCATGACCCCGCAAGATACACGAGTGCCGAAAGCGATTCGGCGGCGGCCCGGTGGCCTCGAGATCGACTGGGACGGGGCGGGTGACACCGTATTCTTCGCCGCGAGAGCGCTACGCCTGGCGTGCCCGTGCGCCGCCTGCGTCGATGAAATGTCGAAGCGCCCGCTGCTCGATCCGGCGACCGTGCCGACAGGCATCGGGGTCGAATCGCTCGAGCTGGTGGGCGCCTATGGTCTGCGGATCCGCTGGAGCGATGGGCACGGTACCGGTATCTACACCTTCGAGTTACTTCGTGGTGCCGGGTCGTGACCCCCTTGGCTCCGACGGCGACGGCCGCTACCGTTGCAGCGGGATTCGCCGCCGTGTACGCTGACCCCCGCGCCAGAGTCGCCGATGATCGGTAAACGCTACTGGATCGTGATCTGGTGGGGCATCCTGGCACTTGGCGTCGTCGGCCTGGTGGGTGCGATCCATTGGGGCCTCAAGACCAAGTGGCGCAACCTCGATGAGGTGCTGCGCGGTGTCGGGACGATCGCCGTCTCGGCGGGGATGATCCTGCTGCTCAAACAGGCGGGCGGCGGCGCCGGCGTAACCCTGCTGCTGGCGTCGCTGATCGCCTTCATCCTCGCCTTTGCCATCGGCCGCGAGAAGAAGCCGCCGCCCGCCCACCCGCCAGACGATTCGCCGCCGAGCCCATGATCCGCCCATCCCGCACAACCGTCATCGCCGCGCTCATCGGTGCGTGGGCCTTCGGCGCCGTTGGTCCGCCGGCGCTCGTCGCCCAGTCCGGTGGCGCTGGCACCGGCGGGCTGACCCGTCTGGCGCAAGAGCAGCGGCTCGCCGGCAACTGGCGCCGCGTACTGATGATCGGGGCGCATCCCGACGACGAAGACACCGAACTGCTGACGATCCTCGCCCGCGGCGAGGGCATCGAAACGGCGTACCTGTCGCTGACCCGTGGCGACGGCGGCCAGAACCTGATCGGTTCCGAGCTGGGCGAGGCGCTCGGCGTGCTGCGTACCGAAGAACTCGCGACGGCGCGACGCATCGACGGTGGTCGGCAGTTCTTCACCAGGGCGTACGATTTCGGTTTCTCGAAAACTGAGGCCGAGACATTCCGGTTCTGGAATCACGACGCAGTGCTCAAGGACATGGTCCGGATCATTCGCCGGTTCCGGCCGCAGGTCATCGTATCCGTCTGGTCGGGTACGCCCGCCGATGGGCACGGCCATCATCAGGCGTCGGGGACGCTGTCGCTCGAGGCGTACCACGCGGCCGGCGACTCGACGCGCTTTCCCGAGCTGCGGCGGGAAGGGCTGCCGGCGTGGCAGCCGAGCAAGTTCTACCGCACCACCGGGCGCGGCGCGGGCGGGACCGCGACCCTGTCGTTCGATGGTGGCGTCATCGATCCGGCGACCGGGTTCTCGCTGCGTCAGCTCGCGGTGCGCAGTCGCTCGCAACATCGCTCGCAGAACCAGGGGAACCTCGAGGATCTCGGGCCATCGCGCACCAGCCTGCGACTCGAAGAACGCACGGCGGGAATTTCCGGTACGGACGATTCGTTGTTCGCCGGCATCGCACCGGAACGCGTCGATGGTCGTGATCGCCATACCGCCGAAGTGCGGCTGATCGACGCGGGTGTCGTGCTCGACGCGACCACGGACGACGCCGAAGTCACGCCGGGACAGCTGCTGCCGGTCACGCTCACCGCGTGGAATACCGGACGTGACACCGTGCGCGTGGGCTTCGCGATCGTGCCGCACGCGGGGTTTGCGCCGCGCTCCGATGAATGTCCGGTGAGCGCTGGTCGGCTGATCGCGCCGGGCGTCGTGTTCCGGTGCCAGTTCCCGACCACCGTCTCCATCGACGCCACGCCGAGCGCGCCCTACTATCTCGAACTGCCGCGAGGCTTCGGTCTCTACCAATGGCGGGGCGACCCGGTCGTCTGGGGAGAACCGGCAGAACCGGCGTTGCAGGCGAGCTTTTCGGTGACGATCGCGGGCGGTGCGGCCGGTCACGACACCGTGCGCGCCGTGCGCGAGGTGCAGGCCCGATCCCGCGATCCGGTGCTCGGTGAGCTGCGCCGGCCCGTGATGATCGTGCCGGCGATCGCCGTCTCCGTGGACCCGAATCGGGTGCTCTGGCCCGCCGGTGTGCGGCGGCGGTCATTCACGGTCGCGCTCGAACACCTGGCCCGCGATTCGGCAAACGCGAGCGTGTCGTTGACGGTGCCCAGGGGATGGATCACCGGCCCTCCCCAGCAGCTGCATTTCACTCGCGAGGGCGAACGCGCGGTGGTCACCTTTCGCGTGACGGCACCGCTGAACGTGTCGCAGGCGACCTACCATTTCACTGCCCGCGCGATCGCCGGAACGGACACCTTCACCACCGGACTCCAACGCATTCGCTATCCGCATGTCCGCGACCGCAACATCGTGACGACGGCGGAGGCGACGGTCGTAGTTGCCAACCTGACGTTTCCGACGCTGGGGGCGATCGGATACGTCCGGGGCGGCGGCGACCTGGTACCCGAGGCGATGACCAACGCCGGATTGTCGGTGGCGCTACTCACGGGTGACGCGTTGGAGCGCGGGCCGCTGGATCAGTTCACGGTGATCGTCATTGGACCGCGCGCGTACGAAGCAGACAAATCGCTGGTACGCGCGCATCCGCGACTGATGCGCTGGCTCGAGTCGGGCGGCACCCTGATCATCCAATACCAGCAGACGCCGTACGTGCGCGGCGGGTTTCCACCAAGACCGCTCACGCTCGTGTCGCCGACGCAGAGCCGCGTGACCGATGAAACGGCGGCGGTCACCATTCTTGCCACGACGCACCAGGTGGTGCGATGGCCGAACGTCATTGGCGCCGGCGATTTTGACAACTGGGTGCAGGAGCGCGGCCTCGACTTCCCGCCCCAGTACGATCCCGCGTGGACGCCGATCCTGGCGATGCACGATCCGGGTGAGAAACCGCTCGACGGCGGCCTGCTGGTGGCCAAGGTGGGGAAGGGGACCGCGGTGTACACCGGCCTCGCGTTTCACCGACAGCTGCCGGCGATCGTGCCCGGCGCGTGGCGCTTGTGGGCGAATATTCTCGGCGTTGGGCAGCTGGCGAACAAGCCGGGACCGAGGCGATGACTTGCGAGTGGTCATCCGGAGCAAAGCCAGGCATCGATTCGTCGCGAGCTCGACCGCCTGCCTTCTGGCGCTCGCGGCATGCACCCCCGACCACCGCGAACCGCTGACCCTCTACTCGCCGCACGGCCGCGAACAGCTCGAGCTGCTCGAAAAGACGTTCGAAGCCGCCAATCCCGACATCGATGTTCGCTGGCTCGACATGGGCAGCCAGGACATCGTGGACCGGCTGCGGTTCGAGCGCCCCAATCCGGTGGCGGATGTCTGGTTCGGCGGTCCCACGACCCTGTTCGACGCCGGCATCCGCGAACAGATGATCGAGCCCTACCGGCCGACCTGGTGGCGCAGCGTGGATTCCCTCGGTGTCGGCCCCGACGACATGTACTGGCCGGTGTACCGCACGCCGGCGGTGATCGCGTTCAACGCGAACCTGGTCACGCCGGCCGACGCGCCGCAGGACTGGGACGAGGTGCTGCAACCGAAGTGGCGCGACCAGATCCTGATCCGGGATCCGATCGCGAGCGGCACGATGCGGGCGATCTGGGGCATGATCCTGATGCGCAGCGTGCAAGCGACCGGCGACACCGCACAGGGCATGACGTGGCTGCGGCGTCTCGATGCGCAGACCCGGAGTTACGCACTGAATCCCGCCATCCTCGCCCAGAAACTCGCCCGCGGCGAAGGCACGATCACGCTCTGGGACCTGCCCGACATGTTGATCTGGCAGAGCCAGGGGATGCCGTTCGGCTTCACATTTCCGCGGAGCGGGACCCCGGTGATCGACGATGCCATTGCGATCGTGAAGGGGACAAAGCATCGGCGGGCGGCCGAGCGGTTTGTGGAGTTTGTCGGCAGCGTGGATGCCCAGATCCTGACGGCGGAGAAGAACTGGCGGCTTCCGGCGCGAACCGACCTTCCGCCGAACCGCATTCCGGCGTGGGTCGCCGATGTCGACCGACGGATGGTCACCGCACCGATGGACTGGGCGATGCTCACGAAGAACGGGAGTGCGTGGATGCGGTACTGGGATCAACGCGTGCGTGGCAGCGGGAAGGGAGCGGCGTCACCATGAGCACGATGCACCTCGAGCGTGTCGCCAAGCGATTCGATACCACGCCGGTCGTCTCCGACGTGTCCTTGGCAATAGCTCAAGGCGAGCTGGTGGCGCTGCTGGGACCGAGCGGCAGCGGCAAGACCACGTTGCTTCGGTTGATCGCGGGGTTCGAGCAGCTCGATAGCGGCCGGATCCTCCTCGACGGCGACGATGTCACCGACCGGTCGGCGCTCGAACGGCGCTGCGGGATGGTGTTTCAGCATTACGCGCTCTTCCCCCACCTCTCGGTCAGCCAGAACGTCGGGTACGGGCTCGCGAACGAGCGGTTAACGCGAGTGGCGCGTGACGCCCGAGTGACCGAAGTCCTCGCCATGGTCGACCTCGCCGGGTACGGCGGACGTCCGGTGACGGCACTCTCCGGCGGTCAGCAGCAGCGGGTGGCGCTCGCTCGCGCGTTGGCACCGCGCCCACGCGTGTTGCTGCTCGATGAGCCATTGTCGAACCTCGATCCATCGCTTCGGGAACGCACGCGACGTGAGTTGCGCGAGCTGGTGCGTCGCACCGGCATCACCACGGTACTCGTGACGCACGAACAGGAAGAGGCGTTCGAGCTCGCGGACCGGATCGCCGTGTTGCACCTGGGCCGGCTCGAGCAACTCGGCACGCCGGAATCGCTCTATGACGCGCCTGCCACCCCGTTCGTCGCCGGCTTCGTCGGGCGCGCGTCGCAACTGCACGGCACCGTGACGGGCCGTGAAGGCGTGGTCGTGCACGTCCGGGCAGCGGGCACCGGCTGGCGTGCCCGGGCGACCGGTAACCTCGCCGGTGACGTCGTGTTGCTGCTCCGCCCCGATGCCATGCGCTTTGCCGCTGCCGGCCCGGTGGCGGGGACGATCGTTCACCGGCGTTTCGCTGGCGCGCACGCGTTCTACACGATACGGCTCGCCGACGGCGACGACGTCGAAGTTGCCGCGCCGCCCGACGCTGCCCGCGAAGGCGACCCAGTGCGCCTTGAGCCCACCGGGACGGGCGCCCATGCCTGGGACGCCGCACCACGATGATCCGTCGCGTCGTCCCGGCGATCCTGCTGTTGATCCTCGCCTGGTTGGTGGTCGAGCCGATGCTCCTCGTGGCGCTCGATGCCGTGCGATCCGACGCCGGTTGGACCTTCGCCGCGGTTCGCGCCTTCCTGGTGGAACGGAACGAGTGGCGCGCCGCGCTGAACTCGCTCTGGCTCGCGCTCGCGAGTGTTGTCCTTGGCGGCGTCCTCGGCGTGTCGCTCGGCCTGTTGACGCGACTCGCCGATTTTCCCGGCCGGCGAATCGTGTCGGCGCTGCTGGCCCTGCCGGCTGTGCTGCCACCCCTGGTCGGCGTGGTCGCGTTCCTGTTCCTGTACGGCGAGAGCGGTGTCATCGCGCGCATGGTGATGGCAGTCACCGGCGCCGATACACCACCGTGGCGGTTCGAAGGCGCCGGCGCGGTCGTGCTGATTCACGCGACCACGATGTATGTCTACAGCTACCTGCTGGTACGCGGTGCGTTGGCGACCTTCGACCCGGCGCTGCTCGAGGCAGCGACCGCGTTGGGGGCGGGGCGGTGGCGCACCCTCGGCACGGTGGTGCTGCCGCTGCTGCGACCCGCGATCGGCAACGGCGCCCTGCTGACCGCGCTCTCGTCGCTCGCGTCGTTCTCGGCACCGTACGTCTTTGGCGGCGGCTTCCGGGTGCTGCCGACCCAGATCGTGAGCACGCGACTCAACGGCGACATCCCGATCGCCATGGTGGAGACGCTGGCGCTGGTCGGGCTCTCACTGGTGGCACTGCTGCTCGCCTCTCGACTCGGTGGCGTCGGGGCCCGCGGGGCCGGCAAGGGGATCGCCCCGGCCCCGAAACGCACCGGATCACGGCGGTCGCGGTGGGGGATTGCGCTGGTGGCGTGGGGCTTCACGGGCTGGTTGCTGCTGCCGCACCTCGCCCTGGCGGTGGTGTCGCTGGTGCCCCAAGGGGCGTGGAACACGACGGCCTTGCCGACGGCGTGGACGATCGGGAATTACCTGACGTTGGTTACCGACCCGGTGCGCTGGCGGCCGTTTGGTACTTCCTTGTGGATGGCGTCGGCGTCGGCGTTGGTGGCGGCTGTGCTGGCGCTGGGTGTCGCGGTCGCCGCCCGCGACCCACGCCGGCCGTTGTCGCGCTGGCTCGAGGGTGGGCTGGCGTTGCCATGGGCCGTGCCGGGAACGGTCTACGCCATCGCCCTGGCCACGATGTTTTCAATGGCACAACCGGCAGCGGGCCGGTTCGTGCTGATCGGCACGCTCTGGCTGCTGCCGCTGGCGTACCTGATCAGATCGTTGCCGGTGATCGGCCGGCCAGTGGTTGCGGCGATCCGCGGACTGGACCCCGCTCTGGACGAGGCGGCCACGTCGCTCGGGGCCGGTGCCTGGCGCGCATTCACCACGGTGACGCTACCATTGCTCGGCCCGGTCCTGGCGGGCGCGGCAGCGCTGGCGTTCGTTACCGGGTTGGGCGACTTCATGACGTCGATCATCTTGTACACCTACGACACTCGTCCGGTATCACTGGAGATTCTTGGTGCAATTCGTCAGGGACAACTCGGCGTCGCTGCCGCCTACGGTGTCGTGCTGACCATGCTCAGTACCGGGGCCTTCCTGCTGGCGGAACGCAGTCGGCGCTCGACGTGAGCGAAACCCCCACGTACGCGCTCGGGAAAGGCGACCAGTTTCAAGCGCTCAGCGTGCTGATCGGCGTCAACTTCGTCGACATGCTGGGGTCACTTATCGTCATCCCGCTGTTGCCGTTTTACGCGTTGCGATTCGACGCAACGCCGGAAATGGTTGGCTGGTTGATCGCGTCGTTCTCGGTTGCGCAACTGGTGGCGGCGCCCATCTGGGGTCGGGTATCGGATCGATACGGTCGTCGGCCGGCCCTCTTGATCGGGCTGTTCGGGTCGGCCGCGGCGTTCCTGGTCTTCGGCCTCGCGACCTCGCTCCCATTGCTGTTCCTGTCCCGGATCGTGCAGGGAATGGGCGGTGGCACCACTGGCGTTGCCCAAGCCTACGTATCGGACACGGTTGGCCGTGAGCATCGCGCGCGGGCGCTCGGCTGGTTGTCTGCCGCCACGAACGCGGGCGTGATCATCGGCCCCGGCATCGCCTCGCTGTCGGCGCATTGGGGGCGTCAGGCGCCGGGATTCGTGGCGTCAGGTCTGTGTTTCATCAATGTCATTGCTGCCTGGTTCTGGCTCCCCGAATCGCGGCCCGCCTCGGCGCGTAAGGCCCCGGCGCAGCGCAAGCCGGTGTGGCACGCGGCATGGACGGTCTTGTGGAACCCTGCGGGGCGCGCCGAACGGCTGATCTGGATCTATGGTGTGGGTATGCTGGCATTTACCCTGCTCACCAGCATCCTGGCATTGTGGCTGCACGCAAAGTTCAGCGTCAACGAGCGGACCATCGGGTACTTCTTCATGTACTACGGCCTCTTGTCGTTCGTGATGCGGTCGGTGTTCCTTGGCCCGGTGGTTGATCGGATCGGTGAGATCGGCGCCCTGCGCGTGGGAACGATCCTTCTCGCAGTGGGGATGCTCCTCTACCCGCTGGTGTCGACCGTCTGGATGATGGCGTTGGTGATCCCGTTCGTGCCGATCGGCACGGCGCTCATGTTTCCGACGGTCACCTCGCTACTGTCACACGCCGTCGACTCGGCCGAACTTGGCACGATGATGGGCGTGGCACAGACGTTCGCCGGCATCGCGCGGGTGCTGGCGCCGATTGCCGGGACCATCGCGTTCCAGCGGCTGGGCATCAGTGCGCCGTTCATTGCCGGCGGCCTGATCGTCCTGCTGGTGAGCTGGGCGACATTCCGCCACGTCCAGGCCGCGCCAGCCGTGGCCGAGTCCGCGGTCTGATGGTCTCGGCGTTATCATCCCGGGATGGTCATGATCCAGCTGCCTGACACCAGCGCCGGGTTTGCCGGCGCGACGTGGGAAACCCTCGCATCGTTCTACCGCGAAATGGACGCCGCGCCACTCGATGCCGCGACGCTCGAAGCGTGGCTGGCGCGCTGGTCGCGCCTGGACGAACTGGTGACCGAGGCAGCGTCGCTGGCGATGATCGCCTATACCAGCGACACCGCGAGCGCGGCGAAGAAGGCGGCGCACCTGCGATTCTCGACCGAGGTGTTGCCGCAGCTCGAGGCAGCCGAAGTCGCGCTGGCCAAGCGCTTTGTCGCGGTTGGCACCGACCGTCCCGAGCTGCAGACCACGCTCAAGCGCTTCCGTTGCGCCATCGCGATCTTTCGTGAGGCCAACGTGCCGCTGGTGTCCGAAGCGGAGGGGCTTGCGGCGCAGTATCAGCAGATCACCGGCTCGATGACGGCAGACTGGGGCGGTGAACGCGTCCCGCTCCCCAGGCTCTCGCCGTTCCTGAAGAGCCATGATCGCGCCGTGCGGGAGTCGGCGTGGCGTGCCGCCAACCTGCCGTACCTGTCGGCACGCGATGCGCTCTCGGCGCTGTTCGACCGCATGGTGCAGCTGCGCCAGACGATGGCACGGAATGCGGATTTCGCCGATTACCGTGACTATGTGTTCGCCGCGAAGTGCCGATTCGACTACACGCCCGAAGACTGTACGCAGCTGCAGGGTGCCATTGAACAGAAGGTCGTACCGGCGATGCTGCGCGCACTGGAACATCGGCGTCAACGGCTCGGTCTGGCGCAGCTGCGGCCGTGGGACCTGGCCGTCGATCCCTGGCGCGCGACGTCGCCGGTGCCGTATCACGATGTCGCCGAACTGCAGGAAACGGCGGCGCGAATCTTCTCGGCGGTGAGCCCGGATCTTGGTGGTCAGTTCCGCACCATGATGGCCGAGGGGCTGCTCGACCTCGAGTCGCGGCCCGGCAAGGCTCCCGGCGGATATTGCGACACGCTCCATGCGCGCGGTCGTCCGTTCGTGTTCATGAACGCGGCCGGCGTCGCCGAGGATGTCACGACGCTCCTGCACGAGGCGGGGCACTGCTTCCATGCGTTCGCCTCCCACGCGCGACCGTTGATCTGGCAGCGGCATCCCGGTGCCGAGTCCGCCGAACTCGCGTCGATGTCGATGGAACTCCTCGCCTCGCCACATCTGGCCCGTCCGACGGGCTACTACAGTGACGCCGACGCGCTCTCCACGCGTCTGGAGCACCTCAACGACACGTTGATCTCGCTGGCGCATATCGCGTCGGTCGACGCGTTCCAAAACTGGATCTACACCGACCCGGCCGGCGGCGACGGGGCGGCGCGCGACCAGGCGTGGCTGGCACTGCGCGAACGCTTCGAACCGGGGGTCGACTGGAGCGGCCTCACCGAGGAGCGCACGGCGCGCTGGTACCGCCAGCTGCACATCTTCCTCTACCCGTTCTACTACATCGAGTACGCCATCGCGCAGATCGGTGCGCTCCAGGTGTGGCGCAACGCCCGGCGCGACCCGGCCGGGGCCGTGGCCGCCTACCGCCGGTTCCTGGCCCTCGGCGCCACCCAGCCGCTGCCGGAGTTGTATCGGGAGGCTGGCGTGGAGATGTCATTCGACGCCGGGTTGATCGGGGACCTGGTGGCGATGGTGGAGGAAGAAATGGCAGAATTGCGAGGCTTGCTGCACAAGGTGGACTAGGGGTCTCCAGGTTGCGCAGGCCGGGGCAGGGCGGCAGATTGCCAGCTTGTGCACCCGTGCCCAAGGGAGCGGGATTTCCCGGATCCGGAGAACGGATGGCGAAGGAAGAAGGCATCGAGATGGAAGGCGTCGTCCAGGAAGTACTCCCGGACCGCAACTACCGTGTGCTCCTCGACAACAAGCACACCATCCTCGCCTATGCCGCCGGAAAGATGTCCAAGTTCAAGATCCGCGTGCTCGAGGGCGACCGTGTGAGCGTGGTGCTCTCGCCGTATGATTTGACTCGCGGCCGCGTAGTGTATCGGCACAAGTAGGCCGACGTTTGCGGGTCGAGGGTTGGTGAGCCCGGCAGAATGATGTCTGCGGGGCTTCCGGCGTTTAACGCGTTTCGATCGGACGGGTGTCGCCCGGTCGGATCGAACGGCCGTATGTTTGCAACTGAACTCGGCGTCAGGTGCCCACACCGGGAGTTGCCGTGGATCATCGTGGTATCTGCGAGGAGGGCCTTGGCCGCCGACGATCAGTTTGAGCGACGGGCACCTGCACGGACACCCTCGCCGCCAGCAGGATCGCGCCGCTGCAGCATGATTCCATGTCAGGCACACTCGACGAGGATCTCAACGTGGCATCCAAGACGCGCTTCTGGAATGCGGTGCTGGTGCTGTTATCCGCCGGCAATCTGGTATCAGTCTGGTTCGCGGCGCGATCGGGCGAGCCTTGGCATGCAACGATCCACGCCGCTTTAGCCCTGGGGTTCGGGCTGTGGGCGCAGGGCCGGATGCGGCGTGAGGAGGCACGGCCGCGTGCGGGCGCGCTGGACGAGGGGAGTGCGGTCGAGATCGCAGCGCTTGGGGACGAAGTCGGGGAAGTGCGACGCGAGTTGGACGAGATGCAAGAGCGGCTCGATTTCGCCGAGCGGTTGCTCACTCAAGCGCGTGAAGTAGACCGGCGTCCCGACCGCCGGGAGACCTAGCAGGGGATGCGCGCCGGATACGATACGCCTTACGAGTAAGCCACACGAGGCCATATTGGTGCGCGTTCGAGCAGCATTGTCGAGCGAGCAGACAGATGCGTTTGCAGTGGATTGCGTCGAGTACTCGCCTGGCCAATAGGTGCCGGGTGGATGATGCAACAGTGGAACATCCGCGACACTCCTATTGCGCGATGCAGCGCTCGACATTACCGTCATATGGTCATCCCATATGAGGGAACATGGCGGAGAAGTTGGACGTGAAGCAGGGCACGCTCGCCCTGATGATTCTCAGAACCCTCGAGGTCCTCGGACCGCTTCACGGCTACGGCGTCGCTCGCCGCATCGAGGAGACGAGCAAGAACCGCCTCACGCTCAACTATGGCACGCTGTACCCCGCGCTGCTCAAGCTCGAACAGGAGGGATTCGTCACCGCGGAATGGCGCCAGTCCGAGAACAATCGTCGCGCGAAGTTCTATTCGCTCACTGCCGCGGGGCGCAAGCAGCTGGCGCGCGAAGCCCGTGAATGGCATCGGACCGCCGATCTGATCGCCGCCTTTCTCGCGCCGCGACGGGAGGCACCATGAGACACCTTCGGGCCGCGCTCGCGCGCATCGCTGGATTTTTCACCGGACACGGCGCCGACGACGATCTCCGCGAAGAGTTGCAAGCCCATCTCGACCTGGAGACAGCCGAGAACATCCGCCGTGGCATGGATCCGGACGAGGCGCGCCGGCAGGCGCTTCTGGCGTCCGGCGGTCTCACCGTGGCCGTCGAGGCGGTCCGGGATCAGCGTGGACTGCCATGGATCGAAAGCGTTGCCGCCGACATCCGGTACGCCATGCGTGCGCTGCGACACAGCCCCGCGTTCACCACGGTGGTCGTGATTACCCTGGCGCTCGGCATCGGTGCCAACACCGCGATCTTCAGCGTCGTCCACGGCGTGCTGCTCAAACCGCTGCCGCACCGTGACGGGGATCGGCTGCTCTACTTGCGGCAGTCGGTCGACGGACCAGGGGGAGCGAACGTCCTCTTCTCCGTTCCAGAGGTCCGCGATTTCCGCGAGGGCGCCAAATCGCTGGGCGGTATCGCGGAATACTCTCCATTCACGTTCACACTGCAGGGTGTGAACGACGCCGTCCACATCAACGTGGGCCTCGTCACCGGCAATTTCTTCGCGGTCATGGGGCTCGCACCCGTGCTTGGCAGGCTCACGCGGCCAAGTGACGACGGACCCGGAGTACCGGCGGTGATGGTGCTAACCCACGAATACTGGATCAAGCGCTTCGGCGGAGATTCCAGCATCGTGGGCAAGCAAGTGAGAGTGGACGGCAAGTCGGTGACGGTGATCGGGGTGGTCCAGCCCGCGCCGTCCTACCCCGACCGTGTGGATGTGCTGACCAACATGGTGATCAGTCCGCACCACTTGAGCGCACTGATGGTGCAGAACCGCTCGCATCGCATGACCGAGATGGTCGCCCGGCTCGCACCCAGCGCCACGATGGAGCAAGCAATGGCCGAAGTCGCCGCGGTCCATGCCCGCATGCAGCGCGACTTCAAGGAAGCATACAATCCGGGATCCCATTATCGCGTCGCCGTCATCCCGTTCAAGGAAGTGCTGGGCGAACGCGCGCGGCTGACGCTCTGGTTGCTGATGGGCGCGGCGGCCTTCGTCCTGATCATTGCCGCCGCGAACGTTACCAACCTGACACTGATGCGCGGGGTTCGCCGCGAACACGAACTCGTGGTGCGCGCGGCCCTCGGCGCCGGCGTGCGGCGGCTGCGTCGATTGCTGCTGGTCGAGAATCTCGTGCTGACGTTTGCGGGGGCGATCCTCGGCGTGATTATCGCAATGGGCGGCGTCGGGCTGCTCACCTCGCTCGCCGAGCGGTATTCGCCACGGGCGAACGAGATCCGTCTCGACGTCGCGGCCCTTGGGTTTACGCTTGCGCTTTCGGTTGCCGTCGCGCTGTTGCTTTCGTTCGCGGCGTCGCTGCCGGCGGAAGGGACGTTCGCCGCCGCGATCTCCGCGGGGGTACAGCGGATCAGCGGAAGCCTCAGGAAGCAGCGCCTGCAGCGCGGACTCGTCGTCGCGCAGATCGCGGTGTCGGTCGTGCTGCTGTCGGGTGCCGGATTGCTCACCCGCACCATGATTCGGCTATCCGATGTGCACACCGGGCTCAAGACCGAGGAAGTGCTGACGATGCCGGTACCGCTGTTTGTGCTTACCGGGGGGTTCGACCCCAAGGCGGACGTCGCGGCCAAGGAGCAGTACGATCGCATGCGGCGCGAGATCCGGGTACTTCCTGGTGTCATTGACGTGGGCGTCGGCTCCACCATGCCGCTCCGTAGCTCGGAGATACTGTTCGAGATGAAGGCCGAAGGCAAACCGCTGGCCGTGGGCGAGGCGATACCGCGCGCCGACGTCCGAACCGCCAGCCCCGAGTACTTCCACGCGGCAGGGATTCCTCTGCTCAAAGGGCGGCAATTCTACGCGACCGATCGGGAGGGCTCGGGCAGGGTCGTGATCATCAACCAGACGCTCGCCGACAAGTTCTTCCCCGGCGAGGACCCGCTTGGGAAACGGATCGCCTGGACCGGCGAAGTGCTCAAGTTCACCCCGTTCAGCGGTGAGTGGCGCACAATCGTCGGCGTTGTCGGCAATACCCAGGATGGCGGCCTGGACGCGGCGCCCCGACCGGCAGTGTTCATGCCGTTTGCGCAGGAGATAGCGGTTTTCGGAGGGATGGTAATCCGCGCCGACAGCAACGTTGCCGGCCTGGTTGCCGCGGCGACGCGCGTTGTGCGGCGCATTGCGCCAACGACGCCGATCGAGAACGTGCTGACCGTAGCGCAGATCAAGGATCAGAGTGTCGCGCCCCGGCGACTGAACGCCGCACTCATCGCATTGTTCGGCATCCTGGCGGTGATCATCGCGGCGGTGGGGATCGCCGGCGTGCTGACGTTCTCGGTCAGCACACGCACCAACGAAATCGGCATCCGCATGAGCCTGGGGGCCAACAGCGGCATGGTGCAGCGGATGATCCTGAGGGAAGGGGGCGTGCTGCTGGTGATCGGCCTGGTGCTGGGCGTTGTCGGCGCCTTCTTCGCCGGCGGCGTCATCCGGGGGCTTCTGTTCGGCGTCGCGCCGCACGATCCGATCACACTGATCGGTGTGGCGGTGATGATGGCGGCGATCGGGATCGGCGCGTGCTGGATTCCGGCGCTTCGCGCGGCGCGGATCGACCCGGCAATCACGATGCGTGCGGCGTAGCAGAATGACGGGCGCGGGGAGAGACGACATGAGCGCTATCAAAGCGACAGCGCGCCGAGCAGGAGCACTGTACTTCTTGCTCATGATCGTGGGACTCGTCGACATGTTCGGCTTTTCCGGCTTCATTGTTCCCGGGGATGCCACAGCGACGGCCCGCAACATCATTGCAGCCGAGCTGACCTACCGCATTGGCATGCTGACTGACTGTGTCACTCTCCTCCTCTTCATCTTCCTGGTTGTGAGCCTGTACCACCTGCTCAAAGGCGTCGACAAGTGGCACGCCCCACTCCTTCATCTCGTAGCGTCGTATGGATCGCGGTTGACAACTTGGGCGTCTGGCGTCACGTGAAACCTCCGGCCGAGTGTCCACACGAGCACATTGACTCGTCTAGCGAAGCATTCACACATCGTCGGCCGTATCTCAGGCGAAACGCTCACAGCGAGGACGCATGAAGTTCGCCAAGAACCCCGGCAGAGTCGCAGGGTTACTGTATGTACTCACGTCAATCGTTGGCTTCCTCGCGATGGGCTATGTCCCGAAGCACCTGATCGTTGACGGAAACGCCACGGCAACGGTCAGCAACATCGCGGCCCACGAGATGCTCTTTCGCCTCGGCATCGCGGGCGAGCTGATCGGCCAGGCCGGATTTATTTTCGTGGCCCTGGCGTTATACGATCTTCTGAAGGGCGTCAACCGGCGGCAGGCCACGCTCATGGTGACATAGATTGTGGTCTCGATTCCGATCGCCTTGCTGAATGAGCTGAACGCAGTTGCTGTCCTCGCCCTCGTGCGCGGGGCTGATTTCCTGTCCGTGGTCGCGAAGCCTCAGCGCGATGCTTTGGCGCTGCTGTTCATCGATCTGCACGGTCACGGATTTGGTATCGCCGAGATGTTCTGGGGTCTTTGGCTCTTTCCGCTCGCGCTGCTCGTGTACCGGTCGCGATTCCTGCCGCGTTTCCTGGGCATCTGGCTCGCCATCGCGGGCGTCGCGTGGGTGATTTTGAGCCTGACGGGTGTCCTGTTACCGCAATACGAGGACAAAGTGTACACGCTCGCTCAGCCCGCTTTCTTCGGGGAGATTGCGTTCATGCTGTGGCTCGTGATTCGGGGCGCGAAGCCCGCAGCGGACGCCACGAGCTCACCGTTGGCGGCGGCCGCAGAAGCGCAGCGTCGTTAGGCGTCTGGATTCTTGAGGAGTTCTTCCATGATCCCGAAATGGTTTGCAGTGATGTGCCTCCTCGCCATCTACCCTGTAGTGGCCACGGCCCAGGCGCACCAGCTCGTGGATGTCGGAGGGCACCGTCTCGATCTTTTGCGGGCGGGCAGTGGCGCGCCGTCCGCTATATTTCAAGCACCCTTGAGTTGGAGTCACCCGTGTTTTTCCAGAAATCCAAACCCGCCGCCTGCATCGCATTGACGCTCTGTCCCACTGTCGCGCTCCTGGATGACAAGAGCCATCAGGCGCACGTCCACGTTGACGAGGCTGACCAGGTCGCGCCACTTCTTGGCCAAACGTGGTCCTCTGTCATGACGTTCAGCGCCCGGGTTTTCGCCGACGATGGGTGGTGGGCTACTGAGCTAACCCGGCAAGCAGCCCGTCGATGGCTAACTGAGATGCCCTTCCCGCAGAGTATCATGTCGCGTGCCGGATCCGAAGACATGCTACCAGCAGCTTCATCGACCGCGTCGTCCCCGCGCGATACTTTCGGAGCAGGCTGTCGCTGATCCCGGACTCCTCGGCGAGTTCTTGTAGATTGGCGTTGGCGAGACGCGGGAGGTACACGACGTCCCACGCGGACCGCCGCCAGCTGCCGCGATCGGCAAACGCTGGCGCCGTCCGCGCCCGGGCCTCCCACCGGGCGCTCAAGCAAGCTGATCAGGGGAAAATGTCCGAACTGATAGCGTACATTCGCAGTTAGCTTCAGCAGTCACGGACGAAGGAAGGGGTCATGGCCGACTTGTTGCCCCACCGCACCGCAGCACTCGACCGCCGGGACTTCCTGGCGTCGCTCGGCGCGATGTCGGCTGCCGGATTCAGCCATCCCGTGCCGGCAACCGAGCCGCGCGGGCTCGCCCCGGCGTCGAGCGATTTCATGTTCGCGCCGGGGCTCACTTACCTGCAAACTGGATCCCTCGGGCCCACACCGCGTCCGGTCATGGAGCGCACCATCGCGGCGTGGCATGAACTCGAGCTCGATCCGGTGTATTACGGCTACGGCCCGCAGGAAAAGGCGATGGACATGGTCAGGGAGAAGGCGGCAGCGTTCCTCGGCTGCAAGACCGAAGAACTCGTCCTGACCAAGTGCACCACCGACGGCATCAACGCCGTGGCGCAGGGACTCACGTTCGCCGCTGGCGATCGGATCCTCACCACTGACCAGGAGCATCCCGGCGGCCGTGTTGGCTGGAACTACGTCGCCCGCCGTTTCGGTGTGACGATCGACATCGTGGTGATCCCGCCAGGCGAGAACGACGCGCAGTCCATCATCGACCGCTTCGCGAAACAGATCTCGCCGCGCACGCGCGTGCTCTCATTCTCGCACCTGCTCACGTCCACCGGGCTCGGCATGCCGGTGGCCGAGCTTTCGGCGCTGGCCCGTTCGCGAGGGTGCATCGCGGTGGTGGACGGCGCCCAGGCGGTGGGCGGCATCGCCGTGAACGTGAAGGCACTGGGCTGTCACGCCTACGCCACCAGCGGTCACAAGTGGCTGCTCGGACCCAAGGGCACCGGGCTGCTCTACCTGAGCGAAGAGCTTGGCAGGACGGTTGATCCGATCGCCCTGCAGAGCGGGCGGGCGGCGTACTCGGAGTCGTCGGGGGTCACCAATATTCCCGGCGTGCTGGGGCTCGGCGCGGCGATCGACTACCACCTGCGCGTCGGGACCGCGCGCATCGAGGCGCACAATCTCGACCTGCGCAATCGAGTCTATGAGGCGCTCAAAGCGTTACCGGTGCTCGACGTTGTCAGCGCGCCGCCCGGGCCGCTCGCATCACCGCTTGTCAGCTACCGCCTTCCCGACGCCGTCGATGCGGGTGCGCTGCACACCCGCCTGCGCGACAAGCACAAGGTAGTCGTGAAGGTGGTGCCGAAGAACTGGTTCAACGGGCAGCGGATCTCGACGCATCTGTTCAACACCGAGCGAGATGCCGCTGCGCTGGTGAAGGCACTGCGAGTTGAGCTGCGATGAGCGAGAGCGCGGACGGTCGAAATGCTGATTGGACTGCATCGGACCGGACATTCGCGAAATCCGGTGTGCGCCAAGCACGTTCTGCAATCATTGGCGCGATAGAATCCCCATTCTGACCGTACGCGCAGGTATTTCCTCGCTGCACAGGACGGTCACCGAAATCGAAGGAATGGCCATGCGAATAGCCCGCCTGGCGAAGTTGACCTTCAAATTCCTTGCAGGACTGGTGATTCTTGGGGTCGTTGGGATCGGCGTCATACTGGGCTCCATGTGGTTGGACCACAGGACAGCAACCACCCTGCCGCCGCCCACAGGACCTTTCGCGGTGGGCCGCACGAGCTACGCCTGGGTTGATGACACGCAGACGGACGAACTGGCGCCGCGTCCCGGGATTCCCCGAGAACTTGTTGTTTGGATCTGGTACCCCGCGGCAGGTCATTCGGCGGCGCCGATGGCCGACTACCTGCCAGTTCCATGGCGCGTGGCGGTCGAACAATACCGTGGCACGTTTGTCAGCAACTTCTTGGAGCGGGATCTGTCGCGGGTTCGAACCCATAGCGCACGGGACCCCGACGTGTCACCGCAACAGCCGGCGTTTCCCGTGGCGATCATGCGTCCGGGCGCATCGGCCCTAACCGCAGAGTATGCCGTTCTTGCCGAAGATCTGGCGAGTCACGGTTACGTTGTGGTCGGATTCGATGCTCCGTATCGTACCCAGGTTGTGGTTTTCCCTGACGCACGGGTAATCACAAGGGCACCCGACAACAATCCGGAGCTGTTCTTCGGTGCAGACCTGGAGCGCGTAGGCAACAAGTTACTGGAAGCCTGGACTTCCGACATGGTGTTGGTACTCGACAGGCTGGAAAGGCTGAACGCCGCTGATCCAGCCGGGAAATTCACGGGACGCCTGGATTTGGATCACGTCGGCGTTTTTGGCCACTCACTGGGTGGGGCCACGGCCTTGCAGTTCTGCCACGACGACCATCGTTGCAAGGCAGGTGTCGACATCGATGGCCTCGCGCTCGGCAATGTCGTCCGCGAAGGTCTGCACAAGCCGTTCATGTTCCTGATGAGTGACCACAGCAGCGAGGCGGCCGATCCGGCCACCGGCCGCATCGAAGCGGATCTCAAGGCCATCTATGACCGCCTGCCATCAGGTGAAAGGTTCTGGATCATGATTCGGAACGCAAATCATTACGGATTCAGCGACGGCGCGGTACTGAGGAGTCCGCAAATGCAGCGGGTTTTGCGAATACTCGGGGTGATTGGTGTCGACGGCCCGCGGCAACTTGCCATCACAACCTACTACTTGCACAGTTTTTTTGACGTCTACCTGAAAGGATCATCGCGGTCGACTCTCGACCGCCCGTCGCCTCTTTACCCCGAGACCCAGATGAGCTATTGAACCCTTGGCGGAGACCGAAGGCTACCGCTCGCCAGGTCACCGCATTCCAGCGCCCGAAGTGTTGCACTTAGTAAACGAATCTGCCGGCCTGGCGATGCTGCGCCTCTGCCGCGCCGCCGCACCGAAGGTTTCACGACAGATTCCGTCGTATCGCGGCGACGACGGCCTGCAGCTTGGCCTGATCCGTTGACCGGATGGAGACCGAAAACACGATGGTTCCCTCACGATACATGCCGCCCACCAGACCGCTTCCCGCAGGTGGCGTAGCGCCTCGGCGCTTGAGCATGGCGTCGGCCTGGGGTGCTGTCGCCACCTCGGTAAAGATCATGAATTGTCCGCCTTGGCCAGCCGGCCCGGTGTAAAAGCAACTTGTTGCAGTGGATCCGGTCTTGTCGATGGACGCCGTATAGCCCATGATCCGGCCGAATGCTTCCGCCGTCAACACTTTGCACGGATCGTGGAGCCTTACGGCGGGGCTGGCCACAAAAGCCGACAAAGCGAGCGCGGTACTCAGGGCGACGACAGGTGGGGGCAAGCGCATAGCGTGACCTCTCCTTCAAGGATTGCGGGTGACGATCTCGTGCACGATGGACCGGAGTCCGCCGACGCGCCATCGAATGCAACCCGCCATGAAGGCCTTGAGCAGGCGTCCAGCCTTCTCCGTCCGGTGGGTCGACATCGGGCGTCGAAAGTGGGTGGGCGATCCCGCAGGAAAGATACCACGTTCATTGCCTGTAGGACGGATCGTGCTGACGCAACCTGTGACCAGGACCGACTAGGGCTGATCCGGTGCGTCATGCCGAGGGCGGGACACCGGCGGCGAGATGTATTCGGCCGGGGATCAACGTTCGCGATCTGGTCAACGACATTGTGGGACCGGGGCGCGCATTTACGTCTTGGGTTTTAGCTATGGAGCCGAGAATTTGAACCGATTACTCTCCACCTTGCCTGCGTTCACCGGGCATCGAAGCGGAACGGCCTGCGGGTCAGGAGACGGCGAGAAGCAGGAGGTTTCCGATTATTTCGGAGGGAAGATTGACCTTGGCAATGCTGATGAAACCATTTTGCCGGGCTTGAAACGGATGCCACAGCTTCGAACTTCTTAGCACCTCGGAGACCACCACGCTCAACATCGACGCCGAAATCCGATTGGCCGCTTTCGCGGCCCTGGCCCAGATCACCGCGCCGAGCGGCGGGGTGATGACGCGGGAACAGATGACGGCAGGATTCGTCTTCGGCGGCGAGCGGATTCCGTTCGCGAACCGGGCCGTCGGCATCTGGCGACCACGGCAACTGAGTGACGTCGACGGCGCGGCGCTGTCGATTACGACGTCGGCCCCACGGGTTGGAGTCACTCCACGCTATACCGATGAAATCCGCTCCGACGGCTGGTTCAGCTACAAGTACCAGGGCGCCGATCGCGACAATCATTTCAATCGCTCGCTCCGTCGCGCCTTCACCGAGCGGCGACCGCTGATCTACTTCTATGGATTGGCAGCCGGTGTGTACGAAGCGCTCTTCCCGGTGTACGTCCTCGAGGACCATCCGGAAACACTGAGCGTTCTCGTGGCACCGGATGTGGCGGCACAGGGCGATCTCACCTTGCTGCACGGCGGATCTGAAGTGCCGTTGAAAGCCTACGTGACGCGTGCGGTCAAGCAGCGGTTGCATCAGCACAAGTTCCGCGAGCTCGTGCTCGGTGCGTACCGGCACCGGTGCACGGTGTGCTCGATCGGAGCGAAGGATCGACTGGTGTCGCTGCTTGACGCTGCCCACATCCTGGCGGATCACGATGAGCGCGGCTTGCCTGAGATTCCGAATGGCCTGTCCCTGTGCAAGATCCACCATTCGGCGTATGACCTGAATATCCTGGGGATTGCTCCGGATCTGCGTGTCCACATTCGAGAGGACATCCTGGCCGAAGTCGATGGCCCGATGCTGCAGCATGGGATCAAGGAGATGCAGGGCCGGGTGATCCGGGTACCCGGACGCGAGGTGCATCAGCCGCGAAAGGACTTCCTGGCAGAACGGTTTCAACAGTTTGAGGCGGCGTAGAAACCAATGAGTACCTCGCTCGCGATTCGAAGCAACGGGCAGAGGCGCTCGCCGGTTTCGAGCGTGAGAAGGGCAGAGGGTGGCACGCCCTCAGGCGCAACTTTGCGTCCGAGCTGCGCCACGTTGGATTGCGAGACCGTTGCGACCTGGGCGGCTGGAAGGATCCGATGACGGTGGTGAGGTGTTACCAGCGGCCGAGTGAGGATGCGATGCGCGCGGCACCGGCGAGCAGGAGAGCGTTGGAGGGTTGATCTACGCGTTTTGTGGTTCCGCCCGGTTTGCGGAGCGGGATCTGACGCTCCATCTTTCGGAAGATTCTTTTTGGAGGCTCCATGACTCGCGAAGTCCTTGAAGCTCAATTATTGCGGCTTCCGAATGAAGAACGGGCGCACCTGGCGAGGGTACTGATCGACAGTCTTGACGATCAGCCTGAGCTTGACCCGTCCTGGCTTCTTGAAGCCAAGCGCCGTGCAGAAGAACTTGCGTCTGGCGTGATCAATTCGGTGCCGGCTGCGGAGGCTTTCGCCAACGCCCAGCGTCGTATCGCGGACGGTATTGGGCTGGTCGTGCTGAGAGCTTGGCGCAGGAGTGATGCAAAGGTCGCTTTAGCGACATCAGCCGAGGCGGGGCTTTAGCCCCTGCCTCATTCGCGCGGGACCGAGGTCCTTCGACTTCGGCGCTTCGCGCCTTCGCTCAGGATGACAAAACAACAAAAGGTCCGTAGCTGTCAGCTGGCGATTTGACCAACGGACACCCTAACGGACACCCCAGCGAAAAAATCACCACAAAAAAGAATCCCACCTGCTCACCAACCGCAGACGGGGCAACGTGTTAGAAAGTATGGGCCCGGAGGGGGTCGAGCCGACGGCGAGCGAGGCCGCGGTATTGGGCGAGTCGTGCCGAGAGCTGAGCACAAGAGTGATGCGAGGGTCGCTTTAGCGACATCAGCCGAGGCGGGGCGCCTGCCCTGAGCGTAGTCGAAGGGTCAGCCCCTGCCGCATTCGCGCGGGACCGAGGTCCTTCGACTTCGGCGCTGCGCGCCTTCGCTCAGGATGACAACGTGTTTGCGACGGTAGCGCCTCAACTGCCCAGTAACCTCGCCGCCAGCCGTGCCAGCTCGCTCCCCTTTCGCCGCAGCCCCTTCTGTACCGCCTCTTCGATGGCGCTGCGGAACTCGCCGGCCGACGCCCAGCGTGCCGTCACGTCGTTGCGCAGGCCGCGCGCCAGCACCGCCGACAGCGCCTCGTTGACATCCGGTCGCTCGATGGCGAGATCCGGTACGATGTCGCTGGTTTGCTTGGCAAGAATCTGCTCGACAGTGCTGCCGACGAACGGGGGTCGGCCGAGGAGCGCGAAGAGCGCAACAGCGGCCAGCGAGTAGAGGTCGGTGCGCTGGTCGACGCGTTCGCCGAGTAGCTGTTCTGGCGAAGCGAACTGCGGCGTACCGCTCTGCGAGGTGGCGCCACCGAACCTGCCGCTACCCCGGAGTGCCAGGGCGAGGCCGAAGTCGGTGATCCTGAGCGATCCGTCTTTCTCCAGCAGCATGTTCTCTGGCTTGATGTCGCGGTGGACCAGCCCGAGAGAATGGGCGTGGCCGAGCGCCGACAACGCTTCCCGGAGCAGCCGCAGCACGCGATCGACGGGCATCGCTCCTTCCGCCTCGACAAGTTGTCCGAGGTTGGGTCCATCGACGATTTCCATCGTGTACCAGAGCAGCCCCGAGCGTCCGGCGATGTCGTAGATGCTGACGATATTCGGATGCGTCAGGCGCGCAGCCAACTGCGCTTCGCGACGGAATCGTTCCACCGTTTCGGCGTCCTGCGTGAGGTGCGGGTGCAGCACCTTGAGCGCGACCTGTCGCTCGAGGTGGAGATCGCGCACCCGATACACTCGCCCGAAGCCACCCTCACCCAACAGGGAAAGCAGCTCGTAATCGTCGCCGAGCGCGCGGCGCAGGCGCGCCTCCCAGAGCGGTCCTTCACCCAGGTCGCCCGGCAGCGGCGTCAGCGACACGCTCGCGCTCTCGAACACGCCGGCTTCGTTGGTGAAGTCCTCCAGCATTTCGCTCGCCGTCAGGTAGCGTTGGCGCGGATCAGGCTCCAGTGCGCGCTGGATCACCCGTTCAAGCGCCGCGGGGATGACCGATCGAATCGCCCGCGGCGGGACCAGCTGGTTCGCGTCCAGTGGCGGAACGGTCCCGGTGACGGTGTAGTAGAGGATCGCGCCGGCGGTGTAGATGTCGCTGGTGGGATCCCCGGTGCGGCCCTCGCGCACCTCGGGGGCGAGGAACGGCATGCCGCTCGGCTTCTCGCCCGCCGGGATTTCCGGGAGGGTCAGGTTGCAGAACCGGAGATCGGTGACGCAGCCACGGCCCGAGGATGTCAACAGGAGCCCCGCCGGGACGATCCGGCGCAGGATGACGCCACGCGCGTGGGCGTGCTCCAAGGCGCCGAGCAGGTCGCGCGCGAGGACATGCACCGACGGAATCGGCCGTGGGCCCCGTTGCACCGCCTCGGCGAGGCTCTCTCCCTCGATCCAGTTGCCGACGCGATAGGCGATATCGCCGGCGAGCCCAGCTTCGTAGACGTGCCGTATCGCCGGATGATCGAGCCGGCCGAGGGCCTCGGCTTCCTTCATGAACCACCGGCGGAGGGCATCGGTGCCATCGATATTGACGCGGATCGACACGTTCCGCTTGAGCAACGTGTCGTAGCCGACAAAGAGGAGTCTCTCCGGCGAGGCGGCGATGGCCTCATCGAGCCGGAAGCGCGGCGTGAGCGTGGCTTCGACGCGATGCAGTATCTGCTCGGGGACGGTGACGGCCATCCTGAAAGATAGACTCAGGCGTCGTCGGCCAGTGCAGCCTCGAGGCGGGTCTTCAGCGAGTGCAGCTCGTTCTTCATGCCGCGGGCGTGCCAATCGGTCCGGCGATCGAGCGCGGCGAGGATGTCGTCGTAGCAGCAGAGCTCTGGCGCACTCGACGGCAGGCCATGCAGCGAGAGGTACTCGCCGCCGAGTCGCTCGACGATCGCGAGCGACGTGCCGCACTGGTGAATCTCGTCGGCGCAGCAGATGTCGATGGCGCGGGGTGACATCACCAGCAGCTGGTGCAGCAGCGTGCGCTTGCGCTGCAGCCACGACAGCGGAATGCCGCGTTCGTCCTCGTAGCCTTCGAACGCCTCGCGGGCAAGGAGGAGCACCGCGACGCCGAATTTGTCCTCGATCTTGGCGCGGACGTCGGCGTGGTGCCGTTGCGGCGTGACTTCCAGCACGTGGTGGAGGATCCCGGCCACGAGGGTGACCTCGTCGGCGCCATGCCGCGCCAGGATTACGGCGACGTTGGCCGGGTGCGCCAGGAATGTCATGGCGCCCTCGACCGGCGCATATGGTGCCCGGTACTTGGTGGCGAACGCAAAGGCGTGGTTGATGTCGTCGCTGTAGCCGTTCATTGCCCGCTCACGGAATGCCGAGAAACTTGTGGGTCTGCAGCGACAAGGACCAGCGCGGATGGGCCAGGCAGTAGGCCAGCGCGGCCTGCGTGTTCGCGTCGCGCAGCGGGCCATCCATCGGCTGGAGCATGAAGTGGCGGAATTCGAGGTGGGCGAATCGTTCCGGCTCGGCACCGGGTTGCGGGAAGACGAGCTTGAGTTCGTCGCCGGAGCGTTGTGCCAGCACGGTCCCCGCCTTGGGCGAAATGCAGATCCAGTCGATGCCCGGCGGCATCGGCACGGTGCCGTTCGACTCGACGGCGATCTCGAAGTCACGCGCGTGTAACGCGGCGATCACCGCGTCGTCGAGCTGCAGGGTTGGTTCGCCGCCCGTGCACACCACGAAGCGCCGCGCGAGTGGGTCGGCGGCGGGCCACGCCGCAGTCACCGCGTCCGCAAGTGCGTCGGCCGTGCTGAACTTGCCGCCGCCGGGCCCGTCGGTCCCGACGAAGTCGGTGTCACAGAACCGGCACACGGCAGATTTCCGGTCCATCTCCCGGCCCGTCCACAGGTTGCACCCGGCAAATCGGCAGAACACCGCCGGGCGGCCGGCCTGGCGTCCTTCACCTTGCAGCGTGAAGAAGATTTCCTTGACCGCGTATGCCATCCTAGCCCGTCACGTACGGCGCGGGGTCGGCGAGCCCGCGCTCGGCAAAGGCCGTGAGCCGGAGTCGGCAGGCATCGCACCGACCGCAGCCGCGGCCGTCGTCATCGGGATCGTAACAGGTGCGCGTGATGCCAAAATCGACGCCGAGCGATTGCCCCTTGGCAACGATCTCCGCCTTGGTCATCCGCAGCAGCGGGGCGCGGATGGTGAGATCGGTGAGGCGCGTCCCGAGCCGAGCCGTCGCCTGAAACGCGGCGATGAACGCCGGCCGACAATCGGGGTAGCCGGAAAAATCGACTGCGTTCACGCCGATGTAGATGTCGCGCGCGCCGATCACTTCGGCGTGCGCCAGCGCGTAGCTGAGGAACACGGTGTTGCGCGCCGGCACATACGTCAGCGGGATATCCCGGCCGATCTCCGCCGGCGTCCGATCAGCCGGGACGTCGATATCGTCGGTGAGGGCGGACCCGCCAAAGGCGCGCAGGTCGATGTCGACCAGACGGTGCTCGGCGACGCCAAGTGCCCGCGCCACGGCGCCGGCCGCATCGAGTTCGGACGCGTGGCGTTGCCCGTACTGAAACGAGAGCGCGTGACATTCGAAGCCGAGCGCACGCGCGATGGCGAGGCAGACGGCGGAGTCCATGCCGCCGGAGAGGAGGACGATGGCGCGGGGCGGTGAGTTGGGCACCGTGAAAGCTACTGCGCCGGTCATCCTGAGCGAAGCGAAGGGCGTCAGCCTTCGGCTGCGCTCAGGCTGACAGAAGCAAATGCCCCAGCGCCCCACCCAACGCCGGAAACCGGAACCGGAAGCCGCTCGCCACCAGTCGTTCGGACGACACGCGCAAGCTCGCCAGAAGCGTCACGTCCGCCATTTCGCCGAACACCATGCGCAACACCGGTGCGGGTAGCGGGAGGATCGCCGGTCGGCGCAACACGGCCGCCAGCGTGCGGGTGAACGCCACGTTCCGCACGGGCTCGGGCGCCGCGAAATTCACCGGACCGGCCAACGCCGTGCTCGTAATGGCATGGAGCAATCCGGCGACGACATCGTCGATGGCGATCCACGACATCCATTGTGACCCCGTCCCGAGGCGTCCCCCCAATCCCAGGCGAAACGGAGGCACCATCCTGGCGAGCGCGCCGCCGTCCGGCGACAGGATCAATCCGATCCGGGGATGGACCACACGGATGCCGGCGGCGCGAGCTGGATCAGCCGCAGCTTCCCAGGCGGCGCAGAGGCGGGCGAGAAAGTCGTCGCCCGCCGGCATCGTCTCGTCCAGCCATTCGTCGGCGTGTCGATGCCCGTAGTAGCCAATTGCCGATGCGCTGACCAGCACGCGCGGGAGGCGGGACCGGCTCGCCAGTGCCGCGCTGAGGATGCCGGTACCCCGGACACGACTCTCCCATATCCGTCGCTTGACGCTGTCGCTCCACCGACCAGCCGCAAGGTTCTCGCCGGCGAGGTGGACCGCCGCGTCTACCCCCTCGAGACCCCCGGCGTCGATTTCGCCGTGCTCGGGGTCCCAGAGGACCCCGCCCGGAATGCGACGACGCGAGACCGGCACGACCTGATGCCCGCCTGCGTGGAGCGAGGAACTCAGCGCCCTCCCGACCATCCCGGTGGCGCCCGTGATCGCAATGTGCATTAAGTTCTCCTCGACCTCATCCGGATCTACCCGCAGGAGCTGCTGATGACTGCAACCGCTGTTCCGATCATCCCCGCCACGGCGCCGGCACCCGAGCCGCCGCGCTGGACGGTGCGCGATGCCGAGAAGCTGTACAACATGAAGGGTTGGGGCCTCGGCTACTTCCGGGTCAACGACGAAGGTCACGTCACGGTGCACCCGGATGGATCACCGGGGCGCCACATTGATCTCTACAACATCGCCATGGACCTCAGCGCGCAGGGTGTCGGCTTGCCGTTGCTGCTTCGCTTCTCCGACATCCTCCAGTCACGCATTGCCGAACTCGCGCATCGCTTCAAGGCCGCGATCGAGGAATTCGGCTACGCAGGAACCTACACCACCGTTTACCCGGTGAAGGTGAACCAGCAGCGCCACGTCGTGCAGGAGATCGTGGAGTTCGGTGCCGCGCACGGTGTCGGCCTCGAGTGCGGCTCCAAGCCGGAACTGATGGCCGTCCTGGGCCTCAACGAGAACAGCCGCGGCCTGATCGTCTGCAACGGGTACAAGGACGAGGAGTTCATGCGCCTCGCCCTGATCGGCCAGCAGCTGGGCCACACCGTGATGATCGTGCTGGAGCAGCCCAACGAACTCGACGTGTTGCTCAAGGTGGCCGCGGAGATGGGGATCGACCCGACGCTCGGCGTGCGCATCAAGCTGGCGACCGAGGGGTCCGGCCGCTGGGCCAAGAGCGGCGGCGAAAAGTCGAAGTTCGGGTTGTCAGCCGTGGAGCTGGTCCGCCTGCTCGACAAGCTGCAGGCCGCCGGGAAGGCGCACCTGCTCAAGCTGGTGCACTTTCACCTCGGCAGCCAGGTCACCGACATCCGCTTTGTGAAGACCGGGCTCGAGGAGGTCGGTCGCTACTACGTCGAATTGCGGAAGATGGGCTTCGACATCACCTACGTGGACGTCGGCGGCGGGCTCGGTGTCGATTACGACGGCTCGCGGACCACGCGCCCAGCGTCGATGAATTACACCATGCGCGAGTATGCGAACGACGTGGTGTACACCATCGGTGGGATCTGCCGCAACGAAGAGCTGCCGATGCCGACGCTGATCTCCGAGTCGGGCCGCGCGATCACGGCGCATCATTCGCTGCTTTTGGTCAACGTGATCGACTGCGAATCGCAATTCGAGCCCCGTCCGGTCGCGCTCGGCGCGGACGCCCAGCCGTTGCTGGTGGAGATGAAAGAAAACCTCGAGGCGCTGAGTATCGACCGCGTGGAGGAAGCCTTCCACGACGCCGTGTTCGCCAAGGGGCGCGCCCAGGAATACTTCGCCAGCGGCCTCTACTCGCTGCGCGACCGCGCCGACGCGGAACAGCTGTACCTCACCACGCTCAATGTGCTCGCCGCGACGATCGGCGATGACCGGGCACTCTACCCCGAGATCACCAGCCATCTCGAGAGCGCGCTGGTGGACCGTTACTTCTGCAATTTTTCGCTCTTCCAGTCGCTGCCCGACAACTGGGCGATCGACCAGCTGTTCCCGATCATGCCGATCCACCGCCTGCTCGAGTCGCCATCACGCCGCGGCACCATTCAGGACGTGACCTGCGACTCCGACGGGGTCATCGACCGCTTCGCCGGTGGCCGGAAGGGGAAGGCGTCGCTCGAGCTGCATCCCTGGAGCGAGAGCGAGCCCTACATCCTCGGCATTTTCCTCACTGGGGCATACCAGGAAATCCTCGGCGACCTGCACAACCTCTTCGGCGACACCAATGCCGTGCACGTGCGCCTGAAGGACGACGGCTACGAGATCACCGACCTCGTTCACGGCGATACCGTCACCGAAGTGCTGACCTATGTGCAGTTCCACGCGTCCGATTTGCTGGCGACGTTTCGCCGCAAGGTCGCGCGGGCGCCGTCGCTGTCGCGACAGGACGCCAACGCCTTTATCGCGGACTATGTGGCGGGACTCGAGGGATACACCTACTTGGAGGGGGACCTCCCGGAAGGGTGAGGCCGGATTGTCATCCTCCAGCGAATACGAAGGCGAAGGACCTCGGCTCCGAGCGCAGAAGTGACACTCCGCGCGTGGAGCCGACGCTGACTTCGGGCAGGGGACGGTCATTGGGGTTCGCTCTTGAGGCGACCGAGCTCACCACAGGACCGGTCCCGGCGCCGTCACGTATCCGAAGATCCCGTTTCCCAGCCCGCCATTGTCCTGTCGTCCCCAGCAGTGAGCAGCACCACCCGACGTCAGGCCGCAGGAGCTGAGGAGAAAACCGCTGGCAATCGAGGAAAAACCCGGACCCGCGACGGCAGTTGGCGCGAGCGGCGACGGGCTTTCCGCCGTGGTGTGGACCTGCCCATTTCCGAGCGTCCCATTTTCCGGATCTCCCCAGCAGTACGCCGTGCCCGAGGTGGCGAGTCCGCAGCTGTAGCTGGAGGCGGTCACCATGGTGAACTTGAGTCCGCCGCTCACCATGATTGGAACGGTAGAACCTGCTCCGCTGCTTCCAAGCGCACCGGCGTCGTTGTTTCCCCAGCAGTACCCGTCGCCATTCGTGGCCACGCCACACGAGTGGAGATATCCTGCCGCAATCGAGGTGAATGTCAAAATACCGGCCACCGGGACGGGGGAGACGCGGCTCGACCTCGTACCATCTCCAATCTCGCCGTCGTAGTTGACGCCCCAACACCATGCCGCACCGCTGCGGATGCCACAGATGTGCCTGTCCCCGGCCGCGACTTGCGAGTACACGCCGCCGCCGGGCACGAGCACCGGGACGTTGCTCGTTATCAGGAAGCTGACCCCGTCGATCGGCCCCCGGCCCCAGCAGTACAGGGCGTTCGCTGTGGTGACGCCACAAGTGACCTCGGGTCCCGACGTCAGTCCCGTGAAGCTGAGCCCACCCGACACGGGAACCGGAACGCCGCTGCTCCCAAACGTGCCATTCCCGAGCTGTCCCACGGAGTTGTCGCCCCAGCAGTATGTCGCCGCGCCTGTCGTGATCGCGCAGAAGGCCCCTCCTCGGGAGAATACCTTCGACCAGGTCTGCGGCCCGGCGATCAGGAACGGTGCGGCGCGATCGTGGTATTGCCCATCCGACGGGTCGAATACGTTTCCCCCCCAGCAATAAAGTTTTTGGAGAGTCGATACGGCGCACGCCCCATTGCCGTTGACGGCAATGGCGGCAAACGTCAATCCTCCGGTGACCGGCACCGGTGCCGGCGCCCAGGCGATCTGCCCATTGCCGAGGAGTCCGTCGCCCTTCGTCCCCCAGCAGTACGCGATGTTGCTGGTGGTCACCCCGCACGTCGCCCATAGGCCGGCGGACACTGCGCGCCACCCCAGGCCTCCTGACACCTGAACAGGCACGCTCGACGACGCCACCAGCCCGTTACCCAGTTCACCGTTCGTCCCGGTCCCCCAGCAGTATGTGGCGCCCGCGGTGGTGATCCCGCAGGTATGGGCATTGCCCGCGCTGACCGAGACGAACGTGAGCCCGCCTGAGACGGCAACCGGAATCTGGCTGCCGAAGGGCCCGCCGTTTCCGAGTTCTCCCGAGGTTCCGAGCCCCCAGCAGTACGCCGCCCCGGCGACCGTGACCGCGCAGGCGTGGCTGGTGCCCGCGCTGATCGCGGTGAATATCATGCCGCCTGAAACCGCTACCGGGGACGAGGCATTCGCCGACGCGCCGTTGCCGAGGCTGCCGTCGGCGCCCGATCCCCAGCAGTACGCGTGGCCAACGGTCGAGAGACCACAGCTGAAATCTCCACGTGCCGACAACGCGACAAACGTCAGGCCGCCGGCGACGGCTGTTGGTAGCGTCTGAGTCGTGACGCTGCCGTTGCCGATCTGCCCGGAGGTTCCGTTCCCCCAGCAATAGGCCGCCCCGGTGAGCGCGAGGGCGCAGAAGTGCGCAACCCCCACCTGAATCACCCGAAATGACAGCGCCCCCGGGGCGGGCATGGGCACATTGACAGTGCCGCCGACGAACCCCCAGCAATACGCCGCGTTCGACACAGTCACCAGACAACTTCGCGATGCGTTGGCCCCCTCGGCCCCCGCGATCTGCCGCCCAGTGAGCCCGCCGCTCACCGACACCGGCGTGGACGACAGATTGGTATTCGTGCCGTTCCCGAGTTGGCCATGCTCGCCGTCGCCCCAACAGTATGCCGTACCGTCGTTCTTGACGCCGCACGCGGCGTTGTCGCTCATCGCGATGGCCATCACCGGGGCCACGGTGAACGTCTGCGATCCGGACGTCCCTCCGCCGGGCCCGGCGGTGAACACCGTGACCGGCGCTGTCGTCGTTGCCGCGAGGTCAGCCGCGGTGACCGTCGCCGTGAGCTGCGTCGCCGAAACGAAGGTCGTGGTGCGCGCCACGCCATTCCAGCGCACCTGCGAACCCGCCACGAAGCTCGAGCCGTTGAGCGTGATGGTAAGCGCTGGCTCGCCCGCGATCGCGGTCGCCGGCAGCATGAATGCCACCGTCGGAACCGGATTGGTGACCGACACGGCGAGCTGGGCCGACGTGCCGCCGCCGGGCATCGGGTTGAAGATGGTGACCTGCGCCGTGCCGGCGGTGGCGACGTCGGACGCTGGAATCGCCGCCGTGAGTTGCGTCGGTGATACGAACGTTGTCGGACGCGCCGATCCGTTCCAATTCACCACCGAACCGACCACGAAGTTGGTCCCGGTCACCGCGAGCGTGAACGCACCGCTCCCGATCGCGGCGATGGCCGGTGAGAGTGAGGTCAGGATCGGCACTGGGATGGGCTGCTCGTGTACCGCGTAAATGCTGAAGCTCGAGGTCTGGCCCGTCGCGACGCTCGTCGGCAGGTTCACGGTGCTCCCGGTCAGCGCCGCCCAAATGGTACCCGTCCACTTGTAGACCCGGAGTTGCGAGGGCGTGAACCCAGCCGCCACCTGCGCCGGATCGTACTTGATCGCGAGCGTCACCGGTTGCGCGAACTGTGTCCCGGTCGGCCCGAGGTCGTACGCCGTCCCCGGCACCAACTTTGGGTCTGCTGGTGGGCTGCTCACCAATGCGATGCTGATAGCCGTGTTCACGGCCAATGCGCCAGCGGGTACGGTGACCGTCACGTTGCCGTTGTATCCGGTCGCGGTGCCACCCGCAGGCCCGAGGAAGGCGCCATTGAGGATGGTGATCGTGGCCGCCGCGCTTTTCCCTTCGCTTTGCGCCGTGACCGAGGCGGTGCCAGCGGCAACCGCCGCGACCAGTCCGGTCGCATCCACCGTGCCGACGGCCGGGGCGTCGGAGCTCCAGGTGATGGTGCGACCGCTCAAAGCGGTGCCGGCCGCGTCCTTCGGCGTGGCTACCAGCTGTAGCGTCTGTTGCGGCACCAAGGTGGCCGCGTTGAGGGTCAGGGAGACGCTCGCGACGGGAGCGGGCGGCGGCGGTGGTGGTGGCGGTGGTGGCGAGACCGGATTGCCTCCGCCGCAAGCGATGAGGGTTGCCAGTCCAAGCAACAGTGGCGTCGGGCCGCGCATGGAAGCCGTCACGGGTGTCCCTCTCTGATGTTGTTGGAGGAGGCTTCCGCAGAATCTGCGTCGCGCAGCTGGATTCAGCAATGATGGGATTGCGTCGGGGCGCCGAGGCGACATCCCGCGCGTGGAACCGAGGTCTTTCGATTGCGGGCAGCCTAGCGCCGTCCCCCGCTCAGGATGACGACCGCTGTTTCGCTCTACTTCCGCTTCTCCCTCGGCACATACGGCCGCTCGTCGTGCCCGGTGTAGATCTGCCGCGGGCGCGCGATCTTCTGTTCCTTGTCGTTGATCATCTCTTCCCACTGCGCCAGCCATCCCGGCAGGCGACCGATCGCGAAGATCACCGTGAAGTAGTCGGTCGGATATCCCATCGCCTGGTAGATCAGCCCGGAGTAGAAGTCGACGTTCGGGTAGAGCTTCCGCTTGATGAAGTATTCATCGCTGAGGGCGATGCGCTCCAGCTCGAGGGCGATCTCGAGCTTCTTGTTGAGGCCGGTCTGGGCAAAGACATCATCGGCGACCTTCTTGATCAGCTTGGCGCGCGGGTCATACGACTTGTAGACCCGGTGACCAAAGCCCATCAGGCGCCCGTGCCCTGCCTTGACGCTGTCGATGAAGGCAGGGATCCGGTCCTTGCTGCCGATGTCGTCGAGCATGCGGAGGACCGCTTCATTGGCACCGCCGTGCAGCGGGCCATACAGGGCCGCGATGCCGGCAGAGACGGCCGAGAACGGATCCACGCCCGACGAGCCCACCGCACGCACGGCGCTGGTGGAGCAGTTCTGCTCGTGGTCGGCGTGCAGAATCAGCAGGATCTCGAGCGCGCGCTGCAACACAGGGTTCGGCTCATGCTTGCCGCCGATGCTGAACATCATGTTGACGTAGTTGCCGATGTAGTCGAGGTCGTTGCGCGGAAACTCATAGGGCAGTCCGCGGGAGTGCCGGAACAGGAACGCCGCGAGGGTCGGGAGCTTGGCCATCAGCCGGATCCGCTGGATGTAGCGATTCTGCGGGTCTTCGATGTCCTTCGCATCCGGGTAGAACGTGGACAGGCCGCCAACGATCCCCAGCAGCATCCCCATCGGGTGCGCGTCGTAGCGGTACCCTTCGAGGAACTTGATCAGGTTGGTGTGCACGTAGGTGTGGTAGCGGATGTCCTGCGTCCACTTGTCGAGTTGCGCCTGATTGGGCAGTTCGCCCTCGAACAGCAGGTACGCCACCTCGAGGAAGGTCGCCTTGTCAGCAATTTGTTCGATTGGATAGCCGCGATAGCGCAGGAGGCCGCGGTCGCCGTCGATGTAGGTGATCGCGCTACGACACGCGGCGGTATTCATGAACGCCGGATCGTACGTCATCATCCCGAAGTCGTCGTCCTTGACCTTGATCTGGCGCAAGTCGAGCGCACGAATCGTGTCGTCGGTGATCGGGACTTCGTACAATTTTCCGGTGCGGTTGTCAGTGATGGTGAGCGTATCGGCGGCCACGGTTTCGCCTCTTGTGCCAGGTGTTGCGGAGTTGCTGTTTGCCCGACCTGCAAGATACCCATGCCGGGAACCCAGGCGCCCTTATGTTGCCCGGATGCAACCGCCTGACCCGCCGACCGCCGCCGCGTCGGGCGCCCGCCGGGAGGGATTTCTGGTGGGCGCTGTCGTTGGCGCTGCCCTCACGGCGTCGCCAGAGGGTGGCGGCGTGGCAGTCGCGCCGCCACCGGGACGCCGGCGGGCGGCGACCGCGCTGGCGGACGCCCTGCTGATTGAGCTCATCGACGGCGCCGTTGACCTGCGGCGCCTGGCCGGACGCTGGCTTGATTGGCAGCGGGAGGACGGTCTCGCTTGCGATCCCCTCCTTGGTATGGCTCTGAACCACCTGCGCGACTACGATGCGCCGATTCCGGAACTTCCCTCCGGCAGCGTGGTAGCGCTCGCGGCGGTGCTCCCGGCGGCCCTCGCCAGCGCGTCGCCGCGGGCGATGATCGCGGGAAGTTTCCATGTCGCGCGGATGCTGGACCCGCGGGAGACCACGGCCCTCGCGGCCATGGCAGTCGTGCTCGCGGCCGCCGCGTTCCTGGAAGGGCGTCGCGATTTCGTTCCCGACGTCGTTGCCGCGCTCAGGGCGAACGACGCGAGCGCGGAATTGCTCGACGCGATCCGGGCCATCCCGCGCGACCCCGGCGCGGAGCCGACCATGCCGCGCGGTGCCACACCCGATCCGATCGTGGCCGCCACCTGGGTCCTTTGGGTGGCACACCATCGGCCGCGCGGGGTCATCCTGTTGCGCGAGGTCGCGCTGGTGGGCGGTCTGGCCCCGCCGGTCGGCGCCGTGCTCGGAGCGCTCCTGGGCGCGCGCGATGGACTCGAGCGGTGGCCGGCCGCATGGTTCGCCGGGGCGGGGGAGGAGGTTGCGCTGAGACGGGCGCTGGCGAGCCGGTTGGGGAAACCGTCGTCCTGAGCGAAGCAAAGGGCGCCCAAGGGATCACCTCTCGCCGCCGGCCAACCCGGCTTCGATCCACGCAAATTCGTCGGCCATCACCCGCTGCGCCAGGCGATACGTCGTCACATCCTCCGGCCCGAACGTGTCGCGGAACAATCCATCCACGCGGCGTCGCGCATGCTGACAGAACAGGTCCGCGACTTCGACTGCCGTGCGATCGTTGTCGCTGGCGAGCGCGTGCGCCCGCGTGACGGCGGCGCTCATCGCGAGCAACTCGGCCCCCACGTCCACCAGCCGGAAGAGCACTGCCTGGCGCAGCTCGAGCTTGGGGCCGAAGCGTACCATCGCATGAAACAACGTTCGCGCCAGCTTGCGAGAACGGCGTTCGACGAATCGCACGTGTCGCGCGAGTTGACCGAACTCGGCGTATCGCGGCCAGTGACCCCATCCGAGCCACTGCCGCGGGTACCACACGGCATAGAAGAGGGCACACCGCAGTAGCGCCTGCAGCCGTTTCCCCGTAGCGGCCTTGGGGTTGATCAGGTCGCCAGCGATCACCAGGTGCGTGTCGAGCGCCTCGCGCGCGATGAAGAGCCGCATGATCTCGCTCGACCCCTCGAAGATCCGGTTGATCCGGAAATCGCGCGCCATCCGTTCCACCGGATCGGGCCGCTCGCCGCGCAAGCGGAGGGAGTCGGCGGTCTCGTAGCCGCGCCCGCCACGAATCTGCAGACAGTCGTCAACCACGCGAAAGCCGACCTCGGAATTCCACAATTTGGCGATCGCCGCTTCGAGGCGGATGTCGGTGGTACCGCGATCAGCCAGCAATGACGCGAGGTCGGACACGGCGTCCATCGCAAACACGTCGGCCGCCATGCGCCCAAGCTTCTGCGCGATCGCATCATGCTGGCCGATCGGCTTCCCCCATTGGACCCGCTCGCGCGCCCACTGGCGCGAGATCTGTAACGCCCGCCTGGCCCCCGCCGCGCACGACGCCGGCAGTGTCAGGCGACCGGTGTTCAACGTCGTCAGCGCCAGCTTGAGTCCCTTGCCCGCGCCCCAGATCACGTTTGCTGCCGGCACGCGAACATTGTGGAAGCGCAGGACACCGTTCTCCATGCCGCGCAGGCCCATGAACTGGAGCCGGTGCACCACCTCGACGCCTGGCCAACTCGCCTCGACGATGAACGCGGTGATCTTCGTGTCGGTCCGCGCCATCACCACCAGCAGCTCGGCGATCGGGCCATTGGTACACCAGAGCTTTTCGCCGTTGAGGATCCAGTGCGTGCCATCCGCCGCGAGTTCGGCATGGGTGGTGAGACCGGCCGGATCGGAGCCAGCGGCCTGCTCGGTGAGCGCGAACGCCGAGATGGCGCCCTTGGCGATCCGCGGGAGGTAGCGACGCTTCTGTTCGTCGGTGCCGAAGAGCTGCAGTGGCACCGCGACGCCGATCGACTGGCTGGCCGAGAGCAACGCCGTGAGCGAGCCATCCCATGACGTGACCAGGCCGATCGCGTGCGTGTACATCAGCTGGGACAGCCCGAGTCCGCCGTACACCTCCGGGATCTTGATGCCGAAGGCGCCGAGTGCGCGCAGGCCGTCGATCACGTCGGCGGGGACCTGGCCTTCGCGGTCAATGCGATCGGAGTCCACGCGCTCGATGAGAAATCGTTCCAGCGCGTCGAAGAACGGTTTCGCCTTGGCCACATCGGCGGGGTCGGCAGCGGGGAAGGGGTGGATCAGGCCGAGGCGGAGTCGACCCTCGAATAGTTCACGAACGAAACTGCGCGACGTCCACTCCGTTTCGCGCGCCGCCTCGGCGACGGCGCGGGCGTCGTCGGCGGAATGGGACGGGTGCTCCATTTCACCTTTCATGTCTCACCGCTCACCGGTCAACGTCACCGTGCATGTCGTCTCGAACCCGCCGCGCACATTGTACGTCATCGTGACGGTCAAGCGCTGGGCGTTCAAGGCGCGCTGGAGATCTTCGGCAACGCGCGCGGTGGCGTGTTCCTGGAAGATGCCGACGCTGCGATAGCTCATGATGTAATACTTGAGGCTCTTCAGCTCGACGCAGCAATCGGACGGGACATAGCGCACGGTGAGGTCGGCGACGTCTGGCAGACCGCTGTACGGGCACACTGCGCTGAATTCGCGCGTGGTGGTGACGATCTCCTGTTCGGGGCCCGCGTACGCGAACGTTTCCAGCGCGGTGGCGTCGATCGCCTCGGGGCCGGTAAACGGTAGGGTACGACCTTCGGCGGTTGCCATCCGGCAGCTCCCTGCAAGGGTGAAAGCCGGGCGCCCGGCGCACGGCTCCTCCCAAATCTACCGCCGTCGCTCACCGATTCTTCCCCCGCACGCTGCCGCTGTGCACCGCAGCGAACCCGAAACGGGCGCGGACGCGGTCCACCGCGTCGGTGAGTTCGCGTCGACGTGTCCGGCCCGGCGCTTCGAACAGGTCGGGGGCCTCGGTGGGCGCGAGTCGGACTGCCGCGATGCCCAAGAGGCGGATCCCTTGCCGACGCGCGCGGGCGGCGGCGAAGGCCGGTGCAAGCAACTCCCGTGCGGGTGCCAACAGTTCGCCATCCAGCGCGGTCGGCGCCGACAGCGCCCGCCGGCGGGTGACCGTGACAAAATCGCCGTGGCGCAGCTTGAGGACGATCGCGCCGGCCACCAGCCCCTCGTCCCGCAACTGGCCGGCAACGCGCGCGGTGAGCAGGAGAAGCACGCGGTCCAGTTCTGCCACAGCGGACACGTCGCGGTTGAACGTGGTTTCCCGGCTCACCGATTTGGGCAGGTCGGGCGACCGCAGGACGGTGCCGCCGCGACCCTCGGCCCGGCGAACCAGCCACGCCGCCTCATCGCGACCGACGAGGCGTTCCAAGTCGCCGAGTGGCGTCGCCTGAACTTGCGCGACGTCGGTGAGGCCCCGTTCGGTGAGGCGTTTCGCCGTCTTCGGGCCGATCCCGGGAAGTGCGGCCAGGGTGAGGCCGGCAGCGAAGCCGCGCTCCCAGCCCGGCCGCACCTCGCAGATCGCCCGCGGCTTGGCGTAATCGCTGGCGATCTTGGCGATCATCCGGTTGGGGCCGATCCCGATCGAACAGTCGAGCCCGGTCGCGGCCCGAATCTCGTTGCGGACCTGCTCGGCGAGCTCGAGAAGGGAGACCGGGTAGAGGAGGTCGGTGCCGCTCAGATCGAGATACCCTTCGTCCAGACCGGTCATCACGGCGGCCGGCGCATGGCGTTCGATCACGGCGCGTACCGCGTGCGATGCGTCGCGGTAATGCACGAAGTCCCCCTTCACGAATGTCGCCTGAGGGCAGAGACGCGCGGCGTGACCGATCGGCATGCCCGACCGCACGCCGAACTTGCGGGCGCCGTAACTCGCCGATTGCACCACACCACGCGACTCGCGACGACCGCCGACGATCAGCAGGTCGACGTCGCGAAGTTCAGGTTGCCGTTGGCGGCAGACTTCGACGAAGAAGGCGTCGAGGTCGACGTGCATGATGCGGATGGACAGGTTCGGCCTCTGGCGTGGTCGTGGTGCGCCTAGATTCTACCGACTTACGAGGAGCTCGTCATGCGGCTGGGATTTGCAGGTCTCGGTGCCATCGGCCGGCCGATGGCCGCGCGGTGTGCCGCCGGGCACGAACTGGCGGTGTGGAATCGCACCCGGGCACGCGCCACGGAGTTCGCCGCGGCGCACCCCGGCGTCCGGGTGGCCGAGTCGCCTCGCGCGCTCGCCGAACACGCCGACGCCGTGATCACTTGCCTGCCGACCTCGGCGGATGTCGCCGCGTTGCTCGACGGCGCGGACGGCTTGCTGGCCGGCTTGGAGCGCGGGACGATCCTCGTCGATTGCACGTCCGGTGACCCGGCGACGTCGCAACGGATCGCCGCCCTGCTTGCCGCGCGCGGCGTGAGCTTCGTGGATGCGCCGCTCAGCGGCGGCCCGCCGCTCGCCGCGACGGGCAAGCTCACGGTCATGTGCGGCGGATCGGCCGCCGACGTTGCGCGCGCCGAAGTGATCGTCGCACCGTTCGCGGCGAAGGTCGTGCACATGGGGCCGGTCGGCGCGGGTCACGCGATGAAGGCGGTGAACAATGCGCTGCTCGCGCTCAATATCCTCGGCCTCGCCGAAGGGTTGGTCACCTTGGCGAAGGCGGGCTTGGCGCCGCGGGCGATGCTCGACGTGCTCAATGCGTCGAGTGGTCGGTCGTTCGTGAGCGAGGTGCTGGTGCCCGAACGCGTCCTCACCGGCACGTGGCCACCGCTCTTCCGGCTCGCCCTGCTGGAAAAGGACATTGGCATCGCCCACGACCTCGCCCGGGAACTCGGCGTAGCCGACTCGGTGCTTGCCGCAGCCCGCGAACGATGCCGGGTGTTGCGCGCGGAACTTGGCGAATCGGCCGACTACCTCGAGCCGATTCGCGCGGCGGAGCAGGCCGCCGGCGTCGAGCTGCGCGGGTGAGTGACGAAGTGCTGGGCGTGCCGCCGGTGCTCGTCCTGGTGGCCGTGCAGGATCTCGTCAACCTCGCGTCGTGCATTCGCGTGGCGAAGAACTTCGGCATCGATACGATCCGCCTGGTGGCGCCGGAGTGTCCGGTCGATTTCTACCGGATCGAAGGCGTAGCGCACAACACCGCCGACGTGCTCGAGCGGATGACCGTGCACGAGACGCTCGACGAGGCGTTCGCCGACCTGACCTACGTGCATGGGCTCACCGGCCGCGAGCGGACCGCCAAACGCACGGTGCTGCGGCCACGACCGGCGGCGGCCGACCTCGCGGCACGGAGTGGCGTGGGGCGCGTTGGCATCCTCGCCGGGAGGGAAGACCACGGGCTGAGCAACGAAGAGCTCGACCGGTGTGACGCGCTCGTCACCATCAGCGCCAATCCCGAGTACAACTCGCTCAACCTGGCGCAGTCGGTCGCGGTCTATTGCCACGAGGTCTGGGTGGCGCGCGGCGGCGACGCGTTGCCGTTCAAGCCGCCGCGGCACGCGGCGGATCCAGCCAGCCACGAGCAGCTCGAGGCGCTCTTCGGCAGTTGGGAGGCGTCGCTGCACGAGATCGAGTTTCTCAAGACCCGGCAACCGGACCTGGTGATGCGGACCTTTCGCGAGATCATTTTCCGGGCAAACCCGGACAGCCGGGAGGCGTCCTTGCTGCGGGCGATCGGACTGGAGATCGGCCATTTCCTCCGACGCAAAGGGGTGCTGCCCCGCCGCTAGTTGAACGGACCCCCGTGGTCCGCTACTTTTTCGGCTCTTCCAACTCCTTGGGCGGTCACGGGATATGCGACAGCGGTTCCTCGTCGGCGTCGGCACCCTGATGATGGTGGCCGCCGCGCTGGTGATTGTGTCCCGCCAAAGCGGTGCTCAGCAACCCACCACGGGAGCGCCGGCAGTCGCCGCGATCGATTCTTCGTCGCTCAAGGGACCGCGGCAGCCGATCTTCTTCCGCCACGACATTCACGTCGGCCAGAAGCAGATGGCCTGTCAGTACTGCCACTACTCGGCCGGTGTGTCGAACGAACCCGGTATCCCGAGCATGCAGACCTGCATGGGCTGTCACTACCTGATGGTCAACGGCAGCACGCCGGCGAACGTGGTGGAGATCAAGAAGCTGAAGACCGCGTGGAACACCAGGAAACCGGTTGAGTGGGTGCGGGTGCACATGGTCGCCCGCCACGTGCACTTCCCGCACTCGGTGCACCTCAAGGGGCTCGGCCCCCAGGCATGCGCTACCTGCCACGGCAACGTCGCCCGGATGCCCCAGGTGTACAAGGTCAACAACGTGAACAACATGGGCTTCTGCATCAGCTGCCATCTGGAGCGCAAGGTGTCGCGCGACTGCACCGTGTGTCACTACTGACATGACCGCTCGCCTACCAGAAGACGGAGCCGCGATGGCCGACCAGAACCGATCCGAAGGCGTTGATCGGCGGCAGTTCCTCAAGGTGCTCGGGACCACCGGCGCCGGCGCGGCGGTCCTCGGCGGCTGTTCCACCGACCGCGTGGCCAAGCTGGTGCCGTATATGGTCCAGTCAGAGGACCAGGTGCCGGGCATCGCGACGTGGTACGCCAGCACCTGCAGCGAGTGCAACAGCGGCTGCGGTCTGCACGTCAAGACGCGCGAAGGGCGCCCGATCAAGCTCGAAGGGAACCCCGAGCATCCCGTCAACGCCGGCAGGCTCTGCAGCCGCGGCCAGGCGGGATTGCAGGCGCTCTACAATCCGGATCGACTCGCCGGCCCGATGGCCAAGAACGCGGCGGGCAAGTGGGACGAGATCAAGTGGGACGACGCCATCGCGCGACTCGCCGCCAAGATTGGTGCAGCGCACGGTGAGCTTGCGGTGATCAACGGGTATGCCGCGTCCACCTTCTCGACCATGCTGACCAAGTGGACCACCGCGCTCGGTGGCGTGATCACGAATTTCGAGCCGTTCTCGCGTGAAGCGGAGCGCCTGGCCAACCAGAAGACGTGGGGCCGCACCGACCTGCCGGTCTACGACTTCGCGGCGGCCAAGTACATCGTGTCCTTCGGTGCCGACTTCCTCGAGACGTGGGGTTCGGTCGTCGAACAGCAACGCGGCTTCGCGGCGTCGCACGGCTTCCACGACGGCGGCATGTCGCGCGCCGTGTTCGTCGGCCCCCGAATGTCGCTCACCGCGGCGAACGCCGACGAATGGCTCAACGTGCCCGCCGGATCCGAGACGCTCGTCGCGCTCGCGATGGCGCACGTGGTCGCCACGAAGCATGGCCACGCCCGGGCGGCCTCGCTGAGCGCCTATGCGCCGGAACAGGTGGCCGGGGACACCGGACTTACCGCGGCGCAGATCACGGTACTTGCCGAAGCATTTGCGGCGGCGGCCCCATCGCTGGCCGTCGCCGGCGGCGTGGGTGCGCAGCATCGCGGTTCGATCGAGCTCTGCCACGCCGTCAACCTGTTGAACGAAGTTGCCGGCAACATCGGCAAGACGGTCACGTTTGGCAGCGCCCCGGCCATGAGCGAGGGCGATGGCAGGATCCAGCCGCTGTTCGACCGGATGGCAAAGGGCGAGTTCCAGGTCGTGCTGGTACACGACGCGAATCCGCTCTACACGCTGCCCAGGAGCGGCAAGTTTGCCGAGGCGTTCGCCAAGGTGCCGTTCAAGGTGTCGACGGCGGCGGTGCTCGACGAGACGGCGGCGGCGTGTGACCTGATCCTGCCGAACCTGCATGGCCTGGAGCGCTGGGACGACCAGAACACCCGCAGCGGCGTCACCGGGATGATGCAGCCGGTCGTCGAGCCGGTGCGTGGCGGCATGCACACCGGCGACGTCCTGCTCAAGGTCGCCAAGGTGGTCGGCGGCGCGGTGGCGAGCTTCAACGCCCCGTCGTTCGAGGCGCACCTCAAGGGCGAGTGGCAGAAGAACATCAAGGCGATCGACTTTGCCACCGCGATGTGCGAGGCGCTCGGCCGCGGTGGCATTTTCGCCGCGAGCACGCCGAACGAGCAGCCCAGGGCGGCCGCCGGGGCGGTCAGTTATACCAAGCCCACGTTCGATGGCGCCGGCGACTACGTCTTCATGCCGTACCCGTCGATGCTGTATCACGACGGCCGCGGTGCCAACAAGCCATGGTTGCTCGAGAACCCGGACCCGATCACCAAGATCACCTGGCAGTCATGGGTGGAGGTGCATCCCGACACCGCCGCGAAGCTGGACGTGCGCGAGGGTGAGATTGTCGAGCTCACGTCGCCGCACGGAAAGCTCCGTGCCCAGGTGTACGTCTACGCCGGGGTGCGTCCCGACACGCTCGCGATGCCGCTCGGGCTCGGTCACACCGAGTATGGTCGGTACGCCAAGGGTCGCGGCGTCAACCCGCTCGACTTGCTCGGTGCCGCCGACGGTCAGGGATTCCTCCCCTACGTCGCCACCAGGGTTTCGGTCGCCCGCACCGGTGACTATCAGAAGGTCGCCCGCGTCGATGGCACACCGCGACAGCTCGGACGCGGGATCATCCAGTCGATGCCGGTGGCGTACGCCGCGAAGGGGATGACACCCGAAGAGTCATACAAGGCGGCTGGCCGCCCGACCGCCGAGACGAACACCGAGCTCGAGCGCACCGCGATCGAGGGGTGGCACGAGAAGCAGATCGCAGCCAGCCAGCTCGGTAACTACGCTGACGCACCACATCCCAAGTGGGGGATGGCGGTCGACCTGTCGCGCTGCACCGGGTGTTCCGCCTGTGTGACGGCGTGCTACGCCGAGAACAACATTCCGACGGTGGGCGAGGAGCAGGTGTTCCGGCGGCGCGAGATGAGCTGGCTGCGGATCGAGCGCTACTGGGAGGGCGGCACCGATGGCGAGCCGTTGCAGGCACGCTTCGCCCCCGTGATGTGCCAGCATTGTGACAACGCGCCGTGCGAACCGGTCTGCCCGGTATACGCCGCGTATCACACGCCCGACGGGTTGAACGGCCAGGTCTACAACCGTTGCGTCGGCACGCGCTACTGCAGCAACAACTGCCCGTTCAAGGTGCGCTACTTCAACTGGCTCAAGTACAACGAGACGGCGTGGCCCGAGCCGCTCAACCTGCAGCTCAATCCCGACGTGGTCACCCGCTCCCGCGGCGTGATGGAGAAGTGCACCTTCTGCATCCAGCGCATCCGCGGGGCGCAGCACACGGCCCGGCTGGAGGACCGCGACGTTCGCGACGGCGAGGTTGTCACCGCGTGCCAGCAGGGCTGCCCGTCGGGCGCGATCACGTTCGGCAACGTCAAGGATGCCGCGGCCGAGGTGGTGCAATGGAAACGCGATCACCGCGGGTACGTGATGCTCGAGGAAACCAACGTCCGTCCGGCGGTGACCTACCTCGCCAAGGTGCTCAACATCGAGCCCGCGGCGTTCCACGGCGCGGAGGAACACTGAGATGGCCGTGATCGCTCACGACCCCAGCATGCCGACGCAGACGCACGCGGAAGTCACCCGCGACGTCATCCGGACCATCACCGAGAAGCCGACGCGCGGCTACTATATCCTCGCCGGCACGATGGCGTTCCTCACGCTGGTGATGTTCGGCACCCTTGGGGCGCTGCTCAAGTACGGCCTCGGTCTCGCCGGGTACTCGCCGCCGATCATGTGGTCGGTGTACATCACGACGTTCGTCTTCTGGATCGGTATCGGCCACGCCGGCACGCTGATCTCGGCGATTCTCTACCTGTTCCGGTCGCGCTGGCGTACGGCGGTGTATCGCTCGACCGAGGCGATGACCGTGTTCGCCGTCATGACGGCCGCGCTCTTCCCGATCATCCACATCGGCCGCCAGTGGCTCTTCTACTGGCTGCTGCCGTATCCCAACCAGCGCTACCTCTGGCCCAACTTCAAGTCGCCGCTGATCTGGGACGTGTTTGCGATCTCGACCTACCTCACGGTGTCGTCAACGTTCCTGATGGTGGGCCTGGTGCCCGACATCGCCGCAGTGCGCGACCACGTCAGCGGCTGGAAGAAGAAGTTGTACGGCTGGCTCTCCCTGGGGTGGACCGGCGCCGACTCGCAGTGGCGGCACTACACGCGCGCCTATCTCTACCTCGCCGCACTCTGCACGCCGCTGGTGCTCTCGGTGCACTCGGTCGTCTCCTGGGACTTCGCGATGTCGATCGTTCCCGGCTGGCACGGCACGATCTTCGCGCCCTACTTCGTCGCCGGCGCCATCTATTCGGGTGTCGGCATGGTGATGACGCTGATCATCCCGCTCCGCAAGGTGCTGCGGATCGAGCACATGATCACCGACTACCACTTCGACAACCTCGCCAAGCTCACGCTGCTGACCGGGTCGATCCTCTTCTACGCCTATGCGATGGAATACTTCGTCGCGTGGTACTCGGGGAACCCGTTTGAACAGATGACATTCTGGCGCCGCGCCTTCGGCCCGAACTGGTGGGCCGGCTGGTCGATGATCATCTGCAACGCCTTCGTGTCGCAACTGCTCTGGTTCCCCAGGATTCGCACCAACCTCACGGCACTGTTCGTGATCTCGGTCTTCATCAACATCGGCATGTGGTTCGAGCGCTACGTGATCGTGGTCGGCTCGCTGGCGAACGACTACCTCCCGTATGTGTGGGGCCAGATCAACCCGACCTGGGCGGACTGGTGCATCCTCGCCGGCTCGTTCGGCTGGTTCGGACTCTGGTTCACGCTCTTCTACAAGAACTTCCCGATCGTCGCGATCCAGGAGATCAAGGAAATGATCCCGATGCAGCGGCGCAGCGCCGCGGCCAGGGGGCACTGATGGCAACCGCCATGTCGGGCGTACTGGCCGCGTTCGATCACATCGACGCCGCCTGCGGCGCGATCCGCGAGCTGAAAGCCACCGGGCACCAGGACCTCACCGTCTACTCGGCCGCGCCCTACCATGAGCTCGAGGCGGCGATCGGCGATCCGGTGTCGCCGGTGCGTCTGTTCACGCTGATCGGCGGGCTGATTGGCTGCGCCGCCGGGTTCGGCGTCGCGATCTGGATGTCGCGTGACTGGCCGTTGCTGGTTGGTGGCAAGCCAATCGCCGCGATTCCGGCGTACGTGGTCATCGGCTTCGAACTGACCATCATGGTCGGCGCGTTGTCCACCGTCGCCGGCATCATCATCCTGTCGATGATGAAGTCGCTCAAGGGGCGGCCGTACTCGCCACGGTTCAGCGACGACCAGATCGGCGTCTTCGTGCCGTGCCGGGCAGATCAGGCAGCGGGAGTCGAGATGCTGATGACACAGCATGGATCGGTGGCGGTGTCCCGTGATGCGTAAGGCGATGCTCGCGATCGGGTTGCTCGGCCTCGGCGGCTGCAACTGGTGGTACAACGACGTGCCGTCACCGGACGACCTGATGCACAAGATTCCGTGGTTCGATCACATGATCGTGTCCAAGGCGATCCAGCCGTACCAGGGGAGCGACATGCCGCGAAACACTCCGATCGGCGCGGTACCGGTCGGCGGCGGCGAGGCCGACTGGCGCGCCGGGGATCCGCGCGCGCTGGTGTTCTTCTTCGACACGGTGGTGGCCAAGCGGCTGGTGCGTCCCGCGTTCACGCCGCGCCCCGATTCGCGCAGCGGCGACGAGCTGTACCACACGTATTGCGCGGTGTGTCATGGTCCCCAGGGCACCGGTGCCGCGGACGCGTCGGTCAAGGAGATGGCGGCGCCGTCCTTGCTGACCACGAAGGCGCGCGGCTACAACGACGGATACCTCTACAGCATGGTTCGCTACGGTCGCCTTCTCATGCCGCAATACGGTGACAAGATCGTTCGCATCGATGAGCGATGGGCAGTGGTGGATTATGTCCGATCGCTCCAGGCCCGGTCACCCGCTCCGGCGCCAACACCGGCCGCCGCCGCGGTGAAGAAGGGGGCGCCCTGATGTCGTTTGATGCCGCGACTGTCCGCGCTCGCCTGGTGGAGAAGAGCGTCAGCGCCAATTACAACACGTTCTTCGTCGGCGGCCTGGTGCTCGCCATCGCGGGTGCGGTGCTGTTCGTCCTCTCGGCCAACGCGACCGGTGTCCATCATCGCGCCTGGCAGGCGTTTCACGTCAACTGGATCTTCTGGACCGGGATCACCGGCGGGTCCATCGCGATCACCGCGGTGCACAAGTTGTCCGGGGCCAAGTGGTCCGGCGTCATCATCCGTCTCTCCCAGGCGACGGCCTTCTTCATCCCGGTGTCCCTCGTCGGTCTGCTCCTGATCATGACCGTGGGCTACGACGACATCTACGGCAACATGGTCGCCTCGCTCGGCGGTCTGTCGGCGGGCAAGGCGCGGTGGTTGTCGCACTCCTGGATGGCGGTCCGCATGTTCGCCGCGTTGGGCCTTCTCTACGCCCTCGGGATCCGGATGATCCGCAGCGAGCTGCTCCCGGATCTGAACGACGTCAAGGCGAAGGTCACCGGTACGCGGCGCGACCGCTTTGACAAGATGCTGCTCGGCTACGATGAATCGGCAAATCAGAAGCGCCTCTTCCGGTCGGCCGCGATCTATGCGCCGCTCTATGCCTTCGTCATGACGATCGTGGCGTTTGACGGAATCATGGCGCTGCAGCCCCACTGGTTCTCCAACCTGCTCGGCGGCTGGTACTTCATGGGCGCCTGGCTCGGCGCCTTGATGTTCCAGGCGCTGATGATGCTCTACGCCCGCAAGGCGGCAGGCCTCGACGAGTTCATCTCGCAGAAGCAGCGCCACGATCTCGGCAAGCTCTGCTTCGGCTTCACGATCTTCTGGACCTACCTCATGTGGGCCCAGTTCCTGGTGATCTGGTACGGTAACCTTCCCGAAGAAACCGGCTTCGTGTTCGCGCGCCTCTGGGGCCCGTGGCGTCCGATCGGCGCGGCGGTCGGCGCCGGCGTGTTCATTATTCCGTTCGCTGGCCTGCTTGGCGTCGCCCCGAAAAAGGCGCCGTTCACCCTGGGGCTGATCGCGACGATCTCCCTGGTCGCATTGTGGCTGGAGCGCTATCTGCTGGTCACGCCATCGGTGACGCTCGAAGCCGGCCCGGTATTCGGCCTGCCGGAACTGGGGCCGATCCTGCTCTTCGTCGGCCTGTTCCTGTTCTGCTACGCCCTCTTCGCGCGGACGTTCCCGATGGTGTCGCCGCGGCTGGCGATGATTACGTTGGAGCAGGAGGCAGCGCATCACTAGGCTGGGGCCTTCCCAGCGACGTGGGGCCCGCTGCCATTGGCGAGCGGGCCCCGCGTGCGTTCTTGCCGCCGTGTTCGTTGCATCGTGCAGTTCCAACAACGGCCAGGTGTGTACCGCGAACTTTGCGTCCGTCACGGCCACGGCCGTCGATGCATCGGGCCAGCCGGTGTCCAATCTGGCCATCACAGACACCGTGGTGCGCACCGGAGACGGCTTCGACGTCCAGCAGAACGGGTTCTTCAACGCGGCCGGGGTTCTCGTGGTGTTCAGCGACAACTACATCGGCCACGTTCGCGGGTCCGGTGATTCGGTGCGGGTAACTGGCACCGGGGCGGCGAAGAGCTTCACCGCGACGTATCAATTCGGGACAGACGGCTGCCACGTGCGAAAGATCTCCGGGCCGGACACCGTGGTCGTACGGTAGCCGCCAGAACGCGACACGAGGCAGCGCGCATTGCCGCGCTGCCCCGTGTCGTACGCTCGATCCCCCATACCGGCGGGCGCGGTCTAGCGAACCACCAGTTTCTGCGCCAGGACGTTCAGCGAATCGACGGGGAGATATCCCACGACTCGTACCATCCGCACGGTGATCGTCGTCTGTGCGCCGGTGCCCACGTAATCGGGCCGCGTTCTCGTCGCCGCGCTCATGGCGATCCCGCTCGCCTGCAACAGCTGTTCGACCGGTGCGACGTCACCCTCCAGTCCTTCGACCACCCAAACGAAACGCCCGTCGGCCAGTTCCTGACGAATCAGGAAGGTCGGCCGCCCGCCGGCCGCGCTGGGGTGGATCCGCACCAGCCTGACCGGGATGTCCGCGACACGCGCCAGCCTTCCGTTGGCAGCCTTGAGCGCATCGTCCATCGTGGCAAACGTCCACTCGCTCGTCACCACCGGATCGACTTCGGTGCCCGTCCCGATCAACAGTGGCCGCAGGAACTGGGGCGCGGCCCGACCGGCTTGAACCTGCGGCGCCGCGATCGTCCGCATCGCCATGGCCAGCTGGCGGTCGCGAAGGGCAGCCAGGTCGGCATCGCCATGGCCGAGGCGGAAGAAGTCGACGAGTCCGAGCGACGTTGCCAACTGCGTCGGCCTGCGCTCGCCGTCGCTGGGCGGTACCAACAACCAGGCTCCCCCGCCGATGATGGCGACGGCGGCCGCGATCATCATGCGCGACGCCCGCCGTGGGCGCCGTGCCGGCGGCACGACGCGGCGACCGATCTGTCGCGGCGAGGCGATTGCCAGCAGCGTCGTCACGCGGGCGCGCAGCTCCGCGACTTCCGCGTGCTGCGCCCGACAGATCAGGCAGCCCAGCAGGTGCTCGGCGATCTCCACGCGCTGCGACGGCGAGAGCTCGCCGTCGCAGTATGCGTGCAGCTCGGCTTCAGGAACGTGCGTTCGCGCGATGTTCGGCACGCTGTCCCTCCATGCTGTCGTGTGCCTCGACCACTCGCTGGCGCGCTCGCGCCAAGGTGGTCCCCACGGCGCCAAGCGCGAGCTGCGTCTGTTCGGCGATTTCGGGATACGACAGCCCGGCATCCCAGAGCAACAAGACCTCGCGATCGCGCGGCGTCAGCATCGCCAGCGCGCGCTTGACCTCGGCTTCCTGCTCGGCGTGGTCCATCGCTTCCTCGACATCGTCGTTCGCAGCCGGCGCGGCGCTGGGTTCGTGGCTGATCAGGACGAGATGCTTTCGGCGACGGAAGGCCGCCCGGGCTTCGTCGCGCGCGATGTTCGCCGCGACGGCAAAGACCCAGGATCGCGGCTTTTCCGGCTGATGGGCGAGGGCGCGCATGAAGACCTCCTGCGCGAGGTCTTCGGCGCGGTCGGCGTCCCACACCTTCCGGTAGAGGAATCGGACAACGGAGTCGTAAGTCGTTCGGTAGAGGCCTTCAAGATCGAACGCCACGCCGACCTCCTGATTCACGTGTGGGGGGTTACTCAAATTGGAGACGACCCTTTGGTTGGAAAGTACACACGTGGGAGAGCCTGTTTGTCGTCCCGCGGGGGTGAAACGACCGCAGGATCGGCCTGTCCCGGGACGATCCGGCACTTCGTTCGGGATGACAATACAGCCCAAACCATTATCCAACAACCACTTACAACGGGATCTTGCGGCTCCTGAAGGCGCACCCCGGGTGCAACCCGGTCCGCTTGTCCGGCCAGTGTGAGCACATCACCGGTTTGGCGGGGCGCCCATCGCGGCGGCTGCGACCATGGAGGTCGCAGCCGCCGTCGTCCTTGAGGAACCCGCAGGCCGAAATGACCTCCACGACGATCAGCTCGCTGTTCTCCCGGACCGGCTTGCACAGATACGGCGATTTCCGGTTGCAGATCAACGCCTCGAGCATCGTCTGCTGCTCGGTGCAGCAGATGTCCACCTGAATGTCGCGACAACAGGCGTCCCCGCGCTTGTTGTCCGACGTCCGGCAGGGCGTGCCGGCACACGGATTGAGCGTCGGTGCGAGTGGGAGTGCGCGCCGCGGCGTTGCCGGCGGATCGAGCTTGCGGGTGGTGAGCCGCTTCCGGTCGACGATCGCAAAGCGATCCCGACCGAGGCGCCGTGCGGCTGCTGTGTGCGACACGGGTGCGACCCGTCCGGCAAAGCCATGCGCCGTGCAGCGTGCCGCGCGATCGTCGGCGCCCGTGGCGAGGAAGCGACACGGCACGTGAATGCTCGCATCGCACCAGAGTTCGCCGTCACGCTCGAACATCGGTCCAAACTCGATCCGCTCGGTGTGGCCAAGGAGCCAGGTCGCGTCGTGGTCCTCGTCGCCTTCGATGGCGGCGACGCGGATGGTGACATCAAGGGTACGGCAATGCCGCCCAAGTCGGCGGCACGGTGGGGGGGCCAATGAAGCTCCGGGTGCAGAGTGATCGGCGTTGCGCGCGCTAGGAAACTAGCGGAGTTGAGCTGGGAGCCAGGTGCTGGGAGCTAGCAGCCATTCCGCTCCGTGAAGCCATCCTCGCGCCAGACGGATCAACTCCGAGCGCCTGGCCCCCACCTCAGGGCTCATTTCGCTCCCAGCGGTCCCTTTATTATGTTGTCCACGGCCCGGATCGGGGCGGAGCATGACGCAGCTGCCAGGGGGCAGCGACGCGACCAACAATCGGATGTGAGGCAATTTCAGAATGCGTGTTACAGCGATGCTGGCCGGGGCGGCCTTGATGGTGGCAGCTTGCGGCGGGAAGAAGGACGCGGCGGCTTCGACCGACGCGACGACGACGCCGGCGACGACCGCAGCTACGACGACGGGCGCCACCCACACGATCGAGATGGTGATGGAGAGCGCGACCAGCTACAAGTTCAGCCCGGTAAACACGACGATCAAGGCGGGTGACGTCGTCATCTTCAAGAGCGTCTCGGGTCTTGCCCACGACGTCGCCTTCATCGACGACAGCATACCTGCCGGCGCCAAGGCGGTGCTGACAGCCGCCGTCACGGGCGGCCCGCAGGACATGGCCACCGCGATGACGCCGGAAGGTCAGTCGGTCTCGGTGTCGTTCGCCGGAGCGCCGGTCGGCGTCTACCACTTCTACTGCATCCCGCACGCGCCGATGAACATGCGCGGCTCGATTACGGTGCAGTAACGAGAGCGACGAGGGACGAGAGAAGGGGCTCCGCGAAACGCCGAGCCCCTTTTTTCTTGTCGCGTCTCGCGTCTCGCCTAGCTCCGTCTCGTCACCACTCCCGCGACGACCATTCCCAGGATCACACCCGCGGCGCTGTCGATGACATAGTGCATCTGGCAGTACACGACGCCGACCGCGAGCAGTCCCGTGGGAATCACCATGACCAATCCCAGGCGCCGCGAGCCGCGCCACGCGCCAATCGTCGCCGCCACGGTCGCCGCCACATGGGACGACGGGAACGCGGCGCCGAACGCACTGCCACCACTCAGTGCGGCGTATACCATGCGCGCTGGCAGGTTCGCCACAAACGCACCGCTGGGGCGCTCGAACTGGTAGTACGGTCCGGCAACCGGCATGAACAGGTAGAAGAGGTAACAGACCAGGTACGTCGCGAGCAGGCCGTTGAGGTAGCGTTCGAGCGCGTCGTTGCGGCGTTGCACCAGGAACACGATCATCGGCGTCACGATCAGCAGGTAGTACGAGAGGTACGCCGAGTGGAACGTCGCCGACCAGAAGGCGCTTGGATGCATGCGCCACCAGTCGCGGCTCGGTTGCATCCCGAACATCGCGAACTCCAACGCCTGGATCTGGTGATCCCACGTTGGCGCCGCTCCAAACCGGTTGAGCACATCGATCGCCGAGTACAGTCCGATCAGCAACGCGACGGGATAGATGCCGCGCAGGACACGCGCGAGCGGGGTCGGTGGCGCGTGTGCCACCAGCCACGCGAGCGCCGGGATCGCCAGGTGGGCGACGAGAACGCCCGGCACACCCTGCTGGTGGAGGCGGGTGAGGGCCAGCAACACGACGACGATGCCGTATACCGCGAGCATCCGATCGACGAGACGCCAGTGCGGCCTGGCATTGCTGGTGTCGCGACTGACGTCCGACGGGCGCGTCAGGGGGGTCAGATCCACCGCTCCGCGCGATACCACGCGCCGGTATCGGCGATCCCGCGCTCCAGGTTCCACGTGGGTTGCCACCCGGTCGCGCGCATGAACGGCGACGGATCAGCGGTCCAGGCCGCCTGGTAGAACTCGTGCACCTTGTCCGGGTGGAGGATTGTTCGCCGGTGGCGGACCTCCGCCCAGGTCCCCGTGATCGTCAGCGCGATTCGCGCCGCCCACTTGGGGATCGGCAGCCGGAGCACCGAACGCTGCATCTGGAGCGCGATGCCGCGCATCAGGTCCGCCCCCGTGGTGATCTCCGGATGATTCACGTAGAAGACCTCGCCAACAACGTCGGCCGCGCTGCCTGCAGCGACGATTGCATCGGCGAGGTCAGCCACGTGGATGAGCGAGATTTCCATCGAGCCGTCGCCGAACATCGGCGCGAGACCCCAGCGCGCGGCCATGAACAGGGGCAGGAGTCCTTCGCGATCGCGCGGCCCGTACACCACCGGCGGCCGGACGACCGTCCACGGAACCGACAGCGCGGCGAGTTCCCGCTCGCCGGCGAGCTTGCTTCGGCCGTACATCGTAACCGGGTGATCGTCTCCGTCGGCGACCTTTGGCGTGCCGCGGCGCGCCGGCCCCCCCGCCGCCATCGAGGAGATCAGGACCAGGCGCGGCGCCGCCGCCTCGGCCGCGCAGGCCTCCGCCACGCGACGTGTCCCGTCGCGGTTCGCGGCCATCAGGTCGGCTTCACTCGCCGCGCCGAGCAACCCCGCCACGTGATACACCACCTGTTGTCCACGTACCGCCTCGGCGATTGCCTTCGTGGCGGCGAGGTCGCCCACGACCAGGCGCACGCCGCGTTCCGCGAGCGACATCGCCCCGGCCGATGAACGAACGAGCGCGGTGACGGTGTCACCGCGCTCGAGCAGGCGATCGACGAGGTGACCGCCCACGAAACCGGTCGCCCCGGTGACCAGCACGTTCATGTGGGACGGTCGAGAATGCGGAACGTCTGATACGGCGTGAAGCCGGCCTTGCTGAGGCCCTGGATGATGCCGACGTTGTCCTCGAGCAGCCAGCTCGCCTCTCCCCAGCCCGCGCCGCGCTCGCCCGCCTTGGTCCACAGCCAGTGGTACAGTGCGGAGTCGATGCCCTTGCCACGCCATTCGGGCAGCACGCCGAGCAGCAGCACGCGAGTCCGGGCCAGCTTCTTCATCTTGAGCTTGTACATCATCGTCAGCGACGCCGGAAACATGCGGCCGTTGCGATTGTTGCGGAGCAACTCGTTGAGGTCGGGCAGGGCGAGGCCGAATGCGATCGGCTTGCCGTCCTGCTCCACAAACGGCACCAGCTCGGGAATCACGACCGGCTTGAACGCCTTGGCCAGCGCGTCAATCTCGGCGTCGGTCATCGGGATGAAGCCCCAGTTGTCTTCCCAACAGTCGTTGTACAGCTGCTTCACCAGCTCTACCTCGGCCGCAAATCGCTTCATGTTGAGCGGCCGGATGGTGATGCCGTAGCGCTGCTTGAGGAGCCTGACCGCGCGCTCGGTCCGCTCGGGCGGCTTGACCGGGGCCAGGAGCGACCCGCCCTGCAGTGCCACGAGGTCCTTCGCCTTCTTGAAGCCGGCGGTTTCCATCAGCGTGAGGTAATACGGCGGGTTGTGCGGCATCATGATCGAATTCGGCATGTCGAAGCCGGCGATCAGCAGCCCGCACTCGTCATTCACCGAGAACGACATCGGACCGCGCAGCGTGTCGAGCCCGCGCGCCTTGACCCACTCGCTCGCCGTATCGAACAGCGCCGCGGCGACCTCGAAGTCGTTGATGCACTCCCAGAAGCCGAAGAAGCCGACGTTGTCCTTGTGGTACTCATTGTGCAGGACGTTGTGGATGGCGGCGATGCGACCGACCACTTCGCCATTCCGTTCGGCGATGAAGTAGTCGGCCTCGGCGTGTTGAAAGAACGGATTGTGCTTGCGGTCGAGGAGCTTCTTCACTTCGGCGCGAAACGGCGGGACCCAATTGAGGTCCCGCCGGTGCAGCCGGTAGGGCAGGTCGATGAACCGCGCCAGATCCCTGGCCGTCTCGACGCGCCGGATCGCCGGCGCGTTGCTCAGATGACCCCCAACTCCTTGCCGATGCGGCCGAACGCCTCGAGCGCGAAGTCGATCTGGGCCGCCGTGTGGGTCGCCATCACGCTGTTGCGCAGCCGACATTGCGACGGTGGCACCGCCGGCGGGCACACGGGGTTGGTGAACACGCCCTCATCGAACAGCTTCCGCCAGAACAGGAAGGTCTTCTCGAGCGGCCCGATCAGCACCGGAACGATCGGCGATTGCGTCGGCCCGATATCGAACCCAAGCGAACGGAAACCGTCCTGCAGTCGCTTGGCATTCTGCCACAGTGCCGGACGGCGCTCCGGTTCCTGCTGCATCACCTCGAGCGCGGCCAGCACGCCGGCGGTGTTCGCCGGCGGCAGCGACGCGGTGAAGATGAACGGCCGCGAGTGATGCTTGAGGAAATGGATCACCGATTCGTCGGCAGCGAGGAAGCCGCCGACCGAGGCGAGCGACTTGGAGAACGTGCCCGCGATGATGTCGATATCTGCCTGCATGCCGAAGTGACCGCCGGTGCCCTCACCGCGGGGCCCAAGGACGCCAAGGGCGTGCGCGTCGTCGACCACCAGCGCCGCCCCGAACTTGCGTGCGATCCGCACCAGCTCGGGGATGTTGGCGATGTCGCCTTCCATCGAGTAGATGCCGTCAACCACGATCATGGTGCCCTTGCCACTGGTATTGCGTTCCAGCTGAAAGGTCAGGTGCGCCATGTCGTCGTGGTTGAACCGCTCGCACTTGCCGAACGCGAGTTTGGCCCCGTCGACGATGCAGGCGTGATCGAGCTTGTCGAGGTAGACCGTCTCGTTGCGACCGAGGATGCCGGAGATCAGGCCGAGGTTTGCACCGTATCCGGTCGAGAACACCATGCATGCTTCCTTGCCCAGAAACTCGGCCAAGGCGCTCTCGAGCCGTTCATGGAGGTCGAGCGAACCGTTCAGGAAGCGAGAGCCAGTGCACCCCGACCCATACCGGTGCAGGGCCTTGGCGGCCGCTTCGAGTACCTTGGGGTGGTGGGTCAGCCCGAGGTAGTTGTTCGAGCCCAGCATCAGCCGCTTCTTGCCTTCAATCACGACGTCGGTGTCGTCCGACTCCGAGATGGCTTTGAAATAGGGATAGAGGCCGGCAGCTTGCACTTCACGCGCGGCGGTAAAATTCCGGCACTTGTCGAAGAGTGCCACCTGGGACTGGAGCGTGTCTGTCGCCACGGGCCCTCACGGAGCTCGGGTGGAACTGCATCGGATCGCGAAGCAAGGTTGCTACTCGTACCAGGATGCAAAGATAAAAACGTGACCAGACCGACACAAGCCGAACATCGGCCTCGCCGCTGGCCCCGAGGCGCTAACCTCCACTGGCTCATGGGGTTGGCCGCATTGTTTCTGATCGCGGCGCCGGCCGGCGGTCAGTACCCGCGGGCGCGATTTGGTGAATTCGAGGTGCGTGGCTTCGACTTCGACATTAACGGCGGTTGGCGGCGCATGGCTGGCCGGGTGATGGCCGAGCGCCGCGCAATGTTGCGGGCCGGAAGCGTGGCCCTGCTCAACAACGCCGGAAGCAAGCCGGTGGTGCGGGGCAACTACTTCGTGCCGGTGGTGCCGATCACCTACCCCGACGTCTCGCCGCCGTTCGCCGTCGAGCGGTATCAGGACCTCTTCTTCTCGCCGACGCCAACCGGGCGCGCGTGGAGCGTGAGGACGTATTACGCCTCGGCGTCACGCGGCAACGTCTCGCTCGACGGGCACGTCTTCGGCTGGGTCACCGTCGAGCACCCAGCCGACTACTACCAGGACGGCTGCAACGGCATCGGCGTGCTGAGGGCGTGTCCGAGTCACGCCAGGTCGCGCATGGGCGAGCTGCTGCTGGCGGCGCTCGACTCGATCTCGAACGGTCCCGGGGCCGACACGGTCTGGAATCGTTACGACAACGACGGGCCGGACGGGATTCCCAACTCCGGCGATGACGATGGCGTGATCGACGTCGTCGCGTTCCTGCAACCGGGTGTCGACGGCGCGTGCGGTGCACCGGGGATCTGGTCGCATCGGGCGACGATCGCGCTCTGGAACAACGGCCAGCCGTACCTGACCCGGACACCGCGCCGTGATGCGGGTGGTCGCCCGATTCCGGGGCAATTCCTGACCATCAATTCCTACACGATCCAGTCGGCGGTCGGCGGTGATCAGGCATGCACCGGCGGCCAGATCATGCCGATTGGTACCGTGACGCACGAAACCGGGCACGCCTTCGGCCTGCCAGATCTCTACGACACCGATCCGAATTCGGGTACCCAGGGCGCCGGTGAATGGAGCCTGATGGCGTCGGGCACTTATGCGCGTCCCTATTCGCCGTCGTCGTTCGACGCGTGGTCGCTGGTGCAGCTGGGCTGGGCCAACATCGATACGTTGGTCAGCGGCGCGTTGCGCACCGCGGCACCGGTGCAGACGAGCAACACGGTCTACTACGCCCGGACCGCGGCGAGCCTCTATTTCCTGCTGGAGAATCGCGGCGCGGTTGGTACCGACACCGCGCAGATGAACCCGACCTGGGCTCGTGCCAAGAAGCCGGGCTTGCTGATCTGGCAGATCGACGACGATCGCATTGCGCAGGGCATCCTGCCTCTGAACCGCGTGAACACCGGGCCCCGGCAAGGCGTGTCGTTGATCCAGGCCGATGGCTTGAACCAGCTCCGCACGCCGTTCGGCGGGAATCGCGGCGACGCGGGGGACTCGTATCCGGGTACTACCGGCAATCATGACTTTGGTCTCGCGACGCTGCCCGCCGCCGTGAACTGGGACGGCACGTCACTCGACTTCCGCCTCGACCACCTCACGCTGGCGCCAGATGGGAGCGTGACGTTTCGATATCTGCAACGCCAGCCGAGTCGCATTGCGTCGCAGCTGCCGATCGCGCGGATTCGGGTCGGCGGCGTGGCGACATCGTCCTACGTCGAAGTGCTTGCACCGGGCGACGTGCTCGCGCTGTCCGCAGACTCGACCCAGCTTTCGTTCGACGGGCGCAGCAGCGCCCGCTTCGTCTCCTGGAGCGACGGCGGTGCGCGCGACCACACCGTTGTCGCCCGGGCCGGCGCGCCGGACACGGTGACGGCGAACTTCGCGATCAGTAATCGCGTACGGATTGCGGTGTCGGGCCCGGGCACGGTCACGTCAACACTTCCGGGATCGGTCGGTGCCGGAGCGTTCGTCGACGCCGCCACGCTGGTGCAGCTTGTCGCCACGCCGAGTGCGGGCGCGGAGTTCATTGGCTGGCGCGGTGACACCACCGCCACGACAAGCCTTCACCTGACCGTGATGCACGCCTATGACCTCACGGCAACGTTCCTGAACACCGTTTCGATTGATGTCAGTGCGGCCGCTCGCGCCCTGCTTGGCGGCCCACCGCTGAGCGCGGAGGCCGCGGCGTACCTCGACGCCATCGGCAACCAGAACGGCGGCTACGACATTGGCGACTACGCGGCGTGGCTCCAGCGAACGGGGCAGCGCGTACCCGCGGCGCTCAAGCAACCGGCCGGTGTGCCATGAAGCGATTCTGGTCGGGTCTCTTGCTGCTGCTCGCCGCGTGCACGAGCAGGGATGCCGGTGCGGCGCGCGCTGGTACGCTCATATTGCGGCTGGTGGGTGCGACCGGCAACGACGGTGCCGTGCTCGTGATCGTGAGCGGTGGTCCGGTCTCGTCGGTCGCTGCACCGGCGGGGTACCAGATCGTGAGCCACGCGGACGGTGCGGGCACCCACGTCATGGTGGTCGGAAATCTGACGCCCGGTGCGATCGCGACGATCAACGTGCCGGACGTGTCACAGGAGTCGACGTATGTCGCGACAGTCGTGCAGGTGGCGGATCGCACCGCATTCGCGCTGCTCGATCCGGTGCGCTATCAGGTAACCGTCAGCAAATGACGACGCCGCGCGTCGCCGTGATCGGCGGCGGTCTGGCCGGACTCGCGGCCGCCGGCGCGCTGTGCGGTCTCGGCGTCACGCCGTTCGTCTTCGAGCGCGACGATGACGTGGGCGGCGTGGTGCGCACACGGCAACGTGACGGCTGGGTGATCGACACGGGGCCGTGCCTGGCGGCCGAGCCGGACGTCGCGGTCCGGGCGATGCTTGACCGCGCCGGATTGGACCAGTGCACGGTGCGCGCCATGCCCGCTGCTGCAACGCGCTACATCGTGCTCGATGGGGCGCCGGTGCCGCTGCCGCGGACCACGTCGGAGTTGAGCGCCTCACCGTTGCTCTCGCTCGCTGGACGCCTTCGCCTCCTCAAGGAGCGATTCATTCCGGCCGAACGCGAGGCCACCGACGAATCGGTGGACAGTTTCGCCCGTCGCCGTTTTGGCGACGAGATGGCCGATCGGATGTTCGATCCCCTGATCGCGAGCACCTCGGCGGGCGATCCCAGGCAGATCGTGGCGCGGTACGCCTTCCCCAGCCTGGTCGGCCACGAACACCGCGCTGGATCAGGATTGCAGGGAAGTGCCCGCGCCGGCATGGCGGCGCGGCGCCGCGCCAAGGGACCGCCGATGGGCAGCTGGAGTTGCGCCGCCGGCATGCAACAACTCCCGCGCCGGCTCGCCGGCTGGATCGGTCGGGTGCGCACTGGTGCGCGCGTCGACGCGGTGGCCGCGACAAGTACCGGTGTGGCCGTGTCCGTCAGCGGCGATTCCGAGTCCTTCGACGCCGTCGTGTTCGCGACGCCGACGAGCGCGCTCGGCAGGATTCACATCGACCTGCCTGAGGCGCATCGACTGCGGGAGGTGACGTCGATGCCGCAGGCATCAATCGCGTCCGTATCGCTCGGCTATCGACGCGACCAGGTCGCGCACCCGCTCGATTGTTCCAGACTCCTGGTGCCTGCGGTCGAGCGTCGCGCCATCCTGTCCGTGGTGTTTCCGTCGTCGGCGTTCCCGGGTCGCGCACCGCATGATCATGTGCTATTAACGACGTTCGTCGGTGGCGCCCGTCGGCCCGAACTGCTCGATCGCAGCGAGCCGGAGCTGATCGCCTTGGTGCAGGCGGAACTGGCCGAGCTGCTCGGCGCCGAGGGCGCTCCCGTCATGAGCGATGTCACGATCTGGAAAGACGCGCTGCCGCAAGCGGTAGCGGGACACGGCGACCGGCTGGCGGCAGCGGACGCGATCGAGGCGGCTTGCGGCCGCATCGCGTTCGCCGGCGCGTGGCGCGACGGCCTTTCGGTCGGCGAGGTGATGCTTGGCGGAATGCGCGCAGCCGAGCGGCTGGCGCAACGGTTCGGCAGGCGACCTGTTTCATCTTCTACCTAGAGGGTTAATCGATGCAGCGAACGCTGTTGATCCTGGGGTTTTGTGCCGTCGCCGGTCCGGTGGCGGCACAGCAATCGGCCGCCAAGCCGGTCGTGGCAGCGCCGGCAACGCTGGTGAAGGGCGCGACGGTCGAGGGTGTGACCGAATTCACGCTGGCCAACGGGCTGCGAGTGCTGCTCTTTCCCGACGCCTCGAAGCCGACGACCACGGTAAACATCACCTATCTCGTCGGCTCGCGATCGGAGGCGTACGGCGAGAGCGGGATGGCGCACCTGCTCGAGCACATGGTCTTCAAGGGGAGCACCAGGCATCGTAACATTCCGCAGGAACTGACCGAGCGCGGTGCCTCGCCGAACGGAAGCACGTGGTATGACCGCACCAACTACTTCGAGACGTTTCCGGCGAAGGAAGCCAACCTGCGTTGGGCGCTCGATCTCGAGGCCGACCGCATGGTGCACTCGTTCATCGCCAAGAAGGATCTGGAGAGCGAGATGACCGTGGTGCGCAACGAGTTCGAGGCGGGCGAGAACAATCCGCAGAACATCCTGGTGGAGCGAGTCCTGTCGACGGCGTTTCTCTGGCACAACTACGGCAAGAGCACCATCGGCCCGAAGTCTGACCTGGAGCACGTGCCGATCGAGCGGCTGCAGGGGTTCTACCACAAGTATTACCAACCCGACAACGCGGTGCTCGTGATCGCCGGGAAGTTTGATCCGGCCGTGGCGTTACGCCTGGTGCAACCGACGTTCGGCGTCGTCCCGCGCCCGCGGCGCGACGGTAACATGAAGATCTGGCCGACCTACACACTCGACCCGCCACAGGACGGCGAACGGTTCGTCACGCTGCGTCGTGTGGGCGACGTGCAATCGATTGCAATGGCGTGGCACGTCCCGGCGGGCTCGCACCCGGATTTTGCGGCGATCGAGGTGCTGTCCGAGGTGCTCGGCTCGCAGCCGACTGGTCGCCTGTACAAGGCGGTGGTCGAGACCAGGAAGGCATCGAGCGTCGCGGCGTTTGGCTACCAGCTTCGTGAACCGGGTGTCGAGCTGGTCATCGCCGACGTGAAGAAGGAGGACGACGTCAACGCCGCGCGGCAGGCGATCGAACAGGCGATCGATTCGCTCCTCACCAAGGCACCGGCGACGAAGGAAGAGGTCGAGCGCGGGCAGGCGGCGCTCCTGAAGGGCATCAATCTCGGACTGACGAACTCGGAGCAGGTCGGGCTCGCCTTCTCCGAGTGGGCGGCGATGGGTGACTGGCGTCTTCTGTATATCGATCGCGACCGGATCAAGCAGGTCACGCCGGCGGACGTAATGCGCGTCGCGCGGGCGTACCTCAAGCCGTCGAACCGTACCACCGGCATCTTCATTCCCGACGCAACGCCCGATCGCGCCGAGATCCCGGCGACGCCGGCCGTCGCAGCGGTCGTGGCGAGTTACCGCGGGGACACCGCGCTCGTCGCGGGCGAGGCGTTCGATGCAAGTCCGGGAAATATCGACACGCGCACTCGCACGGGCCGACTCGCCGGCGGGCCCAAGTACGCGTTCCTCGTGAAGAAGACGCTTGGCAGCACGGTCAACGCGCGGGTCACACTCCACTTTGGCACGGCGCAGGCGTTGATGAACAAGGGAGCCGCGCCCGAGCTGGCCGGTGCCATGCTCATGCGTGGTACCGAGCGGCGCACGCGACAGCAGATGACCGACACGCTCAACCGCCTGCAGGCGCAGGTTGTTGTCGATGGCTCGGCCGCCACCGCGTTCGCGTCGATCACGGTCAAGCGGGAGCACTTCGCCGACGCGCTGCGGCTGGCCATCGAGATGCTGCGCCAGCCGAGCTTCGATGCCAAGGAGTTCGACCTGCTCAAGCAGGAAAACATTGCCAACCTCGAATCGCAGCGATCCGAACCGCAGATGCAGGCGATCATCACGCTGCAACGCCACCTTTCGCCGTTCCCGAAGGGCCACCCGAACTACGTCGGCACGCTCGACGAACAACTTGCCGATCTGCAGGCCGCGACGCTCGACCACGCGAAGGTCTTCTACCACGAGTTCTACGGCGCCTCGAACGGCGAGATCTCCGCCGTCGGTGATTTCGATCCCGACTCGGTACGCGCGATCCTGGGTGCGGGACTGGACGCCTGGAAGAGTCCGACGCCGTTCGTGCGGATTGCCCAGCCGTCGCGCACGAGCCAGCCGCTCAATGTCGCGCTCGAGACGCCAGACAAGGCGAATTCGATGTTCGTTGCCGGCAAGGTCCTGCCGCTCAACGACATGTCGCCGGACTACCCCTCGCTCGTGCTCGCGAATTACTTGTTGGGGGGCGGCTTTCTGAACTCCCGCCTCGCCACGCGAATTCGGCAGCAGGACGGCTTGTCCTACGGCGTCGGGTCGCAGTTCACTGCGTCGGCGACGGATACGGCCGGCCAGTTCATGGCCTATGCGATCTATGCGCCGGAGAATCGGGACAAGCTGGAGAAAGCCTTTCAGGAGGAAATGGTCCGCGCGGCGAAGGATGGATTCACCCCGGAGGAAATCAGCAAGGCGAAGGAGGGGTGGACCGAAAGTCGCAAACTGAGTCGCGCTAGCGACGGCTCCCTGGCGAGCAGCCTCACCGCCAACCTGTTCCTCGGGCGGAGCTTCGCCAACGCAGCGGCGCTCGAGGCGAAGGTCAACGCCGTCACGGCGTCGCAACTGCACGCCGTGGTCGCGAAGTACCTTGATCCGGCCACGATGGCGGTGGTCAAGGCCGGCGATTTCGCGAAGAAAGGGGCGCCGCCGCCGCTCAAGCCGTAACCCCGCTGGACCGGGTGTGATGCCCGGGGGCGGCCTGAGCGTCTCCCGGGTATCACATTCTTCCCACGAGGCTTTTGTGTCGAATGTCACCCGGTCCCTCCGCGCGCTCCTCCCGATCGTCGCGTGTGCGCTGAGCGTCACCGCGATCGCCGTTCCCTGCCGCGCAGGCGCGCAGATCGTCGCGACACCCGGCGCCTCGACAATGGCACCGGGGCCCCGTTTGCCGCTCGAACGTATTCCCTCTCGCGTCACGCTACGCGGCGAACGCGCCGCGGCCACGCGGGTCGCCCATCGTGATACGACATTCCGCATGTCCACGCTGGCCATCGTTCTCGCCGTCATCCTGCTGGTGATCCTCATCTAGCACGGTGCCGCCCCGTGTGTGCGCCGGGCCACCCACCGGCGTCATGTCGGAGGCAGGATCACGCATGGACCCAGCAAGGAGGAATACGCATGCGCATCACATCAGGCCTGAGCATCTGCGCGATTATGGCCATAAGCACCCCGACCGCCGCGAACGCACAGATGTCGCTCGGCGTCAAGGGTGGCCTCTCGTTCGGCACCCTTTCCAACAAGTCGCCCGACTGGAAGAGTCGGACCGGATTCGCGGTCGGATTGGCGCTCGATCCCCACGCCAAGGTGATCGGCATCCAGCCCGAAGTGCTCTACGTCCAGAAGGGCGTCGAATTCGATGGCTCACCATCGTCATCGTCCGATGCACCGAAGCTGAGCTACATCGAGGTACCGGTGTTGCTGAAGGTCACGATTCCGACGCCGGGCGTTCAGCCGATGATCTACGCCGGCCCGTCGGTGATGTTCCGGCTGACCTGCTCGTTCGCGGGGGTCGACTGCAAGAACCTGGTGAAGAGCACGGACTACGGCGCGGTGCTCGGCGGTGGCCTCCGCTTCGGCGGCAAGCACGGCCTGACCGTTGAGGGCCGCTACACGTGGGGCCTCAAGGACATCAACGACCCCGGCGCCGGGGTGAAGCAGCAGACCCGGACATTCCTGCTCCTCGCCGGCGTGTCCTTCTAGTCGGCACGAACGCCTCGTCACGCGCCCCGGGGGGGATCTTGCCCTCCGGGGCGTTGTGCTGCCCAGGCTGGTCAATTCGCTGCGCCCGAACGGGGTTCGCTACTTTTCGCGCCGAACGCGTCGTCCATCCGTCATCCGTCCGTTGAGGCCACCTGTGCCCGCTGCGCCCCGAACCTCCGTTCACGCGACCGCGCTCGTGCTCGTCGTGCTCTCGCTGATCGTATCGTGCGCCAAGCCGCCGGCGCAGTCTCCGCCACCACCGACCGTGACGGTGGTGGCCGCCACGCCGGCGCGCGTCGCCGAGACAGCGGAATTTGCGGGCGAGGTGCAGGCGGTGCGCCGGGTCGAGGTGCGTTCGCCGGTCGCGGGTGTCATCGTTGGGCAGCCGATCGCCGAGGGCTCCCAGGTGGCCGCGGGCGACGTGTTATTCCGCATCGATCCGACCGTGTACGACGCGGCGTGGCGCGGGGCACAAGCGCGACTGGCGCAGGCGCAGGCGCGATTCGACAACAGCAGCCGGGCCCTGGCGCGCCTCCGGCCGTTGCTCGCGGAACACGCGGTGGCACAGCGTGATGTCGACGACGCCGAAGCGGCGGACGCCCAGGCCCGCGCGGCGGTCGATGAGGCCAAGGCATCCGTGGATCGGGCGCGCAAGGACCTGAACGACGCCACGATCAAGGCGGAAATCGCCGGACGCGTCGGTATCGCCCGCCTCATGCTCGGAGCGCGCGTCACCGGGCCGGCCGACCTGTTGACAACGATCGACGTGCTGGATCCGGTCCGCGTCACGTTCCGTCCGTCCATGCAGCAGGTCCTTGCCTGGCGTCGCGACCCGCGCGCCACGCTGGCGTTGCGGGCGGGCGGGTCTGCCCGCGTCCACATCGTCCTGCCCGACGGTGTGGAGTACCCCGAATCGGCCAGGATCGACTTCGTCGCACCGGTCGTGGATTCTGCGACGGGTACCCAGGCGTTCCGGGCGGAAGTGCCCAATCACCAGCACCTGCTCGTGCCGGGACAGTTCGTGCGTGTTCGCGTCGAAGGGCTCGTGCGCGACGGCGCGATCCTGATCCCGCAGCGCGCCGTCATCCAGTCGCTCGGCCGGCAATCGGTGTACGTGCTGGGGGCGGGCGACACGGTGCGGAGCCGCGACGTTCGCGCAACCGCGTGGGTGGGCGAGCGCTGGTTGATCGACTCCGGCCTGGTCGCGGGCGATCGGGTCGTGGTGGACGGCGTGCAAAAGGTGCGCCCGGGCGGCGTCGCGAAGCCCACGCCGCCGGCGGCGAGGACGCCGTGAGCGCACACCCGCCGCCGGTGGCGCCAGACGACATCAAGTACTTCTTCATCCGCCGTCCGGTGATGGCGGGTGTGATTGCGATCGTGATCACGGTGCTGGGGCTGGTGTCGCTGCAATACCTCCCGGTCAATCGCTACCCCTCGATCACGCCGCCATCGATCCGCATTACGGCGGCCTACCCTGGTGCGACGGCAGCGGTGGTCGCGAGTTCGGTCGCCGCACCGATCGAACAGCAGCTCTCCGGATTGCGGAGCTTGCTGTACTTCAAGTCGTCGAATTCCAGCGACGGCTCGATGAGCCTCCAGGTGTTCTTCGACATCTCACGCGACCAGGACCTCGCCGCCGTCGACGTGCAGAACGCGGTCAAGCGGGCCGAGCCGCAGCTGCCGGGTGAGGTGACCCGCAACGGCGTCGTCGTCACGAAAGCGCAGACCGACATCCTCCTCGTCGCGGCGCTCTCCTCGGATGACCCGCGCTACGACGCAAACTACCTCACGAACTACGCCACGCTGTACGTGGCGGACGAGGTGAAACGCCTGCCCGGCGTCGGCGACGCCACCGTGTTCGGTGGCGGTCAGTTCGCCATGTTGTTGCGCCTCGATCCGGAGCGGATGTCGCAACTCGGGCTCACCGTGGAAGACGTTGCGGCGGCGGTGCGTGAGCAGAACGCGCCGGCGCCAGCGGGGCGAATCGGCCGGGAGCCGGCGCCGCCGGGCACCGAGTTCACGCTGCCGGTCACCGCCCTGGGTCGGCTCGAGACGGTTGACCAGTTCAAGGGAATCATCGTCCGCGCCCGCCCGGATGGATCGGTGGTCCACCTGAGCGACATCGCGAACGTCACACTGGGGGGCCAAAGCGCCGACCTTGAGGGGCGACTCAACGGCAAGCCGACGACATTCTTCCTCCTGTACCTGCAGCCCGGCGCCAACGCCCTTCGAGTCAAGCAGGAGTTGGTAACCCGGCTCGACGAGCTGCAGAAGGCGTTCCCGCCGGGGATCCGCTGGTCGGTGCCGTTCGACACCACGCCGTTCATCGCGTCGTCGATCACGGAGGTCACCAAGACGCTGCTCGAGGCGATGGCCCTGGTGACTCTGGTGGTCTTCCTCTTCCTGCAGAGCTGGCGAGCCACCCTGATCCCGGTGCTGGCCGTGCCGGTGTCGGTGATCGGCACGTTTGTCGGCCTGCTCGCACTCGGCTTTTCGGTCAACGTGCTGACGCTCTTCGGCCTGGTGCTCGCGATCGGCATCGTGGTGGACGACGCGATCGTCGTGATCGAAAATGTCGAACGGATCATGAATGACGAAGGCCTCGACGCGCGGCACGCCGCGGACAAGGCGATGCAACAGGTGGCCGGCGCGCTGGTGGCGATCGTCCTGTCGCTCTGCGCTGTGTTCATCCCGGTGGCGTTCCTCGGTGGGATCACCGGGTCGATGTTCCGCCAGTTCGCGGTCACGATCGTGATCGCCGTGGTGCTCTCCGGGATTGTCGCCCTGACCTTGACTCCGGCGCTCTGTGCGGCGCTGCTCAAGGACTCACCCGAGCACGCCGAGCACGGCCGCTTCTTCACCGTGTTCAATCGGTTCTTTGACCGGCTGCGCGGCGGGTACGTCGGCAGCGTCGACGGCGTGTTGCGCCGGCCACGGGCGTTCCTCGCGGCGTTCGCCGTGATCCTGGCGCTGATTGTCGTGTTGTATCGCCACGTCCCGACCGGGTTCCTCCCCACCGAAGACAAGGGCTTCTTTGTCGTCGCCGCACAGCTGCCGAGCGGTGCGTCGCTGCAGCGCACGCGCGCCGTCGTGCAACAACTCGAGCAGATCCTGCACCAGGACAAGGGCGTTCGGTCGACGGTGGCGCTGGTTGGTCTCGACATCCTCGCGTCGGCCAACCAGCCCAACTCTGCCGTGATCTTCGTCGGGCTCCAGCCGTGGGACGAGCGCGGCACGAACGAAACCGCCGACGCAATCCTCAAGCGGGTCAACGGCGCCTTGTACGGCATGCCCGACGCGCTCGCGTTCGGCTTTAATTTCCCGGAAATTCCCGGCCTCGGCACCACGTCCGGCCTGGAGCTCAACCTGCAGGCGCGCGCCGGACAGAGCGTCGGGGAATTCAACGAACAGGTCAGCACCTTCATGCAGTCCCTCGCGAAGCAGCCGGAGGTGGTGGGTGGGGCGACGACGTTCCGGATCGACGCGCCGCAGATCTTTCTCAATGTGGATCGCGACGCCGTCAAGGCGCACAACGTCAAGTTGGGGACGCTGTTCCTGACGCTGCAGACGATGCTCTCCACGCTGTACATCAATGACTTCAACTTGTTCGGTCGGACCTATCGCGTGCAGGCAGAGGCGGCGCCGGAGTTTCGGCGGTCCCCCGACGACATCGGGCGGCTGTACGTGCGCAGTGATGATGGCCAGATGATTCCGATCTCGACGCTTGCCCGCCCGGAGTTCCGGACCGGGCCGAGCGTGCTGTCGCGCTTCAACGGGTTCACGTCGGCACTCGTGACCGCGCAGCCATCCCCCGGTCACAGCTCGGGCCAGATGCTCGCCGCCGTCGAACAATTGATCGACCGCGACTTCGCCAGCAAGGGGGTCGGTTATGCCTACAGCGGGCAATCGTTCCAGGAGAAGGTATCGAGCGGGCAGGGGGGACTGATCTTCGGCCTGGGCATCATGCTGGTGTTCCTGGTGCTTGCCGCGCAGTACGAGAGCTGGAGCATTCCGTTCGCCGTGCTCTTCGGGCTTCCCTTCGGGGCCCTCGGCGCATTGATCGGCGTCTGGTTGCGCGGCATGCCCGACGACATCTACTTCCAGGTCGCGCTGATCACGGTGATCGGCCTGGCCGCCAAGAACGCCATCCTGATCGTCGAATTTGCGACGACGCTCCGCCACCGCGGTCTCTCGGTGATGGACGCTGCCCGCGAAGCGGCGCGGGAACGGTTCCGTCCGATTCTGATGACCTCGCTCGCCTTCATCTTCGGTGTGTCGCCACTCCTGCTCGCCGGCGGCGCTGGCGCGCAGAGCCGGCATTCGCTCGGTACCGGCGTGTTTTTTGGCATGCTGATCGCGACGAGCGTAGGCATTTTCTTCATTCCGCTGTTCTTCACCGTGATCCGCAGGCTCTCGGAGCCAAGACGCGTGACCGAGGAACGGCGATGAGCCGTGAGCCCGCGTTGCCAGGCTCGGCGCCGTTGCCCGCGGATCGCGCCGAGGGTACCGTCAGCGGCGCATGGCTCATGGCGTTGTTGCTGAGCGGTTGTGCGTTCACGCCAGGCTACAACGCGCCCAGGGTAGTCCCCCCATCGGCGAGCGTGGCGACCGCCGCGACGACGAATGCCCCGTTGTTCGACTCGCTCGCCCGGGCCGGGCAGCTTGCGGCGCCGCTGCCACCCGGTGCCATGTTCGACGCCACTGGCGCTCTGGCGCTCGCCTGGCTCGACGTGATGCGCGACACGACCCTCGTGCGATTGGTTCGGACGGCGCTTCAGGACAATCAGGAGATCCACGGCGCGATCGCGCGGGTCAATGAGTACCGCGCCATTGCCGGTTCCGCGCGGAGTCACCTCCTGCCGGAGCTCGATGCCAACGCGTCCGTGAGCACGAATCAGGTCGTCTTCGGCGGGTCGCCGCCGACGGCGTATCGCGCCGTCCGCGCGACCGCCGACCTGCAGTGGGAGCTCGACTTCTGGGGGCGGATTCGCAAGGGTGTCGCCGCGTCCGAGGCGGACCTGGCAGCGCGATCCAGCGATGAGCAGGCGATCGCGCTGACCCTCGTCGCGGATGTGGCCAATGCGTACCTCGAATTGCTCGAGGCGCGCGAGGATCGTGAGCTCGCACAACGTGCGCTGGCGTCGAGACAGGCCACGCTCGGCCTCGCGCGCCAGCGCTTCGCCCAGGGTGTGATCTCCGAGCTCGATGTGAGGCAGTTCGAGGCAGATGTGGCCGGCGCTGCCTCGAGCGTTGCCCAGTTCACCCGCGTCGCGTCGCAGCAGGAGCACGCCTTGTCGCTGCTGCTTGGGCACCCACCGGGCCCGCTGGCGGGCGGCGGGACGCTGGACGGCGCGATCACCGCTGCCGCTGTTCCGGATTCGATTCCAGCGGCGATGCTGCTGCGGCGCCCCGACGTCATGAGCGCCGAGCGGGCACTGGCCGCGGAACAGGCACGCATCGGCGCGACACGCGCGGCGATCCTGCCGCGGTTTCTCATCACCGGCGATTACGGCCGGCAAGCGCCGAACGCGGCCGACCTTTTTGGCTCCGATCATGAGATCTACACGCTGCAACTTGGCGTCTCAGTACCGCTGTTCGCCGGCGGCCGCGCTGCCTCCGAGTTGGCGGCCGCCCGCGCCCGAATCGATCAAGCGCGGGCTCGCTACGAGCAGGTGGTGTTGCGGGCGCTCAGTGAAGCGGCCGATGCACTGGTGGGCGTTCGCAGCGATCGCGAGCAACTGGCTGCGCTGACTGCCCAGGCCAACGCGTTGCGCCAGGCGTATCGCCTCGCCGAGCGGCGGTACCAGGGTGGCATCGCCAGCTATCTCGAGGTGCTGGAGGCACAGCGTGGGCTCTTCGCTTCGGAATTGGCGGTCACCCAGGGCCGCCGCGTCTATCTGGAGGCGACGGTGCGGCTGTACCAGGCGCTCGGCGGACGGTGGACCGGCGCACCATGACATTCCCTGTCCGGGACCTCATTATTAGGTGCTTTTCACAACCGACTCACGGACCACGGAGTTTGCCATGACACGTCTTGCTCGTTCGCATGCGCTCGCTCTGGTCGGGGCGGCGAGCTTCGCGATGGCGTTGCCGCTCGCAGCGCAGGAAAAAGTTGACACGGCAACCATCGCCCGCATCCGGGCCGAAGCGATGGACCACTCGCAGATCATGGATATCATGAGCTGGTTGACGGATGTCTACGGCCCACGGCTCACGTGGGGGCCGAACGTGAAAAAGGCCGCCGATTGGACGATGACCACGATGAAGTCGTGGGGCCTCGCGAATGTCCACCTGGAAAACTGGTACGTGCCGAACGCCCTTGGCTGGGCCAACGAATACTTTGCGCTGAACGCTGTTTCGCCGAATCCATTCATCGTCGCGGCCGTCCCACGGGCATGGTCGGCGGGCACCAACGGCCGGGTGACCGGGCCGGCCGTACGTGTGCAGGTGGGTTGCCTCGCCGAGTTGCAGCAGAACTACGCCGGGAAGCTGAAGAACGCGTTCATCCTGCCGGCGGCGGCGTTTGCCGGCCCGGTGAATGAATTCCTGGCCATGGCGACGCGCAGCAGCGACTCCGCCCTGATGAACATTGCCTTCCCGGCTCCAACGGTCGGCCGGGGTGGGGCAGGCTTTCCGGGCGCCGGGAATGGCGGCGCGGCACCGCCGCCGTCGGCGATCTGCGCCCAAGCCGCTGCCGCGCAGGCGGTTGCCACGCCGGTCGCCGCCGGCGGTCGGGGTGGCGGTCGTGGCGGCTTCAACGTTACGGGTGACACCACCGCCCTTCGCTGGATGCAGGCGCAGGGCGTTGCCGCCGTCCTCCTCGGCGGTCGCGGCGGCAGCAACAGCATCGGCGGTGACATCGCCACCGACAACGGCGCGTCCAGGGTCACCGGCGCGCCGCGGGTGCCGATGGTGCATGTCGCCACCGAGTCGTACGGGCGCATCGTGCGGATGGTCGAGAGGAACGTACCGGTGACGCTCGCACTCGAGATGCAGAACCGGTTTTACCCGACGGATACGGCATCGTTCAACATCCTCGGCGAGATACCGGGCACTGACCCGGCACTCAAGGATGAAGTCGTGATGATCGGTGGGCACTTCGACTCGTGGCATTCAGGGACCGGTGCGACCGACAACGGTGCGGGCTCCGGCATCATGCTCGAAGCAATGCGCATCCTCAAGACGCTCAACCTGCAGCCGCGGCGCACCATCCGTATCGGCCTCTGGACCGGTGAAGAGCAGGGCCTTTACGGTTCGGCCGCGTACGTCAAGCAACACTACGGCGCGCGGGACAGCACCGGTTTCTACCCGACGCCGGAGCAGGCGAAGTTTGCCGCGTACTTCAACGTCGATAACGGCAGCGGCAAGATTCGCGGCGTCTACCTCCAGGGGATGAGCGCCGAGTGGCCGATCTTCGATGCGTGGATGGGACCGTTCAAGCGGGACGGCATGCGCACCCTCACCAATAGCAATACCGGTGGTACCGACCACCTCTCCTACGTCGCGGTCGGATTGCCCGGCTTCCAGTTCATCCAGGACCCGCTCGAGTATGGCGCTCGCACGCACCACACCAACCAGGATGTCTACGAACGACTCCAACCGGACGACATGAAGTGGAACGCTGCGGTCGTGGCGAGCTTCGCGTGGCAGGCGGCTCAGCGTGACGAGAAGTTGCCGCGGCCGCCGCAGCCCGGGGCGGTCACCGGTGGCCGCGGCGGTCGCGGCGGGCAGTAGTGCGGGCATGAGCCGTGAGCCCCGAGCGGTACGCTGGCGTTCGCGACGCGCGCTCGCTGAACCCACGGGCTCGCGGCTCATGGCTCGCTGCATTGATTCATGCGGCGCACCTCGCTATTCTCTCCGATCGCCCTCCCCCCGGAACAATTGCAATCGCAGGAGCTCAACCTTGTCGGTCATGTTCTTGAAGCAGCTTCGACTACATCGCGATTCGCTGGAATCCCGGTTGCATCGTCAGGGGGGCGCGTCGGTCGACCAGGAACTCGCGCAGACCCGACAGTTTCTCTCGGCGACCAAGGATGAGAAGTGGCGCCGACAGCTGATCAAGCGCATCAAGCAATTGGAAGACTCGACCAAGACCGCTGACGAAAGTGGCGATGTGCAGAAGCGGTTCAAGATGGTCGACGACCTGTATCGCTACGTCGAAAAGCACGCCGATTACAACAAGACCCGCAAGCGGCGGAAGCCGGCGTAGCGGCGTTCGGGACGGTCCGGGCGGAAGGCCCTTCGCGCCGCCCGCGACTCTACTAACTTATTCCCGGATATTGGGGCGGTAGCTCAGTTGGGAGAGCACCGCGTTTGCAACGCGGGGGTCAGGGGTTCGAGCCCCCTCCGCTCCATTCACCCTTCGTCGGTTCATCCTCGACCCGTGGTCGGCCATGCGCCTCTCCGCCTCGTGGGCCCGCTCGTGCGCCGCGCTCGTGGCCACCAGCACATTTCTCCTGACCGGGTGCGGCGGCGGTGCGGTCGCGCCTGAAAAGGCTCGCGGTCAGGCCGTCGCCGAAGCCGCCGGCGGCACGCTGTCCGGCGCCACCCTCGATCAGTGGCTGCTCAAGTCTTCGGTCCCGCCCGACAAGGCGGTCGGCAGCGGTTTCGTGAGCGCGTGGATCAACACGGCGCTCCTGATCGACGCGATCCGACGCAACGTCCAGTTGGACGATGCGGCCACCACCGACAGCGTGATCATGGCCGATGCCGTGCGCGGGATGGTCGCCCAGTTCCTGGCGGCGCGCTTCACGCAGCGGCCTCCGGTCACCGAGAGGCAGACCGACTCATTGCTCGCGCGCGATCAGGTTCGAGTGTTCCAGCAGATCGTGTTGTATGTGCGATCCGGAACCGACACCGAGGCGATCAGGAAGACCTACGGCACGGCGAAGGGGCTGGTCGCCAAGCTCCAGGCGGGCGGCGACTTTACCGCGGCAGTCAAGCAATTTTCCGAGGACACCGCGACTCGCGCGCAGAACGGATACCTCCCGGCCCTCGCCGAGGCGGACGTACCGCAGCGGCTCACCCCGATCTGGAACCTTTTGCCAGGCGCCGTATCACCTCCGTTCGCTGGTGGCGCCGGGTTCCATATCCTTCGGCGGGCGACCCGGGATGAATCACGTTCGGCACTCAAGACCTGGCTGGCGCCGCGGCTGGCCCAGCGGGCAGACTCGCTCTTCATCGATTCGCTGGCGCGGGCGCACGATATTGTGATCGCGCCGGATGCCCGCCTCCGCGTCCGCGCGATGGCTTTGGAACCGGTCACCGTGTCCGAAGGCGGGCCGTTGGTGACGTGGAAGGGTGGCTCGCTCAGCCCAGCCTCGGTTCGCGAGGCGACCCTGATGCTGATGCCGGCGGAACGTGTCGCCCTCAGCGACGCATCGGACACGGTCGCGACCCAGTTTCTCCTTGGGCTGTCGCGACGGGACATCCTGATGCTAGTCGTCAGCAAGGATCCGCCGCCGAACGCTGACGCCCGCGCCGCGCTCGGGCCGAAGTACCGTCAGTCCCTTGATTCGTTACGCGCTGCCGTGAAACGGCTGCCGGCCGATCTGTCCGCCGCCGACGCGGCGACGCGATACATCGACTCGGTGCTGGCACGGCGGGCGCCATTCCTGCCACTTCCTGGCGCGCTCGCCAGCGTCTTGCGCGCTCGGAGCACGGTCAAGGTGAATCGACCGGCATTCGACGGTGTGGTTCGTGGCGCAGGTCCGCGCTGGCAGGAAGCGCACAAGAATGACTCGACGGCGAAGCCCGGCGCGCCGCCCGGCGGGAAGCCGCCGGCAAAGTAGGCGGGAACCGATCACCGGCGCGCAACGCCAGGACGGGCGGCTCCGACTGGAGCCGCCCGTCCTGGCGTTGCCTAGTTGCTCTCGACCGCTCGCCGCGCCGACACGGCCAACAGCTGCCGCAGTCGCCGGCGCTCGCTTTTCGGGTATGGATGGCGCGGCGAGAGCCGAGCCCATCCGTCCGGTCCGTGTCCGACCCACAGGACATCCAGCACCAGCACCAACTCGCGGGCGAGCACCGTCAGCGGGCAGGCGATCGAAACCGATCGCTCCTGCGACAGCACCATGTCCGCCGTGCCGGAACTGCGGTCCGCCCAACTGTGAATCCGCAGGTGGACGATCGCCTCGCGGCGTTCGAACGTCCACTCGTGCACGCCGGGCGCATCCTCCAGCACCACCGACGCGCGCTCCGCCCCTTCGAGCAGAGTCGCGATAGCGCGCGCGAGGTCGCCAAGCGCGTCGGTTTCGTCGGTCGCCTGCATCGCCACACGAAGGTCGTCGGCTTCGAGGGCGATCACCGCTCGCCCGGCCGTTGTCAGCGCATAGCGTAGTGACAGGGGCATTACCCGTTCTCCATATGCGGTGGAGTATCGGTGGGAGAGTCGATAATTCGCAATCACGGCTGGTGCATGCGTGCGCGCGGCGCGAGATTGCCAGCGACCATGTCCTCCCTGCTGCTGTGGCTGGCGCTCCCGCTGCTACTGACCCCGTGGTTTGCCGGCGAGGACCGGATCGGCGCGGCGACCGGCCGGCTTGTGATGGCGGGCTTGGGACTCGCCGCGTTGCATCAGGGCGCCGGTACGCTCGATCCGGGCGAACTCCGCACCATCGCCGACCAGTCGCTGCACGATGCCTGGTTTGTCGGGATCACGACGGGCGCGCTGATCGCTGGCGCCTGTCTCCCACCTGATATCCGCAACTGGCGCAAGGGTCTTCCGGCGTTGCCACTGCTGATCGCGCTACTTGTCGCCGGGCTTCCGCACTTGGCGCCGTTGGCGATCGGCCTTTGCATCGGCGGGATTCCGACGTTGCTGGGGAGGGTGACTGCCCGGACCGCGTCGTCGACTTCGGCGAGTCCGGTGACGGGCGATGCCGAACCGGCGGCGGGAAACGGGCTCGCCTCGCTCGCGCTCGCCAGCGTGACGGTGGCGGCCGCGCTGGTCGGGCCGGCGGTCCTCTGCATGCTTGCGCTTGGTGCCCTGGTGTGGCACGAGTGGTCTCGGCGGCCGAACGTTGCATCGCGCCCCCGCGTTCCGGTATTACCGGTCACCGCCACTCTGCTGCTGATCGGCTGGACGTGGCTCGCCCTGACGATCGCCGGATCGCCGCTCCTCTCGTTGTGTGCCATAGCCAATGACGCCCCGATATCGCCGGCAGCGGCTCAGGGGCTGGCACTCCTCGCGATCGGTTGGGCCATCGGCATCGCCGCACCCTGGCCGCTCGATGGGCTGACCCGGGCCACCGTGCAACTCCCGGTTGTCGCAATAGTGCTCCATCTCGCCGGTGTACCGGTGGCGGCGGATGGGATCGCCCATTGGCAGCCGGTCGTCAGTACTGGGCTGGTCGTCGGCGCGCTTGCTGCCGGCGCATCCGACCGGTGGGATGGCGCGGCCGCAGCAACGATGCTGCTCGCGGCGACGCGCGGCGGAGCGATCGCCTTCATTGGCGCCGTGGTGATGGCGATGGCGCCGTCCATTCGCCGCCTTCACCTACCCGCGAAGCTGCGGGGCGCGCTGGCGGGTGTGGCGGTGGCGCTGGTGATCGTCGTCCTCTTACGCGATCAGGTGCTGCTCTCGGTGATCCTCGCCGTGGGCGTCGCGTCGCTGGCGATTCGCGCCGACCACGTCGTTGCACGGGTCTCAGGACGCGGCCATCTTTAGGGACTCAATCAACTTTGCAGGAGCTGACGAATGGCTTTCACGTTGCCGCCCCTCGGGTACGACTACACCGCCCTCGAGCCACACATCGACGAACAGACGATGCGAATCCACCACGACAAGCATCATGCCGCCTACGTCACCAACGTCAACGCCGCGCTCGACGGCGAGAACGCGCTTCAGTCCCTTTCGATCGAGCGCCTCCTCGGCGACCTCGGTCAGGTGCCCGAGGCGAAGCGTACGGCGGTGCGGAACAATGGCGGCGGCCACTACAATCACACCCTGTTCTGGGACATCATGGCGCCCGGCGGTGCCAAGGCGCCCGAGGGCAGGCTCGCGGCCGCGATCAACGGCGCCTTCGGCAGCTTCGACGCATTCAAGGAACAGTTCGCCAAGGCGTGCACCACGCGTTTCGGCAGCGGTTGGGGGTGGCTGGTGCGCGCCGCCGATGGGAAGCTGAGCATCGAAAGCACGCCCAACCAGGATTCGCCCATCATGGACGGGAAATACGCCGTGCTCGGCTGCGACGTGTGGGAGCACGCCTACTACCTCAAGTACCAGAATCGCCGGCCGGACTATCTCGCTGCGTGGTGGAACGTGGTGAACTGGTCGCGGGTCGCCGTTCGTTTCGAGGCAATGTGACCACGACCGTCACGGCGCCGTCGCTGCCCGTGGTCGGATCGCCGGCGCCGGATTTCACGTTGCGTTCGACGGCCGGCACCGACGTGACACTGTCGTCGTTTCGCGGTGGCAAGCATGTGCTGCTGGCGTTCTTCCCGCTGGCGTTCACCCGGACGTGCACGGCCGAGATGTGCGCATTCACCGACGACGTCAGCCAGTTCGCGAGCCGCGACACGGTGGTGCTGCCGATCAGCGTGGATTCAACCGACACGCTCAGGGAATACCAGGGAAAGTACCACCTGTCGTTCGACCTGTTGAGCGACTTCAAGCGCGTCGTCTCGCGGCTCTATGGCGTGCTGAACGACGAAAAGTTCTATGCCAACCGCGCCTACTTCGTGGTCGACAAGCAGGGCGTGGTGCGGTGGGCGTGGCAGGAGACGAAGAACGGCGAGTGGCGGGAGAATCCGCAATTGTTGGCGGAGTTAGCCAAGTTGTAACCCGGTTGTCGTGAGGGGAGCGCCGGGCGTGAGGCCTTGGCATCGGGGCCTCTTCCCGCGCACTTTCAACGCGTGCCGCTCCGCCATCTGTTGTGTTCCGCCCTCGTCATCACGCTCGTGCTCGCGTCCTGTCGCTTTCAGGACCGGACGCCCGGCGGGTCGCGCCATGATGAGGCCACCGTCCAGGCGGTGGTCGCCTCGTTCTATCAGGCCATCGCTACCAAGGACGCCGCCGGCGTGCAGCGTCTGGCACTTCCCTCCGCAACGGCGCTGGTCGCAGCCGACCGCAGCCCGCCGGTCCTCGTTCCACTGCGCACCATCATCGCCGTCCCGGAGCGCCGCAATCAGGGCGGCGGGGCGCGCATCGTCCGGACCGAACTTCGTCCCGACGGTGATGTCGCGACCGACCGGGTGGCGGTCGTTGCCAGAAGCGGTGACGGCCGGGGCGAGTACGAAGCCACCGATGTGCTCACGCTCGCCCGCCGCACCGGCGAGTGGCGCGTAGCGCACGCGCTGTTCGGCCCGTGGCGCACCCGGTCGGTGCCGTGACCGGGGCCCCGGCGGCGGGGCCGCCACCGTTGGCGGTCATCGTCGGAGCCGCCCGCGCCCTGGCGAGTGCGGACGCCGCCACGGAGCGGCTCGAGGCGCTGTGTCAGCACCTTCAGGCCGTCCTGCCGGCGACGGCAGTGCGCTTCCGTACCGGTGCGCGACGGTCGGATCGCACCACCGTGGGCAAGCGGGCGGTGACGCCGACGACGCTCGTCGTGGAGATTCCGTGGCGCGACGGGCGTCGGGCGGTGCTCGAGGTGGTCGAGTCGCCGCGCCCCCAGGCGGAACTCCGTCCCGTGCTCGACGCCGTCGCTGCGCTGCTGGCCGCCCTCCTCCCGGCGTTCGACGCCGAGGCACAGGACGACGGTGGCGTGGTCGGCAAGCTCCACCGGATGACGATCGATTCCCTGCCGGTGGGGCTCTACGTCATCGATCGCGAGTACCGCGTGGTGTTGTGGAACCGCAAGCGCGAAACGGGCACGCAGGGCCTCCGCCGTGGCGACGTCCTCGGCAAGCGCGTCGTCGACGTGCTGCGACGCCAGCCCGCCGATGTCCTGCTGGCGGAGTTCGATCGCGTCTTCATGACGGGGGCGGTGCGCGTGCAAGAACAGGACGTGCACGTTGGTAACGACGTGCGCACCTACCGGACCACGCGGCTGCCGATGCGCGTCGATGGCACTACGGTGTCCCACGTCATCACGATTGGCGAGGACGTCACGGAAACGCGTGCGTTTCAGCGTGCGATGCACCAGACCGAGAAGCTCGCGGCGGTCGGCCAGCTCGCCGCTGGCGTGATGCACGAGATCAACAACCCGCTCGCTATCATCGGCGGCTGCGCGGCCGCCATCTCCGCACGGCTCGGCGCGGCCACCGAACCCGTCGTTGCCGAGTACCTCGGGATCATCGACAGCGAAGTCACTCGTTGCACCAATATCGTTGGCGGACTGCTGGACTTCTCCCGCGCCGGGCGGAGCGGAATCACCCTCGAGCCGGCCGACCTCAACGTGCTGCTGGACCGGACGTTGCACCTGCTCCAGCACCACCAGCGGTTTCGCCGGTTGTCGGTCACGCGCGAGTTCGCCGATCACCTGCCGATGGTTCTCGGCAACGGTGAACGCCTCGTCCAGGCGGCAATGGCGATCCTGCTCAACGCTGCGGACGCCAGCTCCGGCCACGGCAACGTCATCGTCCGGACTCGAAAGGACGGTACCACCGTCATCGCAGAATTCGAGGACGACGGCTCCGGCATCGCCGCCGACGTGTTGCCCAGGATCTTCGACCCGTTCTTCACCACCAAGGGCCCCGCGCGCGGCACCGGCCTCGGCCTGGCAATCTGTTACGGCATTGTCGCCGATCACGGCGGCCAGCTGGATGTCCGCAGCGAGCCCGGCGTGCGCACGGTTTTCCGGATGACCCTGCCCGGGGCAGGCCAGGAGGCGCCGTGAAACTGCTCGTGGTGGAAGACGACAAGACCGTGGGACAGTACGTCAAGCGCGGCCTCGAGGAGCAACAGTACATCGCTGATTGGGTGACCGATGGCGCGGAAGCGCTGCGCGTGGCATCCACCGTCCCATACGACCTCATCATCCTCGACCTGCGCCTGCCGGGAATGACCGGGATCGAGGTGCTCCGTGCGTTGCGCGATCGCGGACTCACGCTGCCGGTGCTGGTGCTTACCGCGCAGGACAGCGTCGAGTTCAAGGTGGAAGCCCTGCGCGCCGGCGCGGACGACTACGTCACCAAGCCGTTCTCGTTCGAGGAACTTCTCGCCCGCGTCGAGGCGCTGTCGCGCCGCCCCAAGCTGCTCGCGGCGCGGTCACTGAAGATCGCCGATCTCGAGCTGGATCTCGAATCGCGCGACGTGCATCGCGGCGGCACCCCGATCGAACTCACCCCCAAGGAGTACGCCGTGCTCGAGTACCTGATGCGGCACACGGGTCGGGTGATGTCGCGCACCCTGATTACTGAATATGCCTGGGACTATCACTTCGATCCGGGGACCAATATCGTGGACGTGGTCATCAACCGGCTGCGCAAGAAGGTGGACGCCGGCTACCCGCAGAAACTGGTACATACGGTGCGCGGCGTGGGATACGTGGTCAAAGGGTAGATGCAATCGATCCGCTTCCGGCTGGCGGTGTATTACGCCCTCGCCCTGTCGGCAACCATGGTGGCGTTCGGGGCGGCGGTGTATTGGGAGCGAACCGCCACCGCGCCGCGTGAAGCCGAGTTGCGACTCGATGCCGCGCTCACGAGCGAAAGCGACCTGGCCGTCCGCGTGCTGGCGCAGCAAGCGCGGCTGCTGCGACACGGCCCGCACGCCCCGCCGGGCGTGACCAAGCCCGACAGCGAACGCATCCTCCTGGACGAGGTCGTTCCGTATTTCGACCCGGTGGCGGACTACGTCTTCCTCGCCCGACCGTCCGGGGAGATTCTCTACCTCTCCCCGTCGGCGAAGTCCCTCCCCGATACGACCGTGGCGGCGGTGCTGGCGCTGATGCTCCGCCGGCCGCCCCCGTTCGGCGCCGATACGCTCACGGCCGGATCGAACGACTCGCCGCTCCGCTACAACCTCGCCCGCGTCGATTCGGTGCCCGGCGTCGCTGCCGTGCTGATCGCGGCGCGGTTGCAGGTCGACACCAGCGCGGTGCGCGAGATCCTGCTGTCGATGTTGATGATGGCGCCGCTGATCCTGGTCGCGTCGGCCAGCCTCGGCTACTGGCTCGCGGGGCGGTCGCTCCGCCCCGTGGAAGTCATGATCGAGGAACTCGACGCCATCCAGGACGGCACGACGCTCAATCGCCGGCTCGCCGTGCCGCCGGGCGCCGACGAACTGTCGCGCCTGGCTGAACGTCTGAACAACATGCTCAGCCGGGTCGAACGCTCCTTCGTGGCGCTCCGTCGCTTTACGGCCGACGCATCGCACGAACTCAAGACGCCGCTGATGGTGCTGCGCGCCGGTGTGGAGCGGTCGCTGACCCATCCAGAGACGCCGGGCGAGATCATCCCCGCCCTCGACGAAACCCTGCGTCAGATCAACCAGATGAGCGACCTGGTGACGAACCTGCTCACGCTGGCCCGCGCTGACGAGGGTCGCGCTTCGCTGGCGCTCACCGACACCGATCTCCGCACCCTCGTGGCCGACGCAGCCGAGACGGCGGAGATTCTCGGTGAAGAACGCCAGGTGGCCATCCGGATCGAACTTCCGCTGGATCCCGTGATGCTGGCGGTCGATCCCGGCCGGATCCGGCAGTTGCTGATGAATCTGGTCACCAATGCCGTCAAGTACACGACCCCTGGCGGTACCATCACGGTGCGGTTGGTCGACGGTGCCGAACGGGTCACCCTCGCGGTGCAGGACACCGGCATCGGCATCGCGCCGGGCGATCTGCCCAACGTATTCGAGCGGTTCTGGCGAGCCGATATCGCCCGGACCCGCACTGGCGAGCACCCCGGCACCGGCCTCGGGCTGGCCATTGCCAAGTGGATCGTCGAGGCCCATGGCGGGACGATCGCCGCGCAAAGTCGGCCGGGACGCGGTAGTATATTCACCGCCACGCTTCCCAAAGACGGTCTGGCGCTGGCGCCCTGAGGCCAGCGGGTGAGGGCGCGAACGAGTTCGTTTGGCGCCGCGTCATGCGGTTGTTACTGAATTGTCATCGGGCGGTGAGCCTCGCGCGAACTCGGCCGCCCAGATTCTCCGGTGAAGTGACACGCAGCCCTTCCGGTGGAGGTCGTATTCGTGTTTGACTACCTGATCGAGTCGAAGCCCAGGCGCGAGCGCAGCATCGGCCAGACTGCCGTTTCGGCGGTCGTGCATTTGATCGTCATCTTCGTGGCGGTGAAGCTCACGTCCGGTGCGGCCGCAACGGTCAAGAAGATCATCGAAACGCGCACGGCCTTCCTCGCGCCGCCACCACCACCACCGCCGCCACCGCCGCCACCGGACCAGAAAGTGATCGTGCAGGCGAATCCGCCGCCGCAGGGCTTCCAGACGATCATGCCACCCAGGGTGATTCCGACCGAGATTCCGCCGGTGAATCTCAATGAGAAGTTCGACCCGAAGAATTTCAGCGGGAAGGGTGTCGAGGGTGGCATCGCGACCGGCGTCGTCGGCGGCACCGGACCGGTCAACACGCAGGAAACATTCACGAACGACCAGGTGGACGACCCGGTCACCCAATCGTGTCCGCAGCCGAAGTATCCAGCGGCGCTGCGAACCGTCGGTGTGACGGGGAGTGTCAGCTTGCGCTATGTCATCGGGTCCGACGGTCGGGTCGAACGCAGCTCGGTCAAGGTGATGAGCAGCACCAACAAGGCGTTTGATGAACCCGCGATTGAAGCGATCATGGCCTGCACGAACAAGGCGGCCAAGATCCGCGGTAGCGCGGTGCGTCAGCTGGTTGATCAGGTTGTTCGGTTCACCATTGCTGGATAAGACGGCGCTTCCGCCGTGTGCACCCAGGCCGCGCCGTCGCGGCCGCTAACCATAACCGTCGAGAGGTTGCAAGATGAGCGTCAGTTTGCTGGATCTGTGGACGCAGGCCGGTAATTTCGCCAAGGGCATCGTCATCATCCTGTTGATCATGTCCATCTTCTCGCTCACGATCGTCGTGCAGAAGCTGATCAAGATCAAGAGGAGCGAATCGGCCACCCGCAAGTTCGCGCCGCAGTTCTCGCGCGCGATTCAGGAGGAGAACCTCGACCAGGCGATCACGCTGGCCGAGAAGAACAAGGAATCGCACGTGGCGCGCGTCCTCGGCGGCGCGTTGACCGAAGTCAAGCCGTTGCTGCGTGACCGTGCCACCGTCACCGCCGCCGACATCAACTCGGCCGAGCGGGCAGTGGAACGCCAGATGCTGATCGTCCTCTCCGAGTTCAAGCGCGGCTCGGGCGTCCTCGGCACCGTCGGCGCGACCGCACCATTCGTCGGCCTCCTCGGCACCACGATGGGTATCGTCAACGCCTTCCAGGCCATGTCGGCGGCCGGTGGCGCCTCGGGCGGCCTGGCCGGCATCGGTTCAGGTATCGCCGAAGCGCTGATCACGACCGCATTCGGTCTCCTCGTCGCCATCCCGGCCGTGTGGGCGTACAACTACTTCACGACCAAGACGGAAAACCTCGTGGTCGAGATGACGTACACGTCGAAGGAATTGATCGACTACCTCATCAAGAGCGTCGGCAGCGAGTTCGGTCGCTCGATCTTCACCAAGGAATTCCAGGCGACGAAGGCGGTGAGTGGCAGTGGCCATATCCACGGGTAGTGGCTCCGGGCAGGTGAACGCGAACATCAACGTCACGCCGATGATCGACGTGATGCTGGTGCTCCTGATCATCTTCATGATCGTCGCCCCGATGCTCGAAGCCGGCTTCAAGGCCACGATGCCCAGTGCGGCGAACGTGGAAAAGGCGCCGGAAGGGAAGGAAGAGATCACCCTGGGCCTGGACGCCGGAGGGAACTACTTCGTCAACAAGAAGGAGATGACGAAGGAACAGGCGGAAGCGGACCTCACGGCGAAGTACGCCAACCGCACGTCCGACAAGATCCTGTTCTTCAAGGCGGACATGAACTTGAAGTACAAGAAGGTGCAGGAGGCGATCGAGGTCGGCCGGCGTGCCGGTGCCCGCGTGCTGATGGCGATCACCGAGCGCACGGGCGGCCTCATGGGTGACGACAAGAAGAAGGGGAAGTAGCCATGGCCATCTCTGCCGGTGGTGGCGGTGTCAGCTCGGAGATCAACGTCACGCCGATGATCGACGTGCTCCTGGTGCTCTTGATCATCTTCATGGTGGTCATCGCCATGGGACGCACCGCGGTCCAGATCAACATCCCGCCGACCGAAACGACAACGCGCCCCAGCGACAACAACACGCAGATCGTGCTCGAGTTGCGCGACGATGGCACCTACTGGATCAACGGCCACCAGTACGCCAAGGCGGACTTGGGAACGCAGATCAAGCAGATTTTCGACCAGCGCCCGGTGAAACTCATGTTCGTGAAGCCGGGAATGGAGCGCGTCTACTCCGAGGTCATCGCCGCGATCGATGTGGCCCGCGGTGCCGGGGTTGAAGTGATTGGAATGACGCCGATCGAGGCGAACTGAGTCGTCAGCCCATGCCGCCTCTCGACACGGACGCGGACGCTCCCCACAGGGGCGTCCGCGTCCACGCATCGCTCCCCGGCCCCACACGGCGCGGGCTTCTGGCCACGATCGTTTCGTTCCTCCTGCACGCCCTGGTCATCTACCTCGCGATTCGCCTGACAGCCAACGTGGTCATGCCGGACCACAGCCCGATCGGCGATGCCATTCAACTGGCACTCGGCGGCGGTGGCGGGGGCGGCGGGCAAGGCGGTGCCGCGTTCGGGCATCCGGTGACCCGACCGCCGCCACCACCGCCACCGCCACTGCCGACGCCGATCCCGCCCACGGTCGTCCCACCGCCGCCCCCGGTGGCGACCGTCACGCCGCCACCACCAGCGCTGCAGCAGCCGGTGCCACCACCAACAATGGCGGCCAATCCGAACCCGTCCAGGACCGACGCCGCGGCGGGTAGCGGCACCGGATCGGGCGGCGGCAGCGGCAGCGGTACCGGGACTGGCACCGGGAGCGGGCAGGGGCCGGGAACCGGGAGTGGCAGTGGCGGTGGTAGCGGCGGCGGCAAGGGTGGCTTTCCGCCGCAGCCCAAGCAGATGATCGTGCCCGGACTCGATGGCCCCAAGAAGCTGCACGGCAAGACCGTCGAGGTCACGTTTCATGTCGCAGCCGACGGGCGCGTCACCGACATTTCCGTGGTTCCTCCGATCGAGGATCGTGCCTACGGCAGGAAGTTCGATGTGGTCATGCGCGACTATCGCTTCACGCCTGCCAGGGATCCGAACGGCAAACCGGTTCCCGGCGTCACGACCATTGCGGTCACCTTCTGATTCGAGCGGATGAAACTCTTCCAGCGTAAGCCGATCGCTGCGGAAACCGAGCGGGGGATGGTGCGTACCCTCGGCGCCGGTGACCTTATCATGCTCGCGATCGGTGCCGTGATCGGTGCCGGCATCTTCGGCGCCATCGGCTCAGCCGCCGCTGGACAAGTGGACGCGGCCGGCAACGTGATCCGCGTGGGCGCCGGTCCGGCACTGGTGTTGTCGTTCGTTCTGCTCGGCGCCGCGTGCGCCTTGGCTGGCCTCTGCTACGCCGAGCTGGCGTCGATGATCCCGCAGGCGGGGAGCGCGTACGCATACTCCTACGCGACCCTCGGCGAGATCGTCGCCTGGATCATCGGCTGGGATCTCATCCTCGAGTATGCGGTCGGCAACGTGGCCGTCGCCATTTCCTGGGGGGACTATTTCAAGTCGCTGATTGGGGATTGGATCACATTGCCAGGGTGGCTCACCACCGGATATCGGACCGCGCTGCTCAGTTCCGATCCTGCGGTGCATGGGCTGCTGGACAAGGCACCGCAGATCGCCGGCATGCCGGTCCTGATCAATATCCCGGCCTTCGCGATCGTGATGCTGATCACGTGGCTATTGTTGCTCGGCGTGCGTGAGAGCGCCCGGGCGAACAACATTCTGGTGGCCATCAAACTGATCGTGCTGGGGCTCTTCATCGTGATGGGCATGCAGCACATCAATCCGGCGAACTATCACCCGTTCGCACCCAACGGGTTCCGCGGCATCCACCAGGGTGCGGCGATCGTTTTCTTCGCCTACATCGGCTTCGATGCCATCTCCACGGCGGCCGAGGAGACCAAGAACCCGCAGCGCAACGTGCCGATCGGTATCCTCGGCGGGCTGGCGATCTGCACCGTGATCTACGTGATCATCGGGGCGGTGCTCACCGGGATGGTGCCTTCGAAGGACCTTGGCACCTCCGCCGATCCGCTCGCCTACGCGCTCAAGGCGACCGGGCTCACCAGCATCTCGAAGATCGTGGCGTTGGGCGCGGTCTTTTCGCTGTCCGCCGTGCTGCTCGTGTTCCAATACGGCCAGCCGCGGATCTTCTTTGCGATGGCGCGGGATGGACTGCTGCCCAAATGGGCGGCCAAGCTGCACAAGAAGCACCGCATTCCGCACGTGACGACATTGATCACCGGGCTTTTCGTCGCATTCTGGGCACTCATCGGCGACGCCGGCGAGACGTATGACCTGACCAACATCGGGACGCTGTTCGCGTTCGTTCTTGTGTGCATCGGCGTGATCGTGTTGCGACACACCGAGCCCGACCGGCCGCGGCCGTTCCGCGTGCCATACGTGCATGTCGTCGGCATTCTCGGCGCCGCGCTGTGCATTGTCACCATGTTCGGCCTGCCGAAGCTTGCCTGGGTCCGGTTCGGGTGGTGGCTGGCGATTGGCGCCGTGCTGTACGTGGCGTACGGCTATCGCCATTCGGTGTTGCGGACCGGGAAAGAGGTCGTAACGGACGAGTTCGAGTAGGGGGGTAGGGGAAAGACGAGGGGATCGGACTCGTCTATCTTTGCTCCATGCGCCTCCTGCTTGTCGAAGACGATGCTGAACTTGCTGCGGCGGTCACCGCCGGCCTGCGTGAGCAAGGCTTCCAGGTTCGTCACGCCGCGAATTTCTCCGCCGGCCGCTCCCAGGCCGACGACGGCGATTTCGACCTGATCATCCTCGATGTGATGCTGCCCGGTGGCTCCGGGTTCGATCTCTGCCGGCAACTGCGGGCGACCGGATTGGCGACGCCGATCCTGATGCTCACCGCTCGCGACGCCGTGGACGATCGCGTCGCCGGACTGGACGTCGGAGCCGACGACTATCTCACCAAGCCATTTGCCTTCCGCGAGCTGCTGGCCCGTGTCCGGGCACTCGCGCGACGTCGGCGCGACCTGGAGCCTGAGGTGGTCGCCATTGCGGATCTTGAGGTCGACCTCGCCCGACGCCGCGTTGTGCGCGCGGGCCGGGAGATCGAGCTCACGGCCAAGGAGTTCGCGCTGCTTGCCTGTTTCGTGGAGCATCGCGACCAGGTGATCGGTCGCGCCCTGATCACCGCACACGTGTGGGACGACAATCACGACCCGTTTACCAACGTGCTCGAGGTGCTGGTGCGTCGGCTGCGGCGGAAGATCGACGACGGGTTCGAGCCGAAGCTGATTCACACCTTCCGCGGCGCCGGTTACCGCCTCGGGTTGTAACGAGGCCATGGCCGGCACATCGCTCCGCCCGCTGCGGCTCAAGTTGACGCTGTGGTACTTCGCCACGCTGTGCGCCATCATCGGGCTTCTCGGTGGTGGGCTCTTTCTTGCCATTGGCCATCGTTTTAGCGCCGAGCTTGACCGGTCGCTGCGGGATGCGACGGCGCAACTCGAGGGCGCCGCCCACACTCGCGAACTCGAGTCGGGCGCCCGCGGCAAGGTGGTGGACGCGGTGGAGGAACTGCGCGTCGCCGATCGGGCCGTGTACCTGCTCGATGCGGCTGGCACTCCGATCACGCCGCCGAACGCGCCTGCATGGGTGCGCGCCGCGGCGCGGAGCGTCGGCTCGACCGGCGCGCTCGACCTGGAGCACGACGTGCCGGACGGAGGGACCCTCAAACTTCACGCCGAGCGGTTCGTTCTTTCCGGCGGTCGGTCGCTGATCGCCGCGGCGGTGGCCGACAAGGTCGAGGTGGAGGATCGCTATTCGGCACTGATCACGGCATTCGGTATGGCCGCCGTACTTGCGCTCGTGCTGGTCGCCGGGGGTGGCTGGCTGCTGGTCCGCCAGGCCACGGCACCGATCGACCGCAGCATGGCGCAGATGCGGCGGTTCATGGCCGATGCGGCCCACGAACTCCGCACGCCGATCACCGTCCTGCGTGCCCAGGCGGAAGTCGCGCTGCAACGCGAGCGCGAACCGGAGAGTTATCGGACGTCGCTGCGGAGCGTCGAGTCGGAGAGCCGGCGACTGGGGCGCATCGTGGACGACCTGTTGACGCTCGCGCGGGCGGATTCGGGCGAACGGCCGATCACGCTCGCCCGGGTGTTCCTCGATGACATCGTGATGGACGCCGTGGCTGCCGCTGGCGCGATGGCCGCCGCCCGCGATATCAACTTGACGCTTGCCGGATTCGAGGAAGCCGCCGTGAACGGCGACGCCGCATTGTTGCGGCAGCTGATCATGATCCTGCTCGACAACGCCATCAAGTTCACGCCGCCTGGCGGCAACGTGGACGTGGCAATCCGTGTACGCGACGCGAGTGCGACACTCACCGTCACCGACAACGGACCGGGCATTGCACCCGACGAGTTACCCCACATTTTCGAGCGATTCTATCGCGGCGATCCGGCCCGGAGTCGCGGTGAGAACGCGCCGGCCGCCAGCGGTGCCGGCCTCGGCCTGTCGATCGCCCAATGGATCGCCGAGGCCCAGCACGCCACCATCGCGATCGCATCCGCGGTCGGCGGCGGTACCGAGGTCACGGTTCGGTTTCCGGTTTCCGCCGCGCTGGCGCCGGTGTTATCGTCCTGACAGGTGCAGCTCGCTAGGCTGCACCATTCGTCCCGAAACTATCGAGGATATGCGCCTTACAACTTTTTGCGCGATTGCCGCCCTCCTCGCGCCCGTCGCCGATGCGGTCGCTCAGCAGCCATTCACGCTGACACGGGGGCAGGTGATCGCAGCCGCCCTCGCCCGAGGCCCGCGGTTGAACCTCGCGAGCGCGGACACCGCGGTCGCGGCGGCACAACTCCTGTCAGCGCGCGGCATTCCGAATCCGCTCCTCTCGGCGAGCTACACCAAGTCGTTGCCGCAGTTTCACGTGACCGCCGATATGCCGCTCGATTTTCTCTGGTTGCGCAATACCCGGATCCGATCCGCGGACGCGGCCCGCCTCGCGGCGCAGTATCGCTACGCCTTTGATCGCGCCCGGGTGATCCTCGAGGCGGATACCAGCTATACCCGGGCCCTCGCGGCGCTGGCCCATGTCCGGCTGTCGCAGCGCAACGCCGTCGCCGCGGACAGCGTTCGCCGCATCGCCGTCGCCCGACGTGACGCGGGCGATGCCAGCGAGCTGGATGTCGAGCTGGCGACCATCAGTGCCGGACAGGCGAACAACACCGCCGCCGCCGATTCATTGACGCGCACCACGGCATTGCTCAACCTGCAGGCACTGATCGGCCTGCCAACCGACCGGGTGGTCGCCTCGCCCGTCGACTCGCTGGTGGCACCGGCAACGGCCGAGCCTGGGGTGACCGATACCACGCTTGCCGTCGCGAGTGCCGTGGCGTCGCTCCGGTCCGCGACCCTGGCAGCGACGGTGCAGCATCGCAGCGCGCTAGGTTTCCCGGGCGTCATGTTCGGGTTCGAGACCGGCGACCCGACTGGTGCGGAGCCGGGCATTCTGCCCACGTTCGGCATCACGCTGCCGCTGCCATTCTTCAATCGGAACCGCGGCCCCATCGCCGAAGCCGATGCCGCACGGTTACGGGCCAACGCCGAACTGGGCGTTGTCCGGATCGATGCGCAGCTGCAGGTGTCGCGAGCGCAGAGCACGCAGGCCGGCGCGCTCGCCCGGGTCGCCCGCGATCGCGCCCTCGTCGGCAGCGCCGATCGCGTCGCGGCGATGTCGTTGACCGCCTACCGCGAAGGTGCCGCGCCGCTCTCGACCGTTCTCGAGGCACAGCGCACGGCGCGCGAGATCCTCGCCCAGTACATCGACGACGTGGCGAGTGCATCGATCGCCGCCGCAACACTCCGTGTCCTCACCCTTACGCCGAGCTCGGTACCCACGCCATGAGCGAACGCGCCATCGATCGTCGCTGGTTCTGCCTGCCTGTCGTCGCTCTGGTTCTTGCCGGGGCGTGCGCCAAGGGCAGTGGTGAGGCCGCCGGTGAGAAGACCCGGCCGCAGGTGGCCGCAGCCACCGCGCTGGTCACCGAGCAACCATTCACCGAAACGATCGGCGCCATCGGTGCGGTTCAGGCCCGGGCGGGGCACTTCGCCGCACTCAGCGCCCCGGCGCCCGCGCGTGTTGCGAGCGTGCTCGTCACCGCTGGTCAGACCGTGACCAAGGGCCAGGCGTTGGTGGAATTCGAGCACGCGGCGTTTCAGGCGGCGGCACAGAGCGCCGAGGCAGCGCTGACTGCGGCGCAACTGGCGCGCGACCGGGCGCAGCGACTGGTCGACCAGGGGGTCAGCGCGCGACGGGATGTGGAACAGGCCGACGCCGGACTCGCCCGGGCCCGGGCCGATGCTGTGGCAGCGCGGAGACTCGCGGAGCTGGCCGTGATGCGCTCGCCGATCAACGGCGTGGTGACGCGGATGGGCGCAACCCTCGGCGGCTCGGCTGATGCCACCCAGCCGCTCGTCGAAATCGCGGATCCGTCGGCGCTGGACGTGCTGCTTTCGTTGAAGCCGGCGGATGCGGCCCGGATTCACGTTGGCCGCAAGGTCAACCTGCACACCAGCCAGCGGGCGAGCGACGAAACGCTTGCGACCGGCGAGGTCGTGGGTATCGCCGGAGTGGTGGACTCGATGTCGCGCGCGGTGGCGGTGCGCGTGCGGGTCGTCGCGTCGACACGCCGGCTCCGCCTCGGCGAAACCGTGTTCGGCGATATCATCGCCGCGACCCGGCCGCGCGCGCGAATGATCCCGCTTGAGGCGCTGGTGCCCGAAGGCGATGGCTTCAAGGTGTTCGTGGTGGATTCCGGCGACATTGCGCACGCCCGGCTGGTGACCGTTGGCGGCCGGACCGACCAGGTTGCCGAGATTCTCAAGGGTCTCGAGGTTGGCGAACGCGTCGTTACGCACGGCGCCTTCGGCGTCGACGACAGCGTCAAGATCGTTGCGCCCGGCAAGGCCGGGGCGGCCGCCGGAACCGACGCCGCGAAAAAGCCGTGAGCGATCCGACCGCGCCGGCACCGAAGCGCTCGTTGTTCGGCGTGCTGGCCGATCAGCGCCGCGTCATCTACCTGATTGTTACGTTGCTGAGCATCGGCGGCGTGTGGGCGGCGACGCGCCTGCCGTCGGCGATCTATCCCGAGCTCAGGTTTTCGCGTGTCACCGTGGTGGCCGAGGGGAGTGCCCTCGGCGCGCGACAGGTGCTCTTCAGCATCACCCGCCCGATCGAGGAGGCGGTGAGCGTCGTTCCCTCCGTCATCCGGGTGCAATCGCGCTCCATCCGGGGTGGCAGCGAGACGAATATCACCTTCGCGTCCGGTACCGACATGGTCGTGGCGCTGCAGCAGGTGCAGGCGCGTGTCAACCAGGTCGGTAGTCAGTTGCCCACCGGACTCGACCTCCAGGTCGAGCGGCTGACACCATCGCTCTTCCCGATTCTCTCGTACAACCTGGAAGGCGGCGACCCGGCCACCCTGTACGACATCGCCCGGTATCAGATCAAGCCGCTGATTTCGCGGGTGCCCGGCGTCGCGCGCGTGGACGTGCAGGGCAACGACATACGCGAGATCGAAGTCATCGCCGATCCGGCGCGTCTCGCATCGGCCGGAATGACGTACGCCGATCTGGCGACCGCGATCCGCGCCGCCACCACAGTGGACGCGGTGGGACGGGTGCCGTCCACCTACAAGCAGTTCCTCATCGTCACCACCAACGAAGCCCGATCGACCGACGACATTGCCAACGTGGTCGTCGGCAAGGGCCTCCGCGTCCGCGACCTGGCGGTAGTAATTCCGGGTATCCAGGATCGGGTCCGGATCATCTCCGGCGATGGCAAACCGTCAGCCGCACTGCTCATATCACGGCAGGTCGGCGGCAGCGCGCTGCAGATCGCGGATAGCATCAGCGGGCTCGCCACCGGGCTCGCCAAGACGTTACCGGCCGGTGTGCACCTCAAGCCGCTCTACGATCAGGCGTCGCTCGTGCGCGAGGCCGTCAGCTCGGTTCGCGATGCGATGCTGATCGGTGCCGCCCTCGCGGTCGTGGTGCTGCTGCTGTTCCTGCGCCATGCCCGAATCACCGCGATCAGCGCGTCGTCGATTCCGCTCACCCTTGCCATCACGGTGTTCGTGATGGCGCTGGGCGGGCAGACGTTCAACCTGATGACGCTCGGCGCCATGGCAATTGCTATCGGCCTGGTGATCGACGACGCGGTCGTGATCACGGAGAACATCGTTCGACACGTACACCTCAACCCCGATCGCACGGCCGCCGTGCGGGAGGCGGTACAGGAGCTGATCTGGCCGGTCACGACCTCGACCATCACCACGGTCGTGGTGTTCCTGCCGCTGGGCCTCCTCACTGGGGTGGAAGGGCAGTTCTTCAAGACGCTGTCGATTACGCTGACCATCGCCGTGTTGGTGTCGCTGGTGCTTGCGTTCACGCTGATTCCCCTGCTCAGCGCCCAGTTCCTCACCGCCGCCGACGCAAACCGGACGCCGGTGGCGGAGCAGCGCGGCGTTCTGGCGCGGATCGGCCGGGCGGTGGAATCGATTTCCGATACCTACGAGCGGTCGCTCAGTGTGGTGCTCCGCCTTCCGGGCCTCGCCGCCGTGGCCGCGCTCGTGCTCGTCGTCGCGGGGGTCGTCGCGTACCGTTTCGTCGGCACCGGCTTCCTGCCCGAAATGGACGAAGGGGCGTTCGTGCTGGACTACTGGACCCCGGGCGGGACTGCTCTCGCCGAGACCGACCGCCAGCTGCACATCGTGGAAGCGATCCTGGCCACGATCCCCGAGGTCGCGGGTACGTCGCGCCGCACTGGGGCTGAGCTCGGCCTCTTCGCCACAGAGCAGAATCGCGGTGACATGGTGGTGCGACTGAAACCGGCGTCGCAACGGAGCCGCTCGAGTGACGAGGTGATCAACGACGTCCGGGCCAAGATCGCTTCGGCCGTGCCGCGCCTGCGGATCGAGTTTGTGCAAATCCTTTCCGACGTGATCAACGATCTCGCCGGCAATCCCAGGCCCGTGAATATCAAGCTGTTCGGCCCCGACCTGTCGGCGCTGGAAGCCTACGGTACCACGCTCGGCGTGCAACTGGCAAAGGTCGCCGGGATCGAGGACCTTTTCAACGGTGTCAGTCAGCCGAGCGCGGAGCTCGCAATGTCGATCGACGCTGCCAAGGCCAACGCCGCAGGACTCACACCGGAGCAGGTCAGCGGCCAGGTCACCGCGGCGTTGCTTGGTTCGGACGCCGGCACCGTGCGACTCGAAGACCGTTCGGTGGCGGTTCGCGTTCGCGCGCCCGATTCCGTCCGCTTCGACCCGCGGCAACTCTCGGAGCTGCCGATCGTCGCTGCACAGGGCAGCACCCGCGCGCCGCTCGGCACGTTTGCGACGTTCGAACCGGTCGAGACGCGCTCGGAGCTGCGCCGCGAGAACCAGCAACAGATGGTCGACATGACGGCTGATATCACCGGGCGCTCGCTCGGTGCGATCATGACGGACGTGAAGGCGGTCGTGGCCAGTCGCCCGCCGCCCGCCGGCATCCGGCTGGAAATCGCCGGGCAGTACGCCAGCCAACAGGCGGCGTTCCGCGCCCTGCTGGCGGTGCTCGGCCTCGCCGCTCTCAGTGTCATCACCGTGATGGTGGTGCAGTTTCGCTCGTTCGTCGAGCCACTGGTCGTCCTGCTCGCCGCACCACTCTCATTCGTTGGCGCGCTGGCACTCTTGCTGGTGACCGGCACCGTGCTGAACGTGTCGAGCTTCATGGGGCTGATCCTGCTGGTGGGACTGATTGTGAAGAACGGGATCATCCTGCTCGACTTTACGCATCATCGCATGCGCGAAGGTGGCCTGGCACTGGAGCCGGCGATCCGCGAGGCGGGGCGCATCCGCCTCCGCCCGATCCTGATGACCACGCTTTGCACGCTCTTCGGGTTGTTGCCGCTGGCGCTTGGCCTGGGTGCCGGCAGCGAGTTGCAACGCCCACTGGCGCTCGCTGTCATCGGCGGCCTCGCACTCTCGACGCCGATCACGCTGTACATCGTGCCGACGCTGCTGGTGGCGATCAGGGGAAGGGATTACCGGGAGTCGTAGGGGAGGGTGGAGTTGTCATCCTGAGCGAAGCGCGCCGCAGGCGCGCGAAGTCGAAGGACCCCGGTTCCGTGCACCGAAGCACCGCTTCGGGTATGGAACCGAGGTCCTTCGACTGCGTCGGCGCGTCGCGCCGACTCCGCTCAGGATGACAACGCTTGAAGCGGTCGCCTCTCCTGCCTAGTGACTCATCGCGAAGAACCATGCGCCGATCAGCGGACCGCGCGGACCGCCGCGGCCGGCGGGCGGTGGCGAACCGGCGGGCGGTGTCGGTGCCGGGCCGTACTCCGGCGTGAACACGTAGGCACGGTGTGACTTCACATCCAGGCCGATGGTACGGGCGCCTCGCATCGTCGCCGGTTCGGCAACGACGTTGTACTTGTCGCCGGATGCGGCCTTGACGACAGTGACCTTGCCTTCGCCGCTCGGGATGTAGATCAGCTGTTGATCCGGATCGTAACTGAGCGCGTCAACGTTGTCGCCATTGGTGATCTGCGCGACGACCTTGCCGGTCTTCGAATCCACCACCACCGATGTCTTGCTGCAGCCGACGAACAGCCGGTGCATCTTGCGGTCGATACCGATGCCGGTCGGGCCGTCACACGGCGCGATCGCCCAGGTGCCCTTCGACTTGAGTGTCCTGGCATCCACCATTTCGATCTGGTTCTTGTCCTCGAGGTTTACGAACAGCGTGCCATTGCCGTCGCTGGCGGCACCTTCCGGCACGCCCGCGAGCGGCACATTGCCGATCACTTCACCGGTCTTGGCGTCGATCGCTGTGAGTGTGCCGGTCGCCCCGCGCGTGGCGCCGCTGTGGTTCGACGTGAAGATCCGGTCGGTGCCATCGTCGAACATGATGCCGTCGAGTCCGTTGATCCCGGCGTGGATGCGCCGAACGATCGACAGATCCTTGAGCGCGAACATCGTCACGGTGGAGTCGCCACCGTTGGTGGTGAAGCCAAATCCTGACTTGGGTGAAAACGCGGCGCCGTGGACCCGCGGTGTGTTGGCGATGTCGCCGAGTACCTTGCCCGTCATGCCGTCGACGACCATCATGTGCGTCCCTCGCGAGACGAACACCCGGCCGGCAGGATCGACACTGACGTAATCGAAGCCGCCCTCGCCCCCGATGTTGAACTTGTCCACCTTGAACGTTTGCGCGTGGGCGCCGATCGGCAGCGCCAGTGTGGCGGCGGCCATGACGAGCTTCAGCCCTGCGGAAGTATGGCTCATACCAACCTCGGTGCGGTGTGGGGATCCCTGGGAGTCAGCGACCCCGAGGATACGGCCGCGAACCTTACGCGGGGATGACAAAGGCCGGGCGGAGTGTTCCCGCCCAGCCTTGTCAATACGCCGCGCTCCCGCGGGTCGTTGAGGCGCCGTTACGGCTTCTTGACCGGCGGCTTCTTCGGGGCCGGATCGTCCTCATGTCCCTTGCCGATCACGGCGCCGGTCATGGCGTCGACGTTCACCTCTTCGATGCCGGACGTGCCGGCGATCTTCATGTCGAACGAGTAGATCAGTTTTCCCTTCTCGCGTTCCAGCTCATGACTCTTGACCGTGGCGCCCGGGACCTCCTTGAGGGCCGTCGCCGTGGCGGCCTCCAGCGAAATCCTGGCTTCCTTGGCCAGGTCCGCCTGCGCCTCTTTCTTCTCGTCCGCCGGCGATTCGTGGGTGTGTTCGATCATGGCGCCGGTAATGGCGTCAACGGCGACTTCCTCGATGCCCGACTTGCCGGGCAACGTGAGGTCGAACGAGTAGATCAGCTTGCCGTCCTCGCGTTCCAGCTCATGGCTGGAAACTGTTCCACCGGGGACCTCCTTGATGGCGACCGCCGTGGCGGCCTCGAGGCTGATCTTGGCCTGCTTCGCGAGCTCGGCCTGACTCTCGACCTTGGGCTTGGGCTTGGGTGCCGGCTTGGCCGGCGTCTGCGCGAAAGCCGAGGCCGGCAGAGCCAGAGCAAGGGCAATGCCGTACAACGCGGTGCGGGTGCGAGTCATCGGGACGCTCCAGTGGAAGTGGGTGGGAAACCGGTGTTGCCGTTCGTTGAGCGAAGCATACCGGTCGCCACCTTACGGCCCGATGACACTCGTTGCACACCGGTGGGTCGTTCCGACGACGTTCAGAACGTCCAGCGCACCCGCACGCTCTGGGGCCCAACGATGAAATGTGGTGCCCGCACGCCGAAAATACGCACCTTTCCCGACACAAACTTCGCTGAGACGATCCCTACCGCGGCCCCCGCCACCACGTCGGTCAACCAGTGCTGTTCCTCCGCCAAACGGGCCCATCCGGTGCCCGCGGCCAGGCCGTAGAGTCCCACCCGGGCCCAGGTATTATCGATGGCGTCGCCCAGCGACGTCGCCAGTGCGAACGCACCCGCAGCGTGACCGGACGGGAACGCCGGACTGTGAGGATTGGTAAACAATGCGAAGTCGAAGCCGTCCAGGTCGGGATCGCCACCGGGGCGGATGCGTCCGATCAGGTACTTGCCCCCCTGCGTTATGACGCTTGCCAGGACCACGCTCTCGACCGCATGCAGCGCTGCCCGTATCACCGCGCGATCTCGCGCCAAGAGCCCGACGACCGCCACGCCGACGATGATCGGCACCATGCCGGACGGCTCGCCAAAGCGGTCGAACTGTCGCGCCGTATTGAGCGTTCCGGCCGAAGCGGAGCCTTGGAACGCCCGGGCCACCGGCGGATCAGCCAGGAGCAGGATCGCGAGCCCGCCAACGCCGATCGCAACCTGCTTCAGCCCGATGATCGCGCTCGAGTCTGCTCGCACCGACGCAGGTGGCGGGGACGATGCGCGGTCCTGCGGTCGAGCGACGCCGGGGAGGAGCAGCGTGAGTGCAGCCAGCGCGCTGAGGCCTCGTCGAATCATCCGGTTCCCTCGCGCGCCAGCACCGGCGCACCGCGACACGGATCCACCGCGCGCTGAAGCACCGTCGCGCGGTGGCTGGTTTCCAGCGCGGCCGCGACCCGGTCGCGAAGTGGGCGCCCGGGAGCGAGCAGGCCGCCCGACATCGCGACGGGGAGCCGCCCGCCGCCTGCGGCCATCGCCAACTGGGCCAACGCCGCCACCGCGGCATCACGCAGGTGCATCGCCACCGGATCCCCGGCATCCGCACATTCCAGCACCGACGGTCCGAGTGCTGCGACCTGTGCGGGCGTCGCAGTGGTGGACCAATGCACCAACGCGGCGATCCCGGCCACCTTCGCCGCGGTGCAGAGCGATTCTGCCAGATGCGTCACGGAGCCGAGGCCGTCGTGCATCGCGCCGACCGCTTCGAGCGCGCGCGCGCCGAGCCAGTGCGCCGAGCCCTGGTCTCCCATCCGCCACCCCAATCCGCCGACGCGCCGACTCTGGCCGTGAACGTCACGCGCTACGGCGATGCTGCCGGTGCCGGCGATGAGCAGCACGCCCGGCGCACCCGCAAACGCCGCGGCACGTGCGAGTTCTGCATCGGTCGTGACGATGACGCGCCACGCGAGCCGCTGCTGTTCGACGGCCAGCTGCAACTCATTGCGTTCCGCCTCGCGGCCGGCGCCAGCCGCACCCACCACGAGGGTGTCGGCGCGAACGGTGCGACCGCGCATCAGCAGTGGTCGCGCCAGCTCGGCCAACGCCGTGGCGAGGCGGTTCCCCTGTCCCAGTCGCATCGGGAACCCGGGACCTTCGGCCCGGCCTCGCTCAGTGTCATCGTCATACACCACGACTCGTGATGCCGTGCCGCCCACGTCTGCGCCGACAATGATCATGATCGTGCGACCACGGTGCGGATTCCGCTCGAGCTGTGCGCCACGAGCAGCGTCAGTACCAACCCCATCGGCACGTACCAGGGAAATGCAAGTGTGCCGAGTCCGGTCAACTGCGGAAAACCTGCCGCGGCAAGCCGTGAGGCGAAGATGGTGACGAGCATGATCACCATCGCGACCGATGTTCCGGCGATGACGTCGCGCCCCTGCATGCGCGGGCCCGACCCGGTCAGCAGGTACGCGCCGAGCAGCGCCCCGTAGGTGACCGAGGCGATTGACAGCGCAAGCACCACAACGGGCGTGTTTGTGCCACCGGCCCAGGCGTTGAAGCCGATGGCCGCGACCATCAGCAGCGTTCCCCACACGAACGACACAATACGCCCCACCCGCAGCAACTTTCGCGGGTCGCGCTCACCGGTCCACGAGGCGTACTGATCGTAGGTGAGGGACGATGCGAGGGCACTGATGGCGGACGAATGCGAGCTCATCGCCGCCGCGAGAATGCCGGCGATCACCAGCCCGGAGAGCCCGACCGGGAGATGATGCAGCACGAACTGGCCGAAGAGCCGGTCAGGTGCCGTGTCCGTCGGCGCGTTCTGCGAAGCCCAGAGCGCCACGCCGACCAGCAGGAAGAGCAGGAACTGCAGGATGACGATGACGCCCGATCCGACGATTGCGACGCGGGCGTCCCGGAGGGAGCGGGTGGCGAGCAGTCGTTGCACAATCAGGTGATCAGTACCGTGCGACGCCGCCGAGAGCAGCGCACCGCCGACGAGACCACCGAGAAAGGTGTACGGCGTGGTGAGCGAGAGGTGAAAGTCGAACAGGTGGAGCTTGCCGGCGGCCTGCGCCATCAACCAGGCGTGACTCGCGCCACCGGCGAGGCGCGTCGCGATGACCAATGCGGCCAGGCCGCCCGCGACATAGACGCACAGCTGCACGACGTCCGCCCAGATCACCGCCTTGATGCCGCCGATCCAGGTGTAGAACAGCGTGATCGCGCCGAGCACGAGGATGGCAGTCGGTATGCTCCAGCCGGTCAACAGCGAGAGCGGGATCGCGCCGGCGAAAACGCGCACGCCGTCGCCAAGGAACCGCGTCACCAGGAATACCAGCGACAGCATCCGGCGCGTGGGCGCGCCGAAGCGGGTCTCCAACCGCGCATACGCGGTTTCCTGTTCGCCGCGGAAGTAACCGGGCAGGAGCCAGATGGCGACGCCGATTCGCCCGAAGAGGTAGCCGATCGGCAGCTGCAGAAAGGTGAGGTCGCTGGTCGCCCCGATGCCTGGTACTGAGATCACCGTGAGTGCCGACGTTTCGGTCGCGACGATCGACAACATCACGCTCCACGCCGGCAGGTCTCGCGCACCGAGGAAGTAGTCGGTCGCCGAGCGCTGGCCGCGCGACATCCAGAACCCGATGCCGAGGGTGGCGGCGAAGTAGAGCCCGATGACAAGGAGGTCGATGGTGGACAGCGGCGCTCCGCGGAGTGACGACGAGAGACGAGAGACGAGAGACGAGAGACGAGAGATGCGAGATGACAGACGGTGGTCAAACGTGGCGCCGGGGGCGGAAATCCGGTAGCTCCGTCAGCAAAATCAGACGGGAGCCCCGCTTCGGGGCCCCCGTATCTCGTCTCTCGTCTCTCGTGCCGCCGTTACGCCGTAAAGCTCGTCCCACACCCACAGCCGCCCGTCGCATTCGGATTGTTGAACGTGAAGCCGCTCCCCTGCATCGCGGTCACGTAGTCAATCGTGACGCCGGTGAGGTACTGGGCCGAAAACGCATCGATGAACACCCGGATGCCGTTGAGGTCGGCGGTGATGTCGTCGTCGCCGGCGTGATCCTCGATGTTGAGCGAGTACTTGAACCCTGAACAGCCGCCCGGGAGAACCGACACGCGGAGCCCGCCACTCTCGGCCGGCACGTTTTCCGCCGCGATGAACTTGCGCACCTCGGCGGTAGCATTGTCCGTCAGCGTGAGGACAAGGCCTTCGGGGAGGGTCTGCGTCGATGCCTGCGTCATCGTCTGCTCCGTCAAGATGTTCACCGGTGAAGTATCGCCGGATGGGGTCCTGCCGTCAATCAGCTGTAACGCTGGACCGGGCGGGGTGGTTCCCGGGGTTCGTCCTACTTCGCCCGCGGTACCGCCTCCGGAAACAGGCTCCGCATCACCGCATCCGCCACCACCGCCCGGATCAGCCCGAACTTTGGGGTATCGCGGGTTGGATTGACGCGATTGGTCAGCAGGACGATAACCACCTCGTGGTCCGGATCAACCCAGATCGACGTGCCAGTGAAGCCGGTGTGCCCGAAACTCCGCGACGACATGATTGTTCCGGCCGACGACACGCCGGATGGTGTGTCCCAACCAATGCCGCGCGACGAACCGACCGGGTGGTCCTGCCGAAGCGTCCACGTGATGAACTCGGTCGGCGGTTGCACCGCGCCTTCGAACCTGCGTCCCAGTGAGCCGGCGAGCGCCCATTCTCCGAACCGCAACAGGTCCTCGGCGTCGCTGAACAATCCGGCGTGTCCGGCAACGCCGTCGAGCCACCACGCGTTCTCGTCGTGGACCGATCCGCGGAGCGCGGCGAGTCCCCGAAACGGCTCGATCTCGGTCGGCGCGATTTCGTCTCGCCAATTGCCCGGCGGCAGAAATCGCATCCGGGTGAGCCCAAGCGGCTGGGTCACCCGTTCCGCAAACAGCTGATCGAGTCGCTTGTGATACAGTTTCTCGATGATGGCTGCGAGGGTGATTGCGCTGAGATCGGAATAGACGAAGCGCGCGCCCGGCACCGTGTCGAGGCCGGTTGCCAGCGCGGCCTTGATCGCCGACTTGCGGTTCGTGGTGGTCTGCCAGAGCCCCGGTACCGGGTCGGGCGGCAGCCCGCTGTCGTGCAGCAGGAGATCGCGCACGGTGACGAAGGTTTTGGGGCCTTTCCCGTTGGCGAACTGGGGGAGGTAGTGGACGACCGGCGTGTCGAGCGCGAGCTTCTTCTCGTCGACGGCCATCATCGCCAGCGTGGTGAGTGCCACGACCTTGGTGAGCGACGCCATGTCGTAGAGTGTGCGGCCGTCGGGTGGCCGGCGGTCATCGACGGCAAGTTGCCCGATCGAGTGCACGAAATGTTCGCCGCCGACCGATACGGCAAGCACGGCGCCCGGCGCCGCACCGGCTGCAATCGCGGAGTCGAGCACCCGCGCGGCGGGCTCGAGTCGCATCGAGAGTGCGGCGCTCACAGGGATGGGGTCAGTGCGGGGCGGGCCGCCCGGGGTGCAGGCGAGCACGAATGCGGCGCTCGCTGCGGCAACGAACAGGGTCCTTCGACTTCGCATGGCCGTTGGCCACGCTTCGCTCAGGATGACAGCCTTGGAGGACGGCATGCTAATGCGCCGGGCGCTGCAGTCCGGTCCCGATCGGTCCGCCGAGCGGGATCAGGATCGGTGACCTGCCGGTGATCGCTGCCCCCGTCAACGCCTTCGCGACGGCCGTTTCACTCGCCGGGTTCGCGACCCATGCCAGGATGTAACTCTGCACGTTCGGCACCTGCGAGATCAGGTACGGCGACCCGAACGAGACGAGCACCGTCGGTTGTCGCGCGGCGATCGCTGCGATCGCCTGTTCAGCGCCCAGCGGCAAGGCGATCGTGCCCTTGCCAGAGCTCACCCGCACCGATGCCGCGATCAGCGCCACCGACGTGGAATCGATCTGGCGGAGCACCGAGTCTCGGGTGGCGGAATCGGCGAGTAGCGGCAGTGTCACCTGACGCACGGTGAAGCCCTTGCGGCGAAGTTCGGCTGCCAGCGTCGGCCCGAGGGTGGTGCCGTTCTCGGTCATCACCACAAGGCTCACGGTGCGCGGCGCCGCCCGGAGCTCGTCGACCGTGCCGAGGGAGTCCTTCAGCAACGTGATTGATCGTTGGATGGCATCCTGCCCGATCTGTCGGAACTCGGCGCGGCCGATCACCGATGACACCTTGTCGAGATCGACCTCGCGTCGCTCGAAAAGGCCGAGTCGAGCTTTCATTGTCAGGATCTTGCGGACCGACTGATCGACGCGCTCGCGCGAGATCCGGCCGCTTTCGACGGCGCGCACCATCGCATCGATGGCGCGACCGGCATCCGTTGGCATCAGCAGCAGGTCAGAGCCGGCGAGGAAGGCGAGCACCGGGGCTTCGTCGGCGCCGACTTCCTGCACGATCGCGCCCATATTGAGCGCATCGGTGGCGATGACGCCGGCGAAGTGCAGTGAATCGCGAAGCATACCGGTGAGAATCGGCGGTGCCAGCGTGCCGGGGCGTTGCTGCCCGGGATCGAGCGCCGGAAGCGCGATGTGGGCGGACATCACCGCATCGACTCCGGCGGCGATCGCGGCGCGGAACGGGACGAGTTCGAGCGTGTCGAAGCGCGTCCAGCCGGCGGTGATCGTGGGGAGCGAGAGGTGCGAGTCCGTCTCGGTATCGCCGTGCCCGGGGAAATGCTTGGCGGTGGCGAGCATGCCGTTGTCGCGGATGCCGTGAATGGTCGCGGCGACGAGCCGCGCCACGGCGTGCGGATCGCCGCCGAACGAACGAGTGTTGATGATCGGGTTGTCGGGATTGCTGTTGACATCCGCCACCGGTGCGAACGCCAGGTGGATCCCCACGGCGCGACCTTCGAGCGCGGTGACGCGGCCCATCTGGTAGGCGTCGTCCTCGCGGCCCCCGGCGCCGATTCCCATCTGGGTGGGAAACGGCGTACCGCCGTTGAGCCGCAGGGTGGTACCGCCCTCGAGGTCGCTGGCGACGAGGAGGGGGAGTGGCGCGGCGCGCTGCAACGCGTTCAACTTCGCAGCGATCTCGGTGGGGGATCCGATCGACATGATGATCCCGCCCACCTTGAGCGAGTCGACCCACATGAGCGCCTGGCGCATCTCGGCGCCGTCGATCGGCTCGTAGCCGCCGGCGATCCAGGGCATGATCAGCTGGGCGACCTTGTCGCGCAGCGACAGGGAATCAAGCAGGTGCTGCACCTGTGCTGCCGCGGGGCTGGTCATCGGCACGAGCTCCGGGCGACGTTCCGGAAGTCGGATCGGGCGATCCGCAGGAGTCGGCGCCGGCTGCGGCGACGGATGTCCGCACGAGCTGAGCAGGAAGAGTACCGCGAACAGCGAGAGGGATCGATGCATCACCGTCGGTTCGAAAGGGTGAAATGGGTGGGGCTCGGGGTACTGTGCCTCGGCTGCAGTGGCGCCGCCGCGGCGCCGCGGCCACAGCGTGCCGCGGTACGGCCTGGCGTCGATGTGCTGCTCACGGATTCGCTCGCACTGGTTCGCGGCAAGCGGATCGGGTTCGTCACCAACATCGCGGCAGTCGATGCCAACGGCGTCAGCGCCATCACGCGCCTGCGGGCCGCCGGCTTGCAACTCGTGGCGCTGTTCGCCCCGGAACACGGTCTCACGGAATCCGCCGCGCCCGGCGAGCAGGTCGCCTTCGGCCGGGACACGGCTGGCCATGCTCCAATCTACTCCCTGTATGGACAGACCATGGCGCCGACCGACAGCATGCTGGCCGGCATCGACGTGATGGTGGTTGACCTCCCTGATGTTGGCGCGCGGTACTACACCTACATCGCCACTACCATCGAAGTGATGCGGGCCGCCGGGCGGCATCGCATCCCGGTCATTGTCCTTGATCGGCCGAATCCTATCGGCGGAGCAGTGCAGGGGAACGTGCTCGACGCGGCCTACTCGTCGATGGTGGGCCGGCTTGCGATCCCCATGCGGCATGGACTCACCCTGGCCGAAGCGGCGCGTCTGGCCCAGGCTGATCTGCATCTCGCCGTTGACCTGCACGTCGTCCCGGTGGTCGGCTGGCACCGGGATCAATTTTTCGACGAGACCGGACTGCCGTTTCGGGCGCCAAGTCCCAACCTGCAGAGCATCGAGGCGCTGTTCGATTATCCCGGCACCTGTCTCTTCGAGGGCACCGCGCTGTCGGTGGGACGCGGCACCGACGCAGCGTTCCGGCAGCTCGGCGCGCCGTGGCTCGACACGACGGCGGTGCTCGCCCGGGTGAACGCGTTGCATCTCCCGGGCGTCGCATTCTCCGCTGTGGCCTTCACGCCTCGGCAACCGGGCGACAAGAAGTTTGCCGATACGCTGGTCGCCGGCATTCGTTGGCAAGTGACCGACCGGAAGCGCTTCGATCCGACCGTGGCAGCCGTGCACCTGTTCGCCATCATTCGTTCGGTGCATCCGGATCGGATCAGCATTGGTGGCTCGTTCGACCGGCTCGCTGGCGGGCCGGTGTTGCGCGAGGCGTTGCTGCGCGGCGACGCGCCGGAGGCGATCGTCGCGACGTGGGCGCCGGCGCTCGCCGCGTATCGGGCACGGGTTACGCCGTTTCTCCTCTATCGGTAGGGCAGCGATCGACGCCCGTGCCGGCTCCGGATCCCCGGCGCGCCGCTTTCGCGTTGCCCCACCCCCGGTCGGCGGTTAGGTTTTCGGCCCGTTCCGCCGCCCCTGCACCATGGCGGCGGAGCTGTTCAGGACTACCGACGGGGACGCGTGACGGAACTGGTGAGCGGGGCCGTGGATGCCTACCACAAGGGGACAGCGCCGCTGGTCCGCGCCCTCCTCCGTCGCGGAGTGACCCCCAATACCATCACCACCGTCGGCGCGGGGTGTATTGGCCTTTCGGCCATCGCGTATGGGATCGGCCACATGCACTGGGGCGGCGGATTGCTGCTGGCCAGCGGCGTCCTGGATACCCTCGACGGTTCGGTGGCCCGGTTGGGTCGCCGCACCACCAAGTGGGGCGCGTTCTACGATTCGACACTCGACCGCATGGGCGACGGCGCCCTGTTCATCGGCCTCGGCTCCTGGATGATCTATGCGCCCAACATCCGGTTTCGCGAGCTGTCGATCATCGCCTCCATGCTCGGCATCCTCACGTCGCTGCTCGTGTCGTACATGCGGGCGCGGGCGGAGAGCCTCGGCATGGACGGCAACGTCGGCATCGCCCAGCGAGCGGAACGGATCCTCGGGTTGGGCCTGGCGACCATCGTGTTCGGCTCCAACTATGGTGCGATTCCGATTACCATCGTCATCACCATTCTGACAGCGCTCTCACTCATCACCGTGGCTCAGCGATTCGCGCACGTGCGCCGCCAGGCGAACGCCGCGGATCTCACGTAGAATCAGGGAGTATGTGTGGCGGATTCAACACCTCGCGTGGTAGCGAAGGCAGACGGAACACTCGGCGTCATGTGCGTCGGCCTCGGCGCCGTCGCCTCGACCTTTATCGCCGGCGTCGAGCTGGCGCGTCGCGGACTCGCGAAGCCGTATGGCTCACTCACCCAGATGGCGACCATTCGTCTCGGCAAACGCACCGACGAGCGGGCGCCGCTGATCCGCGATTTCGTGCCGCTCACACCGCTCGAAGACCTGGTCTTCGCGGCCTGGGATCCGGTGCCCGATGATGCGTACCGGTCCTGCCTGCACTGCGGCGTGTTCGACAAGCACGAGCACGTCGAGCCGATTCGCGGATTCCTCGAGGCGATCAAGCCGATGCCGGCCGTGTTCGACCAGCATTACGTCAAGCGCCTGGAAGGCATCAACGTCAAGCAGGGGAAGAACAAGCGGGACCTCGCCGAGCAGCTGCGGCAGGATATCCGCGACTTCAAGGCGAAGAGCGGTGTGTCGCGGGTGGTGCTGATGTGGTGTGCCTCCACCGAGATCTTCATCGTCCCGGGTCCGGCGCATGAGACCCTCGCGGCATTCGAACAGGCGATGGACGCGAACGACCCCTCGATTGCGCCGTCGATGCTCTACGCCTGGGCCGCGCTGATGGAAGGGGTCCCGTTCGCCAATGGCGCGCCAAACCTCACGTGTGACATCGGGGCGATCATCCAGCTGGCGAAGGACAAGGGTGTGGCGATCGGCGGCAAGGATTTCAAGACCGGCCAGACGATGATCAAGACCGTACTCGCGCCGATGTTCAAGGCGCGCATGCTCGGCGTGGCCGGCTGGTACTCCACCAACATCCTCGGCAACCGTGATGGCGAGGTGCTCGACGATCCAGAGTCATTCAAGACCAAGGAAGAATCGAAGCTCGGCGTCCTCGACTTCATCCTGCAGCCGAAGCTGTATCCGGAGCTGTACGGCAAGTTGTTCCACAAGGTGCGGATCAACTACTACCCGCCGCGGGGCGACAACAAGGAAGGCTGGGACAACATCGACATCTTCGGGTGGTGCGGCTACCCGATGCAGATCAAGGTCGACTTCCTCTGCCGCGATTCGATCCTGGCGGCACCGCTCGTGCTCGACCTGGCACTCTTCTTCGATCTGGCACAGCGGGCGGGCATGTCGGGCGTGCAGGAGTGGCTCTCCTTCTACTTCAAGAGTCCCCAGAATATTCCGGGCGTGTACCCGGAACACGACCTGTTCATCCAGCAGACCAAGCTCAAGAATACGCTGCGGTGGATCATGGGCGAGGATGTGATCACGCACCTCGGGCAGGACTACTGAAATACTTTCACCGCACCCAGGTCGCGCCGGACGCCGTGATGGCGCAGGCGGCGTCGTTCCTCGGTGCGCGGCTCACGCCGGCGGGCGAGGCGCCGCGCCGCCGCGCCTTTGCCGGATCGCTCGGGTCGGTGACGGTGACCGCCGTGCCTGAAGGCGGGCACTATACGCTCGTCACCGTGGTGACCGACCAACCCGGCGAGAGTGAACTCGACAAGCTGGCGAAGCACTTTCTCGGTACTGTCCACCTGCTCGCCGAACCGGAGCATGTGCTCCGTGGCGATTACTGAGCCCCTGCCACCGGACGAGCCATGGCCCTGCGACTGCTGCCACGCGATGAACGCTTCTTCGACCTGTTCGTATCGCTTGCGGCGACCACCGCGAGTGCCGCACAGCACCTTGCGGAACTCTTTCGTCGCACCGACGACGACCGCTGGCAGCTGGTCGAGGTCATCAAGGGGCTGGAGCACGACGCCGACAACGTCACCCACGAGATTGTCACCCGCCTGGACCGGACCTTCATCACCCCGTTCGATCCGGAAGACATTCACGAACTCGCGTCCCGCCTGGACGATATCATGGACCGCATTGACAGCACGGCGCGTCGGGCGCGCATCTTCCGGGTCGACGAGGTGCCCGAAGGCGCGCTGCTCCTGTGCGACGTCATTCACCGCACGGTGACTCAGGTGCTCGTGGCGGTCGAGGCGCTGCGGGATGGCCCACCTGCGGTCGTCCTCATCGCGTGCCGGGAGATCAAGCGGCTCGAGGAAGAAGGCGACGCCATGTACTACCACTGGCTCGGCAAGCTGTTCGAGGACAAGCATGAGGCGATTACGGTGATCAAGTGGAAGGAGCTGTACGACACCCTCGAGAAAACGCTCGACAGCGCCGAAGATGCGGCGAACGTGCTCGAGTCGGTCACTATCAAGCACGGCTGACGGATGGATCACAGCGTCACGTTCGTGCTCGCCGTAGTGGTCGTTGCCCTCGTTTTTGATTTTATCAACGGGTTTCACGACAGCGCCAATTCCATTGCCACCGTGGTCGCCACGCGCGTCCTCTCACCTCGGTTCGCCGTGCTGTGGGCCGCGGGATTCAACTTCCTCGCCGCGTTTATCGTCGGCACCGCCGTGGCCAAGACGTTCGCCAAAGGCCTGATCGATCCCAGCCTTGTGACCCCTTCGCTGGTCTTGGCGGGCCTCCTCGGGGCGATCATCTGGAACCTGCTCACGTGGTGGCTCGGGCTGCCGAGCTCCTCGTCGCACGCGCTGATGGGCGGCTACGCCGGTGCGGCACTGGCCAAGGCGGGATTCAGCGCGATCATCGTGGCGGGGTGGGTCAAGCCGATCCTCGGCATCGTGGTATCACCGCTGCTCGGCATGATCCTCGGGTTGCTGTTGTCGGTGTCCCTCTCGTGGTCACTGTGGCGTCAGGACGGTCGCTTCATGCAGTGGTTATTCCGGAAATTGCAATTGGGTTCGGCAGGCTTGTATTCGCTGGCGCACGGCTCCAACGATGCCCAGAAGACGATGGGCATCATTGTATCGCTGCTGGTGTCGTCGCAGCCGCTGTTTGCCGAGCAGAGGGGTGTGCTTCACGGTTTCTACGTCGCTGGCGCCGATCACATTCCGTTGTGGATCGTCATGTCCTGTTACGCGGCGATCGCGGCGGGTACCGCGATGGGCGGGTGGCGCATCGTGCGCACCATGGGGATGCGGATCACGCGACTCCGACCGTTCGACGGATTCTGCGCGGAAACGGGAGGCGCCGTCACGCTGCTCTTTGCGTCGAGCCTCGGCGTTCCGGTCAGTACCACCCACACGATCACTGGTGCGATTGTCGGCGTCGGCGCCTCGAAGCGACTCGGGGCGGTGCGCTGGGGCATCGCGCGCCGAATCGTCTGGGCGTGGGTCATGACGATTCCGGCCGCCGCGGCGCTCGCGGCGTTGATCTTCTGGATCCTTCCCAAGTAAGGCGGCATGACAGTCCCGACCACGTCGAACGCGATGGCACCGCCCGCTGGACTCGCGCGCCCCCAGTTGCTCGAGCTCTATCGGTGGATGCGCCTGACCCGCACGCTGGAAGAACGCCTGGTCGCGCTCTATCGGCAGACCAAGGTCACCGGCGGGCTCTTTCGCTCGCTGGGCCAGGAAGCGTGCGCCGTTGGGTCGGCCTACGCACTGGAGCGGCGTGACGTACTCTCGCCACTGATTCGCAACCTCGGCTCGATGCTGGTCAAGGGTGCCGAACCGATCGAGATCCTGCGCCAGTATATGGCGAAGGGTGATTCGCCGACCCGCGGTCGCGAGTTGAACATCCACTTCGGCGACGTGGTCGACCGCAACTTCGTCGGGCAGATCTCCCACCTCGGCGACATGGTGCCGGTCATGGCTGGCGTCACACTCACCTTCCGGATGCGAGGTGAGGACCGCGTTGGCCTGGTCTACGTCGGCGACGGTGCCACGAGCACCGGGGCGTTTCACGAGGGGATCAACTTCGCTGCCGTCCAACGCTGTCCGATGGTTGTGGTGATCGAGAACAATGGCTACGCGTACTCCACGCCAACCAACCGGCAGACCGCGGCGGCCCGGCTGGTGGACAAGGCGATCGGGTATGGTGTTCCCGGGGTCCGCGCCGACGGCAACGATGTGCTCGAGGTGTACCGCGTGACGAAAGACGCCGTGGAACACGCCCGGACGGGCGGCGGCGTCACCTTGCTCGAGTTGATGACCTACCGCCGCAAGGGGCACGCGGAACACGACAGCCAGAGTTACGTGCCGCCAGGTGAGCTCGAACACTGGGCGGCGACCAACGACCCGATCGATCGATATGTGACGCGTCTCACCGCCGAGTTCGGTGTCGACGCGGGGGAACTCACCGCCATTGACGACGAGGTTCGCGCGACCGTCGACGCCGCGACGGATGTGGCCGAAGCCTCGCCACCGTGCGACGGTCCCGATGCCTTGCGCGGTGTGTATGCCAATCCCGCCGAAATGCCGGTGCTCTGGTACCGCGGGGAGGCCTCGCGTGCCGTCGCGGCGCATGAGCGACCGGCCGGGTGGGGCACCCACGATGGCTGAGATCACCTTCCTCGAAGCGATTCGCGAGGGACTCGCCGAGGAGATGGAGCGAGACCCGAACGTATTCTGTCTCGGCGAGGACATCGGTGCCTTCGGCGGTGCGTTCAAGGCGACCGAGGGCTTGCAGGCACGGTTCGGCGAGCAACGCGTGATCGACACGCCGATCTCGGAAGCGGCGATTGTCGGTGCCGCTGCGGGGGCGGCCCACTACGGCATGCGCCCGGTGTGCGAGATGCAGTTCATCGACTTCGTGTCGTGCGCCTACGACATGCTGACGAACTACGTCGCGACCGCACGCTACCGCGCCTTTTTGCCGTGCCCGATCGTGGTGCGCGGGCCGTCGGGCGGGTACGTGCGTGGCGGGCCGTTCCATTCACAGAATCCGGAAGCGGCCTTCTTGCACACACCCGGCCTCAAGATCGCCTACCCGGCCACGGCGGAAGACGCCAAGGGAATGATCAAGGCGGCAATCCGCGACGACGACCCAGTGCTCTTTTTCGAGCACAAGTACCTCTATCGTCGGATCAAGGGCACGATGCCACCGGGAGACCACATCGTCCCGCTCGGGATCGCCCGCGTGGCGCGGGAAGGGAAGGACCTCTCGATCATCACCTACGCTGCCACGGTCTGGAAAGCGCTGGAGGCAGCGGACCAACTGGAGCGGGAAGACGGCCTGTCGGTCGAGGTGCTCGACCTGCGGTCGCTCTTGCCGCTGGACGACGAGGCGATTGTCGCCACCGTCAAGAAGACGAATCGGGTCCTCGTCGTCCACGAGGACACTGTCACCGGCGGCATCGGCGGTGAGATCACGGCGCGGATCAACGAACTATGCTTTGAGTGGCTGGACGCGCCGGTGCGTCGTGTGGCGGCCCACGATGTGCCGCTGCCGTACGCGCCGCCGCTCGAAGACTTTGTGCTACCCCAGGCGTCGGACATCGTGCGGGCGAGCCGTTGGCTCGCCGCCTACTGAAGTTGCTGACTGAGGAGTTGTCATGGCACGAATTGATGTGGTGATGCCCCAGATGGGCGAGTCGATCACCGAAGGCACCATGTCGCGCTGGATCAAGAAGGTCGGCGACGCCGTCAAGCGCGACGAACCGATCTTCGAAATTTCGACCGACAAGGTCGATGCCGAGATTCCGGCCCCGCACGCCGGTGTGCTGGCCGAGGTGATCGTCACCGAGGGACAGACGGTGCCGGTCGGTACGGTCGTCGCTCGCATCGAGACCGAGGCTGGCGCCGCGGTCGCCGCCCCCGCGCCGAGCCCGGCGGCGGCACCCTCGCCGCCGCCGCCGGCGAACGCACCACCGCCATCGTCAACGCCACCGTCCCCGGTTGCACCAGCGCCCCGACCCGCGGCGCCCCCGGTGGCACCAACGCCGGCCGCGGACGAGTCCGCCGAGGATCGGCTCCGGCGGAAGTCCACTCCGTTGGTCCGCAAGATGGTCGAGGACCACAACCTCGATCTCGGCGCGATTCCTGGCAGCGGCTCCGCCGGGCGGGTGACCAAGCAGGACGTGTTGAGCTATCTGGAGGCGGCCCCGGCCGCAAGGGCCGAGCCGGTGACGCCGGCGCCGGTTGTCGTGGAGAAGCCGACCGCGCCCGTAGCGGCGCCGCCGGCGGCGCCCGTCCCCGGTGTTCCCTCGCTCCCGCCAGGGGCGCCCGTTGCCGCCTGGGCGGGTGACCGGGTCGAACCGTGGAGCCGCATTCGCAAGCTCACCGCCGACCATATGGTGTTGTCGCGTCGCGTATCGGCGCACGTGAACTCACTGATCGAGATCGATTTCACCCACGTCGCCGGCGTGCGCCAACGCGGCAAGGCGTCGTTCGCTGAGCGGGGTGTGAACCTCACCTTCCTCGCCTTCATCGTGAAGGCGATCGCCGACAACTTGCGCAAGCATCCGATCGTGAACGCCGCCGTGTCGGGCGACAACACGATCTATCGTGGCGATATCAACGTCGGCATCGCCGTCGCACTCGACTGGGGATTGATCGTGCCGGTAATCCGGCACGCGGATGAACTCTCGTTGATCGGGGTCGCGCGCGCGGTGCAGGACCTCGCCGACCGTGCCCGCACCAAGCGCCTGACACCGGACGACGTGCAGAAGGGAACCTTCACGATCACGAATCCCGGCGGCTTCGGCAGCTACGTCGGCACGCCGATCATCAACCAGCCACAGGTGGCGATTCTCGCCGTCGGCGCGATCGAAAAGCGCCCGGCAGTGATCACGATGCCGGACGGCAGCGACGCCATCGGCGTGCGCACCAAGGGGATGTTCTGCATGGCCTACGACCATCGCGTCGTGGACGGTGCCGACGCCGACAAGTTCCTCGCGGACGTGCGCCGGACGCTGCATGCGTTTCCTGAGGACAACGCCTGATGCCGCGCCGGATCACCGACCCGACCGGCGCCATCTGGGAAGTCACGCCCAGCGGCCGGCGCACCCAGTACGGCTCCGACGAAGTGTCGCTGGAGTTCCTTCGGGTGGGTGAGGGTGCGCGGGAGCAACGGTTTGCGCGCTTCTCGCCCCGTGGTGCGAAGGCCGTGGAGATCGCGCTGGAGGACGCCACCGACGCATCGCTGCTCAACTTGCTCACCCAGACGCAGCCGGCCTGGACGTCGCCCGACGGCGGCTACGGTCGGTCGGCGTGATCGACCTGCACTGTCACTCCACCGCCTCGGACGGCGTGCTCCCGCCGGCCGAGGTGGTGCAGACAGCGGCAAGGCTCGGCCTGACCGCGATGGCGCTGACGGATCACGACACGACGGCGGGACTTGGCGAGGCGCACGCGGCCGGAGCCCGGCTCGGTGTCGAGGTCGTTGGTGGCTGCGAGTTTTCGGTGGCTGTCGACTGGGGCGAAATGCACCTGCTGGCGTATTTTGTTGAACCGGGCGATCCCGAGCTTGAAGCGTTCCTCACCTGGGCCCGCGACGATCGAAGTCGGCGCGCTCGCGACATGGTATCCCGGTTGACCGGCCTCGGCCTGGCGGTGTCGTACGACGACGTCCTCCGCGAATCCGGCGGCGGCGCGATCGGCCGTCCGCACGTTGCGCGGGCGCTGTTTCAGCGCGGGCATGTCCACACGATTCAGCAGGCGTTCGATCGGTATATCGGGCGCGGGCGGCCTGCCTTCGTCGAGAAGGACCTGCCGCCGCTGGCGCGCGTTGCGGATCTCGTGCACGCCAAGGGCGGCGTCGTGTCAGCCGCACACCTCAAGAACTATGGTACGCTCGCTAACCTCACCCGGCTCAAGGAGCAGGGACTTGACGCGGTGGAGACCCGTCACCCCAGTCATTCCGGTGACCAGCTCGCCAATATCACCGACGCGGGCATGGCCCTTGGGCTGGCACGAACTGGTGGTTCGGACTGGCACGGCGAGAGCGCGGCGGCCGGTGCCCACGCGCAGCTCGGGTCACAACAGGTTCCCGACGAATGGTTGACCGAGCTGCGCGCACGGCGGCCGGCGCCCGCGAGCTCGCCGTGATGGAGATCGTCGGTGGCGTCGCCCTCGTCACCGGCGGAGCGCGGCGGCTCGGCCGGGCGTTCGTCGAAGCGCTGGCGGCGAAAGGGATGCGGGTTGCCATTCATCACGGCAGCTCGAAGACGGAGGCTGACGCGCTGTTGGCGTCGTTGCGGGCACGGCACATCGATGCGGAATGCTTTGGCGCGGATCTGCGTGACGCCGCCGCGGCGTCCGGCCTGGCAGACCGCGTCGTCGCGCGTTTCGGCCAGTTGGACGTGTTAATCAATTCCGCCGCCGTCATGGAGCGGGTGAGTGTCGCCGACACCACCGTCGAGCTCTGGGACGCGGTGATCAACCTCAATTTGCGAGCGCCGTTCTTCGTGGCGCAACACGCGGCGCCGCACCTCGCGAAGGCCCGTGGCACGATCGTCAACATCGCCGACCTCGGTGGCCTGGAACCCTGGCCGAACTACGCCGCGCACTCGATCAGCAAGGCCGGCGTCATCATGCTCACCAAAGTGCTCGCGATGGCGCTTGCGCCGGACGTCACCGTCAACGCGATCGCACCAGGCACGGTCCTCGTGCCCGACGACTACGACGCGGAGAAGCGCGCGTTCCTGAGCGAGACGACGCCGCTCCGGCGCCTCGGCACACCGCAGGATGCCGTCGACGCGATGTTGTACCTCGTGGAACGCGGCGATTTCGTTACCGGTGAGACACTCGTCGTCGATGGCGGGCGGCGCTTGCGTCGATGATCGAACTGGGCGATATCGCGATCATGGGCGGCGGCTGCTACGGGTCCTTCTACCTGGGCCAGCTCACCACCGCGCGTCGCAAGGTCGCCCTGCGTTTCCGCCGATTGCTGGTCGTGGATCAGGACCCCGGGTGTCAGGCCGCCGCGCATGTCGTCGAGCCCGGCTGCGAGCTCGTCGTGTCGCCGTGGAACGACTTTCTCGACCGGTATCTCGACCCGACCCGCCGAGACCTCGACCACCTGACCGACACGATCGTGCCCACGCCGCTGATGCCACACTTGCTCGCGCACTGGCTTGAGCGGCGGGCACGCACTCGTTGGCCGGACCGCGAGGTCTCCCTCCTTCCCGCCGAAGTGCCGCTCGGCACGCCGTACGATCGGTTGCACCACGATGGCGTGCGGTATGTATCCTTTGCGGACTGGCTGTGTCCCACCCACTGCGTCGAACCGCTTCTTTGTCCGGCGATCAAGGCGCCACGGACGTGGGAAATGGCGGATGCGGTGACCGCGTGGACGCGTGACCATGCGCGGAACCGCCCCACGGCGGCACCGGCATTGTTCAACTGCCGCCACACCGCCTTTGGTGTCGGTATGTACCCGGCTCACGCCGCGTTCGACGGCTTTGCCCGGTTCGTTCCGGTGGCCGATGCCGCCACCGGCGCTGACCTGGTGATCGGGTCGATTTCGTCGTGCCATGGAGCGATCGCCTTGCTGCGGGTGGGGCCGGTGCGTTCCGCGAACCAACCGCCTCGGGAACCCGAAGGTGTTCTATATTCGCAACCCTATGACTAAGGATCCATTCGCTCCGCCGCCTGACGAAATCGGTACCGAGTTCGACGTCATCATCATCGGTGCCGGGCCGGCCGGGATGTGCGCCGCCATGTACTGCGGGCGCGGCATGCTGCGTGCCGTCGTGCTCGAACGCGGCATTCCCGGTGGCGAGTTGCTCAACACCGAGAAGATCGAGGACTACCCGGGCTTCCTGTCGATTCTTGGCCCCGACCTGGCCGAGAAGATGGCCGAGCACGCGCGGCAATTTGGCGCGGACATCCGGATGGAAGACGTCGTGTCGGTCGTTCGCCGCGACGACGGCATCTTCGAGGTCGCGACCACCACCGGCGCGATGTTCACCGCACCAGCGGTGATCCTGACCGCCGGTGGCACACCCACCCGCCTCGGTGTATCGGGCGAGGCGGAGTATGCCGGGCGCGGCGTGTCCTATTGTGCGGTGTGCGACGGCGCGTTCTTCAAAGGGGAGACGATCGCGGTGATCGGTGGCGGCGATGCCGCGGTGGAGGAAGCCGACTACCTGACGCGCTACGCCGAGAAGGTGTACATCATCCACCGGCGCGACGAGTTTCGCGCGTCGCGCGTGGTGCAGGAGCGGGCGTTCTTCAACCCGAAGATCGAAGTGCTCTGGAACCATCGCGTGCTCGAGATGGTGGGGGACGTCAAGGGCCTCACCCGGCTCAACCTCGAGCACACCGTCACCGGCGCGAAGTCGGACCTGGCCGTCACCGGCGCGTTCGTGTTCGTTGGCTTCATGCCGAACACCGGGCTGGTGAAGCAGCACATCGTGCACGATCCGGCCGGATACCTCATCACCAACGACAGGATGGAGACATCGATCCCGGGGCTCTTCGCGGCGGGCGACCTTCGGGTGCAGTTGACACGGCAGATCACCACCGCCGTTGGTGACGCGACGACGGCAGCGATCGCGGTCGAGAAATTCCTCACGGCCCGCAAGTCAGGAGCAACGTCAGGATGACCTTCCGCACCGAACGGGACCCCCTCGGCGAAAAACAGGTACCCGCTGAGGCGCTGTACGGCATCCAGACGCTGCGCGCCGCGGAGAACTTCCCGATCTCCGGCTTGCAGCCGCTCCCGGCGTTCGTCGATGCGGTCATCATGATCAAGCGCTGCGCGGCCGAGACCCATCGGCACACCGGCCGCCTTGAACCGGAGCTGGCCGATGCCATCATCCGCGCGGCCGATGAGATCCTCGCCGGCCAGCATCGCGATCAGTTCATCGTCGATCCGTATCAGGCCGGCGCCGGCACGTCACACAACATGAACTGCAACGAAGTGCTCGCCAACCGCGCCAACGAGCTTCTCGGCAAGCCGCGCGGCAGCTACGCCCCGATTCATCCCAACGATCACGTCAACATGGCGCAGTCGACCAACGACGTGATCCCCACGGCAATGCGCGTCGCCACGCTGCGCACCCTGCCGTCGCTCCTGACGGCGGTGGCTGGGCTGGCGCAGACGTTCCTCGCCAAGGGGAAGCAGTTCGATCACGTGCTCAAGTCGGGTCGCACCCACCTGCAGGATGCCACGCCGATCCGCCTGGGCCAGGAGTTCACCGCATACGGGCACACGGTCGAGCGCCACCACCAGAAGCTGGCGCAGGCCGCTGAGTGGCTCCGCGCGATGAACATCGGCGGCACGGCGGTCGGCACCGGCATCAACGCGGAAGCGGTGTACCCGGCGTTGATGGTCCAGTACCTGCGTGCGTTGACCGGACTCGAGCTCGAGGTGGCGGACGACCGCATTCAACTCATGCAGTCCATGGGTGATATCGCGACGTTCAGCGGCGCCGTTCGGGCGTTCGTACTGGATCTCTGCAAGATCGCCGATGATATCCGCCTGCTGGCGTCGGGACCGCGCACAGGATTGGCGGAGATCATCCTCCCGGCAGTGCAGCCGGGATCGAGCATCATGCCAGGCAAGGTGAACCCGTCGATCGCCGAAATGGTGAACCAGGTGTGTTACCAGGTGATCGGCCTTGATACGACGGTCGCGATGGCCGCCAAGGCCGGTGAGCTCGAGCTCAACGTCATGATGCCGGTGATCACCCACAATGTGGTGTTCGGCCTCATGATCCTGTCACGGGCCGTGCAGGTGTTTGACGAAAAGTGCATCCGCGGCATCGAGGCCGACGAGGCCCAGTGTGCCCACTGGCTCGAGCGGAGCCCCGCGCTCGTGACGGCACTCGCCCCCAAGCTCGGGTACGCCGAAGCGGCGAGATTGGCGAAGGAGGCGATTGCCACGGGACTCACGGTCAGGCAGCTCGTGATTCAGAAGAAGTTGTTGGCGGGGAAAGAGCTCGACGAGGTGCTCGACTTGCGCGCGATGACCGAGCTGGGCGTCCCGGGCGCGAAGGGTATCCCGGGCGGCGGGTGACCGAATCACCGCGGCGGTGGCGGCAGCTGGCGCTGCTCGCCACGGCCGAATTGCTGGCCATGTCGGTCTGGTTCGCGGGCAGCGCGGCCGCGCCCGAGTTGCGAACACGGCTGCTGCTCTCCGGCGCGGAGTCGGCCTGGATCACGTCGACGGTGCAGCTCGGGTTTGTGGTCGGCACGTTGATCGCGGCGGCGCTCAATCTTTCTGACGTCCTGCCGCTCCGCTGGTACGTTGCCGGCTGCGCGATGCTTGCCGCCGTGGCCAACGCGGCACTGATCCCCGCCAACACATTCGCGTTCGCGATCGCCAGCCGGGCGCTCACCGGGATGGCGCTCGCTGGCGTGTACCCTCCCGCGATGAAGATGGCAGCGACCTGGTTTCGGGCCGAACGCGGGCTTGCCATCGGCGCGATCGTCGGCGCGCTGACGATCGGGAAGGCGATGCCGTACCTGCTCGAAGGTGGCGGTCAGCTGCCGTTCGTCGCCGTCGTGGCGGTACCCTCGTTCGCCGCCTTGGCGGCGGCCCTGCTGGTCGCGCTCTGGTTCCGCGATGGGCCCCATGCGTTTCCCGCTCGCCCGTTTTCATGGCGACTGGTGGCGACGGTGGTGCGGGAGCCGTTGCTGCGCCGCGTGACTGGCGGCTATCTCGGTCACATGTGGGAGCTCTACGCCTTCTGGGCATGGATTCCCACGTTTCTCGCGGCGTCGTTCGCGGCACAGGCGGCGGGCCGTTTTCCGGCCGCGTCCCCGCCCGACGTCGCGACGGCCGGCGTGTGGCCGTTCGCCTGCATCGCGATCGGAGCATTGGGTTGTGTCTGGGGCGGTCGTACCGCCGACCGGATCGGGCGAGTTCCTGTCGTCCGCACCGCACTCCTGGTGAGTGGCGCATGCTGCGTCCTGAGCGCGCTTGCTTTCGGTGGCCCGCGATGGCTCGTCCTCGGCATCTGTCTGGTCTGGGGGATCGCCGTCGTTGCGGATTCGGCGCAGTTCTCCGCGATGGTGACCGAGATCGCACCGTCCCACGCCGTCGGCACCGCGCTCACGCTCCAGACGTCGCTTGGTTTCCTGCTCACGGTCGGGAGTATTCAGCTGGTGCCGATGCTTGGCGCGGCGATCGGTTGGCGCTGGGCGCTGGTGGTATTGTCGTTGGGGCCGGTGGCGGGGCTGTGGAGTGTGAGAGCGGCCGGAGGACCTAGAACACAAACATCGCGATGGTCGCAGCGAACATGACCAGCGTTGTGCCACCGACGACGGCGCGCCCCAACCGCGAACTTGGCTGTCCCCGCATCAGCGTCTTGTCCGACGCAGCGATCAGGATCCCGGTCAGCAGAAACGGCGCGAGCACGCCGTTGATCACGGCGGTACCGTAGAGGAGCTTGAGCGTGGGGATGCCGGCGAAGTCGAACGCGACGCCGACCGCGACCGAGATGAGGATCACGGCATAGAACGCCGGCGCGCCGCGGAAGTGCTCGTCGATGCCCTGGCGCCAGCCAAACAGCTCGGCGAATGCGTACGCGGCCGAGCCCGCGAGAGTCGGAATCGCGAGCGCCCCGGTGCCGACGAGGCCGAGCGTGTACAGCAGCGCCGAGAGGTTACCGGCGAGGGGCTTGAGTGCCTCGGCGACCTCGCGACTGGACGTCGGGTGCGTGACGCCGTGGGCGTGCAAGGTGAGCGCCGTGGTGAGGATGATGAAGTACATCGCCATGTTCGAGAAGAAGGTACCGACCCCCACGTCCAGCTTGCGGCGGCCGATTTCATCGGCAGTGGCCCCGCGGCGCGCGACCAGCGAATGGCGTCCGAGCGCCTTCTCTTCTTCCACTTCCTGCGATGCCTGCCAGAAGAACAAGTACGGCGAAATCGTCGTGCCAAGAATCGCCACGACCGTCCCCCAGGCGTGGGAGCCGTGCGGCATGGATGGCACGAAGGTGTCGTGGAGGACGGTACCCCAGTGCGGCCCAACTTTGACGGCGGTGATCACATACGCAAAGAGGACCAGCGCAAGCCACTTGAGCACGTTCGCGATGACGGCGTACCGCAGGCGGACGGTGCTCCAGGCGATCGCGCCGCCGAACAGCACCACCCAGAGGTGCGAGCTGACGCCGGTGAGCATTGCGACGGCGTCGGCCATGCCGGACAGGTCGGCGCCGATGTTGATCGTGTTCGCGACCAGCAAGGCAAAGCAAGCGGCAGCGAGCAGGGGCCGCGGGAACTTGGTTCGTAGCCCCGCCATCAGCCCCTGGCCCGTCACCATGCCGATTCGGGCGCACATGGTTTGGACGGCCGCCATGAGCGGCCAGGAGAGCGGTGCCAGCCAGAGGAGCGTCGAGCCGAATTCCGCCCCCGCGATCGAGTACGTCGCGATCCCGGACGGGTCGTCGTCGGCGGCCCCCGTGATCACTCCGGGCCCGAGCACCCGCCAGAAGTCGGCCAGTCGGCGCAACGCGCTGCGCGGCGGCTTGGTGACGGCGTGGACTGCGGTGGGGCGCGTCGGCATCGGGAAATATTGGTTGGGTCTGCGTTGGCGGACAACCACGTCGCGTCATCCGGCGGGAGGCGACGGTCCCGTCGTCCGCACGTTGACGTTCGCCCGCCATCAGGACCGTAACGCGCCGGCGCCGACGCCGCTATTGACCATCGCGTCCCTACCGTCGAGCATTGCGTCATGTCCGACGCCCTGTCAACGAATGAACTTCTCCGCTATGCCCGACATCTCACGCTTGCCGAGATCGGGTTGGCCGGACAGCGAAAGCTCAAGGCAGCGCGGGTCCTCCTCGTCGGCGCGGGCGGACTCGGCTCGCCGGCGGCGTTGTACCTCGCGGCTGCCGGGGTAGGCACGCTGGGTATCGTGGACAGCGACGTGGTGGACCTGTCCAACCTCCAGCGGCAGGTGCTTCACGACACTGCCGCGATCGGGGTCGCGAAGACCCGGTCTGCCAGCCAACGGCTCGCCGCGCTCAATCCGAACGTGCAGGTGGAGTCGTTTGACGAACGGCTCACCTCCCGCAATGCGCGTCGGATCGTGCGAGAGTTCGACATCGTCGTCGATGGCAGCGACAACTTCCCGACCCGCTACCTCGTCAACGACAGCTGCGTCCTCGAGGGAAAGCCGCTCGTATACGGGAGCATCCTGCGCTTCGAGGGACAACTATCCATGTTTGGTGCACCGGGTGGGCCGTGCTACCGCTGCCTGTTCAGCGAGCCGCCACCCGCCGAACTCGTGCCGAGCTGTGCCGACGCGGGCGTGCTCGGCGTGCTGCCGGGGGTGATCGGCACGTTGCAAGCGCTCGAGGCGATCAAGTGGATGGTCGGGATCGGTGAATCCACCGTCGGGCGACTCGTCGTGTTCGACGCGCTCCGTTTGCGGTTTCGTGACATCGCGGTGCGACGGGATCCCGACTGCGCCGTGTGCGGCGATCATCCGGTGATCACCGAGCTGATCGACTACGAGGCGTTCTGCGGAACGCCGGACCTCGGCGCCGCGTTGGACGACGCGGAAATCGGCGGCGGTGAGTTGGTGCGTATGTTGGCCGAGGCCGACCCACCGCTCGTGCTCGACGTGCGCGAACCGTGGGAATTCGAGATTGCCCACCTCGTCGACGCGCAACTGATACCGCTGGGCGCGCTGCCGGCGCGCCTGGCCGAGATCCCGCGGCATCGTGAGCTGGTCACCGTGTGCCACTTCGGGGCGCGTTCGCTGGCCGCACGTGACTTGCTGTTGCGCGCCGGTTTTCCGCGGGTACGCAGCCTGGCGGGTGGCATCGACGGCTGGGCCGACAGCGTCGATCCGGCGATGCGGCGGTATTGAGCGATTGTCCGGGAAGGAAATGCCGAAGGGGGGACTCGAACCCCCACGGGCTTACGCCCACTGCGCCCTGAACGCAGCGCGTCTACCATTCCACCACTTCGGCGAGGCGCGCAAACGTAGTCGTCCTGCGGCCTGAGCGTCAAGCAGATGGCATCTGCGACCGTTACTTTAGAACATGTCCGCGAAGCCCGCTGCCGCCGCGACAGCGCCGCGCCTCGAGCGCGTCAGCGTTGCGCGCAATCCCAAGGCCACTCATGACTTCCACGTGCTCGACACGCTGGAAGCAGGCTTGGTGCTGACTGGCACCGAGGTGAAGTCGCTGCGCCGCCGCGGTGCGTCGATCAAGGAGGCCTTCGCCCGGGTGTCCCGCGGCGAGGTCTGGGTGGAAAACCTGAACATCGCGCCCTACGAACAGGGCAATCGATACAATCACGACCCGGTGCGCTCGCGCAAGCTGCTGCTCCACCGGCGCGAGATCGAAAAACTCATTGGCGCGGTGGAGCGCGACGGCCTGGCGCTGATCCCGCTCGAGCTCTACTTCATCCGTGGGCGTGCCAAGCTGCAGCTCGCACTCGCCAAGGGCAAGAAGTCCCACGACAAGCGCGAGGACCTGAAGCGCCGTGAAGCCGACCGCGAAGTTGCTCGCGCGATGTCGTGGCGGGGGCGGAAATGATACCTGCGGCGCTCGCGGCCGTCCTGCTCGCGGTACCGCTCACGCGCTTGCAAATCAGCACGGCGCACGGCGTCACCGAGATCCCGTTGCTGCGGTTGCGCGGCGACGGTCCACTGGTATCGCTCAACGCCTTGGCGCTCGGACTCGGCGCGACGGTCGAGCGGGGCGACCCGTGGGTGACGCTGCAGACCGCCGCGGGCCGGTTCCGGTTCCTTGCCGGCACAGCGCTGGTGCAGGATGGCGTGACCCTGCGCGGACTGCCCGCCGTATCGCGTCGGCGCGGTGACTCGCTGCTGGTGCCGCTCGCATTTGTCGCGGAAATCCTTGCATCGGCGACTCGTCAGGCCTGGACGTATGTCGCCGCGACCGGTGTCCTCCGGGAGGGTGGCGGCGTGGTCCCGATCGCGAACCGGCCATCGCGGACCACGACCGGGGACGAACAGCGCAGCCGCCTGCCTGGTGGCCTCAGACCGGAACATCACGTCACGATCGACCCGGGGCACGGGGGCACCGATCCGGGCAACCCGGGGATGTTCTTTCCCCGCGGGATGAAGGAGAAGGATGTTACCCTTTCGGTCGGCCTGCTGGTGCGGGACGAACTGGAAAAGCGCGGTGTCCGGGTCATGATGACCCGACGGACCGACACACTGATCAACCTCGGCCAGCGCGCGCCGAAGTACTGCACCGGTGATTGTGATCTCTTCGTATCGATTCACGTCAACTCGCTCAACCCGCGACGCGGGTACCAAGAGGTCCGCGGCTTCGAGACCTACTTCCTCTCGGAGGCGCGCGACGAGGATGCCGCCCGAGTGGCGCGCATGGAGAACGGGGCGCAACGTTTTGACAATCCCATCACCGAGACCAAGCGGTCGAACGACCTCGACTTCATGTTCAAGGACCTGTATCGGGGCGAGTTCCTGCGGGGGTCGCAACAAGCCGCAGCCTTCATTCAGAGTTTTCTCGGTGAAGTGCACGACGGCGGCAACAAAGGCGTCAAGCAGGCTGGCTTTGCCGTGCTCAACACCGCCCGGCGTCCATCGGTGCTGATCGAGATCGGCTACGCGACCAATCGTGAGGACGCGACGCTGATGACGAGTCGCGACGGCCAGCGGAAGCTGGCATCGAGTATCGCGGTGGCGATCCTGGCGTACCTCAAGGAACACGACAAGGAAATCGCCGACACCGCCCTCGGAACCGGTCCGTGAACCGACTTGTCATCGCTGCTGTCGGACTGCTCGCGGCGTGCACGTGGTCCAATTCGCTCTATCAGGCGCGCCTGCTCAGCAAGAATGCGCTCCGCGCCGAACGCGACCGGCAACCGGGCCAGGCACAGCTGCTATGGGGGCAGGTGATCGTCAAGGCCGAATCGGCATACGCTCGGGCGCCGCACGGCGCGCGGGGTGCCGAAGCGTTGTGGCTCGCCGGTCATGCCGCCGCCCGCACTCACGATTGTGTGCGAGCCGTTCCCGCATTGCAAGGCGCGCTGTCGGCGGCATCCCACAGCCCGTGGCAGCAACAGCTCCTGCTCGAACTCGGGGCGTGCGAGGAGGCGCTCGGTGGACCGGCCGCCGCGTCGATCTACGCGATGCTGCTGGCGATGACCACCGACCCGGCGGTCCGCCGCGAGGGGCGGCTGCGCCAAGGGCACGCGCTCCTGCTGCAAGGGAACTGGGACCTGGCCCTGGCCACTCTCGCCGGCGAGGACTCGCTGCCCGCGCGACTCGATCGCGCGACGGCCTTCGCCCAGCTCGGTCGGACCGACCGAGCGCTCGCCGAGTTGTCTCCCGCCCTCGCTGCGTCCGACAGCTCGGTGCGATGGGTCGATTACATCGAGACGTTCGCCGTTCACAACAGCGCCGCGGCCGATTCGCTCCTCGATCGCGTCCTCGGGTTTCCGACGCTCTCGGTGGCAGGGCGCTCCGCGTTGATTCTCGCCGCGGCGCGGGCGGCGCTCGCCTACGATCCCGCGGCCGCAGACCGTCGGTTGCGGCGGCTCGACCTCGGTTCGGCCGGCAGTGCCGCGGGCGAGGGCGGCATGTTGCAACAACAGCTCCGGTTGACTCGGCCGACCACGCCCTCGGAGCTGCGCGGCCCGGTCGATGCAATCGCCGCGGTCGACCTCGCCGATGCCGGGTTCGCTGGCAGGCGTCTCGCCGATCTGGTCCGCTATGGCCGGCAGTTGCTCGGGAAGAATGATTCGACCGCGGCAGGTGCGGCACGCGGGGACCTGATCATGTTCGCACTGGGCGAGCTGGCCCGCGATTCCCTTCGTGCACCACGGCTCGGCGCCTGGTTCTTTGCGCGGCTCGAGCGGGACTGGCCGCAGTCACCCTACGCCGCCAAGGCGCTGCTCGCCCGCGGGCCGCTCGAGCCGGACTCGGCCGACGCGCTGCTGGCGCGGGTCCGCAGGCTTCCGACCAATCCTTACGTGGCCGCTGCAAATGGCGATGTCGCCGGCCGCGTCCAGGTGCCGCGGCTCGAAGATTCCCTCAACAGATTCATCGCGCGCCTCTGGGTGGCCAAGCCGCTCGGCCCCGCCGCGCCGGAGCGCCCATGAGCCTGGCGCGAGACGTCGCCGGTATCGCGTTCGCCAATCCGGTCTTGCTGGCCTCCGGTACCGCCGGCTTCGGGCGCGAGGTCGCTGGCGTTGTGGCGCTCGGGCGGGTAGGCGGTCTGGTCACCAAGGCGGTGTCGCTCGCGCCACGGGCTGGCAACCGGGCGCCTCGCGTCGCAGAAATACGGGGCGGGATGCTCAACTCGGTTGGCCTCGCGAACCCCGGCGTCGAGCAAGTGCGCGCGTACGACCTGCCGTGGTTGCACGCCCACGTTCCCGCGCTGCCGGTGCTGGTCAACATCGTTGGGTTCACCACGACGGAGTACGCCGAGGTAATCGGTCTGCTCGATGCGGTTGAGGGACACGTCGGCTACGAAATCAACCTCTCTTGCCCCAACACGAGTGCCGGCGGCGTCGAGTTCGGCTCGGATCCCGCCGCCGTGGCGGCCGTGATCGCCGGGTGTCGCCGGGCGACCCGCCGGCCGCTCTTCGCCAAGCTCTCGCCGATCCTCCCCAGCATCCCTACCGTGGCCCGCGCCGCCCGCGACGCCGGCGCCGATGGTGTCACCTTGGTCAATACCATGCCCGGTGCGGCCTATGACGGAGCCCGCTCGCGGCTCGGCAGCGGTTTCGGCGGCGTGAGCGGACCAGCCCTTCGGCCGGTCGGACTACTGGCGGTCAGCCGGACCGCCGACGCCTTGCCAGGCCTGCCGATCATCGGCGTGGGCGGTGTCTCGCGCGCCGAGCACATCCGCGACTACCTTCGCGCCGGCGCGACGCTGGTTGCCATCGGCACCGCGGCGCTAGCCGATCCACGATTGCCGGAACGTCTCATCGCCGAGCTGGAGCGCACGGATGGCTGAACTGATCGTCGCGCTCGACTCGCCGGACGCACCCAGCGCGATCGCGTTGCTCGATCAACTTCCCGATGCCTGCGCGGTCAAGGTTGGATCGGTGCTGCTCACGCGCGCGGGCGCCGGGTTCGTGCGCGGTCTGACAGCCGGCGGCCATCCGGTGTTTCTCGATCCGAAATGGCACGACATCCCGAACACCGTCGCTGGTGCGGTCAACGCCGCAGCGGAACTTGGTGTCGAAATGGTCACTGTGCACGCGGCCGGTGGCGACGCCATGCTGCGGGCTGCCGTGGCCGCCGCCGCCAAGCGAATCAAGATCGTGGCGGTCACAGTACTGACCTCCCACGATGCCGGGAGTTACGCCGCGGTGACCGGTCGCGAACGGATCGAGCTGGGCGACGAGGTGATGCGCCTCGCCGAACTGGCCCTCGGCGCCGGTGTGGACGGCATCGTCTGTTCCGCCGACGAAGTCGCGCGCGTCCGCCCCCTGGTGGGCGACCGGCGCATTGTGGTGCCCGGCATCCGGCGCGCGGCCGATCTTCTCGGCGACCAGCGCCGGGTCGCCACCCCCGAGGCCGCGGTGGCGGCGGGGGCGACCCATCTGGTCGTCGGACGCCCGATCACCGAGGCCGCAGACCCGGCAGCCGCCTACGCGGAGTTTATCGCCGCCGTGCATCGGAGCTGATCCCTGGTTCGCCTGCCCCCCCCCGCGTGCCAGCGCCACCGGGCGGCGCTCACGTTGCTGCCGGCGGCGGGCTCATTCCCCGGCCGGGGAACGCCGGAACTCGGTGCGGCAGGCCCAGTTGCGTCCCTCACCCGGGGCCGCTATCATTCCTTGCTATCCCGCAACCATGGTTTCGGAGACGATTTCACGTGAAGGTTCGCTCGAGTGTCAAGCCGATCTGTGAGAGTTGTCGCGTCGTAAAACGGCGCGGCGTGGTGCGTGTTATCTGCAGCCGGACCTCCAAGCACAAGCAGCGGCAGGGGTAACATGGCCCGTATTGCTGGCGTAGACCTGCCGCGCGAAAAACGCGTCGAGATCGGCCTCACATACATCTACGGCATCGGTCGGGTGACCAGCCGCAAGCTGCTCACCGAAACCGGCATCAATTTCGATACCCGGGTGCGTGACCTGTCGGACGCCGAGGTCGGGCGCCTGCGCCAGGTCATCGAGCGCAGCACCAAGACCGAGGGCGCGCTGCGCACCGAGGTCAACCTGAATATCAAGCGCCTGATGGACATCGGCAGCTATCGCGGCATTCGTCATCGCCGCAACTTGCCGGTGCGCGGTCAGCGCACCCATACCAACGCCCGGACCAAGAAGGGCCCGCGTCGGGCCATTGCCGGCAAGAAGAAAGTCACGAAGAAGTAATCCATGACCGCACCTGTCGCCGTACCAAAGCCGAGCGCCAAGCGCTCGAAGAAGCTGGTGGAGTCCGAGGGGATCGTTCACATCTCCGCGACCTTCAACAACGTGTTGATCACGATCACCGACCTCCGTGGCAACACGGTGGCTTGGGGGACGGCCGGCAAGGCCGGGTTCAAGGGCTCGAAGAAGTCGACGCCGTTTGCGGCCACGGTCGCCGGCGAGAACTGCGCCCGCGAAGCCCTCAACCTGGGCATGCGCAAGGTGCACGTGCGGGTGCAGGGACCGGGCAGCGGACGGGAGTCGGCCATTCAGGCGCTGGCGTCGGTCGGGCTCAAGGTGGCGTCGATTCGCGACGTCACGCCGATCCCGCACAACGGGTGCCGTCCCCCCAAGAAGCGGCGGGTCTGAGCCATGCGATACACCGGTCCACAATGTCGTCTCTGCCGCCGCGAGGGCACCAAGCTGTTCCTCAAGGGGACCCGCTGCCTGACGGAAAAGTGTGCCATCGAACGTCGGCAGTATCCGCCGGGCCAGCACGGGCAGGCCGCTGGACGCGGGCGGAAGATGTCGGAATACGCCAAGCAGCTGCGCGAGAAGCAGAAGGTCAAGCGCATGTACGGTCTGTCCGAGTCGCAGTTCCGCAACACCTACATCGGTGCGTCGCGCCTGCCGGGTGTGAAGGGTACCAATCTGTTGGTGGCGCTGGAGACCCGGCTCGACAACATCGTCTACCGGATGGGCTTCGCCTCGTCGCGCCGCGGCGCACGGCAGCTCGTCGGGCATGGCCACGTCGAAGTGAACGGTCGCAAGGTGGACATCCCGAGCTACCACGTTGTGCCGGGCCAGGAAGTCCGCGTGGCCCCCAAGGATCGCGAACAGATCAGCGTCAAGCTGGCGCAGGAGTACGCGTCCCGTGGCGCGGCGGTGTCGTGGATTTCGATCGACGCAGAAAAAGCTGCCGGACGACTGCTCGAGCTGCCGACGCGTGACGCCATCCCGGTGAACGCGACGGAACAGCTCATCGTCGAGCTCTACTCGAAGTAACCTGAAGGATACGGGCTGATGGCTATTGACCTGACCGGACTGGTTCGCCCGCAAGTCGTCGAGATGACGAAGCGGGAAGACAATCCGAACATCGCCGAGTTCCGGCTGCAACCGCTCGAGCGTGGCTTCGGCCATACCCTCGGCAATTCGTTGCGCCGCCTCCTGCTGTCGTCGTTGCCGGGCAGCGCCGTCTGGGGCTTCCGCCTCGACGGCGTGGTGCACGAGCATCAGACGGTGCAGGGTGTGCTCGAAGACGTGCACCAGATCGTGCAGCGCCTCAAGTCGCTCACGCTCGTGCTCGACGACGCCGTCGACGAGGCGGTGCTCCGGATCAGCAAGCAGGGGCCAGGGCCGGTCTACGCTCGCGACATCCAGGACTCGGGCCAGGGCCGCGTGGTCAATCCCGATCACCTGCTCTTCACGGTGCAGGACGATCGCGAAGTGAACTGCGAGCTCTATGTGAACAAGGGCCGTGGCTACGTCGAGTCGGAGATGCACCCGACCGACCGGTCATATCCGGTGGACCTCGTCCGCATCGACGCGATCTACAACCCGGTCCGCCGCGCCAATTTCACCGTCGCCGAGACCCGCGTCGGCCAGCGCACCGATTACGACCGCCTGGCGGTCTCGGTCGAGACCAATGGCACGATTTCGCCCGAGGACGCCATCGCCTACGCGGCCGCCCTCGCGCAGGAGCATTTCCGCTACTTCGTCGAATTCGGCAAGACGCCGGCGTACACGGCACCGTCAGGTGAGAACGGCGCCCCGGCGTCCGGCCTCGCCGGTCGCCTCGGTCGCGCGATCGACGACCTCGGTCTCTCGGTGCGGACGGTCAATTCGCTGAAAAACTCCAACATCCGCACGCTCAAGGATCTGGTGGAATTCTCGGTCAAGGACCTCGAGGACGTCAAGAACATCGGCGGCAAGGCGCTCCAGGAAATTGCGGACCTGCTGCGGGGCGAGGAGCTGAATTTCGAGATGCAGTTCGAGGACGCCCGTGGCGAGCTGCGGATCACCAATCAGGGAACGCCACCGGTCGTTCCGGTGAGCCTGGGCGAGGAATCGTAAACCATGCGCCACCGCGCCAAGGGTCGGCAGCTGTCACGCACGGCCAGCCACAAGCGAGCACTGCTGCGCAACATGGCGGCCTCGCTCTTCGAGCACGAAGGAATCAACACCACCGTGGCGAAGGCCAAGGAACTCCGGCCGTACGCCGAGAAACTGGTCACGCTTGCCCGTCGGGGTGACCTCCACGCCATCCGGCAGGTGGAGCAGAAGATTCCGAATCGCGCCATCCTGACCAAGTTGTTCAAGACGATCGGCCCGCGGTTCGCGTCGCGGCCGGGCGGCTACACCCGGATCATGAAGTTGGGGCATCGCCCCGGCGATGGCGCCGAGATGGCGCGGATCGAACTGCTCGCCGAGTGACCCGGCCGATGCGTGGGGAGGGACAAGCAGAACGGGGACCTTCGGGTCCCCTTTTTACGATATGGACGGCGACTTCAGGCGCTGACCGCAGCTGGCGCGACGGACTTCTGCACCTTGACGACCTTGCCGCTCTTCATGCACTGGGTACAGACCTGGACGCGTCGGGGCGCCGCGCCGACCATCACGCGGACGGTCTGCAGGTTCGGGAACCAGCGCCGTTTCCGGCGATTGTTCGCGTGACTGACATGATTGCCAGTCATCGGGCCCTTGCCGCACACGGTGCAGATGCGCGCCATGGTTCGTGCTCCAGTGTCGAGGTAAGTACCATCCCAAGAAAGCCCTATAAGATAGCCGCCGGATTTGCCCCCGGCAATAACCCACCCACGACCAGCGATTCCCCATGCCCCGCGCACTGATCACCGGCATCACCGGCCAGGACGGTTCCTACCTCGCCGAGCACCTCCTCGCCAAGGGGTACGAGGTCATCGGGATGGTCCGGCGGACCTCGCACCACTCGTATGAACGGATCGAACACCTGATCCCGCGCATCCGGATCGTTGCGGCCGACCTGCTCGATCAGCACTCGCTGACCATGGTGCTGCAGGAGGCGCAGCCGGACGAGATCTACAACCTCGCCGCGCAGTCCTTCGTGCCGACGTCGTTCACTCAGCCAGTGCTCACCGGCGAATTTACGGCCCTTGGCGTGACCCGCATCCTCGAGGCGGTCCGGCTCGCCTGCCCGACCGCTCGCTTCTACCAGGCCAGTTCCTCCGAGATGTTCGGCAAGGTGGTTGCCACGCCACAGAACGAGACCACGCCGTTCTATCCGCGGTCACCCTACGGCGTGGCCAAGTTGTACGGCCACTGGATCACGGTGAATTATCGCGAGTCCTACGGGCTCTACGCCGTGAGCGGCATCCTCTTCAACCACGAGTCGCCGCGCCGCGGCATGGAATTCGTCACCCGCAAGGTCACCGACGCCGCGGCGCGCATCAAGCTCGGCCTCGCGACCGAGCTACGGATGGGCAACCTCGACGCCAAGCGGGATTGGGGCTTCGCCGGTGACTACGTCGACGCCATGTGGCGAATGCTGCAGCAGCCCACACCGCAGGACTACGTGGTCGGCACCGGGGCGACGCATTCGGTGGAACAGTTGGTCAGCGTGGCGTTCGAGCACGTCGGGCTCGACTGGCGCAAGCATGTCGTCGTCGATCCGCAGTTCTATCGCCCCGCCGAAGTGGACCTGCTCATCGCCGATCCGTCGCGGATCACCTCGGAGCTCGGCTGGAAACCTGGCGTGTCGTTCGACGGGCTGGTGAAGATGATGGTGGACGCCGACTTGGGACGGCACGCGCCCAAGTGACGCGGCTTCTCGTCACCGGGGCAGACGGCTTCGTCGGCCGCTGGCTCGTGCGTGCCGCGCGCGCCGACGGCCATCGCGTCGTCGCCGCCATCATCCCTGGGGCGCTGCCGCCGCCCGACTGGCAGGCCGCCGCCGTTCTGCCGGCGGTCGAGGTCGTGCCGGCCGACTTTCGCGAGGTCGAAGATGTCGCGCGGTTGGCAGCACTTCGCCCCGACGCGGTCGTGCATCTGGCGGCGATCGCCTCCGGTGCCGCGGCGCGAGAAAATCCGGACGCCGCGAACCTCATCAACGGGGCCATGGCCGCGGTCTTCGGCGAGCTCCTCGGCAAGAACGGTTCGCCCCGCTTCCTCTTCGTGTCGACCGGCGAAGTCTACGGGCCGGATCACACCGGGCCGATTCCAGAAACCGCACCGCGGAACCCGCGTTCGCCCTACGCCATCAGCAAGGAAAACGCCGAGATCCCGCTGGAAATGTTGTGGCGCGACTCCGCGCTCCCGGTGATCATCGCCCGCGCCTTTCCGCACACCGGGCCGGGTCAAAGCACGGCCTACGTGCTGCCGGCCCTTGCCGCACGGCTCAAGGAGGCGAAGCGCCGCGGTGCAACCGCCGTCCGGACCGGCAATCTCGCCGTGGTGCGCGACTTCCTCGACGTGCGCGACGTCGTGCGCGCCTACCTGCTCCTGCTCGATCGCGGTGTGCCTGGTGAGGTGTACAACGTCGCCAGCGGCGTGGGCCACCGGCTCGCCGATTGCTTCACGACGTTGGCGCACCTGGTCGGTGTCGCGGCGCACGCGGTCGAGGATGCGGCCTTGCTCCGGCCCGGCGATATTCCCGTGCTGATCGGCGATGCGACAAGGCTCCGGAATTCCACCGGCTGGTCGCCGCAGATTCCTTTCGAACGTACGCTTCAGGACCTGGTTGATGCCCAAGCGGACTGACCTGAAATCGATCCTCATCATTGGCTCCGGCCCGATCATCATCGGGCAGGGGGCCGAGTTCGATTACTCCGGTACCCAGGCGGTGCGAGCGCTCAAGGAGGAGGGGTACCGGGTCATCCTCGTCAACTCGAACCCGGCCACGATCATGACCGATCCGGGCATGGCCGATCGCACCTATATCGAGCCGCTGACTTGGGAAGTGATCACCAAGATCATCGAGATCGAGCGGCCCGACGCGCTTCTGCCGACGTTGGGTGGGCAGACGGCCTTGAACCTGGCGATGGAACTGGCCCAGCACGGCGTGCTGGAAAAGTACGGCGTGGAAATGATCGGAGCCAGCCCCGAGGTGATCGAAAAGGCCGAAAACCGTCAACAGTTCAAGCAAGCCATGGAGAAAATCGGCTTGGAAGTCTGCCGCGGCGACACGGTTCACAACTTGCCAGAGGCCCGGGCGCTGATCCAGCAGCTTGGGCTGCCGTGCGTCATTCGGCCCAGCTTTACGATGGGCGGCAGCGGCTCGGCCATCGCCTATAACCGCAGCGAGTTCGACCAGCTCGTGACCCGTGGGTTGGAATCGTCGCCGGTCTGCGAAGTGCTGATCGAGGAGTCGATCATCGGCTGGAAAGAATATGAGATGGAGGTGATGCGCGACGCCGACGATAATGTCGTGATCATCTGCTCGATCGAGAATTTCGATCCGATGGGCGTCCACACCGGCGACTCGATCACCGTGGCCCCGGCCCAGACGCTGACCGACAAGGAATATCAGCGGATGCGCGACGCGTCGCTGGCCGTGATTCGCGAGATTGGCGTGGAGACCGGCGGCTCGAACATTCAATTCGCGACGCATCCGGAAACGGGCCGGATGATCGTGATCGAAATGAATCCGCGCGTCAGTCGCTCGAGCGCCTTGGCCTCGAAGGCCACTGGTTTTCCGATTGCCAAAATAGCCGCCAAGCTGGCAGTCGGGTATCGGCTGCACGAGCTGCCCAACGACATCACGCGC